>NZ_JASSZF010000009.1:0-81391 GCF_031935715.1 Halomonas garicola | reverse complement strand
GTTCATCCGTGAGCATTTGTCGGGGCATGGCAGGCTTGCAGTTTGTTGGCTTAGGAACCTTTATTCTGTGAGCTTGCCCCTATCCTGCCAATACCCCTGCCATGAAACGTCAACAGACCCTAGTGTCAGCTGTAACACGAAGCATGAAGCCGGGGGTGATATGCCCACCGCGTAACACTCTCCGTTGTCGACGTTATCCAATGTGTAGGGAAGAGCTTTATGAGTAATATCAAGCAGTCGCTGCTGGCGCCCGTTTTTATCGTAACGGCGCTGGGCCTGGCCGCCTGCGACGGCGGCTCGGACATGCCCGCAGAGCCCGAAACGGGCAGCCCCGATGGCGGGCAGATGCAAGATGACCCAATGCAAAATGATCAAATGAACCAGGATCCTGCCGACAGCGGCATGGGCGGCAGCGAACCCTCAGCAGGCGGCGGCAATACCGGTACCCCTGAATGATGTCCCTCCAGCGGCACCTCTGGCGTGCCGCTTTTTTGCTGCCTGCCTCCGGCCAGGCGCTGCAGCCCTGCCCCTATTGCCTGAGTTCATGTCGTAAAATTTGAGCGGATGCCTTGCCAAGCCGTTTGCGTATGCTTTATACAGAGCCCCGCGCTTGAACAGCACGGCGAGCCCTGCCGCTTGCTCGACGGCGAGTCCGCTTAATGCCTTAACCGATCACTAGCCGCATAGTGATGTGGAGCCAACATGAACGACCTGCCAAACGACGGCCGTGCCCAACGCGAACGCACTTTCTTTGGCCACCCCTGGCCGCTTGCGACGCTGTTCGGCATGGAGGTCTGGGAGCGCTTTTCCTTCTACGGCATGCAGGCGATCCTGCTGATCTACCTGTATTACGAGACGTCCCGCGGCGGGCTGGATATCAGCCAGCCGGTGGCGATTGGCATCGTCGGTGCTTACGGCAGCGGGGTGTATCTGGCGGCGATTCTCGGGGGCTGGTTTGCCGATCGGGTGTTCGGCGCCGAGCGCACGCTTTTTTACTCCGGCATTATTGTCATGCTGGGGCATACGGCCCTGGCGCTTATTCCCAGCGTCCACGGCGTGGCCGTGGGGCTTGTGTGCATCGCGGCGGGCGGCGGCGGGGTCAAGGCGACCTGCTCGTCGCTGGTGGGCTCGCTCTACGCGCCGGGGAGCCCGCGGCGGGACGCGGGGTTTTCCCTCTTCTATCTGGGCATTAACGTCGGTGGTTTCGCCGGGCCGCTGCTCACCGGGTTTTTGCAGCAAAGCGCCGGCTTTCATTACGGCTTCGGCATCGCCGCCCTCGGCATGGCCATTGGCCTTTTGCAGTATGCCAAGGGGCGCAAACGGCTGCCGGAGGCGCAGAAGGCCGCGCCGACGCCGCTGGCCGAAGGTAGCGCCAAGCGCTATGCCATTGCCGGCGTTGCTGTCGTTGCCGGTCTCGCGCTAGCCATCGCCGCGGGCTGGGTTCGCGCCGACAACCTTGCCGCTGTGCTGCTGGGCATCATTGCGTGCGTGTCCGTTGCCTACTTCTATGTGATCCTGCGCTCCGATCGGGTGACCGACGAGGAAAAGCGTCGGGTTTACGCCTTTATTCCGCTGTTTTTGACCAGCGCGGTTTTCTGGGCGCTCTACAGCCAGTTCTATACCGTCATTACCGCGTTTTTCGACCAGCGCGTGAATCGCGACCTCGGGGGCTGGACGGTGCCGGTGGGCTGGCTGGTGTCCGTGCAGGCGTTGACCATCATTGTCTTTTCCGGCGTGTTTGCCTGGCTGTGGACCAGGCTCGGCAAGCGCCAGCCCTCGTCCGCGGGCAAGTTCGTGCTGGCCATGGGCATCATCGGGCTGACCTTTCTCGGCTATGTGCCGTTTTTGGGTAGCCTGGCGGACAGCATGCCGCTGGCCGTGCTGGTCGTGCTGCTGCTCGGCTTTACCTGCGCCGAGCTGTGCCTCTCGCCGATTGGCCTGTCGGTCTCGACGAAGCTTGCGCCCCAGGCGTATCAGACGCAGATGCTGGCGCTTTTCTTTATGTCGATGTCGCTGGGCTTTGCCTCCGGCGGAGAGCTGGGCGGCCTCTACACCCCGGAAACCGAAGTGACCTATTTCATTACCATGGCGGCCATTGCCCTGGGGAGCGGGGCGCTGCTGCTGGTTTGCCTGCCGTTTATCCGCAAGACCATGCGGGGGGTGGACTGACGCCCGGACGCGGCTAAAAGCTGGAAAGCCCGGTGGCCTCCATCAGCCGGTAGCGCCAGCGCTTCCACGGGCTGGCGGCGGGGTCTTCCGCCAGGGCTATGCTGGTGCGCCGTGACGCCGGGGAAAGCCACTGGCGTTCAAACAGCTCGGCGGCCCGGGCGATCGCCGGGGTGGCGTCGCTGCCCGCAAGCGACACGCTGGTTTCCAGGTTGAGGTTGTCGAGATTGCGCCGGGTGAGGTTGGCCGAGCCCAGGATCAGCGTCGCGTTCGCCGGCGAGGTGTCCGTGGCTTGTCGGTGCAGCAGCAGCTTGGTGTGGCACTGCTCGCCCTGGGTAAAGCACCAGCGCACCTGGGTGCCGGCCCCGGCAAGTTCGGCAGCCACCGGCCGGTTGGGAATGCCGCTTTTCTTGATTCCGAAGGCCTCGCGGTTAGGGTCCAGCAGCACTCGCACGGCCACGCCCCGGGCGCTGGCGGCTTTTAATGCCTCGACGGTGGCGCGGTGGGAAAGGTAGAACATCGCGATATCCAGACGATCGCCGTCGCCGGCCTGTTGGATGTGGCCGAGCGCGGCATCGCGGATCGCCGCTTCGGTGAGAAGGCGCAGGCGCGCGCTCTCGGTGCCTTCCGGCGCGGTTTCCGCCCGCTGTCTGGCGGTTTTGGCCGAGGCCGCCGGCCAGGCGTTCGCGTCAGGCGCTTTTCCGCTCTTCGACCAGCCGGCCAGAAGGCGCTCGGAGGCCAGTAGATCGAGCGCCGCCGGGCCGCTAAAGCGCAGGGCGACGTTATCGTGGCGGCTGCTGGCGTCGTGGGGGTTGGCGCTGGTCACCAGCCCGGCCCAGTCGTTGCCCTGGTCGACCACCAGGGTCTTGCGGTGGTTGGCGCGGAAGTTGGCCAGCGTCAGGTAGCTGCGCAGGGTGATGCGGCCGTCACCCAGGGGGTTGGGCAGCCAGCCGCCGCCTTGATCGTTGCCCAGCCGGTTCAGCCCCAGGTGCCAAAGGCCCGACCACAGCGGATTGGAGGCGCGCAGCCGGGACAGATCGGTAATGATCAGCTCCACGCCGGCGTCTTTCAGCCGCGCCAGGTGCTCGGGCAGCAGGGCGCCGTAAAGCGTATTGAGCGGGTCGGTGATCAGGCGCACGGTCATCCCGGGGTGCCGGCGCTTTTGCGCAATCAGGGCATTGGCCAGCTCGTCGGAGAGCGGGCGCACGTCGTCGTTATCGGCGCCGGCGGCAAAGTCGTTGAACAGGAACATATCCACGACGATGAGCCGTCGGGCCTGGGCGATCATGCCCATCACCTCGTCAAAAATGGCCTGGCGGCGGTGCTGGCGGCCGTCGGCGTCGTACCAGGTTTCATCCGTCAGCAGGCGCACGTCGTCAGCCGGCCGCGCGGGCCAGGCCACGCCGACGCCGTCGGGCAGCGGCTTGTAGCGCTGCCACAGCCCCATGGCCAGCCAGGCAGCCGCGAGTAGCAGCAGCGCCCAGAGCATTATGCGTTTGCCTCGCCGGCGCCGGTCATGGCTCATCCTCAGCTGGGGCATCGGGGGTGCCTGTTCAAAGAAGTAAAAGGGTCGAGCCGGTGGTGCGCCGCTCGGCCAGCGCCCGCTGGGCATCGCCTGCCTGGCTGAGCGGATAGCGCTGGGCGATATCGATGCTCACCCGGCCGCTTTCCAGCATAGCGAACAGCTCGCCTGCCATGGTCTCTAGGCGCTCTCGGGTCGTGGCATAGCCGTTGAGGCTCGGGCGGGTGACAAACAGCGAGCCCTTCTGGTTGAGAATGCCCAGGTTGACGCCTTCTACCGGGCCCGAGGCGTTGCCAAAGCTCACCATCAGGCCCCGAGGCTTGAGGCAGTCCAGAGAAGTCTCCCAGGTATCCTTACCCACCGAGTCGTAGACCACGTCGCACATGGCGCCGTCGGTGATCTCGCGCACGCGCTCGACGACGTTTTCACTGCGGTAGTCGATGACTTCCTGGGCGCCGTTGCGCCGTGCAAGCTCGGCTTTTTCCGCGGAGCTGACGGTGCCGATCAGGCGCACGCCCAGCGCCTGCGCCCACTGGCAGGCAATCGAGCCGACGCCGCCGGCGGCAGCGTGCCAGAGAACGGTTTCACCCCCCCGAAGCGGGTACGTCTGGCGCAGCAGGTACTGGGCGGTAAGCCCTTTGAGCATGCAGGCCGCGGCGGTCTCAAAACTCACCGCCCGGGGCAGGGCAATCACTTTGTCGGCGGGCAGGGTGTGGTAGTCTGAGTAGGCGCCCAGCGGCCCCTGAGCATAGGCGACCCGGTCGCCTTCGCGCAGATGGGTGACGCCCTTGCCCACGGCGTCGACCACGCCCGCGCCTTCGGTGCCCAGCCCCGAGGGCAGCGAAGGCGCGGGGTACAGGCCGGTACGCACGTAAATATCGATGAAGTTCAGGCCGATGGCCTTGTTCTGCACGCGCACTTCGCCGGGGCCGGGATCCGCCGGGGTGGTTTCCACGAGTTCGAGAACCTCGGGGCCGCCGGGGCGCGAAAACTGAATACGCTGGGACATGGTAAAAAAACCTCGTATAAAAGACGGGCAGGGCATCGTCCAGTCAATCGCGGGGAAGGCGCGGGATCAAGGCGGCGGCCTTACAGCGTCGCGGGGAAATTCGCCAGACCGTCCGTAAAGCGCTGCTTATAGCTCTCGAACAGCGTTGGGTCCCGCTTGAGGCTCTGGGCCACGGCGTCGTCGTCTACGCCCAGCGGCGGCGACAGGTCGTCAAGGCCGGTGGCCGGGTGCCGTTCGTTCAGGCCGATGTGGGTCCCTTCGGGGCCGGCAAACCAGCGGCTGATACCGGCGCGCTTGAAGCGCTCCCGTTCGGCGCCGTCGCCGGTTTCGATACGCAGCGGGGCGCGCAGGGCAAGCTCACTGATCAGCCGCAGGGTCGGAGAGCTATCCGACCGGGCGTCAAGGTCCGCCATCAGCATCGGCGTCATGCCCTGGTTGGCCTTGTCCAGTACCAACAGCGCCAGCGCAAGGGGGTGGGCATTAGCGTCCACTAGCGCCAGAACCCGGGCCGCCTGCTGGTCAAACAGCACGCCGGCGACGCCGGCAAAGCGCAGCAGTGGCGTCAGGCCGGCATCGCTGCCGAAGGTGTCGGCACACAGCCGCGCGAGGCAGGCCTCGCGCTGGTCGGGTTCATTGACCTGAATCACTCGCATGGTTTGCTTATCTCCTGAGCGTGCCCGGCACGCGCCTGACTGCCGATACGTCGCGAAAAACGACGGGGAAAACAGGCAGAGCCTAGCACAGACGGGGCGGAGACAGGCGCCCGCCCGCCGACTCACTATTTTGGCCACATCAACCAAGGAGACACCATGGCGGAGACAGCGCAGGAGTCAACATCGCCGGCGGTGATCGTATTCGACGTAAACGAGACGCTGCTGGATATTACCCACCTGGCGCCGCTTTTTGATCGCGTCTTCGGTGACAAAGCGGTGCTGAGGGAGTGGTTTGCCCAGCTGGTTCTTTACTCGCAGGCCCTCACGCTTGCCGGCCTCTATACGCCCTTCGGCGAGCTGGGAGCGGGCGCGCTACGGATGGTTGCCGATATTCACAAGGTGAACCTGGCCGAGCCCGATATCGCCGAGCTGAAAGAGCGGCTGAGCACCATGCCGGCCCACGCCGACGCGGCCCCGGCCCTTGCCCGGCTGCGCGATGCCGGCTTTCGCCTGGTCACCCTGACCAACTCCGCCGGCGGCGCTTCGCCGACCCCGCTGGCCACCGCCGGGCTAAGCCAATTTTTCGAGCGCTCGTTCAGCGTTGACGCGGTCAAGCAGTTCAAGCCGGCGCCCGACACCTACCGCTTGGTGGCTAAGGCGCTGGCCGTCGAGACGTCTGACCTGTGCCTGGTGGCGTGTCACCTGTGGGATACCATCGGCGCCCAGGCGGTGGGCTGTCGCGGTGCCTGGGTCGCCCGCTCCCACAACGCCATTCTACCGGCACCCGGCGTGCCGCTTCCGGATATCGTCGCCTCGGGGCTTTCTTCCCTGGCCGATCAGCTGATCGCGCCGGCGGACCGCCGCGGCTAGCGCCGCTTGAAGCGGTTAGGCGCTGCCCGTATCTTATGCTCCCCGCACCGGTTCAACCAAGGAGCGTGCCATGCGCACCGTCAAGGATCGTATCCGCCATGCGCTGTCGTTTGAGGTCATCGGCATACTGCTGGTGATTCCGCTTGGCGCCTGGGCGTTCGACAAGCCGGTAAACGATATTGGCGTCCTTGCCATCGTCGGCGCGACCATAGCTACCTGCTGGAACTACGTCTACAACCTGGGGTTTGACCACGCCATGCTGCGCCTTTCTGGAAGCGTGCGTAAAACGCTGCTGATCCGCGTGGTGCACGCGCTGCTGTTTGAAACCGGCCTGCTTATTGCCCTGCTGCCGTTCTTTGCGTGGTACCTCGGCATTTCCCTCCTGCAGGCGTTCCAGATGGATATCTCTTTCTCGGTGTTCTATGTCGTTTACGCCTTTGTCTTCAACTGGGCCTACGATGCTCTCTTCCCCGTGGGGTTGGAGAGTGGGGCCGCCGGGCATAAACCCTGTACGCATTAAAACCCTTTGGCCTGGCCGCGCGGGCGCGCCGGCTGGGGCTTGTCGCACTCGAGGAACTCGCCGTAGCCGGCGTCGATCTCGGGCTTGCCGTCGCGGGCGACCACGCGGCCGCGGCATAGCGTCAGCACCGGGCGCCCGGTGAGCTCGATGCCTTCGTAGGGCGTGTAGTCCACGTCGTGGTGCAGCTCGGCGTTGCGAACGGTGCTCTTGGCCGATGCGTCCCACAGCGTGAGGTCGGCATCGCTGCCGATAGCGATGGTGCCCTTGCGCGGATACAAGCCGTAGATCTTGGCGGGGTTGGTCGCGGTCAGCGCTACAAAGCGGGTAATGTCGATGCGCTCCTTGACCACGCCTTCGGAGAACAGGATCGGCAGGCGCGTTTCAAGCCCGGGGATGCCGTTGGGGATGTGCTCAAAATGGGCGTTTTCCCCGCGCAGCTTTTTCCCTTTTGGATCCTCGAAGCGAAACGGCGCGTGGTCCGAGGAGAAGATCTGAAAGACGCCGGACTCGAGCCCCTCCCAGACGGCCTCCTGGGCGGCCGGGTCCCGGGGTGGCGGGCTGCACACGTACTTGGCGCCGTCGAAGCCGTCGCGGTCCAGGTCCTCGGCGGTGAGCATCAGGTACTGGGGGCAGGTCTCGGCGTAGACGCGCAGGCCTCGGCTCTGGGCCCAGCGGATCTGTTCGATGGCCTCGGCGCCGGAGACGTGGACGATCAGCACCGGGACGTCGATCAGCTCCGCCAGCGAGATCGCCCGGTGGGAGGCCTCGCGCTCGCCGATGCGGGAGTGGGCCACGCCGTGGTAGTAGGGCCCGGTGTTGCCGCTTTCGGTCAGGATCTCGGTCAGGTAGGCGATGCAGTCGGCGTTTTCGGCGTGGACCATGACCATGGCGCCTTCGCGCCGGGCCAGCGCCAGCACGTTGAGGATCTCGCGGTCGTTGAGCTTGAGGTCGTCGTAGGTCATGTAGATCTTGAAGGAGCTGTAGCCTTCTTCGATCAGCGCCGGGAGCTCGTCTTTCAACACCGCCTCGGTAGGGTCGGTGACGATCATGTGAAAGGCGTAGTCGACGCAGGCCTGATTATCGCTTCGCCGGTGGTAGTCGTCCACGGCGGCGCGCAGGCTTTGCCCCTTGTGCTGGGCGGCGAAGGGGATCACCGTGGTGGTGCCGCCGCAGGCCGCCGAGCGGGTGCCGCTGTAAAAGCCGTCGGCCATCACTGCGCCGTCGCCCATGGGCTGGTCCAGGTGGCAGTGCGCGTCAATGCCGCCGGGCAGGATCCGAAGGCCGTCGGCGTCGATGGTGTCCGCGGCGTCGCCGAGCTCGTGGCCGAGGGCGGCAATGCGGCCGTCCTTAATACCGATGTCGGCGTAGAAGGCGTCGACGGCGGTGGTGATCAGGCCGTTTGTGATCAGGGTGTCAAAGCGCGGCATCTCGCTGCTCCTTTTTTGTCGTTGTATCTTGCTGTCGCTTTACTGTCTGTTAGCCGGCCGTCAGCTCTGGGACTGCCGGCCCGCCTGGTAGGCAAGCCAGCCGCCGCTGTGGGTGATGTCCACGACGTCCGGCCCGTCGATCAGCGACTCTCTCAGGCGCATGCTCAACGAGCCCGAGCCGTCTTCCAGCTCGATGACCATCAGCTCCAGCTCCACCGGCTCATTGGGCAGCAGGCTTTCCCGCAGCTGGGCGTAAGGCAGCTCATAAAGCTCACCGGGGATGCTGGCGCCACCATCCTGGGCGGGCACCAGCCCGGGGAACTCGTCGCGCACGGCATAAAAGCGGTAGCTGGGCGCGGTGTTGGCCTGGCCGAGGAAGGTGCTGCCGGCCAGGGCAAAGCTGATCGAGCCCCCGGCCAGCGCCTGGCCGTTTACAAACATCCGCACCTTGAGTTCCTTATTGTTCTGCATAGCTGCCTCTGTTCAGGGGAAAAATTTAGGGGAAATGTTCAGGGAAAAAGTGGCGGTGCGCCCGTTCGGGCCGCCGATACGCCCCGCCAGGCCCGCTTAGCGGGCGCTATTGGTAATGGCTTCGCCGGTATGGCGCACGTGATCGGATAGCAGCCGTTGAGCCTGCTCGCCGTCCCGTGCCTTGAGCGCCTCGAGAATGGCACGGTGCTCCTCGGTGGACTCCTGCCAGCGGCCGATGCTGTTCAGCGCCAGGTAGCGTGCCCGCTCAAGGCGTCCCAGCAGGCGGCGGTGAGTTTCTTCCAGCACCGGGTTCTTGGCACCGGCCACGAGCAAAGCATGAATGCGCTGGTTGAGCTCGAAATAGCCCGTTTGATCGCCTTGGACATGGAGTTTTTCCAGGCGCTCCTGTAGCGTTTCCAGGCGCTTGAGTTCGGTATTGGTCAGGCGGCTGGCTGCAAGCCCCGCCGCGAAGCCTTCAATGCCCGCCTCGGCCTCGAACAGATGCTGCAGTTCCTGGGAGTCGATCAGCGTCACCACGGCGTTGCGGTTGTGCCGGATCGTCACGAGCCGGTCGCTTGCCAGCATGCGCAGCGCTTCGCGCAGCGGGGTCCGCGAGATATCCAGCTGTTCGCACAGTTCCGGCTCGACGATGCGCTTGCCCGGGGCCAGCTCACCGTGAACGATCATCCGCTGAAGTATCTGATAGGCCTCCTGGGCCAGAGATCTGGACTGAACGCGGCGCTGCGGGGGCGGGGTTTCGGCCATATCGGATGCCGTAGGGGAGCCGGTGGCATTGCTCATTGCGCAGAATCTCCTGATCAACATGATGTTCAGAGGCCGGTGGCTTTCCCTAAGGCGTGGGCGGACCAACGCCTTAGGGCATGCTTTATACTTTATATCAGTGTTTTATCTAAGCGGTGTTTGTTCAACCTTAAGTACCGATCGGCTGGCGGCCAACCAGTTCGGCAAGCGAGGCTTCAAGCCCCTGGCACGGTTTGGTCGGCGGTTGGGCATAGCTGCCGGCGGTGGGGGTTTTGGCGGCCATGTCGGCCATGGCCTGCGCCTGGATCACGGCACAGGTTACGCCGTCCAGGGCCGGTACCGGCATCTGGTCGGCCACGGAACGGGCAAGCCCGGCCAGGGGGGCGCCGGCCAGAATCAGCACGTCGGCGCCGTCTTCTTCTACGGCGCGCCGGCCCAGCTCGATCAGTCGCTCGCCCTGGTTTTCCTGTACCTGACCGATATGCTGTAGCGGCTCATCCAGGGCGCGAATGCTCGCCAGGCGCCCCTCAAGACCGTAAGCCGCGACGCGTTCGCGGTACCAGGCCTGAATGCGCTGGGAAATGGCGATGATCGAAAAGCGCCCCCCTTGCTGGCAGGCGCTCATCAACGCCGCCTCGGTCATCCCGACCACCGGAATCGGCATGATCTCGCGCAGGGCGTTGAGGCCCGGGTCGCCAAAGGCGGCGACCACGATGGCGTCGTACTGGCGGTAGTGCTGCGCGGCAATCTGCAGGGTGGCGTAGCCGCCGATCAGCGATTCTGCCCGGGTCTCGATATAGGCCACGCCAAAAGGTGCGGTGGCCATGGAAAGCTCGGTGGCGGGGCGAATGCTGCGCGAGGCTTCCGCCTCGATCAGGTTCGTTACGTCCTGGGAAATGTTGGGATTGATGACCAGTAGTTTCATGGCAAACTCTTTCGCGTGAATAAAAGACGGCGTCGCGCCTGGCTCAGTAGCCAAGGGCCCTGGGCAGCCAGGTCACGATACCGGGGAAAAGGAAGCAGGCGGCCAGCACGGCGTACTGGAAGACAATGAACGGCCAGGCGCTTTTCATCAGCTCGCTCAGGTTAATGTTCGAAATGCCGCACATGACGAACAGCAGCACCCCGACAGGCGGCGTCATCATGCCGACCACCAGGTTCATGACGAACAGGAAACCGAAGAGCAGCGGGTCGATGCCGTAGGCCAGGGCAATCGGCGCCAGCAGCGGCACCAGCATGATGTAGGCGGCGTTGGACTCGATGAACATGCCCACCAGGATCAATAGCCCCATCACCAGCAGCAGGAAGACCTGCGGGTCGGAGGTGAAGTCCTGCAGCCAGTTGGCCAGCTGGATCGGCACCAGGTCGATAGTGAAGGCAAACGTCATGGTTGAGGCAAAGGCAATGAGCGCGCCGACCATGGCGGCGGTGACCGCGGCGTTGAACATGGCCTTGGGAATATCCGACAGCCGCAGTTTGCGGGTGACGAAAAAGCCCATGAATATGGCGTAAACCACGGCGATGGCCGCCCCTTCGGTGGCCGTGAAAGCCCCCGCCACGATGCCGCCGACGACCACAATGGGCATCAGCAGGATCGGCAGGGCGCGCCAGGTCTGAACCAGCACGTGCTTCAGCCCCAGGCTGCCGCCGGTGAGCGGATAGCGCCGCTTTGCCGAAATAAAGGAGGCCAGCCCCATAAAGCCCACGGCAAGGATGATCCCCGGCACTACGCCGGCCATGAACAGCCCGCCGACGGAGACGCTGGAACCGGCCATCAGCGCATACACGATCATGGCGTTACTCGGCGGAATAATCGCCCCGAGGTTGGCCGCAGAAGCCACCACTGCGCTGCTGTAGCCGGTACCGTATTTCTCGCGCATTGACGGCACCAGCGAGCTGCCCAGCGCGCTAGCGCTGGCAACGGCGGCGCCGCTGACGGCCGCGAGCACCATGCCGGCAAGAATGGCCACGTGGGCCAAGCCGCCGTGTACCCGGCCGATCAGGGAGTTGGCGAAGTCGACCAGGCGCTGAAGAATACCCGCGGCCACCATGAGCTCGCCGGCCAGCATGAACAGCGGAATGGCCATCAAGGGGAAGTTGTCGATGGAGTGCATCATGCGCTGGGGCATGACGGAAAAATCCATGTCGCCGACAAAAAGCCCTACCAGCGACGCCAGGCCGAGCGCAAAGGCAAGCGGCATGCGCAGGAAGGCAAAAACCAGAAAAGTAATGACGATGGACAGGGTCATGAGGTTGCTCCCTCCTTGACCGCCGCGGGGGCGCTGGGCAGCGGCTCAATCAGCAGCATTTGCGCTATCAGGTGCAAGAGGCTGTGGCCGGCGCTGATCAGCACGGCGATATAGAAGATGGCCGCCGTCACGGGGATGGTGGGCATCAGCTGCTGCCATTTATCCGCGACGGCGCCAAGCGACAGCCACACCAGAGCGATCATCACCAGGGCGCTGGCCAGGGCCATCAGCCGCGCGAGCTGGCGCTGAACCGCCCGGGGCAGCAGGCCCACGAAGACGTCGATGCCGACGTGGATGCCTATTTTTATCCCGTGAGGGATGGCCAGAAAGATCGCCCAGACGAAGAACAGCCGCGACAGCTCATCCGCCGAGTCGATCGATGCCGAGAGGACGTAGCGGGCAAACACCTGGGCGGTGACCAGGATTGTCATCGACGCCATGGCCAGGATGATGGCGTAGTAGGACGTGCGATCGATCGCCAGCATCGTGACAAGAAAACGCTTTTTGGCGGGGCTGGAAGCGTGCGCTTCCAGCCATGGCGCTCTGGGTTTCATTTGTCCAGCTCCGCCTGAACGGTTTCCACGAACTCTGCGCCAATGTTGTTCTTGACGTCATCGACGACACCTTGGGTTGCGGCGCGCAGCGCTTCGCGGGTCTCGTCGGAGAGCGAGGTGAATTCCATGCCGCGATCGACAAGCGTCTGGCGTGCGGTTTTGGCTTCCTCGGCGGCCTTGCTGCGCTGCCACTCGACGGCAACGTCCATGGACTCGGTTACGGCTTGCTGCTGCTCGTCGCTCAGGCTCTCAAACTTGTCCAGGTTGGCGATGATAACGATGTAGTCGTAAAAGTGGCGGCTATCCGACAGGTATTTCTGCACTTCGTCGAGGCGGCGGGTGGCGATCACGCTGTAGGGGTTTTCCTGGCCGTCGATGACGCCTTGCTGGAGCGCTCCGTAGACTTCCTTGATGCCCATGGAGACAGGGTTGGCGCCCAGATCACGGAAGGTATCCAGGTGGGTCTGGTTGGGCTGCAGGCGAATCTTGAGCCCTTCAAAGTCGCCGATTTCCTTGATCGGGCGCTCATTATTGGTCACGTTGCGAAACCCCAGTTCCATATAGCCAAGGGCGGTGAAGCCCTTTTCCGCCAGCTTCTCGTCGAGCATTTCACCCACCTCGCCGTCGATGACGCGAAAGGCATCCTCGCGGCTGTCGAAGGCAAAGGGCAGGCTCATCGCCTCGAATTCCGGCACGATGCGCGACAGGTAGGCGATACCTACCCAGGTGCCCATGATTGCTCCGGAACTTACCTGGTCGATGTTTTCGCCCGCGCCTCCGAGCTGCATGCCGGGGAAAAGCTGGGCCGTGAGGTTGCCCTCGGTGCGGCTGTCCAGCTCCTCCTTGAAGATTTCCATGGCTTTACTGCTGGAGTGGTCGTTCGGAAAGTTGCCGCCAAAGCGCATGGTATCGGCGCTGGCAAACGCCGGGGCGCTGAGCCCCAGGGCCAGCAGGGCCGTGCAGCAGTGGCGGGTTAGGCGTGTTGTTGTTGTCATCATGACGGCTTCCTCGCTGTGCGATTTATTCAGTGTTGCGCGATTCAAGGCATGAAGGGATGCCTCACAGAACCGTAGCCGAGTTTTGGAAAAATACAAAATACAAAATACTGTTTTTTTATAATATCTTTTAAAACAAGCACTTAATATTTTATATAAGCATAAGTTGTATATTTTTTAGGAATTTATATATTCCTTTAAAAATTAATTCGCATATTTGTTAAACTTTAGGCGTAAGATGGGCGTGGCTGCGGAGCCCCGCTGACCGAAGGGGGACACAAAAGCTAGCTTCAGAATTCCGGGAAGCCGGGTGAGGAAAATCAGCATCGGGACCCCTAATTCGCAAAGTGAATGTCCGCTGGCAAGAGGCGAGTCAGTCGGGCTAACGCAGCGCCGTAAAATACTGGGCGGGCGGCTTGCCCAGGGATTTTTTGAACATGGTGATAAAGGCCGTGACCGAATCATAGCCAAGGGTGCCGGCGACCTGCTGCACCGTGGCGCCCCCGGCAAGCTCGCTCAGGGCGACAAGTAAATGGAGCTGCTGGCGCCAGCGCCCGAAGGTCAGCCCCGTTTCCCGCTGCACCAGCCGGGCAAGCGAGCGTTCGCTCATGGCAAGCCGGCTGGCCCACTGCGCCGCGGTGGCGCGATTGGCGGGGTTCTGCTCCAGGGCATCGGTCATCAGACGGATCTTGGGGTGGTCCGATACCGGAAAGTGCAGCTGCTGAACGGGAGCCCGGGGCAGCTGCTCGAGTAGTACCGCCGCCAGGCGCGCCGTGGGGCCTTCGTGCGGGTAGTCCGGCGTTTGCGCAAGGTGCTGGATAAGTTCGCGTACCAGCGGACTGATCGCCAGGGTGCAACATTCGTCCGGCAGGGCGGCGCCGCCGGGCTCGATGAACAGAAAGTAAATATGCGCGTTTTCCGTGGCGCGGTTGCTATGCGGCATGCCGCCGGGGATCCACACCGCATGGTGCGGCGGTACTATCCAGATGGCATTGGGCACGTCGCACGTGACGCCGCCGCGCAGCGCCAGTACCAGCTGGCCCTTGCGGTGCCAGTGTACCGGCTGCTCCACGTCGTTCTGCGTAACCTCTACCTGCAGCGCCACCACCGGCCGGTCATGAGGATCCGGCTTGAAATGCTGCAGTAAGTCGGTCAGTCCGGTGCTTTTTGTCATGATTTAGCGATCGATGGTCATTGTTGTGATATTAAAACATGAAAATGCTGGCTACAGTGCAGCCCTTTGTCGCAACAGAGCGTGTCATGACTCACTCGATAGACCGTAAAGTGGCCGGCAACGGTGTCTTGCTGGCAGGCATTCTTCTAATCGCCGCCAACCTGCGTGCGCCCTTCACGGGCCTGCCGCCGATACTGGGCTACCTCAACGAGGCGTTTAGCCTAAGCACCATGGCCGCCAGCGCGCTGACCACGCTGCCGCTGTTGGCGTTTGCCGTGGTGTCGCCGTTTAGTGCCCGAGTAGCGCGCGGGCTGGGAATCGAGCGCGCGCTGTTTGTGGCGCTGGTCGTCGTGGCGGCCGGCATTGGACTGCGCTCATCAGGCCCGCTATGGGGGCTATACGCCGGCACTGTACTGATTGGCATGGGCATTGCCGTGGGTAACGTGCTGCTGCCCAGCCTGATCAAGCGCGACTTCCCCCAGCATATCGCCATGGTCACCGGCGCCTATGCGCTTTCCATGGGCGTGGCCGCCGCGCTGCTTTCGGGCCTGGCGGTGCCGTTGGCTGAGCGGTGGAACTGGAACGGTGCACTACTGGCCTTTATGGTGCTGCCGCTGGCGGCGCTGGCCGTTTGGAGCACCCAGCTGAAGGCGGCGCCCGCGCCGCAGGCAGGAGGTCAGGCCACCGCGCCGGCTCAAGGCGTGAGCATCTGGCGCGCGGGCCTGGCCTGGCAGGTCACGCTGTTCTTCGGGCTTAACTCCACCATCTATTACGTGGGCATTGGCTGGCTGCCGTCGATTCTGGCGGAAGCGGGCATGTCGCCGGAACGCGCCGGCACCGTTCACGGCGCGCTGCAGTTTGCCACCGCCGTGCCCGGGCTGGTGCTGGGGCTACTGCTGCGCCACATCCAGGATCAGCGCCTGCCCGCCGCCGGCTCGGCGCTGATGTCAGCCGTTGCCCTGCTGGGGCTGATGCTGGCGCCGCAGCAGGCGCTTTGGTGGTCGTCGCTGTTCGGCCTGGGCACCGGGGCGGGCATTATCATGGGGCTTTCGTTTATCGGCCTGCGCACCGGCAGCGCTCGGCAGGCGGCTTCGCTTTCGGGCATGGCGCAAAGCGTCGGCTATACGCTGGCCGCTGCCGGGCCGCCGCTCATGGGCATGCTGCACGACGCCCAGGGTGGCTGGCAGCTATCGCTGGGCATATGCGCCGTGCTGGCCCTGGTGATTGCCGTGATGGGTATGCTCGCCGGACGGGATCGGCGAATCGAAGTGTGATGAAGGTTGAGCTGCTATAAGCGCCCCCATAACTTCCCGGTCATCATGTCGCGAGACCGGGCTTGGGGTCGATATGCAAGAAGAAGGGGTCGGCGAGCTCCGCCTGGAGCTCGCCCGCGCGCTTTCTGGCATCGGTCGGGGTTATCTGGAAGGTTTCGCGAAACAGGCGTGAAAAATGTGCCGTGTCGGCGAAGCCGCAGCGCTCGCCGATGTCGGTCACGCTCTTCCCGGTATAGCTGAGCAGCCAGAGGCCATAGCGCAGGCGCAGGTCTCGCGCGAACTTCTGCGGGCCGACGCCCAGCTCCTCGCGGAACTTGCGCTCGATATTGCGCCGCGAGGTGCCCACGCGTCGGGCCAGCTCGTCGACCGAGATCATTTCACCGAGGTGCTGCTCGACGATCGTAATGGCGCGGCGAACGACCCGGTCGGTAACCTTTTCGAAGACGACCGGCTGGGGTTGAGGGTGGGCCCCCTCGCGGGCCTCGTCGATCAACATGATATGCAGACTTTTCTTGGCCCACGCCCGCCCCAGGTGGCGCTCCACCAGGTAGGCAGCAAGATCCGCCGAGGCGATGCCGCCGGCACAGGTAAGTCGATCACCGTCATCGATGAACAGCCGGTCGGCGACGGGGTCGATCTCGGGGAAGCGGCTCACCAGGTCGCGGTGGTGGTACCAGCTGATGCAGCAGCGACGGCCCTTCATCAGCCCGGCCTGAATCAGCGAAAACACCCCGGTGCAGACGCCGACCAAGGGAACGTCGCGGCTCGCCGCCTCCCGGAGGTAGTCGAGCGCCGCCTCGTCCCTCGTCTCGCCCCGCTCCAGGACGCCACCGATCACCACGATATAGTCGAACTCGCCCGGATCCCGGAAAGGCTGGCAGGCAGTGGTCGCACCGCAGCTGGAAGTCACCTCCTGCGCGCCGCCGGTCATAAAGGCCCAGTGGCAGCGCAGCTGTCGGCTACGGTCACCCTCGTCGGCCGCCAGACGCAAGCAGTCGACGAAGGCCGCGAAGGGCAGCAGAGTAAAACGCTGCAGCAGAACGAAGCCGACGGCAAGCGGTGGACCCGGAACGGAATCGGTCATGGGAGGCTCCTTGCGGCACCCACGCGCAGGCGCAGCCCGCCATGGGTACGCATGGATGACGTGCCTCTCGGACTCTAGCGCACTCCTGCCAGTAAGCAAACCAGGCTCTTAACGCCTAAGTTATGCTTGAGTTATGCTTGGCGCAAAAAAAGCGAGGCGCTGGTGGAGCGCTAACGGGCACGGGCCACGGCAGGAATATTCCGCCGTGGCCCGTCCTTCCATCGATATCCGTTCACTGGTGGGCTGGGACCGTGGCCAGGCGTACACGGTGGGTAAAGAACGAAACCCCCACGTAGCATACCGAGGATACCGCACAGCCGGTCAGCGGCCCGATCAGCCAGCCCACATCGGCGAACAGCATCATGTAGCCGCTGGTGACGAAGCCGACCAGCATGGCCACCAGCGCGCCCCAGGCGGAGCCCTGCCAGAAGGTCGAAATGAAGACGGGGCCGATTAAGCTGGCCAGCAGCGTACCGGTGCCCAGGATGCCCAGCCAGGAGAGCATGAAGGGCGGTGCGTACAGCATCATCAGCAGCGCCACGATCCCCAGGGCGACGACCGCGAAGCGATTGATCCACAGCACCAGCGAAGGGCTCTGGATGGCATCGCGGAACAGCGCCAGGCGTAGATCGTGAGAAGTCGCCGAGGCCACAGTATGCAGCAGAGAGTTGGCAGTGGACTGCATGGCAAAGAGGATAAACAGCGTGATCAAGCCTTCCAGAGCGGGGTGCATGAAATGTTGAAGGTAGAGCGGCATGGCGCTGTCCGGATCCGTCAGTTCGGGCATCTGCATGCGCATATAAAGCCCGACGATCGGCACCAGGCTAAGTAAAGCGCCGAATATAGCTACATAAATCGCCATCTTGTGCAGCTTGACACCTGGTTTGAAAGCCAGAAAGCGCACTGCCATGAAGGGCAGCACCGCTGCAAACAGAAACGCATAGGGCAAGACCAGGAATACCGCCGCCGGGCTGTCGCCATAATGGGCCCCGGTGGTGGGGTTCAAAAGCTCGGGATCGATGGTATTGAGGGCATTTTGCCATTCGGTCAGGTCAACAGTGGTCAATACCTGTATAACGATGATCACTGCGGAAAGGCTCATGCCGATGACCATCACCGTATCCGTCCAGGCCACCGCGGCAAGCCCGCCCAGCATGGTGTAGATGATGATGACGCCGATCATCAATAGCGCACTGTTGGTCAGTTCGATATCCAGCCAGCTGGCTCCCAGCAGCGCCACCGCCTTGATCTGACTGGTCAGAAATACCAGCAGCAACACGATGGTGATCAGGGCAGCCACACCCTGTACGACACGCCCCAGGGAGCCGCCGCCATGAATCTGGGCGATATACTCCGGAATCGTGTTGCTGCCCATATGCTCCGCCCTGCGCTGCAGGAAGCTTGCGAAGTAAAGCACCGCAATCATGATCGCCGGTGCGAAAAAGAAATTACCCAGTATTTCGATCGCACCAAACTGATAGGTGGCGCCGGGTGAGCCCACGAAGCCCCAGCCGCTGTAGCCAGTAGCCACCAGCGTTCCGGCACCGACAAACGCCCCCAGGGAGCGCCCTGCCAGCAGGAAGCCTCCTTCATCATCCTTCTTCATCATCTTCGAGGACAGAAAGCCCAGATAGATCATCAGACCGAAGGTGATAAACAAAAGGCCCCAGTTGAAAATTTGATAGCCATCCATAACGCTTACCCTCTCTGTCTCTGTTGTTCACGTTGTTCTTTTCTCTTACGCTTGAGCTCGCGGCGCAGGTAGGCGGCGCCAGCGTGCACCAGCGTATAAGCAGTCAACACCAGAAAGGTGGACAGTACCCAGGAATCCATGGACTTTTCCTCTTGTTGTTAAATGGAAATAGTTGAATGGAAAGGATTAGTTGGGTGTGTTGAAGTGATCCGGCGAAGAGGTAAAAGGCTATGTTTCACCTCAAAAATGAGGGTATGTCGTGCTACACTCGGCTGCCAATCAGTAAGGCAAATGCACCCATCACACATCCAAATGAGGGGAGGAAATGAAAAATATTCCTACCGACTTGTTAAGAACTTTCGTTACGATACAGGATCTTGGCGGCTTCACCAGTGCTGGTGAGTTTCTGGGAAGATCGCAGCCTGCCATCAGTCTTCAGATCAAGAAGCTCGAGGAGACACTGAATACCAAGCTGTTCCTGAGGGGGTCGACCCTGGCACTGACATCAAACGGGGACTATGTATATCACTTGGCAAAAAAAATGCTGGAAACCAATGACGAAATCGTCAATAGAGTTACCGGCGAGAATGTCAAGGGTAAAGTCAAGATAGGTATACCCAACGATCTTGAGTTAACCTTTCTACCCAAGGCCCTACGCAGCTTCTCCAAAATATACCCGAGTATATCCGTAGAGGTTGGCTGTGATATTAGCAGGGTTATCCAGAAAAAATACCAGCAGAATTTCTACGATATTATCCTGGTTATGGAAGAGGTGAATAGCCAGGAAAAGAGAGACAGCAGAGATTATCGTATCGAGCCGCTCGAATGGGTCATGTCACCCGACTACAGCATCCTGGAAGGCGAAGCCTTGTCCCTGATTACGCATCCACAGGGTTGCCTCTATCGGAAAATATCGGAAGAGGCGCTTTCCACTCAATGTCGACCCTATAGAACGACCTATACCAGCACCAGCCTGCTGGGCCTGCTGTCAGCAGTAGAAGCCGGCCTAGGTATCACGGTAATGGCCCAGTCTACGGTTCCAGAGCGCCTGAAGGGAACGCTCGGAACGTCTGAGCTCCCTCCGCTTGCCAACGTCAGTATTGGGCTCTACTACAATAAAGAAGCGCTTAATGCCGCCGCTCAACGCGTGGTTGATTTCCTGCGTTCCGGCATCGCCAACCTTGAAAAAAATGAGCACCTATAGAAACCTGCCGCCGGACAATAACTTCCGCCGGCAGGCTTAAATATTGACTCATATGGCTTTTAATATGGCTTCTATAATCCCTTCATTTATTTGATGATGTTGTGCTCAGGCCCATACGGGAAGCCGGTGATGTTATCGGCGCCGTGCTCGTTGAGCACCAGGATATCGTGCTCGCGGTAGCCACCGGCACCCGGCAGTCCCTCGGGCAACATGACCATCGGCTCCATGGAGACCACCATGTTGGGCTCGAGCACGGTGTCGATGTCTTCGCGCAGCTCGAGACCCGCTTCGCGGCCGTAATAGTGGCTCAAAGTGCCAAAGGAGTGGCCGTAGCCGAAGGTGCGATACTTGAGCAGGTCATGCTTGGCGAAGATTTCGTTAAGCTCATGGGCAATGTCACAGCAGCGCACGCCCGGCTTGATCAGCTCCTGGCCACGAGTATGCACTTCGCAGTTGGCTTCCCAGATGCGCAGGTGTTCGTCGGAGGCATGCCCGAGGAACAGGGTACGTTCCAGCGCCGTGTAGTAGCCTGAGATCATCGGGAAGGTGTTCATGCTGAGAATATCGCCGGGCTGCACGCGGCGGCTGGTCACCGGGTTGTGCGCACCGTCGGTGTTGATGCCGGACTGGAACCACACCCAGGTATCCATCAGCTCGCTGTGGGGATAAGTCTTGGCGATTTCACGTACCATGGCACGCTGGCCGGCCAGCGACACCTCATATTCGGGCACGCCCGCACTGATGGCATCGCGCACCGCGACGCCGCCCACATCGGCAACGCGTGCGCCCTGGCGGATCAGCGCGATTTCCTCCGCCGACTTGACCATGCGCATCTTCATGGTGGGTTCGCCGATATCGGCCAGCTCCACGTCGCCGAGCGCATTCAGCAGCTTCTGCTGGTACTGCAGAGTCAGGTGATCAAATTCCACGCCGATGCGCTTTTTGCCGGCACACAGCTGCTTGACGGCCTTGAAGAAGTTATCTTTCTGCCAGTCGGTGTAGACGATGTTGTCGCCCAGCCGGTTGCGCCGGTAGGGCTGACCGCCGTCGATGTTAGCCGTCACGGTAGTAAAGCTGTCCTGGGTTACGACCAGGCCGTACTCGCGCCCGAACTTGCAGTAGACGAAATCGCTGAAGTAGTTGATGTTGTGGTAGGAAGTAAATACTACGGCTTCGACATTTTCGGCGGCCATGTAGGCGCGAAGACGCTCAAGACGCCCTTTCATCTCGGCATCGGAGAAAGTGGGAACGACTTTGTCGCCGTTGGGGATATCGATAAGAGAAGGCATCTGCATATTATTCTCCTGAAGGTATTTGTTGGGGATTGTCGATAGCGCCCCGATTCCTGGCGGGTGAATTGAGGGCTGGCACTGATGACTATCGGCAGTGAGGCAGGCCACGGCAAATTACAACTCCAAATGCCCTCATTTGGAATAAATAAAAATATTAAATATCAATAGATTACATCGATTTTCCAGCGGCGCCTGCCGCATTGCGGCAGGCGATGGGCCGGCGTTCCCGACCTTTCGGCCGCTTCACAGCGCTCGTCTGTCACCTGCGCTAATGGGGCGGTGTTAAGCCATTGAAAAACGTATCGCGATTTATTTTGTAAAGCTTGTTCAATAAATTTGGCGCGTTTATTCAATCTATGCGCGTAGTGCTCCGCTATTACTAGCAGAGGCTCCATACAACGGTGCCAGGCAAAAGGCGCAAGTCTTCATTTATCCCCTACGACATATACCCGAGGGCAGCCACCATGATTGCAACCTGCCGCAAGCCTGGCTTGCTTTTGGCTTTGCTTCCCATCGCGCTTACTTTCCTGGTGCTGGGTACACAGCTATTCGTGTTCGACACCTTCACGCCCCATGTGCCCCTGGTGATCGGTATCGCCATCACCGCGGTGATGGGTCGCTATCTGGGCTGCACCTGGAAGGACATGGAGGAGGGCATGCTGCACGTGGTCAGCGTGGGCCTGCCGGCGGTGGGTATCCTGATCCTGGTGGGCATGATCACCGGCGTATGGATTTCCAGCGGTACCGTGCCGACGCTGATCTATTACGGCCTGGAGGTGCTCAGCCCGCAGGTGTTCCTGGCGGCGGCAGCGCTGCTGTGTGCGGTAGTTTCGGTATCTCTGGGCACCTCCTGGGGCACCGTGGGCACGGTGGGCCTGGCGCTGATGGGTATCGGTGCGGGCTTCGGCATTCCCGCCTACTGGACCGCCGGCGCCGTGGTGTCTGGTGCCTTCTTCGGTGACAAGGTCTCACCGCTGTCGGATACCACCAACCTGGCGCCGGCGGTGACCGGGGTGAACCTGTTCGACCATATTCGCAACCTGATGCCGACCACCTTGCCGGCCATGCTGATCGCCTTGGTCATCTATACCGTCGTCGGCTTTAACCTGGTAGGTGACGAGGCCGCCTCCTTTGAGCGTATTGCCGCTATCAATACGGGCCTGGCGGACAGCTTCACCCTTAGCTTATGGACGGTATTGCCGGTGGTGCTGGTGATCGGGTTTGCGGTGATGCGCATGCCTGCCATGCCGGTGCTGTTTACCGGTGTAGTGCTGGGCGGCCTGACGGCGGTGTGGTTCCAGGATGCTCCCGTTAAGGAGGTCTTTGCCTACGCCTTTTCCGGCTATGAAATCGCCACGGGTGTGGCCGAGATCGACGGCCTGCTGAACAGCGGCGGCATTCAGTCGATGACCTGGGTGATCACCCTGCTGCTGATTGCGTTGTCCTTCGGCGGCATCCTGGAAAGTACCGGCAGCATGAGGGCGATTATCGAGGCGGTGGTCAAGCGCGTGCGCAGCTTCGGCGCCCTGCAGTCCTCCGCCATCGGCAGTTCCATCGCCACCAACCTGGTAGCCGGCGACCCCTACCTGTCGATCGCCCTGACCGGGCGCATGTTCGGTCCCGTCTATCGCGGCAAGAAATACTCAATGCTTAATCTGTCTCGAGCGACGGAAGAGGGCGGCACTCTGGTATCGCCCTTGATCCCCTGGAACGCCGGAGGGGCCGTGGTTATCACCTCGCTGGGCCTCGGTATCTACAGCGGCAATATGGAAAATCTCTTGTATATCCCACTGGCCTTCGTCTGCTGGCTATCGCCTTTGATCGGCATCCTCTACGGCTGGACTGGCTGGTTCTCACCCAAGGCCGGTGAAGCAGAGCAGGCCCGCTGGGTCGAGCAGGGCGAGGAGGTCATGGATGTCGACCAGGTTCATGATGAGATGAATCGGACGCGAAGCAGCGTGTATCGCGTCAACTAGCATCAAATGTTCGCATTTGGATTACTGATTGGTACCCGCGGGACGGTCCCGTTAACTTGCATGAAAGCATATGCCCATTGACTACGCGGCCATCATAAGGCGTCACCGGCCAGCGTTTCGCCCAACAACAAGGAGCACGTCATGACGACTATGAAACCTTCCATGAATACCCAGCGGCTGAGCGATTTCGATCCACGGATTGCCGCTGCGATTCGGGATGAAGAGGGGCGCCAGGAGGCGCATATCGAACTGATCGCTTCCGAGAACTATGCCAGCAAGGCAGTTATGGAGGCTCAGGGCACCCAGCTGACCAACAAGTATGCGGAAGGCTATCCCGGCAAGCGCTACTACGGTGGCTGCGAGTACGTCGATGTGGCTGAGCAGCTGGCCATTGATCGTGCCTGCGACCTGTTCAGTGCAGACTATGCCAACGTCCAGCCGCACTCCGGCGCCCAGGCCAACGCCGCGGTTTTTATGGCGCTGATCAAACCCGGCGATACGGTGCTGGGCATGAGCCTGGACCACGGTGGCCACCTGACCCACGGTGCGGCGCCAAACTTCTCCGGCAAGCATTACCACGCGGTACAGTACGGCCTGAACCCGGAAACCGGCGAAATCGACTATGAAGAGGTCGAGCGTCTGGCGCGCAGTCACAAGCCGAAAATGATCATCGCCGGCTTCTCCGCCTATGCGCGCGTTGTTGATTGGCAGCGTTTCCGTGCCATTGCCGATGAGATTGGCGCCTGGCTGCTGGTGGACATGGCGCATGTCGCCGGTCTGGTGGCGGCGGGTTACTACCCGAGCCCGGTTCCCCATGCCCATGTGGTTACCACTACAACCCACAAGACCCTGCGCGGGCCCCGGGGTGGCTTGATTCTTGCCGCCGGCGGTGACGAGAAACTGTACAGAAAGCTTAATAGCGCAGTGTTTCCGGGCCAGCAAGGGGGGCCGTTGATGCATGTGATTGCCGCCAAGGCGGTGGCCTTCAAGGAAGCCATGAGCCAAGAGTTTGTGCAGTATCAGCGCCGCGTGATCGATAACGCCCGCGCCATGGCGGAAACGGTCATCGAGCGCGGCTACGAAGTGATTTCCGGCGGCACCGATGACCATCTGTTCCTGCTGTCGCTGATCCAGCAGGGAGTAACCGGCAAGGATGCAGACGCTGCCCTGGGGCGCGCCCATATCACCGTCAACAAGAATGCGGTGCCCAACGACCCGCAGAGTCCTTTCGTAACGTCGGGGCTGCGCATCGGGACGCCGGCAGCTACCAGTCGCGGCTTCGACGAAGAAGACTGCAAGGCGCTTGCCGGCTGGATTTGCGACATTCTTGACGTTCTGGCCGACCAGGGTAATACCGACGCGGTCGAGGCCGAGGTCCGGGAAAAAGTGGCCGCGCTATGCGAGCGTCATCCGGTCTATGCCGGACAAACAGATAGCGTTCGCGAAACCGCTGGCGCCTAAGCACAAACGTCTGGGAGACTTCCTATGCAACGTTATTCCGGCTTCGGGTTGGTCAAGCATGCGCTAAGCCATCATGCGAATTGGCAGCGTCAGTGGCGCAACCCCACGCCCAAGAAGCAGTACGACGTGATCATCGTTGGGGGCGGCGGCCATGGCCTGGCCACCGCCTACTATCTGGCGAAGAACCATGGCATCAAGAATGTCGCGGTGGTGGAGAAAGGTTGGCTGGGCGGCGGTAACACCGCCCGCAACACTACTATCGTGCGCTCCAACTATCTGTGGGACGAGTCGGCGCGGCTTTACGATCACTCTCTGGACCTGTGGAAGGGGCTGTCTCAGGAGCTCAACTACAACGTCATGTTTTCTCAGCGTGGCGTGATGAACCTGGGGCACAATCTTCAGGATATGCGCGATATTCAGCGCCGGGTGCATGCCAATCGGCTGAACGGCATCGATAGCGAGGTGATTCTCGCCGATCAGATCAAGGAAATCGTGCCGATTATTGACACCTCCAAGCGCGCTCGCTACCCGATACTCGGGGCTTCATGGCAGAAAACCGCCGGCGTTGCGCGTCACGACGCGGTGGCCTGGGGCTACGCCCGGGCGGCAGATGCTCTAGGGGTCGATATCCTGCAGAACACCGAAGTCACCGGCTTCAAGATCCGCGATGGACAGGTGTACGGCATACACACCAATCGTGGCGACATTGAGTCCAAGACCATCGGTTGCGTGACGGCGGGTAACTCCGGCGTGGTCGCGGGAATGGCCGGTCTCAAGCTGCCGCTGGAGTCGCACCCGCTACAGGCGCTGGTCTCTGAGCCGATGAAGCCGATCCTCGATACCGTGGTGATGTCCAACCACGTACACGGCTACATGAGCCAGTCTGACAAAGGTGACCTGGTGATCGGCGCCGGTATCAACGGCTATCTTGGCTACGGCCAGCGGGGCAGCTACTACACCGTAGAGCATACGCTGCAGGCCATTGTGGAAATGTTTCCGACCCTTTCTCGAGTACGCATGAATCGCCAGTGGGGTGGCATTGTGGACACCTGCGCGGATGCGTGCCCCATCCTTTCGAAGACCAAAGTCAAGGGGTTGTTCTTCAACTGCGGCTGGGGTACCGGCGGCTTCAAGGCAACGACGGGCTCAGGACACGTATTCGCGGCAAGTCTTGCCAAAGGCGAGATGCATCCCCTGGCTGCACCATTTTCCATCGATCGCTTCAATACCGGCGCGTTGGTGGATGAGCATGGCGCCGCGGGCGTTGCGCACTAAGGAGAAAATTATATGTTCTACATTAACTGTCCTTACTGCGACGAATATCGCGACGAAGAAGAGTTTGCCCCCAAGGGGCAGGCGCATATTGCCCGCCCGGCGGAGCCGGAGAGCTGCTCGGATGAGGAGTGGGGTGCTTATTTATTCTTCCGCGACAATCCGCGGGGTGTGCATCATGAGCTGTGGGTGCACGCGCTGGGCTGCCGCAAGTTCTTCAACATCACGCGTAACTCGGCAAGCTACGAGATCTTCGAGACCTACCGCATGGGCGAGCAGCCCCAGGTTACGGCACAAAGCCTGGCGGATAAGGCCAAACAGTCTGGCGCACAGGCGGCGGACGGCGGTTGGCAGACCGTTGGTTCACGCCCTGAAAACGAAACGCTCAACAAAAGCAGCGATACATCCGATGCGACCAGCAAGGAGGGAACGGCATGACCCAGGCAAATCGTCTGCAGCAGGGCGGTCGTATCGACCGCTCCCGCTCACTCAGCTTTACCTTCAACGGCAAGACCTATCACGGGCACGAAGGCGACACCCTGGCCTCGGCCTTGCTGGCGAACGGCATCGATATCATTAACCGCAGCTTCAAGTATTCTCGCCCTCGCGGCCTCGTCGCCGCCGGTGCGGAGGAGCCCAATGCGATTGTCCAGCTGGGCAATACGGAAGCCGCCCAGGTGCCCAACGTGCGCGCCACTCAGCAGGGGCTTTATGAGGGGTTGAGCGCGCGCTCGACCAACGGTTGGCCGAGTGTCCAGCGCGACCTGATGAGCTGGGTCGGCAAGCTGGGCGGTGGCTTCATGCCGCCGGGCTTCTATTACAAGACCTTTATGGCCCCGGCCTCCATGTGGATGACCTATGAGAAGTATATCCGCAAGGGGGCGGGTCTGGGGCGTGCGCCCAGTGAACTTGATCCGGACATTTATGACCACCTTAACCAGCACTGCGATGTCCTGGTGGTAGGCGCCGGCCCGGCGGGTCTGGCGGCGGCGCTGACGGCGGCTAACAGCGGCGCCCGGGTTATCCTCTGCGACGAGCAGGAAGAAATGGGCGGCTCGCTTTTGGACAGCCGCGACACCCTGGGCGGTGCGCCAGCGGCTCAATGGGTGAAGACGACTCTGGAAACCTTGGCCGGCTGGGATAACGTGACCCTGCTGCCGCGTACTACTGCCAACGGTTATCACGACCATAATTTTGTGACCCTGCACGAACGGCGTACCGAGCATCTGGCAGATACCGCACCTTTGGTCAACAATCGCCGCCAAGCGCGCGCGCGTTTGCATCGGGTGCGTGCCAACCGGGTGGTGCTGGCTACCGGCGCGCACGAGCGCCCGCTGGTATATGGCAACAACGACGTACCCGGCAATCTGCTGGCCGGTGCCGTGTCTAACTATATTCATCGCTACGCGGTGGTGCCGGGCAGTAAATTGGTGCTGTCCACCAGCAATGACCACGCCTATCGCGCGGCGCTGGATTGGTTCGATGCCGGGCGCGAGGTGGTGGCGATTGTGGATGCGCGGGCCAATCCGGAGGGCGATCTGGTCAAGGAAGCCAAATCCAAAGGCATTCGCGTGATCACCCGCTCCGCCGTGATCGAGGCCAAGGGGGCCGAACGTGTCAAAGGAGCCCGAGTCGCGCAGGTCGATTTGGAACGCTTTGCCGTTACTGGCCAGGTAGAAGAGCTTGCTTGCGATACCATTGCTACGTCCGGCGGTTATAGCCCGGTGGTGCACTTGGCGTCGCATACCGGATCGCGTCCCACCTGGCGAGACGACCTGCTGGGTTTTGTGCCCGGCGAGGTGAAGGGCATGTACCCGGTGGGCGGCGCTCATGGCATCTACGCGCTGAGCGATGTGTTTGCCGACGGTAAACAATACGGCGCGCAGGCGGCCGAGGCCAGCGGCATTGATTCCGTCGTTGAGCCAACACTGCCGCAGATAGAGGCACATCTGGACTCGCCGGCCTGTGCCCTTTATCAGGTGCCCCACGAGAAAACGACCCTGCGTGCGCCCAAACAATTCGTCGATCAGCAGAACGACGTCACCGCGGCGGGTATTGAAGTCGCGACCCGTGAAGGCTTTGAATCCATCGAGCACGTCAAACGCTATACCGCCATGGGCTTCGGCACCGACCAGGGCAAGCTTGGCAATATCAACGGCATGGCTATCGCTGCGCGGATGCTCAAGCGCACCATTCCGGAAGTGGGCACTACGGTGTTTCGCCCCAACTATACGCCGATCACCTTCGGCGCCATTGTGGGTCGTCACGCCCGTGAATTGTTTGAGCCGGAGCGCTACACCGCCATGCACGAGTGGCACGTGGAAAACGGCGCCGAGTTCGAGGATGTCGGTCAGTGGAAGCGGCCCTGGTATTTCCCCAAAAAGCAGGCTGGCAAGACGGAGTCCATGGATGACGCCGTGGCCCGTGAGAGCCTGGCGGTGCGCACCGGCGTCGGCATTCTGGACGCCTCGACCCTGGGCAAGATCGATATCCAGGGCCCGGATGCCCGGGAGTTTTTGGGTCGTATCTATACCAACAAGTGGGCCAAGTTGGCGCCGGGCCGAGTACGCTACGGGCTGATGTGCAAGGACGACGGCATGCTGATGGACGACGGCACGACTAGCTGCCTGGGCGAGAACCACTTCCTGATGACCACCACTACCGGCGGCGCTGCCGGCGTGATGGAGTGGCTGGAGCTGTGGCACCAGACCGAGTGGCCGGACATGCAGGTGTATTTCACCTCGGTGACCGACCACTGGGCGACGATGACCGTGACTGGCCCCGATGCTCGCAAACTACTCTCCGAGATCACTGATATCGATCTTGCTAAAGAACAGTTCAAGTTCATGGACTGGCGTAACGGCAAGGTCGCTGATGTGCCGGCCCGGGTGTTCCGCATCTCCTTCACCGGCGAGCTGGCCTATGAGATCAACGTCCAGGCGAACTATGCCATGCACGTGTGGAAGACCCTGTTCGAGCACGGCAAGAAGTACGACCTGACGCCGTACGGCACCGAGACCATGCACGTGCTGCGCGCCGAAAAGGGCCTGATTATCGCCGGGCAGGATACCGACGGCTCGGTGACACCGGAAGATTTGGGCATGTTCTGGGCCATTGGCTACGACAAGCCGTATTCCTGGATTGGCAAGCGCGCTTTAACGCGCCCCGATACCGCGCGCAAGGACCGTAAGCAGCTGGTGGGGTTGCGGCCTACCGACCCCAAGGTAGTGCTGGAGGAGGGCGCTCATATCGTTCTCGATAAAGACCAGCCCATTCCCATGGATATGCTGGGGCATGTGACCTCGAGCTATTACAGCCCGAATCTGGAAAGTGGCTTTGCCCTGGCGGTGGTCAAAGGTGGCCGGGATCGCATGGGCGAGAAGATCTATCTGCCCACGAGGGACGGTCAGGCTCATGAAGCCGAGATCGTCAGCACTGTATTCATCGATCCCAAGGGAGAGCGCCAGCATGTCTGATATTACTTACGGCAAGGTCGCGACCTTTGATACCCGCCCGGCTACCTCGATTCCCATGGAGTCACCGCTGTCCGTGGCCTACCACCGGGGCAGCGCCCCAATGCCGGCTCAGGACAGCCAGGTCGTTCTCGAGGAGAAGCCTTTCCTTGGTCATCTTATCCTGCGCGGCGGCGCTATCGTCCTTGATGAGGCGGTGCGCGATGTGCTGGGTATCAGCCTGCCTGGCCAGCCGTTGGGGCTGGCGCTGGATGCCAGCGGCGAGCGTAGTGTGCAGTGGTTGTCGCCGGACGAGTGGCTGGTGATTGTGCCCGGCGGCGAGGAGTTTGAGCTGGAAAATCGCCTCCGCGAGAAACTTGGCGATGCCCACTTCGCTATTCTCAACGGCAGCGGCGGCCAGACCCTCATCGAGCTGACCGGTGACAAGGCGCTTGAACTACTCATGAAATCGGTGACCTATGACGTTCATCCCAGCAATTTCCCGGTAGGCAAGGCGGTCAGTGTGCAGTTCGCCAAGGCCAGTGCCATTCTGCGTCATCCCAGCGAAGACCGCTTTGAACTGGTGCTGCGCAGAAGTTTTGCCGACTACTGCTATCGCTGGCTGCTGGATGCCGGTGAGGAGTACGGCATCGGCGTCACGCGCTGAGGCTGGGCAAGCGCTGAGCGCGGAAGCCGTTCCCTGTTATGACTCTTAAGAAGGAAAGATTATGTCTATCAAGATTAAAGCACTGCGTGATGCACAGCCGGACGTACTGCTGGACGCTACGCCGTGGGAAAAGCTCTCGGGTGAGCCGCATACCGTTAATCTCAACGCCTATGCGTCGGAAGACGGCACCAAGACTATGGGAACCTGGATCTGCACGCCAGGCAAATGGGCAGTGGACTATGACAAGTGGGAATACTGCGATTTCCGCGAAGGCTACTGCATTCTCACGCCGGAAGGCGGCGAACCTATTCACCTCAAGGCCGGCGATATCTTCATTGTCGAGCCCGGCTTTAAGGGGACTTGGGAAGTGGTAGAGACGGTGCGCAAGTACTTCGTTTTTGCCTAAACGCATTCGTCGCTCCCACCTTTTACGTTCAAAGGAGTTAAGCTCATGGGTCGTCGCACGGACAGCTGGATTCTGACTGCCCAGTGCCCTAGCCGGCTCGGCACCGTGGACGTGGTAACACGCTTCCTCAAAGAGAGCCGCTGTTACATTACCGAGCAGCAGTCGTTCGACGACCGTCTGAGCAGTCGCTTCTTTATTCGTACCGAGTTTTGGCCTGAAGGTGACGCTGACTTCGATGCCGACGCCTTTCGGGCCGGCTTTGTGGCGCGGGCCGCCGAGTTCGGCATGACCTTCGAGCTGACCCCGCCGGGACGGCGGATGCCAGTGGTCATCATGGTTTCGAAGGCCGATCACTGCCTCAACGACCTGCTTTACCGCTATCGCACCGGACAGCTTTCCATCGATATTCGCGCCATTATCTCCAACCACCCGGACCTGGAGTCACTGGCCGAGTGGCACGCGATTGCCTTCCACCACCTGCCCATTACCCCCGCTACCAAGACCGAGCAGGAGGCGAGGGTTTGGCAGGTGGTCGAGGAGAGTGGGGCCGAGCTTGTGATCCTGGCGCGTTACATGCAGGTGTTGTCCAGCGATATGTGCACCCGGCTGGCCGGACGCGCCATCAATATTCACCACTCTTTGCTGCCCGGATTCAAGGGGGCCAAGCCCTACCACCAGGCCTTCGAGAAGGGCGTCAAACTGGTTGGCGCCACGGCCCACTACATCAATGAAGACCTTGATGAAGGGCCGATCATCAGTCAGGGCGTGGAGCCGGTCAGCCACGCGGACTACCCCGAAGACCTGGTGGCCAAGGGGCGTGATGTCGAGTGCCTGACCCTGGCCCGGGCGGTGGCCCTGCACGTGGAGCGCCGGGTCTTTCTGCACGCCAGGCGAACAGTGGTGTTTGACCGTTAAGGGGTAAGAAAACATGTCAATCAGCGTTTTCGATTTGTTCAAGATTGGTGTCGGGCCGTCGAGCTCGCATACCGTGGGCCCCATGCAGGCGGCCTATGACTTTATCGATGAGTTAAAGAATCAGGATTTGCTCGAGCGCGTTGTTCGTCTCGAGATCCAGCTCTACGGCTCCCTGTCGGCCACGGGTATCGGCCACGGCACCGACCGGGCTGTCATAATGGGGCTGATGGGCGAGCGGCCCTACAGCATTGACCCCGCCCACATCGGGCCTTGTATAGAAGAGCTTCGGCAGTCCGCTACGCTACGTCTGGATAGCCGCTACAACGTATCCTTCCTGTGGGATCGCGATATGCAACTGCTGGAGGAAAGCCTGCCGTATCATCCCAACGGCATGCGCCTGATCGCCCATGGCGATACCGGCGAGCTGTACCGCAATACCTACTATTCGGTGGGCGGAGGCTTTGTCGTGGACCAGGCTCAGGTCGACCAGGGCAACCTCAATACGACTACCACCGAGTTGCCCTATGAATTCAACAGCGGTGATGAACTGCTGGCACTGTGCCGACAGCATGATCTGAGCATCAGTGAATTGATGCTGGAGAATGAGAAGGCGTGGCGCAGTGAGGCGGAGGTGCGCGATGGCCTGTGGCAAATATGGGAAGCCATGCAGGCCTGTGTCCAGCAAGGGCTTCTAGGTGAAGGGGTGCTGCCAGGCGGACTCAATGTCAAGCGCCGTGCGAGCGATCTGTATCGCCATCTGGAGGCAGCAGAAGGCGATAAAAGTCTGATCTCTACCACCTTCTCGGCCATGGATTGGGTCAACGTCTATGCCCTGGCGGTCAACGAAGAAAATGCCGCCGGCGGGCGTATGGTCACTGCGCCGACCAACGGCGCGGCCGGCATCATCCCGGCGGTACTGCACTACTACATGAAGTTCCAGGCCGATGCCGACGAGCGCTGTGTGGTGGACTTTCTGCTGGCCGCGGCGGCGGTCGGCACCCTATGCAAGAAGAATGCCTCCATTTCTGGCGCCGAGGCGGGCTGTCAGGGCGAGGTGGGCTCGGCCTGCGCCATGGCCGCCGCCGGCCTTACCGAAGTACTCGGGGGGGCTCCGGCCCAGGTAGAAAATGCCGCCGAGATCGGTCTTGAGCATAACCTGGGGCTGACCTGCGACCCGGTGGGCGGCCTGGTGCAGGTGCCCTGTATCGAGCGCAACGCCATGGCCTCGGTCAAGGCGATCAACGCCACCCAGCTGGCGCTGCACGGCGACGGCAAGCATTTCGTCTCCCTGGACCAGGTGATCCGCACCATGCGCGACACCGGTAACGACATGAAGGACAAATACAAGGAAACCTCTCGGGGCGGCCTGGCGGTGAATACTATCGAATGCTGAGGCAAAGAGCGGGGCACGCTCGCGCGTATTGTTGGATTGCGTTGCGCCGTGCTTGCGCAATGGTTCAAAAGCCTACGAGGCTGCCGTGGTCATTGAATGCGGCTACCCAGGTCGCCCCACAGAAGTAGACGTAGGCCACATGGCTGAGCTATGAGCGCTGAGTGATGGTGCAGTGCGACGTCGTTTATGTGCCTGGATTGGACATGTATAACCACCTCTAATGGACTGTTTATGATGAGCCCTTTAATAACAATCTCACGGCTTGTTCAAAGGCGCTGAAGCGTTCACCGGATAGGCCGATAAAGACGAGCCTGGTTTCCTTGGGCGCGCGCAGCGCGGGTTGCCAATGCAGCCTCCCTCCGGTGAATTGCAATAGTTCGATATCGCCACTGGCTTCGACAAGCATAAAGCCCTTGGCACGAAAAAGTACGTCCTGGTATGCCTCAAGCAGCGCCGAGAGACGTGTCTTGTCGATTTGTTCCTGGCCGGACAGGCTGAAGGTATGCCACTGACTGTGCGACGCGGCGTGGTGGCTGGATGGGCCTGGAGGGCGAGAAGAAATGGACGGCTGGGCAGGTGGGCTGCTCGGTGTTTCTTCTGCCTCGTACTGGATAAGGGCGTGTGGGTTGAACTGCCTTAACCACTGTTCGAATTCGCGTTTCCCGTGGGGAGTCAGACGGTTGATTCGCAGGGTATCCGCGGCCTTGACCTGGTCGTGCCAGGCATCACCTACCAGCGGGTCTGCTGCGTGTTGCCGCGCCCGGGAGCCATCGACGATGCACGCTACCTCGGCCAGGCGCAGCCTATGAGAAACACGAGCAATATCGGCAATACGTGCCGGGTTCGCGACACCGCTTGCCTCGATGATGATCGCTCCGGGCTCTGTACGGATACGCAACGCTTGAGCGAGCTGCTCTGCCAGAGTGCCGCCCAGGGTACAGCAGATACAACCATTGCTGAGCTGCATGACATTGTCATCACGATATTCAATCAGCGCCGCATCGATATTGATGTCGCCGAAGTCGTTGACGACGATCAGGGCATCCGGGGGCAAACCGCCTTGGATCAGGCGGTTGAGGTAAGTGGTCTTGCCCGTGCCGAGGAAGCCTCCGATGACCGTTACAGGAATCGGCGCGCACTTAGTCGTCGGCATGTACCTCGCCCCCCAGGACGGTGGCTTTCACACGGATATCCTTTAGATGGTTTGGCTCACAGGCCAGCGGATCCTCCTCGAGGACAGTAATATCAGCAAACTTGCCGATTTCCAGACTGCCGACCACATGATCCAGCCGCAGCGTATAGGCAGCGCCAAGGGTAATCGCCTCCAGCGCTTGCGGAACCGTGAGCTTCTCCTGTTCGCCAAGCTGAACTCCCGAGGCGCTACGCCGCATGACCGCACACCAGGCCGTGAAAAGCGGTCCGAGCGGCGTGACGGGTGCATCGCTGTGAATAGCCAGGGGAATATTCAAATGCCTGGTGGAAGCCAGAGGCTCGAGGCGCTGGCAGCGCTCAAAGCCCAGCGTGCGGGAAAGGTGGATATCGCCCCAATAATAAAGGTGGTTGGCGAAAATGTTCAGGCAGATGCCAAGCCGGGCAGCACGCCGCAGTTGCGCATGATCCATGATTTGACAGTGCTGCAAGGTGTGACGGTGATCGAAACGTGGCCAGAGCTCCTGGGCCTCCTCAATGGCATCGAGCATCAGCTCTACGGCCTCATCGCCGTTGCAGTGGATGTGCAGTTGAATACCGGCTTGATGGTAATGATGGACGATATCTTTCAACTGCTGCGGCGGTGCGTTCCAAATGCCGTTGGGGCTGCCATCATGATAATAGGGCCATTTCAGCCGTGCGGTGTAGCCCTGAATGGAGCCATCGGTCATTAGCTTGACGGGGCCGAAGTGGAGCTTGTCGCTGCCGCGGTGCTGACAATCGCGTAGTCTCGCCACGCCCTCTTCCGGAGACCAGTTCAAAGCCGCCATGGCAGGTACCATCCGTACCGGGTAGGCGGTATCAGCAGTGGCCACTTCCAGAGCAGTTATTCCTTCATCGGAAAGCGGGTTGTATAGGTCGGTAATCGTGGTAATGCCACTGTGTCGCGCGATGCGCGCGTAGCGTTGCAAGGTTTCGGTGGAGGCCACCAGATCGAAGATACTGAAGCCCAAAGCGTCGAATACCACATGCATGGCGGCCATTTCCTGTAGCTCGCCATCGGGTTTGCCATCCTCTCCCAGGCGAATGCCTTGGGTATCTTCTACCTGCTCGATACCGGCCAGCTTAAGCATGGCAGTATTGACCGTCAGAACGTGAAGGTTGGCATGAAACACCACGACCGGGCGTTCGCTGACGGCGGCATCCAGCACATGCCGATCCAGTCGTTCGCCGGGGAAGTAGACCGGGTCGAACCCCCAGGTGATGATCGGCGATGCCTCATCCACCGTGGCGGCATATGCCTTTAGCCGCTGCTGCATCGCTTTGATGCTGCGTAAGCCTTCCCAATAGCGCCCATCAGGATCGGTGCGTCCGAAATACCCCAGGTAACCGTAGTTCCATAAGGCGCCTTCCAACGCATGGCTATGCCCTTCGACGAAGCCCGGTAGAAGAATGTCGTTGGCAAACCGCGCGTCGTGATGGGCGCCCTTAAAATCTTGCATGGAATCCTGGGTCCCAACGGCTAGGATACGCCCGTCGCGTACAGCGATATGGGTGGCCTCCGGCTGGGAGGGGTTCATGGTAATGATGCGTTTGGCAGAATAGATTGTCGTCATGTTCATTATACTAGCCTTCCCATACATCACAGTTGATCTTTATCAGCATTTTTTTCACTAGGGTGAAGTCTTGATTTTGCAGTAGGAAGGTCTTCCCAATAAATAGCTTTAACACTTTCGTCCCTAGCGTGGTCAGTGACGAGGCTCACGCCAACAAGGAACACTAGTGAGACAAGAAACCCAGGGATAACAGGATCGATATTTGTACCAAGGAAGGGCCAAGCTATAGTGGTGATGGTTGCTAATGTCATGCTCATCAAGCAGGCGGTACCGGTAGCCCGACGCCAAAACATGACGGCAAGAAAGGGGATAACCAACGTTGTAGCGGTTATCCGCAGGGCCCACTGATACATGGTGATAATGTCTGTCACCAAGTATGCTAATAACACTGCTGATAAGGATATCAGTATCACGCTAAGCCGAGCAGCGAACATCTTGTTTTTTTCATCTGCGCCGGGGTTGATCATGCGATGATAGAAGTCCTGGGCGAGATTGGAGCTTCCCTGAAGAATAAAAGAGTCCGCGCCGGTCATTAATGCTGACAACAGGCCTACTATCACAATGCCGCCGATGGCGGGATGTAATAGCTCTACCGTGACATAGGAAAAAATTAAATCAGCGCGCATATCCAGGGGAACAAACTGTCTTGCAATAACGCCTATCATGTACGGCAATAAAGAGATACCCAATACTATTCCAAAGCCAGTCATTCCGGCCTTTATTGCCACGGCTTCGGTGCGGGAAGCAAAAATACGCTGCCATGTTGACTGCCATACTAGGTAAAAAGGCGCTACGGTCAGAGCGAAGATAAGTATTTCACCCAAGCCTTCTTTTCCTGTAGGGGATAAATATTCTTTAGGCGTGTTGGCTATAATATTATTAAGGCCTCCGCCAAAGGATACGGCGGCAACTGCCAAAATGATTATCCCTGAAAAAACGATGATGCTTTGCATTGCATCGGTTACTATAGTAGCAACCAGTCCGCCTAGTATAGTAAATCCCAGGATGAGTGCAAAAGAAAGCGCAATTCCGTAATTGAGAGGGATGTTGAAGACAATATTGAAGATTGTGCTCATTCCAACAATTTGTAGTGCAGTAGTAGGAATGGAATATACTATGGCAGAAAATATAGAGGGAAGTATTCCTGCTTTATGCCCAAATCGTTCGCTAAATAAGTCGGCCAATGTGTAAAGTCGCTGCCGTCTAAGCGGTTTGCTGAAAAAATAAATGAGAAGCATGCTGACAAGTATTCCGGGGAGTGCAAACTTAAAATAACCTGACATGCCAACACTAAATCCCATGCCAACCCAGCCAATAAAAACGGCAGCGCCACACCAAGTGCTTATGATTGTTCCGGCTATGCTCCAGAAGCCCATGTTCCAGCCAGCAATCAGGTAGTCATCAAATGTTTTTATCTTGGTAAAATAGTAGATTGCAATTGAGAACATGAATATAAAGTATGCAACTGTATAAGTTAGATACCAAGCCATAGAGTTTCTCCATTGTGTTTATTTTTATGATTAATAGTTTTCATTATTGATTTTGCTGTTTTTATCCTGCTTGTGTAACAATGAAAATTGTTGGTTTTGTTGAAAGGTTCAACGAGCTAACTTGAGCAATGCAAGAAGCAGTGTATTAGCGCCAGCGGAAAGGTCTTCAGGGGTAGCGCTTTCTGCTTCGTTGTGACTGAGCCCCCCAGCGCAAGGGACAAAGATCATGCTGGTAGGCGCTACGCGAGCTACATGACAAGCATCGTGGCCCGCACCGGAAAGCATGCGCCGATGGGGATAACCCAGTTGACGGACAGCTGATGAGACGGCATCAATGCAAAGCGTATCGAAGTAAACGGATGGCGTATCCATTATCCGCTGTATCTCGACTTCCGTACTTTCCTGATGCGCGGCCGTATTAGCCGCTTCATGAAGTTGGGCCTCCATGATATCGAGCGTTTCGATGGTGGCGTGGCGCATATCGACGGTAAGCGCTACTTCACCAGGTATGGTGTTATGGGAATTGGGTAAGCAATCGATGCGCCCTACGGTCGCAACGGCGGATGGCGCCTGCCTTTCTGCGATCTTCCTGACCGCATCAATCGTTTGAGCTGCGCTGAGCAGGGCATCACGACGGCCCACCATGGGAGTGGAGCCCGTATGCGCGTCCTGGCCGTGAAAAGTCACCCGATACCAGCGAGAGCCCTGGACACCGGTGACCACACCGATAGTTTCCTCTTGTCGCTCAAGGATTGGACCCTGCTCAATGTGCGCCTCGATGAAGGCACCGAAACGGTGATCGCCACAGGGTAGCGTTCCCGTATACCCGATATTTTCCAATGCTTCGCCAAGCGTGATGCCATCGGCATCCTCCCGACTGAGACCATAGTCGAGTTCATAGGTGCCGCCAAAGACCCCCGAGGAAATCATGGGTGGAGCAAAGCGGGCGCCTTCTTCGTTGGTCCAGACGCAGATTTCCAACGGAGCGGCGGTTTCAATATTTTGATCGTTTAGCGTTTCAAAAATTTCCACGCCGGCTAACACGCCATAGACGCCGTCGAATTTTCCGCCGTGGGGCTGGGTGTCGAGATGGCTGCCGCAGGCGATCGGCAGGCGCTGCGGATCAGTACCGGGGCGTCGGGCGAAAATGTTGCCCATGCGATCAATGCGAATTTCGCAGCCAAGCGCGCGGCACCACTCGATGAACAGATCGCGGCCTTGACGATCCTCCTCGGTGAGCGCAACCCGGCAGCTGCCGCCTGCAGGCGTGGCGCCGATTTCCGCCATGCGCATCAACCGCTGCCAAAGACGATCCTGATTAACTTTGATTTCTTCGGCCATAAAGCTTCTCTTGTCAATTGTTTTTGCTATTACCAAAGGGGCGATAAAGCGATTACCGCTTTAATGACAGTAGTAGAAGGTTTGCTGATACGTATAATATCAATATTCTATCCTTTGATGTTTTTAAGGTATCAGTGATGAGACATTTCCAGCCGTATGTTCGTCATTTTGTTGCGGTAGCGGAGGAGCTGCATTTCCGTCGCGCGGCGGAACGTCTGCATATTGCGCAGCCGGTACTGAGTCGAGCGGTTCAGCAGCTTGAGGAAAAAGTAGGGGTGGTACTGCTGCAGCGCAGCCGTCGGCACGTCGCCCTGACTGCCGCTGGAAAACTTTTTCTGGAAGAGTGCCGTGCTGCCCAGCGGATCATGGAGCGCGCGGAAAGGCGGGCAGTCAAAGCGCACCTTGGAGAGATGGGAAAATTAGTGATTGGTTATACCGATTTCGCCATCAATGGCCGTTTACCTTCGATCCTGGCGGCTTTTCATGACGCCTTGCCTGCGGTAGATATCGACTTGGTTCGGCGAGATTCCCATGAGCAGCTTGAAGATATCGCCAGCGAACGCCTGGACATGGGGTTTTTGACGGGGTCAGTCAGCGGAAATGAACTGCAGCACTACCCCGTTCATCAAACGCCATTTGTTGCAGTTTTGCCTGCTAATCATCGACTCGCCGCTTTAAAAGCCGTGCCGGTCAAGGCGTTAGCTGAAGAACATTTTGTGCTGGGGGAAATATATCAGTGGCGGCACCTGGTGCCACAGATCCAGGCTTTATGTCTGCAGGCCGGATTCGTGCCCAAAATCGCCCGGGAGGCCCCTAACAGCGATAGTATTTTTGGTCTGGTGGCTGCAGGGATGGGGGTTACCCTTTATCCGGATTGCCATCTCAATTATGACAGACCGGGTGTTGTTATACGGCCGCTCGCGGATAACGATACGAAGCTCATCACAGAGATGGCCTGGTTATCAAATAGCACAAATCCGACGGTATATCGGTTCATCGAGATAACCAGGGCACTACTGGAATAAGAGCGGCTTACCCTTGGTATCTGGGCTTGGTTTACTGGACTCGCTAGGTGTAGGAGCCGCTTTGTGGCCTTGATCGTGAGAGTTCAAGATGAGCGTAAGTTGTTGAGCCGGTGCATGGATCCGCTGGCCTAAGGGCACAGACCAGAGACAACTGCTGCCAGCGCGCTATAGCGCCGAGAACTTGATGTGCTCTTGCTCCAGGCGCAGGTGGCGGCCGGGCTCCAGGGTGCCAAGCAGGTAGTAAACGGTCTGCTCGTCGGCCGTCAGGTTGGGTAGCTCGCCGGTGTACGGTGAGGGCTCGGTGCCCCAGAGATGGCGGTGGTCTGTCAGCGTGGCGGTGTCCATCAGCAGAGAGCGGCTGTGGGGCAGGGTGTTGCGGAGCTGGCTGAGAATCCGCAGGCCGTGGGTGTCGATGTCGCCCCAGTAAAGCACCTCCTTGTCCTTGAGCCAGTGGGCATCGGCAAGCTGGTGGCCGATGCCGTAGCCCTGACCGAAGATCACCAGCGCCGACGGCGTAGGCGGAAAGGCCAGGGCGGTGATGTCGTTTTCCACGATATACACCCTGCTGACCGACAGGCGGAGCGCGGCAAACTGCTCAACGGGAATTTCGATATCGTCGAGTCCGGCCAGGCGGTGCGCGCTATCCAGAAGGCGCAGGCGCAGGCGGGAAGGCCGGCGGCGAAAGCCGTAGCGCTGTTCGAAGCGGCGCGCGCCGGTCGCGTCACGGTCAATCGCCTCTTCCGGCAGGAGCTGATCAAGCAGCTCGCCGAGCAGCCCGCGGTTGCCTTCAATAAACTTGGTGTGCACGCCGGGGATTTCCAGCTGGCGAATATATAGCCCTGGCCTGGGGTGCTGCGCCATCCATTCCAGCGTGGCCAGCAGGGCAGGCCATTGGGCCTCAAGCGCCAGCACTTTCAGCGGCTTGCGTCGGCACCAGTGGGCAAGCAGCGGAAAACGCCGGATGATATCGGCGGCGAGCGTTTGATATCGGCGAGCGTCGTCCCGCCGGCCGATCTGGCGCAGGGCGGCGTCAAGCGTGGGGATGACCACGGCCACCGGCAGCGTATTACGCCCCAGCTGGCGGTGGTTGACGGTGCGCCATTCCGGCACCAGGTCCTGGCCGGCAGCGTTTTGCCAGTGCGTGGCCCAGCGCCGGGCGTCGTGGAAGTGCTCCAGCAGCCCGCCCGCCGTGGGCTTGTTCAGCACCAGGCGAAGCGGAAAGGTATCGTCCGGCTGCTCGCCGGCGCGCAGCAGATCGCCTTTTTGCCAGCGCCTTTCCAGCTGCCGGCGTATATCGGATAAGCGGGTCCAGCGGGGTTGACTCATGAGTGGGGCCTGCCTTCTTCCCTTGCCGCGCGCTCTTCGCGAAAGGCCTCGATGGTGAGGTTACGCAGCAGCGACTCCCGGCCTTCGGGGTTGGCCACAAAGCTGACGTGGGAGACGTAGGGCTCAATGATGTGAATTTTTTGCAGCGGCGTGACGATCAGCAGCTGCAGGTTGAGCTGGCGGAACAGCTCCAGGCCGAAGCGGGCCGACTCGTCGGAGCCGCGGCCAAAGGCTTCATCGATCATCACGAAACGGAAGCTGCGCGAGCGCACTTCTCCCCACTCCAGCCCGAACTGGTAGACCAGGCTGGCGGCAAGCACGGTATAGGCCAGCTTTTCTTTCTGCCCGCCGGATTTACCCCCGGAGTCGGTGTAGTGCTCGTACTCGCTGCCGTCCTCACGGTAGCGTTCGGAGGCGGCAAAGGTGAACCACTGGCGCACGTCGGTTACCTTGCGGGTCCAACGCTGGTCCAGCTCGGTCGTGCCTTCGCGGCCGCGAAAGCGTTCGATAATCGCCTTGACCTGGAGAAACTTGCGCTCGTCGTACTGGTCGTCTTCAACGCCCAGGGTGGTGTTTTCGGTACAGGCCTTCAGGCTTTCCTGAAACTCGCGGATGTCCACGTCGGTATTGGGCTGGGCTTCCAGCAGGATGTAGCGCCCGGGGTTGTATTCGATATCGGCCAGCGAGCGGTTGATCTGGTCGATACGCTCGCGAATCAGCTGGCGTTCCTTGTGCAGCTGGCCCTGAAAGCTGGCAATTTCGTTGATGGTGTTTTCCTGCAGCAGCTCCTGGAAGCGCTGCTCGAAGCGGGGCAGGTTGTCGGCCTGCAAGGCGTGCAGCATGGCGCGGTATTCGGGCACGGCGTCGAGGCTTGCGTCCACCTCCTGGGTATCCAGCGGCCAGTCGTGCTGAAACCGACTCATGGCCTTGAGAATGCGCGCTTCCAGACGTCCCAGCTGCCCGGTTTCGTTGTCGATTTTTCGCTGCAGCCATTCGCGAAACTCCTGCTCGCGGTTGGTGCACGACTCCACCGTCAGCTGCTGCTCGCCCAGCGCTTCGGGGCGCAGGGCATCCAGTTCCTTGAGAGCCTCGGCCTGTCCGGGCTCCCGTTCTAAAAGCGCCTGGGCCTCTTCCAACGCCTGCTGCGCATTGCGCTGCTTGTCTTCGGTGCGGCCCAGCTCGCGGTTGAGCTGGCGCTCGGCGTCTTCCTCTTCGCGGATATGCGTTTCCAGCGCCGTTAGCTGCTCGGTCAGCATCTGCAGCTGGCTGGAGGCGGACTCCAGCGCCTGCTTTTCCCGGGTCAGCTCGGCGATGCGCTGTGCCGGAGTGTGCCAGTCAATCTCGCTGAAGCTTTGCACCTGCAGCAGGGCGGTGATGGCGTCCCGCTGGGCGGTCAGCTCACGGCGGCGGGTGTCGATCTCGGTCAGCTGTGTGGCCAACGCTTCGAGGGCTTTTTCCTGTTCGGCCTGGCGGTTTTCCAGGGCGGCGATTTTCTGCTCGTTGCTCCAGCCGAGGACAAAGCGGCTGCGGTCATCCAGGCGGTGGCGGTCGTCCTTTTCGTGGCGGTGATGGCCGGACTTGATCTGCCCGGAAGCGGTGAGGGCCCGAGGCTCACGGCGGAACTGCTCCAGGTCGTCGCAGCAGGCGTAGTCGAACCGGCGGGCCAGCTCCTGCTCAAGCCAGGGGAAAAAGGCCGAATCGGGGCGGATATCGAGCTTGTCGATCAGCGACCGGGCGTGCCGCTCAGGCGGCGCGGTCGCCTGGGGGCGGCGCACCCGGAAGTAGACCAGCCGCCCGCGCAGGTTGGTGGACTCGACCCAGCGGGCGACGCTGGCGTAGTGCTCGTCGGCGACCAAAAGCGACAGCGCAAAGCCGTGGAGCACGCGCTCGGCCGCGCCTTCCCAGGCGCTTTCCTGCTCGCGCACGCGAAGCAGCTCGCCGGCAAAGGGCAGATTGTCGGCGTCCAGCTCGAGGGCCTGGCACAGGGCGTCACGAATCCCCACCTGGTGCGAATGAATATTGGAGCGGCGCTGGCGCAGGGAGGACAGCTCGTTTTCCAGCGCCTCGTGCTCTTTGCCGTACGCTCGGCGCGATACCTCAAGCTCCGTGCGGCGGTTGTCCAGCTCGGCGGCCAGATCCTGAAGCTCGTCCTTGCGTGCGTTGAGCGTGCCCAGCTGGCGGGTAAAGGTGTCCAGGTCGGGCTGGCGTGTCATGTCCAGGCCGTCGGCAAGGCGCGCGTAGTCGTCGGCTTTTTGCCGGCGCCGCTGGCGTTCCTGGCCCTGCCGGTGGATGTCGGCAGCCAGCTGCTCCAGGCGGTCGCCGCCCTGCTGGGCAATGGCTTCCTTGATCTGGTCACGCTGGCCGCGCTGTTCGGTCAGGGCGTCGGCCTGCTGCTGCAGGCGACGGCGCTGGCGCTCGTGCTCGGTTTCCAGATGGCCAAGACGCTTTTTCAGCAGCTGCTGGCGATGCCAGGCAAAATAGCTTTTCAGCGCATCCCGGCTGTTTTCCCAGCGCTGGCGCAGGCTAACGCTTTGCGCGTGCCGGTCGCCGTCGGCCACCAGGGGCGTCAGCGCCTCAATCTGGCGGCGGGCCTTGAGCACGGCGGCATGGGCCCGGCTCAGGTCGTCAAAATGGTGGAGCAAACCGTCAATGCGCGGCTGCACATCGAAGGCTTCGAGCATGTGTTCGCGGACAAAGTCGGTCAGGTTGCCCACGGACTTCATCGACACGGTCTGGTGAAACAGCTCCAGCGCCTGGTTGTTTTTCAGCCCGAACAGCCGGCGGAAGGTCGCCTCGTAAGGCGGAAAACTATCGAACAGCTGAACGCCCGGGCGGGTGCGCAGCTGCTTGCGCAGCGTGGCGAGGTCGTTGTTGAAGTGGGCCAGATGCTCGCGGATCGTCAGGGCGTCTTCGGCGACCAGGTAAAAGCGGTCGGGCTGGCCGTGCTTGTCCCGGTGCCAGAAGACCTGGGCCAGGGTGACCTGCTGGTCGTAGCCTTCGTTGCCGAATACGGCGAGCAGCACGGAATAGCTGTTGTGGTCGCGCAGGGCGACGGGTTTGGCGGTGTGGCCGCTGTCGCTGCGCTCGGACTTGTAGTAGCCCTGAACGTAAGAGCGCAGCGAGCGCTCCCTGTGCTGCGCCCCGGCGGCCTTGTTGTAGGCTACGCGCTGGGTGGGCACCAGCAGCGTCGTCATGGCATCCACCAGGGTAGACTTGCCGGAGCCGATATCGCCGGTGAGCAGGCCGTTGTCGCCGTTGGCCTCCACCCGCCAGACCCGGCAATCAAAAGTCCCCCAGTTGAGCACCTCGAGGTATTGCAGCCGAAAGCCGGCGCGGGTGTCGCTCTCCACCATGTCAAGCAGCTGTTCCTGCATCAGTCCTGGCCCTCTTGTGTCGCTGACGGGTCGCCTGCCGGCGTGATGTGGCGCTGATAGTCCGCCAGGCGCTGGTCGAATTCGTTCAGCCACTGGGCGTCGACGTAGGCCTTGATGATCCGGCGGATTTCAATTTTATCCGGCTGGTCGCGCAGGCGGCGGATAAACCCCAGCTCGGCGACCCTGTTGAGGTGGCTGTCGATCCGGTCGACCAGGCGCGCCTCGTTGGAGCTTTCGGGGAGGAAGGTGCGCATCAGGCTGACTACCTCCTCGCGGTCCAGAATGACCCGGACGTCGCCGCCGGAGGTATCCGCCTCGGCCAGTTTGCGCCGCAGCAGGGCGATCAGTAGGCTGACCGGATAGGAAAGCTGGCGGCGGCTCATGAGCCGGGGCAGCGCCGCGGTGCCGGTATCGTCCTCCCGGGTGGCAAGCCAGGCGTAGCCCTCCGCCTCGTCCAGCTGGAAGGCGAGCCCCAGCACGGCCACGTAATCGCGGATGCGTGGCTGCAGCGTCATGATCTGCTGCCACAGGTCGGGATCGTCATCCCGGTAGACCACTCCCTTGAGCAGCTTGATCACGGCCAGGGACAGCGCGTTATCTGAAGCGGTGTCGTGAGGTTCGGGCGCGGTCATGTCAGCAGGGTCTCCACGGCAGGGGGAGGTAAGGATAAGATAACGCCAATACCCGGCCTAACGGGTAAAGATGACGCGTTGAATTCGCGCCAGGCGTCCGGTGCCGGTATCATCCATCCAGCGGATGCTATCCTGACGGCTGTCGTCAAAGCTTGCATGGCTATCCTCGCTGGCGATGCTGAGATAGGTAACCAGTTCGGCGAGCCCTACCTGCAGGGGGTGGCGCTGGATCACGTCGGCGAGCGTGGCCTGGGGGCGATTGCGCAGGGTATCGCGGATATGGCTTTCAAGGCGCTGGCGATCCACGATCAGCTGATTGAACAGGGCGTCGGGATCCACATCCGACTCGTCTCCGACGTCGACCTCGGACTCGATCACCGGCTTTAGCGGCGGCGAAAACAGCGGTCGCTCCATGGCCAGGTGTATGCCGGCCTGGGGCGATTCCATGGTCATCAGCGTGGCCTCGGGCGGCGTCTCGCGCAGCTCCAGCGCCCGGCCTTCCAGCGATTGGATCAGCTGCATGATACGCTTGTTTTCCAGGTAGGTCTGGTCATCCAGAAAGCGCCGCAGCTGCCGGGAGAGACGAGCCACGGTGCGCTGGGTCTGCTCGCCGGCGTCCAGCCAGTCAAAGTGAATCCGCTTGAAGCGTGCATCCGGCCGGAGCCTTTGCACCGCGTCCAGCTCGAAGACGCGAGCAAGGCCCTCAGACAGCTCCTGCTGGCGCGTAGGCGACATCAGGAACTCCCAGAAAGCGCGAAAGGTCCGCCCCTGGTCGGTGTCGGCAATGGCGTCGCGCTCGCCGAATATCTGCTCCAGCAGTTCGCCCTTGCTGCCCTCCCAGGCGGTAATCTGCTCCCGGGCTTCGCGGTCCAGCTGGCGGAAGTTATGTTCCACTTGACGAAAGTCTGCCAGCAGCTCCCGGGCGGTACCGCTCAGCTGTTGGAAGCGCTCGCGCTGGGCAGTGTCATCCATGATGGCGATTTCGCCGGCTTCCACCCGGGCGATCTCACGGTCAATGGCCGCGCGGCGCGAGTGCAGGTCGTCCAGCCGGGCCTGCTGGTCGGTCTCGGTCCCGGCGATCATCTGCTGGAGCAGGTCGAACACGGTGCGCAGGCGCGACTCGGTGCCCACAAACTGGCGCTGGGTGAGGCTTTCCAGCCAGCCGAGAGCCTTTTCCGTGGCCGGGGTCAGATCAAAGTGGGCCTCGTCGCTGCCCAGCGGGTAAAACTTGCGCAGCCAGCCCTTGTCGTTGTCTGCCCAATCATTCAGGTAGTCACCGGCGCTACGCGGAAAGGCCGCCTCGCCGTGGGTTTCCCGCAGCTGAAACAGCAGGTCTTCCAGCTGCGAGCGCAGCCCGGCCTCGGCCAGGGTGCGCGCATTGGGCTGGATAAAAGCCGCGTCGAGAAAGCTGATGATCAGCGCAGCGTGGTCGGCCAGCAAAAGCCGCCAGGCAGGGTGGAGGCGGCGTAGCTGACTGAGAGAGGCGTAATCCAAGGCGCGTACCTTAAAGGCGGTGACAAACATCGGATGATAGGGCAGACGGGCGTCGGGTTAAAGCCGGCCGATGGTGTGGACTCTGCCATCAATCATGACTTTCTCCGGCTTTCTGTATAGCGGAGCTGATTGGATGACCTGAAGCAATACACTGGCGAAAATGCCCGGATAGTGCACCCTGCTCCTGCGAGCAAAGTGGTAATATAGGTGCACCTTTTCAACAGCTCCAGGTGGACACCATGACCTCCGATTTGAACAGCCGCTACGGCTTGAACCCTGCCCACAGCGAAGTGGTAGAAGCGTGCAAGGTGATTGAGCCCTGCCATGCCCTGGACATGGGCTGCTCCAGCGGACGCAACGCGCTATATCTGAGCGGGCTCGGCTTTGACGTTACCGCGGTGGACAGTAACCCCGGTGCGATCAGTAGCCTGCAGCAAATGGTTGATGCGGAAGGCATCACCAACGTCAAGGCGCAGGTATACGACATCAGCACCGCTGCCCTTGACGCCGATTACGGCTTTATCGCCTGTACCGTCACGCTGATGTTTCTCAACCCGGCAAGCGTTCCCGCGGTGCTGGCCGACATGCAGGCACACACCCAGCCCGGCGGCTACAACCTCATCGTCTGCGCCATGAGTACCCAGGAACACCCTTGCCCGATGCCTTTCCCCTTTACCCTGCAGGAAGGCCAGCTACGCGAGGCCTATGACGGCTGGGAGCTGGTCAAATACAACGAAGCTCTGGGCACCATGCACAACGGCGCGCAGCTGCAATTTTCCACCATGCTGGCGCGTAAGCCGGCGTAGGGGCTTCAGCTTGAAACGGGCGCTGAAGGGCAAAACGCCCGTTGGTTTTATTCTTGAATGCGGGCAGGATGAGCCCGAGAGTTTTCATGAAGATTCTATTCTCTACTTTCCGGGGCCATACGCCTAGCGCTTGGCTCTTTCCGTCAAAGCGCACGGGCTAGCCAACGACAATCACGGCGCAGGACGCCACATGCATCACCCGGTAGGAAACGCTGCCTACCACCAGACTTTTGATGTTGCTATTACCCCGGCTTCCCATCACGACGGCCTCAACGCCCAGGCGCTTCGCTTCCGACAGGATGACCTGCGCCGGCTTGCCTGCACGCACGATGGGCTGCACCTGGGGGCTATCGATCTCGACCTGCTGGCAGACCTGCTCGATGACGTCCAGCCCTTTCCGCTGCACGAGTTCCTCCGCATTGAGCGCGGGCACCCCTACTACTTTGCCTATGCCATCCTCGGCGGGAGGCGCCTCCTGAGTATTCAGCACGTACAGGCCCCCTGCATCGGCAGCAACAAGCTTGGTAGCTACTTCGAGCGCTGCGCGGGACTGATCTGAGCCGTCAACGGGCACCAGGATAGACTGGTACATAATGGCCTCCGAAATATCTCAAATTATGGTAGCTAATATTGCAAACCAACCTACCATAGCAAGGGGGTTCCTGCCTGACCTGGATCACAAATGCGCTCAGGCAGGGGGCAGGGAAGCTTCAGAAAAGACGGCGGTCTCAAGTTCCAGGTCCAACGAGTTATGGAACTCGTTATGCTGTCGGGTCCCGCCTGATTAATTACGCGGGACCCGACACTTAAGAAACTGCCGTCATTTTTTATTTTTTGATCAGAATTTTTCTGACGCGTGCCATCTCCTGCATGTCGGTTGTTCATTGGGACCAAATCATACCGGATGGGTGGATGTTGCACTTGCCCATTGAGGGCGCCAATATTGTCTCGCCTATTTGCCACATAGAAGTGTTTCATGTCTTCCTTCTCTACCGCTGCGGCAGCTCCGCGTTTCTTTCCTCGTCCGCTGGCTTTGCTGGTGTTGATGGGCGTGGCGACGATGTTTGCCGGCAATCATGTGGCAGCGCGGGTCACTTTCGATAATGGAACGGGACTCTTGTTGGCGATCCTTGTGCGCGCTGCTGTCGCGGTGATGGTGTTGGGCGCCCTTGTGGTCGTGCAGCGCAAAAGCTTGGTGTTACCGACACAGAGTCGACCCTGGCTGATGCTGGCAGGGTTGTTGATTGCGGTACAAAGCCTATTCCTGTATTCGGCAGTCGCGCGGATTCCCGTCGTTGTGGCGCTGCTGTTGATGAATACTTTTCCTATCCAGCTGGGAGTGCTGACTTGGGCGCTGGGCGGACCAAGGCCGAGCGGGCGAATGGCGCTGATCATGGCGATTATTCTGGCAGGGCTGGTGGTGGTGCTTGAGGTGCCGGCATGGCTCGCCAATTCGGAGGCCATGGGACCCGGCTGGCTGAGTGGTGTTGGGCTCGGGTTGGGGTCGGCGACGGCTTATGCTGGTGCGCTATGGCTCACTGAGCACCGGCTCGGTGGAGTCAGCAGTACCTTGCGAAGCTTGTTAACCATGGCCACGGTGCTGCTGGTCATGGTGCTGGCAGGCGGGTTAGGGCTGGTGCCGAGCGGCATGGCGCTGCCGGAATCAGCCCGGGGCTTGTGGAGCCTCGTCACGCTGGCCTTGCTTTACGGCGTGGCCTTTTCGGTGCTGTTTATTTGCCTGCCGCGCCTCGATATCGCGCGTAACGCTCCGGCCATGAACGCAGAGCCCGTGGCTGCGCTGGTGCTGGGGTTTTTGGTGCTGGGACAGGCGCTTTCCAGCATCCAGCTTGTCGGGGGCGGCATAGTGATGGCTGGCATTGTGCTACTCGGGATGTCGCGCCAAGCGTGACATTACCTTGCCGTCGGTAAACAGTAAGCGCCGCGCGTATCTCACGAGGCGTTTATTCCCCAGGCAAAAGGATCGTTTTCATCGATGATGAGCGTTGTATCGGCGCTCAGATAAGCTTGCCCGCGGATGTAGGGGCGCACAGAGTTCTCCTCCCGCTCGTAATACGCATCAAACTGGCTGCCCGTGACGCTCGCTTGCCGCCAGTTTTGTCTAGGCGCCAGTTTGCCATCTTCAGCTAGGCAGGCCAGTTTGGCACTGGTTCCAGTGCCGCAGGGCGAGCGGTCATATTGCTTGCCCGGGCACAGCACGAAGTTGCGGCTGTCGGCGTTAGGTGTTCAGTCCCGAAGTGTAATGGTCCATGGTATGAACCATTGTCCGAGGAGGATCCATAGCCCAAATACTTCATAAGTGCGTCAAGCCCCTAACCAATATCCCGCTGCCAAGCAAAATACGAGCGCTGGGTCACACCGGTGTCACATATATGTCACAGGCGGTTTTTCTTTCACCCAGCACAAAAAAGGCAGACCAGTAAGTTACTGATCTGCCTCTCGAAATATTGGTAGCGGGGACCGGATTTGAACCGATGACCTTCGGGTTATGAGCCCGACGAGCTACCAGACTGCTCCACCCCGCATCAACGTGGGGCACAGTATAGTGGGTTTTTGTGAGATGTCAAACATCTTTATGTTCAGCGGACGCTTCGTTGCCCTGGCCGCCGGAGAGCTGATGCACCAGAGCGTCGAAGTCGTTGACGTTGGCGCCCCAGAGCTCCCGCGGCATGGGGCCCAGGGCGAGCAGGTCAGCGAGGAGGCTGCCCAGCTCGTCGGCGGTGCTGCGCTCGTGACCCAGCCCTAGCCCCTCGTTGAGGCGCTCCACCTGGATGGCCAGGCGCAGCGGCTCATCGCTTTGGCGCACCTGGCCGGTGGCCAGCAGCGAGAGGTGTACGCGCAGGCGAGCGAGGCTATCGCGCTGAGATTCATGAGCGCGGGCGTCAAAGCGCTCCGCCCGGTGGCGGCTGGCGTTGCGCTGGCGGTGGGCCTCGGTAAAGCGCTCGAACAGCGGGGCGTCGAGCGCCTGCGCGGCGTCTACTTCGCGGACGGCGTCGCCGTCCAGCGCGGCCTGGTCGGCCGCCAGATGGGCATTGAGCAGCGGGACGCTTTGCTGCCAGCGGGTAATGACAGCATCGGTTTCGAGCTGATCAAGCCGCTCGCGCCGGGCGCGAGTGATGCCGGTCAGACGCTTTCGCATGCCGTCGCTGCGCCGGCCCCGGGGCAGGGGCTCAAGCGCTTCGGCTTCCTGTAAAAAAGCCTCCAGCGTCGGCGCGTCGGTGCTGTGCTGGGGCTGCCAGGCATCCATGCGGTCAAGCAGCGCCTGCATGGCGTCCAGGCGCTGCTGCTGGCGCTCGGCGCGCTCGGTCCTGTGCGCGTCGCGCGCGGCGAACAGACGGTCGCAGGCGCGGCGGAAGGTGCGCCACAGGGGCTTTTCTTCGCCCTTGGGCGCGCGGCCGAGCTGGCGCCACTCCTGCTGCAGGGCCTTGGCCTGTTCGATGCGCGCGTCGAGCGGCTCTGTGCCGTGCTCAAGCGCCTGGGCCTGCTCTACCAGGGCGCGTTTCTGCGCGGCAATGTCCCGGGCGCGCCGGTCGATCAGCGCCTGCAGGCGGTGGCGGGCACGGCCGAAGCGTCGGCCCACGGCTTCAGAGTGCTGGCGGGGGACCGGGGAGTATTCTCGCCACTGATAGCGCGAGCGGTCGCGGATCTGGCGCAGCGCGTCGGGGTCGGCGTTGTCGGCGGGCTGTTCCAGCAGCATTTCCAGCTGTTCGCAGAGCGCTTCCCGGGCGGCCAGGTTGGCGCTGCGCTGCTGGTCAAGGCTCTCGCGCCAGGGCTTGAGGCGCTGGTGAATACGGTCCGAGGCGGCGCGGAAGCGGTGCGACATCTCCCGGGTGGCGGCGGCGTCGCCCAGGGCCTTCCACTCCTTGACCAGCTGGCGGTGACGGCGATCCAGCGCGGTGTCGGTGAGGTCGGCGTTATCCGCCAGCGTTTCAATGCTGGTGCACAGCTGCTCGCGTTTGGGGCCGGCGACAAAGCCGCGCCAGTCGCGCAGCTCGGCAAGCCTTGCGCCGAGCTGTCTCAGGCGTGCCTGGAGCGATTCGCTGTCGGGGCCGCGAAGCGCCTGAACGCGGGGCTTGAGCTGCTGGTGCAGGCGGCTGGCCTCGTTGAATTCGCCGCGCTCGAGGTGCTGCTCCAGGGTGCTAAGCGCCTGGCCCAGGGTGTGCGGCTCGGCATCGGTCCTGGGGGCGTCCTGTTGCTGTGCCTGCCGCCGGGCCTGGGCAAGCAGCGGCGGCAGCGGCAGCTCATCCGGCCACTGGCAGGCGTCGGCTTGCTCGGTAAGCGCCCCGCTATCGGCGTTATCCAGCGCGTTCTGAAGCCCGTCGGCGGCGTCGAGGTAGCGCTGCCAGGCGGCGCTATAGCGCTCGTAGCGCTTCATGGCCCGGGCGTAGCGCTGGCGGGCGGGTTCGTCGGGCGGGTGAATGTCGGAGAGCGCCTGCCACTGCTGGCCGGCGAGCCGGCGCTGGGCGCGCAGGCTATCGAAGTTCTGGGCGCTCGGTGCCTGGCCCTGGCAGAGCTCGTCCAGGCTGTTTTCAAACGCCACAAGAAGCGTTTCGCGCTCGTCTTCTGCGGACCGTTGACGGTGCTGATGCTGTTCCCGGGCGTGCTCTTCGGCGGCGTGATCGTGGAGCGTTTTTTCGCCGCGCGTAACGGCGTGCTGGTAGCGCGCCTCGGCGTCGCTGCCCGGCGGGTGGGCAAGGGCCTCCCACTCCTTTTGCAGGTGGCGCAGGCGGGCCTGGTAGTGCGGCTCCCACACCGAGCGGGCGAGGCTTTCCAGCTGCTGAAGCAGGGCGTCGCGGCGCTGCTGTTGGTCGCGCACCCATTGAGCATCGGCCTTCAGGCGATTAAGGTGCTCGCGTGCCCGCTGGGCCACCTGGCGGTCCCGGCGCGACTCTTTCATCAGCCGCTTGAGCCCGGCTTCGCTCGATACGCGCTGCGCCGCTCGGTGGCGAACCGTGGCCACCCGGTTGTGGCAGGCCTGGTCAATCAGATCGCTTTCGTCGTCGAGGCGGGCAAGGGCGGCCAGGCGTAAATCGAGATTGTCCCCTTGAAAGGCGACGTCGCGCAGTAGCCGGGCATCGTCAAGCTGTTCCAGCTGGCGCTGGCGTTCGGCAAGCGGGCTTTGGCCCTCGCGGCCGCACAGCCGCGCGATTAGCGCTTCCCGCCAGGCGTCATCGTCGGACCGCTCGGCAAAGGCGTGCGCCAGGCCCGGGAGGTCGTCCAGGGCGCACAGCGCCGCCAGGCGGATGTCGGCGTGGCTGTCCCGGGTCAGGGTTTCAAGCCCGCGGCGGTCCTCGGGGCGGCTAGGGTCGAGTTGCTCGAGCGCCCGGCGGCGGACGTCGGAGCTAGGGTGCTGCCAGCGAGGGGCAAACAGGCGACGTAACAGTCCTTGCATGTCTCATCCTGCATAAAAAAGGGCCGAACGTGAAAAAAACAAGCCATTGGCAGTTGGTGGTTGCAGTTGCCCACGCTGTCGCTTAGCTTTGGCGGTGGCATGGTCGGTGTTGCGGGGAGTATCGCCCCACCGTCCGGCGCATGTGACGGGTGCGCTACCGTTTATTTTACCGATCCCAACATGGAGTTTCGGCCATGAGCCTCAATGTGGATGGTGCCGAAGAGGCCTTTACGTTTAAAGGCGGCATGCTGCCCATGACCGTGATGGAGCTTGGCAGCGCCGACCCCGAGCGTATCCGCCAGCAGCTGGAAAGCAAGCGTAACCAGTCGCCCGCTTTCTTTCAGCATACACCGGTCGTGCTTGGCGTGGAAAAACTGGATGAACCGCATCTGGCCCTGGAGCGCATTTGCGCGGTGTGCCGGGACCACAAGCTGTTGCCGGTTGCCGTACGCGGCGGCGCTGACCCGGTACGCCAGTCGGCCTGGGCGCTGGGCCTTGGCTGGTTTGCGCCGGTCGAAGAGCAGCGCGCCCGGCGGTTGACCAGCGTGGAGAAAACCCCCGAAGCCGCCCCCACCGAGGCGCCTGCCGAGGCACCGGTGGAGCCCGCGGCCGCCGAGCCGCCGCCGGACATGGCGCCGGTGGTGGGGGCCCGGCTGTACCGCGGCACGGTGCGCTCCGGCCAGCAGGTCAGCTCGGCCGACGGCGATCTGGTCGTGATCGGGGCGGTCAACGCCGGGGCAGAAGTGCTGGCCGCCGGCAATATTCATGTGTACGGCGCCCTGCGCGGGCGGGCGCTGGCCGGCATTCACGGCGATCTGGAAGCGGGCATTTTTTGTCGCGAGCTGAAGGCGGAGCTGTTGTCCGTTGCCGGCAATTACAAGCGCCTGGAAGACATTGACCCGCAGCTTTTGGATGCGCCCGCCGAAGTGCGTTTTTATCATCAGCAACTTGAGATCAAGCCCCTTGCATAGCGCAGGCGCTTGTCGTGTGAGCCGTGCGCAGCAGCCTGCGCGGCAGACGATGTGTTGCCATCTGCGTATGCGATGGGCGTTACCTAAAGGACAGTAACCTTGGCCAAAATCATTGTAGTGACCTCAGGCAAAGGAGGGGTCGGCAAAACCACCAGCGCGGCCGCCATTTCTACCGGGCTTGCGATGCGCGGCAAGAAAACCGTGGTCATCGATTTTGACGTGGGCCTGCGCAATCTGGACTTGATCATGGGCTGCGAGCGTCGGGTCGTTTATGACCTGGTCAACGTCATCCAGGGCGAGGCAGGGCTCAATCAGGCGCTGATTCGCGACAAGCGCGTGGAAAACCTGTTTATCCTCCCGGCGTCGCAAACCCGCGACAAGGAGGCGCTCACCCGGGAAGGTATCGAAGAGGTGTTCGACAAGCTCAAGGAGCAGTTCGACTACATTATCTGCGACTCCCCCGCGGGGATCGAAAGCGGCGCCCAGCTGGCCATGTATCATGCCGACGAAGCTATCGTGGTGACTAACCCCGAGGTCTCGTCGGTGCGCGACTCTGACCGTATTCTGGGGCTGCTGGCGGCGAAGACCCAGCGCGCCGAGCAGGGGGGAGATCCGGTCAAGGAGCATTTGCTGATCACTCGCTATAACCCCAACCGCGTGACCAGCGGCGACATGCTGACCCTTGACGATATCCGCGAAATTCTGGCGATTGACCTGCTGGGGCTTATTCCCGAGTCCGAAGCGGTGCTGCGGGCGTCCAATCAGGGCGTGCCGGTCACCCACGATTCGTCCAGCGATGCCGGCCTGTCTTACACTGATACCGTGTCGCGTCTGCTGGGTGAAGATATCCCGCTACGTTTCCATGAAGCCCAGAAGAAGGGCCTGCTAAACCGCATGTTCGGAGGAGGTCGCCGGTGAAACTGCTGGAGTTTTTAAAGCGCGAGCGTAAAAAGTCGGCGCCGGTGGCAAAAGAGCGCCTGCAAATCATCGTGGCCCACCAGCGTAATCAGCGTGGCCAGCCGGACTATATGCCCAAGCTGGAGCGCGAGCTGGTCGAAGTCATCCGCCGCTACGTCGATATCGACGACGATGCCGTGCAGATTTCCATGGACAGCGAGGACAGCTGCTCGGTGCTGGAGCTTAACGTGACCCTGCCCAAAACCTGAGGGGGAGACTGATTTTTCATGGCGCCATCCACTGCCGCCCCGGCCAGTTTTCTCTGGCACGACTACGAGACTTTTGGTGCCGATACGCGCAGGGATCGGCCGGCCCAGTTTGCGGCCATCCGCACGGATGCCGCGCTCAACGAAATCGGCGAGCCGGTGGAGCTTTACTGCAAGCCCGCCGATGACGACCTGCCGCACCCCGTGGCGTGCCTGATTACCGGCATTACGCCGCAAAAGGCGCGCCGTCACGGCCTGCCGGAAGCCGAGTTTGCCGGCGAGGTGCTGCGCCATATGAGCGAGGCCGGCACCTGCGCGTTGGGCTATAACAGCCTGCGCTTCGACGACGAAATCACCCGCCAGCTGTTTTACCGCAACCTGATCGACCCCTACGCCCGGGAGTGGCAGAACGGCAACTCGCGCTGGGACCTGATCGACGTGGTGCGGGCGTTTTACGCGCTGCGCCCCGACGGCATCGAGTGGCCGCTGCGCGACGACGGCGCGCCCAGCTTCAAGCTTGAAGACCTGACCGCGGCCAACGGCATCGAGCACGCCGGCGCCCACGACGCCCTTGCCGACGTGCGCGCGACCATTGCGCTGGCGCGGCTGATGCGCGAGAAAAACGCCGGCCTGTTTGACTACCTGCTGGCCCGGCGCGGCAAGCGGGCCGTATCCCGGGAGCTGGATTTGCCCGGTGCCAAGCCGCTTTTACACATCTCGAGGCGCTACCCGGCCAGCCGCGGCTGCAGCGCGCTGGTGATGCCGCTGGCCGAGCATCCCACCAACCCCAACGGCGTTATCGTCTACGATCTGAGCGTTGAGCCGACCGCCATGCTCGAGCTTTCCGCCGAGCAGATCCGCGAGCGGGTGTTTGTCAGCCAGGCGGACCTGAGCGAGGGGGAAACGCGCATTCCGCTCAAGGTGATTCATATCAACCGCTGCCCGGTGCTGTTCCCGGCGAGCTTTTTGAAGGATATCGACGGGCCGAAAAAGGGCGAGTACGGCGATATCGTCGCGCGGCTGGGGATCGACCTGCCCCTCTGTCGCCGCCACTGGAAGACGCTGTACGAGGCCTCCGGCGTTGCCGCCAAGGCAGCCGAGGTGTTTAACGCGCCCTACGCTGACGAGGTGCAGGATCCGGATCTGATGCTGTATTCCGGGGGCTTTTTCTCCAAGTCCGACCGCCAGCAAATGGAGCGCGTGCGCCAGACCCCGGCCTGGGACCTGGTGGGCGAGCGCTTTGCCTTTCAGGACTCGCGGCTTGAGGAGATGGTGTTTCGCTACCGGGCGCGCAGCTACCCGGAAACCCTGGAAGGCGAAGAGCTTGCCCAGTGGGAAGCGTTCCGTTGGGAACGTTTGAACGACCCGGCGCTTGCCGGCTTTACCCTCAAGGATTTTGCCCGGGAGATCGAGCAGTACAACCAGCAGCCGCTGGATGACCGCGCCCGGCAGATCCTCGAAGAGCTGGTGATGTTTGTGGAAGCCATGCTGCCCGCCCAGGCGTTTGAGGGGTAAGCAAAACCAGGCAGGCTCTACAGCAGGTTTTCGTAGGAGGCCGGCTGTGCCGGGCGATGCAGACCGCAGGGTTGCCTGAACCAGCTGCCGCACCTGAAATCGAGTCATCGCAAGTACCCGGAAAGCGGGCATAAACTTCGCGCGGCGATCTCCTTACTCTGCCGGCAACAGGAAACCCCGAGATTGCTTCGCTGCGCTCAATGAAAGGGACTCCTCCCCACTCCGATGCCTCATCGGGCAGAATGGCGTTGAGACCACCAAAAGAGGGGGAAGAGTCATGAACCAGCATACGGCGATTGGCATTGATTTGGCAAAGCAGGCGTTTCAGGTGTGCATCGTGAATACCCGTCAACAACGCGTTCGTACCAACAAAGTGCTGAAGCGCGCGGAGCTGCTGGATTACCTGCGGCGTCAGCCAAGCTGTCGCGTCTTCATGGAGGCCTGCGGCGGCTCGCATCACTGGTCGCGGCAGTTCCAGGCCATGGGGCATGAGGTACGGCTTATTGCACCGCAGTTTGTCACCCCGTTTCGCAAGGGGCATAAGACCGATGCCAACGATGCGCTGGCGATCGTGGAGGCCGGGTTGCGACCCCACATGCGTTTTGTGCCTCAGAAAAACCTGGAGCAGCAGGACCTGCAGAGCCTGCATCGCATCCGAGATCGTTACATCAAACAGCGCACCCAGCTGATCAACCAGGTACATGGCCTGCTGCAGGAATACGGCATTGTCTCCGGGCGCGGTCAGGCGGCCCTGAAGCGGACCCTGTGGCGTGTGCTGGAGGACGCGGAGAACGAACTGACGTTCACGATACGCGAGCTGCTGGCCGACCAAATGGCCGAGCTGGACCATCAAAATGAGCGCATTCACCGCCTGGACAAGCAAATGGAGCAGCTGAGCCGCGCCATTCCGGCGTGTCAGCGGCTGCAGGCCGTGGAAGGCGTCGGCCCCGTCGTTGCCACCCAGCTCTACAGCGCCCTGGGTAACGGCAAGGCGTTCAGCAAAGGACGACAGGCGTCGGCCTACCTGGGCCTGACACCGCGCCAGTTCAGCAGCGGCGGCAAGGTGGCCATGACGGGGATAGGCCGAACCGGCCAGATCTCCCTCAAGGCCGCGCTGATCCGCGGGGCGCATTCGGTAATCCAGCGGCTGGGCGACAAGCAGGACAGCAAAAGCCACTGGCTGAGAGCGCTGGTCGACCGCGTGGGCAAGAACAAGGCGGCCGTTGCCCTGGCCAACAAAACCGTGCGAGTGGCCTGGGCGCTGCTGCACGGCAACACGACGTACCGGGCGGATGATGTAGACACCGAATTCCAGTGCTGATGGCCGGTTGGCCACCAGTACAGGGGATGCTGGCACGCTAGTGCCATCACCTTGTTGCCGAGCCACGAGGGATGAAAAACAGGTCAGACCGACCTTCTCAAAACCTGATCATTGCGATGGCTGAAAGGCCTAATGCTCGTTGAGGAGAGAAGGTGCGCGACGTTCATCAGGGTCAGGGGATAGCGACCCCGTATAAAGACCGACTATACGCACGCATCGGCTGTGTTTTTCAGGCTTTCGAGGCTTGCAACCGGGGAGGAGTCCCTATACGCAATGACGCAAGAGAGTAAGTGCTCGCCATAGCGTATCAAGGGCATGGATAAACAGAGTTGGAATAAAAAAGGCCGCTACCCGGAGGTAGCGGCCTTTTGCGTTGTGCGCCAGGCATGGCGCGTAGCACCGATAGGTGCTGTTCCCGAGGGTGGTGCCTCGGGATGACTTGGGGGTGAAAGTCCCCTGCGGACCCTGATAGCGGGAACCGCTAGCCGAACAGCAAGGGTGTCCGCCGCGAGGCGGAATCTGAAGGAAGCTGAAGGCAAACTCCCGGCCCGACGAACAGGAATCGCATATGAGGCAGCCACATCTGGGCGAGAGGGCAATGAGACTCGAAGCCCAATAGCCATCCGGAAGGTGTGGAGGTAAATGCGGCGGGTAGATGGGAGGAAGGTCGCGCGTCTTACCCTGGGAGGTCTGGCGGTCTGCCACGGTGCTACCGGCGTCGAAAGGCGACGGGATGGACCGCCAGACGTCAGCAGAGGCCATAGTACGTGCCGGTTGACCGCGGCACCAAGGGCCGAACATGAAGAACCGCGAGTAGGCGATGACGTCTCGAGGACCGATCATGAAGACAGCAACTGGCGCTAATACCGTCACCCACCCAGAGGGGCAGGGGCAGTACTCCGAGCTCCAGCCGGTGGGCGTCGAGACGGTCCCGGCGTCGTCATCGTGGACGAACGCGGAGCCCGCCTCGCTCATGGAAGCGGTGGTCGCCACCGACAACATGCAGCAGGCTTGCCGTCGGGTGGTCGCCAACAAGGGGGCACCGGGTACCGATGGCATGCCGGTGGACCAGCTGGCCGATCACCTGAAGCAATACTGGCCGACGCTGCGCGAGCGGCTGCTGGCCGGAGAGTACCACCCCAGTCCAGTTCGAGCCGTCGAGATCCCCAAGCCCAAGGGCGGGGCGCGACAGCTCGGCATCCCCACGGTCAGCGACCGGCTGATCCAGCAGGCCGCCTCGGCCATGAAGGCTCACGTCACCGCCGGCCACCGTTGGGTGGTCGACCTCGACCTGAAAGCCTTCTTCGACCGAGTGAATCACGACCTGCTGATGGCCAGCCTGAGTGATTTTCTCGAGAATTCGCTCCGGCTGACGGTCAATCACGACAAGAGCGCGGTGGACCGGCCGTGGAACCGGGGGTATCTGGGCTATACGCTGACTCGGTACAGGCTGCCGAAGTTGACCATCGCCAAGGCCAGCATGCAGCGCTTGATGCAGCGTGTCCGCGATATCCTCAAGCGCGGCAGGGGGCGCAACATTCGGCGTATCACCCAAGAGCTGGCTCCCGTCCTGCAGGGCTGGGCCAGCTACTTCAGTCTCGTCGACGTGAAGCGCCCCTTGGAAGCGCTGGATACGTCGCCGACTGCGTTGCGTGATCTGGCGGCAATGGAAACGTCCGAAAACTCGGCGCCGCAAGCTTCTGGCGCTGGGTCTGGGTAGCCAACGTGCCTGGAAGTCAGCGGGGAATGGACGAGGTCCCTGGTGGAATGCCGGCGCCTCGCACATGAATCAGGCCCTGCCACGCATGTGGTTCGACCGGCAAGGCCTGATCTCGGTACTCGATACGGTAAGAGGGCTTAGCCGTTCTTCATGAACCGCCGTATACCGAACGGTACGTACGGTGGTGTGGGAGGGCGCCGGGGGTAACCCCGGCCCCTACCCAATTCTATAGCGCTAAGCGATTAGTCGTCAGCGGTAAACGTCTTCAGCTCGTCGCGGTAGGCGCCGACGTCGCTGGGCTCGTCGCCCGGGTCAAAGCGGATGTCCAGGCGGCGCTTTTGCAGCTTGGCCCAGAGGTTGCGCAGCTCCTCGACGCTTACCTCAAGCGCCTCCTCGGCGCGGCGCTCGCGGCGGTCAAAGCGGACGTCTTCAAGGGCGGTGGCCTGCCAGTAGCGGTCGGCCAGCTGGCCAAGGCCGGTGGCGCGCTCGCTGAGTTTGCTGTGCACCGCCTGGCGGTAGGGGGCAAGGGCCTCATCGTCCAGGGACTTCAGGCGTTCGTCCACGTCGGCCATAAAGGTGCCCATGCGCTCGGCAACGGTGGCGCTGTCGCTGCCCGGGGACTGCACCACCAGGGCCAGGCCCGGGGCATCCAGCAGCGGGTAGTAGCCGGCGTTGACGATGTAGCCCAGCTGCTCCTGGGTGCGCAGCTGCTGATAAAACGGCGTCTGCAGCCACTGGGCCAGCACGCTGACGGCAGCCTGCTGGCGCGGGGTAGCGTTGTCGCCCTGGAGGTAGCGCAGCACCAGCGCTTCGTCTCGGGTGCTGTGGGGGCGCAGTACGCCGTCGTCGGCGCTGACGGCCAGCGGCTCAAGCGCGGGAATGGCCTCGCGGGTCAGGCGCGGATTCAGCTGCTTTTTGATGCTTTGGGCCTGTTCCCGGGCCTGATCGGCGTCGAGGTTGCCCACCGCCATGGCGTCAACGTAAAGCTCGCCGAGAAAGCGCTGGCGGAAGTCTTCCAGATGGTGGCGCTCAAGGCGCTGGCTGGCGGCAAGCAGCTCCTCTACGGACCACTGCGGGGCCAGCAGCGCCTGGTTCAGGGTGCGCCGCGCCTGGCCAAACAGCGCCGAGTCCGGGGCATTGCGCCACTGGCGCTCGAGCCGATGCTGCACGCGCTCAAAGCTACCCGGGGTAATATCGCCGCGCTGTATCTGCTCGATCACCCGGGTGATCAGCGGCGCCTGGCCGTCGCGCCAGCCGGAAAAGGCGAGCGTCATGCCCCGGGCGTGGGCGTAGGCGCTGAACGACTGCCCGGCGAGCCGCGCGGGGTAGAGCGCCTCGTTCAGGCTATCGTTGAGCCAGCCGGCCAGCAGGCGGTCGAGCACGGCTTCCTCGGCGGAGCGCCGCACGCTTGGGTGCTGCAGACTAACGCGCCATTCCACCTTGGGCGTATCGAACCGTTCGACCTGCTGGTGCCAGGCGGTGAAGCGGGGGGTGTCTTCCACAATGCTCGGGGCGTCATCGTGGCCGCTTTGCAGGGTCAGATCCTTGGCGATGAAAGGGTTGGGCTCAGGCAGCGCCAGCCCCTGTAACGCGGTACCGCCCTCGGCGGCCGGGGTTTGTTGCCACTGGGTATCGAACCAGGGCGAGACGCGCTCGCTTTCGACCTCGGGGCCGGAGTACACGCGGATCATGCGGTCCGGGGTCAGCGCGTCCAGGTAAGTGCGGGCGCGCTCGGCGTCAAAGCCGTCCATGCGGTAGGGCGCGTACTGCACGTCCTTGACCGGGTAGCGCGACAGGCGCATGGCAAGCTCGGAGGCTTCATGCTGGGGCGAGCCGTGCTGCTGGAAGCGGAACGACTGCTGCTCGAGGGCGGCCTGCTCGTCGTAGCGCCATGCTTCCAGCCCTTCGGCGGCGACGTTGTCGATCGCGGCAAAGAGCGTCGCCTGAACGTCGTCCAGCCGCTCGGCGCCGTCGGGGGTGAGGCTTATGCTGACGGTGAACAGCGCGTCCTTGCCGTCGCGGCGGCCCACGCCGGCCGACAGGCCGTCGGCAAGCCCGGCGTCGCGCAGCGCGGCCAGCACGCTGCCTTCGCCCTCATCGCCCAGCAGGTGGGCCAGCAGCTGGGCGGGCTTGTGGGCGTATTCCTCCAGCGGGTCGGGCACCGGGAAGAGAAAGCGCAGCTGGCGATTGTCGGTCAGCGTCTGGCGCTCCAGATAGACGGGAAGCGAGTCCTTGTCGATCAGCGGCTCGTCGATGGTCGGACTTTCGAGCTCGTGGTCGGCAATGGCGGCAAAGCGGTCGATGACCATCTGTTCAAGCTCGTCCAGCGGCTGGGGCGCGACTACGGCTAGGTGCATCACGTTGGCGTCGTAGTAGCCGCGATAGAAGTCGATGACCCGCTCGCGCAGCGACGGCTCGCCTGCCGGCCGATCGGCCAGGGTCTCGACGCTGCCCACGGAGAACTGCGTGCCGGGATGATCAGGGTTGAGCACCTGGTTGAGCACGTCGTTTTCCCGCCGGCTTTCGTTGCGCCGGCGCGCCTGGTATTCGGAATCCACCACGCTGCGCTCGCTTGAGAGCTTGTCGGCGTTGAACAGCGGCGAAAGAAAAAAGGCGCTGAAGCGGTCAAGCGCCCCGGGCAGGGCAGAGGGCTCGATGTCGAAGAAGTAGTTGGTGTCCTGGGGGGCGGTAAAGGCGTTGTGCGCGCCGGCGTGCCGGGTGATATAGGTCTGGTAGGCCTCGGGCTCGGGGTAGGGCTCGGTTCCCAGAAACAGCATGTGCTCGAGCAGGTGGGCCAGGCCCTGGAGGTCGTCGGGGTCCTGGGCGCTGCCTACGCTTACGTTCATCGAGGCGGCGGCCTTGTCGGCCTCGGGGTCGCTGACCAGCAGGGCGGTCAGGCCGTTTTCCAGCGTGAGTACGCGGTAGTCGCGGCTGTCAAAGGGGCTGGTGATCGGCGCCTGGACCTCGGCAATGCGCGAGTCCGGCGACGACGAGTCGGCCTTGGCAGGCAGCCCGGCGGTACCGACAACGAGCACAGCGCCCAGCGCCAGCGGGGCGCGGCGCGTCAATGATCGCGTTAGAGAGGGGGGAAGAAAACAAAAGCGTGACAGCATCGTGTCTCCTGTAATCAGGGTTGCCAGGTCAGCATCGGGCCGACGGGATGGGCGCAGCTCGGAGACTGGTTAGCGGGGTTATTGACCTGCCTTGATACCGGGAAAGCGCCCAATAGTTCCAGCGGGGCCGGGGTCAGCAAGGTTTTTACCTGCTCAACAGGCGTATCCGGGTTCAGCCAGCATCCGGCGTCGGCCGGGTCGATCACCGCCGGCAGGCGGTCGCTCAGCGGAGCAAGCCAGGGGCTGGCGGGCACGGTGATCAGCGCCGCGGAGTCGTTGAACGCGGTGAGCGTGGTGTGGTAGCGACACCACAGCCCGGCGAGCAGCAGCGGCGCGCGGCTGACCTGGGTGATCATATACGGCTGCTTGCCCCGAGGGCTTGGCTTCCACACGTAAACGCCGCCCGCGGGGATCAGGCAGCGCCGGGCGTGAAAGGCATCGCGGAACATGGCGCGGGACTCAAGCGACTCGGCCCGGGCGCAGTGGGGCGCGTGGTCGAGCACCTCGAGCCAGGGGGGCGTCAGCCCCCAGAACAGCGGCGACAGGCGATTTTCGCCCTGCTCCTGGCGCACGGCCGAGACCGCCCGGCGCGGGGCCAGGTTGGGCGAAGTCGTCAGCGTGTCGGCGGCGGCCAGGTCGGGCAGCAGCCGAGGCAGGTCCAGCGGGGGAACATAAAGGCGTCCGGTCATGTGCGCCTCAGCGGTAGTGGATGGCGCCGGTGCCGATGACAGCACGCGGTTAGGCGGTAAAGCGACTCGAAAACGCTGTTCGATCTGGGGTATCCTAAGCCCTCGTTCGTCCGTGTTAAAGCGCAAACGCCAGAGCACGGATCAACGTGCCGGTTTCGCCGTTGTCGCCAACGCCCTTACGCCAACCCGATGAGATTGCCATGGCCCGTCCAAGACAGCATGCGCCCGATACCCTCCATGCGCAGGTGATGGCGGTCTGCGATAGCTGGTTAGCCTCCCGGCCGGTTCACGATTTGTCGCTGCGTGCCATTGCCCGGGAAGTCGGCTGCGCGCCGAGTACGCTGCTCAAGCTGTACGGCAGTTTTCACAACCTCTTGCAGTACGTCAACGTCGAAACCCTGTCGCGGCTGCAATATATCATCAGCAACCTCAAAACCGACGCGCCGGAGCCCTGGCTGCGCTCGCTGGCCCATGCCTACTGGCAGTTTTCCGCCGAGGACTGCTTCCGCTGGCAGCTGCTGTTTGACTATCCGCTGGCCGACGGCGGCGAGCTCGACCAGCGCCAGAGCGGGCTGATTGAGGCGCTGTTCGTCGAGGTGGAAACCTGCCTGCGCAACTTCCAGCCGGCGCTTGGCGAGCTCGAGGCGCGCCAGCTGGGGCGCATGCTGTGGGGCAGCGTCCACGGCCTGGTGCAGCTCGGGCTCAACGAGCGGCTGGGCTACTGGCAGGGCGAGCAGCTCAAGATCGACGAGCTGCTGGACCAGCTGCTGACCACGGTACTGGCCGGGCTGCGCGATCGGGGGCCGGCCGAGTGACACCCAGGCCGCGAAGACAGCGCCTGGTGGTGCGCCGACTCATCCGCTACGTGATCCTGGCGCTGGTGCGGCTTTGCTATCGGCTGACGGTGCGCGGCCGCCGGCACGTGCCCCGCCAAGGGGCGGCGCTTCTGGTGTGCAACCACGTAAGCTACATGGACGCGCTGGTGCTGGGCGGCGCCTGCTCGCGCCCGCTGCGCTTTGTCATGGATCAGCCAATCTACGACTCGCCCTGGCTCAAGTGGCTGTTCCTGCTGGTGGGGGCGATTCCCATCGAGTCCGAGCGGCGCAACCCCGGCTCCTTGCGCCGGGCGCTGGACGACATCAGCGAGGCGCTCGCCAACGGCGAAGTGGTCATGGTGTTTCCCGAGGGGAAGCTGACCACCGACGGCGAGGTGCAGACGTTTCGCCGCGGGCTGGAGACGATTCTGGCGCGCAATACGGTGCCGGTGATCCCGGCAGGGCTTGCCGGCCTCTGGGGCTCCTGGACGTCGCACTGCGGCGGGCCGGCGCTGAGCCACCCCCCCGGGCGCTTTCGCGCTCGGGTCAGCCTGCATTTTGGCGAGCCGGTTGATCCTCAGGCGGTGCAGAACGAGGCGCTGTGCCGCTATTTTGAAGCCCGGGTGCGCGTGCTCAAGGCCGGCGCCGACGAGGAGATCCGCCGCGGCGGGGTCGACTAGCGCCGCGCCGGCTGCCAGCAGCGCGCCGCGGTGATCAGGTTGCCGCGGATGTCGATGATTTCCAGCCGCACGCTGCCAATCTGCAGGCTGGCTGGGCCCTGGGGAAACGACTCCAGGTGCTCAAGGATCAGCCCGTTGAGCGTCTTGGGGCCGTTGGTGGGCAGATCCCAGCCCAGCGCCTTGTTGACCTCGCGGATGTTGGCGGTGCCTTCGATGATGTGGCTGCCGTCGTCCTGGGGGTAGATCTCCCGGGCCTCGGACACGTCGGTGGTGAACTCCCCCACGATCTCTTCGAGAATATCCTCAAGCGTCGCCAGCCCCTTCACGTCGCCGTACTCGTCCACCACGATGCCGATGCGGCGCTTTTGCTGCTGGAAATTGAGCATCTGGGTATGCAGCGGAGTGGACTCGGGAATGAAGTAGGGCTCCCGCGCCTCCTGGACAATCGCCGCCTTGGTGATTTCGGCGCGCGATAGAAAGCGCGCGGCGTTGCGCAGGTGCAGCATGCCGATGATGTTGTTGATGTCGCCCTTGTAGACCGGCAGGCGGGTGTGCTGGCTGGTGCGGATCTGGGTCAGGATGGCCTTGAGGCTGTGATCAAGATCGATACCGATGACCTCGTGGCGGGGCACCATGATGTCGTTCACGGTGACGTTTTCCAGATCGAGAATCGACAGCAGCATCGCCTGGTGGCGGTAGGGAATCAGCGTGCCGGCTTCGTGGACCACGGTGCGCAGCTCCTCCTGGGTGAGACTGTCGCCGCCGCCGTCCACGCGCTTGACGCCGACCAGTCGCAAAAGGCCGTTGGAAATCATGTTGACCAGCCACACCAGCGGGTAGAGCAGCTTGAGCAGCGGCTCGAGTACGTAAGACGCCGGATAGGCAATGCGCTCGGGGCGGATCGCGGCGTAGGTCTTGGGCGTGACCTCGGAAAAAATCAGGATGGCAATGGTCAGAAGCGCGGTGGCTATGGCCGGCCCCGAGACTTCGCCGAAAAAATGGATGGCGATGATGGTGGCGATGGAGGCCGCCAGGTTGTTGATGAAGTTGTTGCCGATCAGGATCATGCCGATCAGCCGGTCCGGGCGCGCGAGCAGGCGAACAACGCGACGGGCGCGGCTATCGCCGGCGCTGGCGTGGTGGCTCAGGCGGTAGCGGTTGATCGACATCATGCCGGTTTCGGAGCTTGAGAAAAACGCCGATAGCAGGATCAGCAGCGCCAGCAGGCCGAACAGTAACCCCAGAGGGAAGTCGTCGTTCAAGTGGAAGGTTCCTCTGTCGCCGTTTCAGGGTCGCGTTTCAAGCTTGATTGTTAAAAGCCCCGCTGCGGGGTGTCAAGCAAGGTATCAAGGCGGGAGTCAGCGGCTCAGGGGGTGAGCAGGATTTCAAGGACGAACTTGCTGCCGAAGTAGGCGAGCAGCAAAAAGCCGCAGCCCCAGAGCGTCCACTTCACCGCCCGCATGCCCCGCCAGCCGAAGCGATAGCGGCCGGTCAGCAGCACCGCCAGCACGCCCCAGGCGACAAAGGAAAGCACGGTCTTGTGCACCAGGTGCTGGGCAAACATGTTGTCGATGAAGATCAGGCCGCTGACGATGGAGATGCTGAGCAGCACCATGCCGGCCCAGATCAGCTCAAACAGCACCCGCTCCATGGTGGTTAGCGGCGGCAGCGACTGGACGATGCCGCGGATATGGTGATGGCGCAGCGCCTGGTTCTGCAGCCCCACCAGCACCGCCTGGGCCGCGGCGATGGCAAGCACGGCAAAGGCTAGCGTCGAGGTGACGATGTGCAGCAGGATGCCCGACGTAATGTCGCCCTGAATGCCGTGGCTTGGCAGCCCCGCGGCGAGCACCAGCGCCACCCCGGCCAGCGGAAAAAGCGCAATGCCGGCGTTGAGCACCGGCTTGAACAGGCTGGCGACCAGCACCACGTTGGCGGCCACCGCCATGAACAGCGCCACGCTGGTGGTAAAGCCGGGCAGAAAGCCGGGCGTGCGGCTCAGCAGTTCGATAATCGCGGGGATGTGCAAAAGCAGCGCCACCACGGCCAGCAGGCGGACAATGCCCTGGCGCGGGGGCACCCGACGCAGAAGCGTCATGCCCTGCCAAATGGCGGCAGCGAGATAGAGAACAAGAGCAATCGTGGCGAAAGGCAGCGCCTGCATGATGCCATCCGTGCGCTCGGTGGCGCAGTGTAGTGGGAACGAAAGGGACAACCGCTGCGCCGCGCGGGCAATCATAGAGGTATGCCGCCAGCTTACGGTAACTGATCGCCTACTATAACGAATCCTTGCAGTCTCGCACAGCGGTGGCGGATGGAGACTCGCGGCGCCAGCGCGTATAATGGCCGCCATCTTGTCCAGGGCGCTTGCGTCTGGTGACCAAAAGGGGGACTAACGCCCATGTTTGAAAATCTTAGCGACCGTCTATCGCAGACGCTGAAGTCGATCAAGGGTCAGGCGCGCCTGACCGACGATAACATCAAGGATACCCTGCGCGAGGTGCGCCGCGCGCTGCTGGAGGCCGACGTCGCCCTGCCGGTAGTCAAGGCCTTTGTCGACCGCGTGCGCGAGCGGGCGGTGGGCCAGGAAGTGTCGAAAAGCCTCTCGCCGGGCCAGCAGTTCGTCAAGATCGTCCAGCAGGAGCTGGAAGCGATCATGGGCGAGGCCAACGAGAGCCTGGTGCTCAAGGGCCAGCCGGCCTCGGTGCTGATGGCCGGCCTCCAGGGCGCGGGTAAAACCACCTCGGTGGCCAAGCTGGCGCGCTTTCTGCGCGAGCGCGAAAAGAAAAAGGTGCTGGTGGTGTCCGCCGACGTTTACCGGCCCGCCGCCATCGACCAGCTGGAGACGCTAGCGAAGGAAGTTGAGGTGGACTTCTTCCCTTCGGACTCCGGGCAAAAGCCGGTGGATATCGTCAAGGCGGCGATGCACCACGCCAAAATCCAGTTCCACGACGTCGTGCTGATCGACACCGCCGGCCGGCTGGCCGTCGATGAAGCGATGATGGAAGAGATCCGGGCGCTGCACCAGGCGGTGACACCGGACGAAACCCTGTTCGTGGTCGACGCCATGACCGGCCAGGACGCGGTGAACACCGCCAAGGCCTTCCACGAGGCGCTGCCGCTTTCCGGCGTGGTGCTGACCAAGGCCGACGGCGATGCCCGGGGCGGGGCGGCGCTGTCGGTGCGCCACATTACCGGCAAGCCGATCAAGTTCATGGGCATGGGCGAGAAGGTCGACGCACTGGAGCCGTTCCACCCTGACCGGGTGGCGTCGCGGATCCTTGGCATGGGCGACATGCTCTCGCTGATCGAGGAAGCCGAGCGCACCGTCGACAAGGACAAGGCCGAAAAGCTCGCCAAGAAGGTCAAGAAGGGCAGCGGCTTTGATCTGGAAGATTTCCGCGAGCAGCTCCAGCAGCTCAAGAAAATGGGCGGCATGGGCGGTCTGATGAGCAAGCTGCCGGGTATGGGGCAGATGGCCGAAATGGCCCAGGGCCCGGGGCCGGAAAAGGAGCTTGGCAAGCTGGAGTCGCTGATCAACTCGATGACGCCCAAGGAGCGCCACAAGCCCGAGATCATCAACGGCTCGCGCAAGCGGCGCATCGCCGCCGGCGCCGGGCTGCAGGTGCCGGACCTCAACCGCCTGCTCAAGCAGCACAAGCAGATGCAGAAAATGATGAAAAAGGCCGGCAAGAAAGGCGGCATGCAGAAGATGATGCGCGGCATGGGCGGCGGTGGCAGCATGCCCGGAGGTATGGGCGGCCCCGGTGGCATGGGCGGCCCCGGAGGCATGGGCGGTCCTGGCGGCATGGGTGGCCCCGGCGGCATGGGCGGCGGCCCGGGCGGTGTACCCCGGCGCTGACGCTGCCGGCTTTTCGCCGCGCAGGCTTTCCAAAACCGGCGCGGTTACGTAGAATGCGGCCTCTTCATGCGTGGGTGATGCGCTTTGGCGCCGCCCGTGAAGGCGTTAACAAGCACTTATATCCCGACAGAGCGCGCGTGTCCGGTACGGGCATACCCCGCGGCGGCGCGCTCTAGTCACCTCAACCGAAGGATATTGTTCGTATGGTTACCATTCGTTTGGCACGCAGCGGCGCCAAAAAGCGTCCTTTTTATCACCTGTCCGTGACCGATTCGCGTCGCGCGCGCGACGGCCGCTTCATCGAGCGCGTGGGCTTTTTCAACCCCGTCGCCCGGGGCCAGGAAGAGCGTCTGCGCATCGATCTGGACCGCATCTCCTACTGGCAGGGCCACGGCGCGCAGCTGTCCGACCGCGTGGCCGAGCTGGTCAAGGAAGCCGGCAAGCAGGCCTGAGGGCGCTGCCGTGCTGTTAGGTGAGGTGCTTGATGTCTGATCCCGCGCGCCCTACATCCCCGTCCGACGCAAGTCGCGTGGCATCGGAGGACTGCGTGGTGCTGGGCCAGCTGACAAGCCCCCACGGTATTCAGGGGTGGCTTAAGGTGTACGCCTACACCAGCCCCGCTGACAGCATTTTTGACTACCCCGAATGGTGGGTGCGAAAAGGCGGTCGCCTTTTATGCTACCGCGTCATTCAGGGGCGCCGGCAGGGCAAGGGGCTGGCGGTTCAGCTTGACGGCGTGAATGATCGCAGCGCGGCAGAAGCGCTGGTGGACGCAGACATCGTCATGCCCAAGGACGCGCTCCCCGAGCTTGCCGACGACGAGTACTACTGGCACGAGCTTGAGGGCCTTGCGGTCTTCACCCGTGCCGGCGAACGGCTGGGGCGGGTTGCCGGCCTGTTCGAGACCGGCGCCAACGATGTCATGATGGTGCGCGGCGACCGCGACGCCATTGATCGGCGCGAACGCCTGCTGCCGTATCTGCCCGGTGACGTTATCACCGCAGTGGATCTGGACGCCGGCGAGATGCACGTCGACTGGGATCCGGACTTTTGACGTTGGCTAATGCCGCAGCGCCGGGCCTATGGGTCGGCGTAGTGTCATTGTTCCCCGAGATGTTCGGCGCCCTGACCGGCCACGGCGTGACCGGCCGGGCGGTGGAAAAGGGCCGGCTGGCGCTTGAGTACTGGAACCCCCGGGACTACGCTACCGACCGCCATCGCAGCGTCGATGACCGCCCCTACGGCGGCGGCCCGGGAATGTTAATGAAGGTCGACACCCTGCGCGGCGCCATTGCCGATGCCCGCGCCCGCGCCGAAGAGGCCACCGGCCTTGCGCCGACGGTGATCTACCTCTCGCCCCAGGGCAAGAAGCTCGACCAGCAGGGCGTGCAGGCGCTGGCCGCCCAAAGCCCGCTGGTGGTAGTGGCGGGGCGCTACGAGGGCATCGACGAGCGCGTGGTCGAGCGTGACATCGACGAGGAATGGTCGATCGGCGACTATGTGCTGAGCGGCGGCGAGCTGCCGGCCATGGTGCTGATTGACGCGGCGGCAAGGCTGATCCCCGGGGTGCTCGGGCATCAGGACTCCGCCGTCGAGGATTCATTCAACCAGGGGCTTTTGGACTGCCCGCACTACACGCGCCCGGAAGTGATCGACGGCGCGCGCGTGCCCGAAGTGCTGCTAAGCGGTGACCACGAAGCCATCAGGCGCTGGCGGCTGAAGCAGTCGCTCGGGCGTACCTGGCTGCGGCGACCGGAGTTGGTCGACCGGCAGACCCTGGAGAAAGCGCAGCGCCGGCTGCTGGATGAATTCATCGAAGAGAACGCGTTGTCCCCCCGCTAGACGGTTGGCCAGCTAAACGGCCGGCCGGAGGGGGCGCGCGGCGGTGCAGGGCGAAGGCCGGTAGCCACGCACCTGCGTCACCCATGACGACTCCCGCGCACTCGCATCGAGCGCCGGGATCACGGTTTGCCCACCCACAGCAGTACGCGGCAGGCCACCACGACATATCAGGAGCAAGACGATGAGCAAGAACAAGGTGATCCAGGCGCTTGAAGCCGAGCAGATGGAAAAGGAAATGCCGGCCTTTGCCCCGGGGGATACCATCTCCGTGCAGGTCAAGGTAAAAGAAGGCAGCCGCGAGCGCCTGCAAGCGTTTGAAGGCGTGGTGATTGGCAAGCGCAACCGCGGCCTGAACTCCGCTTTCACCGTGCGCAAGGTCTCCCACGGCGTTGGCGTCGAGCGTACCTTCCAGACCTACAGCCCGCTGGTGGATTCCATCCACGTCAAGCGCCGCGGTGACGTGCGTCAGGCCAAGCTCTACTACCTCCGCGAGCGCAGCGGCAAGTCCGCGCGCATCAAGGAAAAGCTGGCGTAAGCCCGCCTTTCGCCAAGCCTTCGGGCCGCTTGATGACCCCGTCACCGCTTTGCGGGGCGGGGTTTTGCTTGTCTGCCCGCCTGGGGCATGACTCCCCCAAGCCAAAGGCCGGTGCCCATGGATCTGATTGATGCCTTCCTCGATGCCCAGTGGCTGGAGCGCGGCGCCAGCGAGCATACCCTGGCCGCCTACCGGCGCGACCTGACGGCGTGGTGCCGGGTGCTGAACGACGCCGAAGAGTCCCTGAGGGCGCCGCCGCCGGAGAGGCTGGTGGCGTGGTTCGAGGCGCGCAGCGCCGAAGGCTACCAGCTGCGCAGCAACGCCCGTCTGCTTTCGACCCTGCGCAGTTTTTACCGCTGGGCGCGGCTGACCGGGCAGGTAGCAAGCGATCCGCTGGCGGGCATTCGCCTGCCGCCGGTGCGGCCGGGCCTGCCCAACGTGCTCGACGAAGACGAAGTCGAGCGGCTCATGGCCGCCCCGGACACCGGCGCGCCGCTTGGGCTGCGCGATCGCACCATGCTGGAGTTGCTCTATGCCTGTGGCCTGCGCGTCTCCGAGCTTGTAGGCTTGAGCGTTGACGCCGTGAACCTGCGCCAGGGGGTTGTGCGGGTGCGCGGCAAGGGCGACAAGGACCGGTTGGTGCCGCTGGGCGCCGAGGCCGCCCACTGGCTTGAGCGCTACATCGACGCCGCGCGGCCGGCGCTGATGCAGGACGTCACGCGCCCGGCGCTGTTTCCCGGGCGCGGCGATAAAAGCATGACGCGCCAGACGTTCTGGCACCGCATCAAGGCCCATGCGCTGCGCGCGGGCATCGCCACGCCGCTGTCGCCGCACACCCTGCGCCACGCTTTCGCCACGCATTTATTGAATCATGGCGCCAATCTGCGTGTCGTACAGCTGCTGCTGGGGCATAGCGACTTGTCCACCACGCAGATTTACACGCACGTTGCCCAGGCGCGTCTTGAGCAGCTGCACGCTGAACACCATCCACGAGGTTGAACGATAATGGGTCGACATTTTCTTTTCCGTCTGGCGTTTGCCGGCGCGCTGCTCCCAGGACTTGCCGCCGCTGCCCCCGCGCCCGATACGCTGACCGATTCGCTGCGCATCAACGGCCAGAAGGTGCCGGTGGAAAGCGTAAGCGACACGCCGCTGGACGGCATTTACCACGTTGAGCTCAAAGGCGGTGAGTCGTTTTACGCCAACGCCGACGGCAGCTACTTCGTGGTAGGCGATCTGTACCATAACGAGGGCGACAAGCTCACCAACCTCAGCGAGCAGGAAAAAAACCAGGAGCGCGCCGAGGCGCTGGCGGACGTGCCGGACAGCGAACGCGCGATCTATCGCGGCGTGGATGAGCCGCGCGCCACCGTCACGGTGTTTACCGACACCAGCTGCCCGTACTGCACCCGGCTGCACGAAAGCATCCCCGAGCTCAACGAGCGCGGCATTGAGGTCGACTACCTGGCCTTTCCGCGGGGCGGCATGCAAAGCGCGGCGGCCCGGGTCATGCAGCAGGCCTGGTGCAGCGACAACGTAAGCGAGGCGCTCAGCCAGGCGTTTGACGATGAAACGCTCAGCGCCGGTGCCGGCTGCGACAATCCGGTGGCCAAGCAGCACCAGCTGGGCCTGGAGCTCGGGGTGAAAGGCACCCCGGCGATCGTTCTGCCCGACGGCACCATGGTGCCGGGCTTTGTGCCGCCCGAGCGGCTGGCCGCCATGCTGGGGCTTGACAGCTAGCCAGGCCCTGGGCCACAGCGCTAACCAAACGCAACGTGACATCATGCTGACTGCACCGGTCGATGGCCTTATCAGGCGCCGGTGCGCAACAAAAAAGGGGATTTATTGTGAAACCGGTGAGAGTAGGCATCTGTGGTCTGGGCACCGTGGGCGGTGGCACCTTCAACGTACTGACGCGCAACGCCGAGGATATTGCGCGCCGGGCGGGCCGGCCGATTGTGGTGGAGCAGGTCGGGCATCGCAGCATTCATCCGGACTGCGACATCACCGGTATCAAGGCCACCGGCGACGTCTTTGAAGTGGCCGCCAACCCTGACATCGACGTCATTGTCGAGCTCATCGGCGGCTACGACCTCGCCCGAGAGCTGGTGCTCACCGCGATTGAGAACGGCAAGCACGTGGTCACCGCGAACAAAGCGCTGATCGCCGTTCACGGCAACGAGATATTCCAGGCCGCTCACGAGAAGGGCGTTATCGTCGCCTTCGAAGCGGCCGTCGCCGGCGGCATTCCGGTGATCAAGTCGCTGCGCGAAGGCCTGGGCGCCAACCGCATCGAGTGGGTAGCCGGCATCATCAACGGCACCGGCAACTACATCCTCACCCACATGCGCGACGAAGGCCGCGCCTTTGAGGACGTGCTCGCCGAGGCTCAGGCGCTGGGCTACGCCGAAGCCGACCCCACCTTCGACGTCGAAGGCATCGACGCTGCGCACAAGCTGACCATCATGGCTTCCATCGCCTACGGCGTACCGCTGCAGTTTGACAAGGCCTACACCGAAGGCATCGGCCGCATTACCGCTGAAGACGTCGAGCAGGCCGATAACCTGGGCTACATGATCAAGCACCTGGGGATCGCCAAGCGCACCGATAACGGCCTGGAGCTGCGCGTGCACCCCACGCTTGTGCCCAAGGAGCGCCTGCTGGCCAACGTTAGCGGCGTGAAAAACGCCATTGCGGTGATGGGCGACGCCGTCGGCCCGACGCTTTACTACGGCGCCGGCGCCGGCGCCGAGCCCACGGCCTCGGCGGTGATTGCGGACATTCTCGACGTCGCCCGCGACATCAACACCGCGCACCCGTACCGCGTGCCGTACCTTGCCTTCAGCGGCGTCAATGAAGACATGGACGCCCCGGCGATCATGCCCATGGAAGAGATCACCACGGCCTACTACCTGCGCCTGCTGGCGGTGGACCGCCCCGGCGTGCTGGCCCGGGTGGCGACGATCCTTGCCGAGCACGGCATCTCCATCGAGGCGCTGATCCAGAAGGAAATCACCGAAGGCGAGCTGGTGCCGATCATCATGATGACCCACCGCACCAAGGAGCGGCAGATGAACGACGCCATCCGCGAGATCGAGTCCATGGCCGATATCGCCGGCGCGGTTACCCGTATCCGGGTGGAGAGCCTGGACGAAGGAGAATAACGCCATGCGCTATATCAGCACCCGGGGCGAGGCCCCGGCGCTCTCCTTCGAGGAGGTCGTGCTCACCGGCATGGCAAGCGACGGCGGCCTCTACGTGCCGGAAACGCTGCCGTCGTTTACCCGTGACGCTCTGGCCGACATGGCCGGGCTGTCCTACGCCGACATTGCCTTTCGCGTGATCAAGCCCTTCGTCGGCGGTGAAATCGACGACACCACCCTGCACCAGCTGGTGGCGGAGGCCTATGCTACCTTCAGCCACGACGCGGTGGTGCCGCTCAGGCAGCTGGACGCCAACCACTTCCTGCTCGAGCAGTTCCACGGGCCCACGCTTGCGTTCAAGGACGTCGCCCTGCAGCTGCTCGGCCGTATCCTCGATCACTTTCTCAAAAAGCGCGGTGAGCGCGCGGTGATCATGGGTGCAACGTCCGGGGATACCGGCTCGGCGGCGATCGAGGGCTGCCGCCACTGCGACAACCTCGATATCTTCATCCTGCACCCGCACCGCCGCGTGTCGGAAGTGCAGCGCCGCCAGATGACCACGGTGCTGGCGGACAACGTCTTCAACGTCGCCATCGAGGGCAACTTCGACGACGCCCAGGCCATGGTGAAGGCAAGCTTCGCCGATCAGACGTTCCTCAACGGCACCCGGCTGGTGGCGGTGAACTCGATCAACTGGGCGCGCATCATGGCGCAGATGGTCTACTACGTCGCCGCCGGCGTCGCCCTGGGCGCGCCCCGCCGCGAGGTGAGCTTCTGCGTGCCCTCGGCCAACTTCGGCAACGTCTTTGCCGGCTATATGGCCTACAAGATGGGGCTGCCGGTGAAGCAGTTCATCGTTGCCACCAACGCCAACGACATTCTGCACCGCACCCTTGCCGACAACGACTTCTCCAAGCGCGAGCTGGCGGCGACCCTGGCGCCGTCCATGGACATCGTGGTGTCGTCGAACTTCGAGCGCCTGCTGTTTGACGCCTACGACCGCGACGGCCGCGCGGTGGCCGCGCTGCTGGAGCGCTTCCAGCACGAGCCCGCGGCCCTTGCCGACGCGCCCCTGGCCAAGCTGCGCCAGAAGTTCTCAAGCCACAGCGTGGACGACGCCACGATCCTTGAGGTCATCCGCGAGGCCCACCGGCGCACCGGCGAGCTGCTCGACCCGCACACCGCCACCGGCTACCGCGCCGCCGAGCGCGCCCGGGCGGACGCCGCCACGCCGATGATTACGCTTGCCACCGCGCACCCGGCCAAGTTTGCCGACGCCGTGATCGAGGCCGGCTTCCCCGGCGTTGAGCTGCCGCCGCACATGGAAGGTCTGCTCGAGCGCGAAGAGCGCTTCGCGGTGCTGCCCGCCGAGCTTGCCGCCGTGCAGCGCTTCGTTGCGGAAAACCGCCGCTGATGAGCGTACTGGCAGAGCTACCCCAGAGCATGGCCCGGCCGCGCCTGGAGCCGCGACCCCAGGACCCGGACGTCTACGCCCGGGCGAAGGCCGAAGGGCTCACCGCGCTTCAGGCCCGGCTTCTGGCCTCGCGGCTGCCGGGCTACGCCGAGCCGCTGGGCCCGCTGGTGACCCCGGGGCTGCGCTATCTGGCGCACCCGGAAAAGCTCGCCGACGGCCGCCGGGCTGCCGAGCGCATCGCCCAGGCGGTGACCGAAGGCGAGCACATCGGCATTCTTACCGACTACGACGTCGACGGCATTACCTCCCACGTGGTGATCCGGCGCACTTTGGTTGAGCTGTTTGGCGTGCCGGAAAGCAAGCTCCACAGCCTGATCGGCCACCGCATTCACGACGGCTACGGCATCAGCCTGCCGCTTGTCGAGCGCACGCTGAACCTGACGCCGCGGCCGACGCTTGTGATCACCGCCGACTGCGGCAGCTCCGACGAGCCGCGCATTGCGCGCCTGGCGGCGGAAGGCATCGACGTGGTGGTCAGCGACCACCACGCCCTGCCCGAAGAGGGGCCGCCGGCCTCGGCCTACGCCTGCGTGAATCCCACCCGCAGCGACTGCGACTACCCCGATGCCACCATCGCCGGCTGCATGGTCGCCTGGCTTGTGGTGTCGCTTGCCCGTGGAGTGCTCATCGAATGGGGCGCGCTACCGGCCGCCACGCCCAAGCTCTCGCCCTGGCTATCGTACGTGGCGCTGGGCACCGTGGCCGACTGCGTGTCGCTCGGCGCAAGCCCGGCCAACCGCGCGGTGGTTACCCAAGGGCTCAAGCTGATCAACCGCATGGAGGCGCCGTGCTTTCGCGCCATGGCCGAGCGGCTGGGACCGGACAGCGTGCCGTTCGACGCCGAAACCCTGGCGTTTCAAATGGGCCCGCGCATCAACGCCCGCTCGCGCCTGGACGACCCCTACGCCGCGCTGCACTTCATGCTCGCCGAAAGCGACGCCGTGGCGGCCCGCCAGCTTGGCATCCTTGAAGACGACAACCAGTCGCGCAAGGCCATCGAGGCGGAGATGGCCGCCGAGGCCCGGACGCTTGCCGCCGAGTCGCTCGCCGCCGATGAAAAAGCCATCGTGGTGTTTGTCGAAGACGGCCACCCGGGAGTGCAAGGCATCGTTGGCTCGCGGCTGGTGCAGGCCTACGGCCGCCCGGCGCTGGTGCTCACCCGGGCATCGGCGCCGGGCATGCTCACCGGCTCCGGGCGCTCGATTGACGGCCTGCACCTGCGCGACGCGCTCCAGCGCACCTTTGAGCTCGCCCCCGAGGCGCTGCCGCGCTTTGGCGGGCACAGCGGCGCGGCGGGCATCGGCCTGCCCGAAGAGCGGCTGGCCGAGTTCAAGGCGGCGTTTTTGCGCGCGGTGGAAGAGCAGCTGGGCGATGCGCCGCTTTATCCCAGGCTCTGGACCGACGGCGAGCTTGAGGCCGGCCAGCTGGACCTTGCCACCCTTGGCGAGCTGGAGGCGCTCGGCCCCTACGGGCGCGAGTTCGACCCGCCGCTGTTTGAAGGGCGCTTTATCGTCGACTCCCTGCGCCCGGTGGGCGCCGACGGCACCCACCTGATGATGGAGCTTTCTGCTGGCCCCATCACGCTCAAGGCCATCTGGTTTCGCGCGCTGACTCCCGGGGAGCTTCCGGCTTTCGCCATGGGCGATACCCTGCACTGCGCCTACAAGCTCAACCGCAACCGTTTCCGCGGCCGCGAGAGCCTGCAGCTGATGGTCGAGCACGCCGAGCCGCTTTGAGCTCCCACGGTGCCAAGCGACGTATTGACTGACTCAAGGACCGGCTGATGCCCGTATTGTCGAATACTCATGCGCCGTCGCCGCTGGCCTTTCTGGGCCCGGCGTTTGCCTTTCTGGCGGTGATGCTGGGCACCACGCTGCCCACGCCGCTGTACCCGATCTATCAGGCCGAATACGGCTTTTCCCAGCTGGTGATCACGGTGATTTTTGCCGTCTACGCCATCGGCGTGATCGGCGCGCTGGTGGTGACCGGGCGCTGGTCCGATCAGCTGGGCCGCCGGCCAATGCTGCTGGCGGGGATGCTGATCGCGGCGGCGAGCGACCTGGTGTTTCTGGTCGGCGATAGTCTGGGCATGCTGCTTGCGGGGCGAATGATCTCGGGGGTGTCGGCGGGGATTTTTACCGGCACCGCAACGGTGGCGGTGATCGAGCTTGCCCCCGAGGCGTGGAAGCCCAGAGCAACCCTGGCCGCTACCGCGGTTAACATGGGCGGGCTGGGGCTTGGCCCGCTGGTTGCCGGCATATTGGTGACCTGGCTGCCGGCGCCGCTTGCGCTCTCCTACGCGCTGCACCTGGCGCTGCTGGCCGTCGGTATGCTGCTGGTCTGGCGCGCGCCGGAGACCGTGGCCCGCAAGGCATCTTTGGACCTGCGCGTGCAGCGCCTGCGCATTCCGCCCCAGGTGCGCCGGGTGTTTGTGCCCGCCGCGCTGGTGGGCTTTGCCGGCTTCGCCGTGCTCGGGTTTTTCAACTCCATGGCGCCGGCCTTCATGCAGGAAGTGCTGGGCGAGCCGAACCTGGCGCTCATTGGCCTGGTGGTGTGCCTGGTGTTTATCGCCTCGACGGTGGGGCAGTCGCTGCAGGGACGGGTGGCGCCCCAGTGGCGGCTGCCGCTTGGGTGCATGACGCTGCTGATCGGTGCTTCGCTGATCGGCGCGGGGATTTTTGCCGCCAGCATGGCGACGTTTTGCGGCGGCGCGCTGCTGGCCGGCACCGGCCAGGGAATCGGCTTTCGCGCCGGCATGGGGGCCATTGCGGCGGCTTCGCCGGCGGACCAGCGCGGCGCGGTGACGTCGGCGTTTTTTGTCGTCGCCTACGTGGCGCTGTCGATCCCGGTGGTGGGCATCGGCCTTGCCACCAGCCGTTTGGGGCTGGTGGCCACCGGCACCGGGTTTGCCGGGCTGGCCGCGCTCCTGTGCGGCGTGGCGCTGGTGCTGGTGCTGCGCATCCCGCGTGGCGATACCTGACCCCTTCAGCGTGAAGTTGCTTTGCGAGCGATTTTTACCCCGCCGTGGTCGCCCTGACCGCGGCCTATGTCGATTGGCTCAGCCAGAACCAGTAGACGATAAAGCCGATCAGGCCAAGGCCTGCAAGGTTAACGATGACGTTCATGCGGCCTCCTTCTGTTCCCGAGTCTCGGTGCCGTTGCCGGTGCTGCCGTCGGCAGCGCCTTGGCTAGCGGCGCTTTCCTCGCCGCGCGGGGTGAACAGCCGCAGGCGGTTGGCGTTGCTCACCACGGTGATCGACGAAAGCGACATGGCGGCACCGGCGATCATCGGCGAGAGCAGCATGCCGGTCAGCGGGTAGAACACCCCGGCGGCAATGGGAATGCACAGGGCGTTGTAGCCAAAGGCCCCGGCCAGGTTCTGCTTGATGTTGGTAAGCGTGGCCTGGCTGAGCTCGATCGCCGTGGCGACGCCGTGCAGCGAGCCGCGCATCAGCGTCATGCCCGCGCTTTCAATCGCCACGTCGGTGCCCTGGCCGATGGCAAAGCCGACGTTGGCCCGGGCCAGCGCCGGGGCGTCGTTGATGCCGTCGCCGACCATGCCGACGATGTGGCCTTCCTTTTGCAGCCGCTCGATTTCCTCGTGCTTGTCCTCGGGCTTGAGGCCGGCGCGGCAGTCCTCAATGCCCACTTCGTCGCCCACGGCGCGGGCGGTGTGGCGATTGTCCCCGGTGAGCATGATCACGTGCAGGCCGTCATCCTTAAGCCTTGCAATGGCGCTTTTGGCATCGTTGCGCACCGGGTCGCTGATGCCGAACAGCGCGGCGAGCTCGCCGCCCACGGCAAGGTAGACGATAGTGCGCGCCTTGTGCTCGAGCGCCCGGGCGCTGTCGCTGCCGGCACTGAGGTCAATGCCTGAGTCTTCCAGCAGCCGGGCGTTGCCCAGCAAGAGCTCGCCCTCATCGCTTTGGGCCTTGACGCCGCCGCCGGTAACGCTGTCAAAGTCGCAGATGGCGGCGGCTTCGGCGCCTTTTTCTTCCTGGCAGTAGCTGAGCAGGGCGGTGGCCAGCGGGTGCTCGGAGCCTTGCTCAAGTGCGGCAACCAGCCCGAGGACTTGCTGCTCGTTGCCGGCGCGGCCTGTATCAAGTACTTCCGCCTCGGTGACGCGGGGGTTGCCTTCGGTCAGGGTGCCGGTTTTATCCACCACCAGCGCGGTGAGCTTGCTTGCGGTTTGCAGCGCTTCGCCGTTTCTCACCAGCACGCCGTGCTCGGCGGCCTTGCCCACGCCGATCATGGTGGAAATCGGCGTGGCCAGCCCCAGCGCGCAGGGGCAGGCGATGATCAGCACCGAGGTGGCCGCCACCAGCATGTGGATCACCCGCTCGTCCGTGCCGAAGTTGAACCAGGCAAGAGCGGTGAGTACGGCGATGATCATCACCGAGGGCACAAAGACGCTTGAGACCCGATCGGCCAGATCGCCGATGGGCGGGCGCGAGCCCTGAGCGCTTGCCACCTGCTGGGTAATTTGTCCCAGGCGGGTATTGTCGCCCACCCGGGTGGCGCGGTAGACCAGCCCGCCCTTGCCGTTGACCGTACCGGCGCTGACCTCACTGCCTTCGTTCTTGGCCACGGGAATTGGCTCGCCGGTGAGCATGGACTCGTCGATGTGGCTCTGGCCTTCGGTGACGTCGCCGTCCACCGGCAGGCGCTCGCCCGGGCGCACGCGGATATGATCGCCTTCCTGCACGGCGTCGATATCGACTTCCTGCTCCTCGCCGTCGCGGATCACTCGGGCGGTGCGGGTCTGCAGGTCCAGCAGGCGCTTGAGCGCGTCGCTGGTGCGTCCCCGGGCCTTGAGCTCCATGGCGTTGCCCAGAAGGATCAGCCCGATGACCATGGCCGAAGCTTCAAAATAGATCCCTCGGGCGGCTTCGGGGAGCCAGGGGCCCAGCAGCACCACGACCATGGAATAAAGCCAGGCGGTGCCGGTCCCCATGGCCACCAGGGTATCCATGTTGGCCTGGTGGCGCTGGGCGTTTTTCCACGCGCTGGTGAAAAAGTGCCGGCCGGGAAAGGCCATGATGGCCAGGGTCAGCGCGCCGATCACCAGCCAGTAAAGCCGTCCGCCGCCGACCGGGTCGGGGTGGTAGACAAACATGCTGGCCATGAGCGGCACGGCCAGGGCCAGGGAAGCGATGCTGCCCCTGAGGCGCTTTTTGTAGTCCCGAGCTTCCTGCTCCGCCCGGGTGATTTCGGCGTCGCGCACGTTCACTATCGGCTCGGCGTCGTAGCCGACGCCCTGGACGGCATCGATCAGCGCGCTTTCTTCGGCGCTGCCCGTCACCTCGGCGGTGTGGGTGCCGAAGTTGACCGCGGCCGAAGTCACGCCCGGAGTGCGCTCGAGCGCCTGTTGCACGGTTTTCACGCAGCTGGCGCAGGTCATGCCGCTGACCGCCAGGCGCGTTGTCGCGCCGTCGGCGGATTTCCCGTGGCTGTCGGCAGTGCCGGCGGCGTCCTTGGCCGGCGCTTCGGCGCGATCAGCGTCGCTGGCCACAGGGACATCAGGGTCGCCGGGCGGAAAGCCGGCGTCCGCCAGGGCGCGGTCGAGAGCGTCACCGTCAAGGGCGGCGGTCACGTCCAGGCGCTTTTCGGCCGGGGTGCCGACCACCTCGGCGCAGTCATCGTGGGCCTCAATAGCCTCACGCATGCGCTTGACGCAGCCCTGGCAGTTCATGCCGGGCACGTAGCGCGTTAGTGTTTGCGACTTCATGGCGTCTCCTCGGGAAAGCTTTCGATCAGGCGGCATACGCTGTGGCCGTCCGGGGTGCCGTCGGGCATATCCTGCCAGCTGACAAGGGCCGCCTCCATGCGCGTGGCCAGGGCCTCGAGCTCGGCGATGCGGGCGCGGATGCGCGGCAGGCGCGAGGCCAGCAGGTCGCGCACCAGCGGGCAGGGCGAGTCGCCCTGGTCGGCGTGGGCCAGGATGTCGCGGATTTCCGCGACGCTGAAGCCCAGCATACGCGCCCGCTGGATGAAGCCCAGGCGTTCAAGATCGTAGTCGTTGAACAGCTGATAGCCGTTATCCGGATGACGCTCGGGCGAAAGCAACCCCTCGCGCACGTAGTGGCGCACGGTTTCGGCGGTAACGTCCGCCCTGCGGGCAAGTTCGCTGACTTTCACTGGCGTTCCTCCTGGCGGCATCAAGCTAAGTGTGCTCGTAGTATAAAACCCTTGTGTTACACAAAGGTCAAAGGATGGCGGCGAGATGTGCCATGGCCATCGATACCTGCAGGTTTTTAGTTTATGACAATGAGGCGAATAATCTTTATTATTGGCGCTTTCTTAGGGGGCGTTAACAATTAGGCCAGCCATATGGCGGCTGACACGAGGCAGAGGAGTGACTGGTAGTTTCTTGCCAGTCGCTCATAGCGTGTAGATAACCGCCGGAACTTCTTGATTTTCTGAA
>NZ_JASSZF010000008.1:0-89622 GCF_031935715.1 Halomonas garicola | reverse complement strand
CGATTGAAACCGTATCGCGCCATTGCGACGCGCTACGATAAGCTCAAACGAAATTACGAAAGCATGGTGGCCTTGGCATGCGGCTTTTTATGGCTACCAATGTGAAACGTCAACAGGCCCTAAGGACTGGCATTAACGACTGAGCATTAACGCCTGGGCATCGACGGCTGAGGGCGCAGCGTCTGGGGAGGCTCGGCGCTTTCGCGCACCGCCCGGTACACCGGCTCGACGTAGAGGTGGTTCAGGCAGTTGGTGTGCCCCAGCGGGCACACGCGCTTGAAGCACGGCGAGCACCAAAGCGCCAGGTAGTGGATACGGGCGTTATCGGTCAGCGGCGGCGTGTAGTCGGGCGTTGAGGAGCCGTAGATTGCCTGCACCCGGGTGCCCACCGCGGCGGCCACGTGCATCAGCCCGGAGTCGTTGGTCACTACCTGGGCGCAGTCCGCCAGCAGGTCCACGGCATCGGCAAGCGAGGTGGCCCCGCAAAGGTTGTGAGCATGCGCAAGCCCGCTAACGATGGTCTCCCCGGCCGCGTGGTCCCCGGGGCCGCCGAAGATGCGCACGGCGAAGCCGTCGTCGATTAATCTTCTCGCCAGTTCGTGAAAGTATTCAAGCGGCCACTGCTTGGCCGGCCCAAACTCGGCGCCGGGCATCATGCCGATGGCCGGGCGCGCGGGCAGCCCGTGGCGCTGGCGCAGGCTCGCCTGATTATCAGCGTCGACTTCAAGGCGCGGCGCAGGAATGGCAAAATCGCCCGGCGCCGCTTCAGCGGCGGGCAGCCCCAGGGCGACAAACCGTTTGACCGTCTGGTCGAGCACGCTTTTATCCAGCGACCGGTGCTCGGTTAATAGCCCGTAGCGCTGCTCGCCGAGAAATCCCACCCGCTCGGGGATTCGCGCCAGAAACGGCACCAGCGCTGACTTCCACGAGCGCGGCAGCACGATGGCGCGGTCAAAGTGCCCCTGCATCCGCTGCGCCATTGCGCGCCGCGCCCCCCAGCCGAATTCGCCGTGACCCACGGCGAGCGGCATCACCTCGGTGATCTCGGGCATGCGCGCAAGGATGGGCTCCGACCACGCCGGGGCTACCACGCTGATCGTGGCGTCGGGGTAGCGCTGTTTCAGCGTGATAAACAGGCTTTGCGCCATCACCATATCGCCCACCCAGGACGGCCCGACCACCAGCAGGTGCTCTACCGCTTTAGCCATTCAGCCACTCCAGATAGGCTCTGACGCCTTCAGCGACGGTGTTGAACTCGACGTCGCAGCCGGTCTCGCGCAGGTGTTCGATATCCGCCCGGGTATAGCTCTGGTAGCGGCCCTTGAGCCCGTCGGGGAAGTCGATATAGTCGATCTGCCCCCGGCCGTAAAAGTCGATCACCGCCTCGCCGATGGCCTTGAACGGCTCGGCGCGGCCGGTACCCAGGTTGAAGATGCCCGAGCGCCCGGGATTATCGAGAAACCACAGATTGACGTCGACCACATCGCCGACGTAGACAAAATCCCGGCTCTGCATGCCCGCCTCATAGCCGTCCCAGGCGCCGAACAGCTTGAGGTTGTCGCCGCCGCTGATCTGGGTGTGATGATGGAACGCCACGCTTGCCATCTTGCCCTTGTGCTGCTCGCGCGGGCCGTAGACGTTGAAGTAGCGAAAGCCCACTACCTGGGTGGTAAGCGAATCCCAGCGCGCGCGCACGTGCTGGTCAAACAGCAGTTTGGAGTAGCCGTAGACGTTGAGCGGGCGCTCGAACGCCGGGTCTTCCTTGAACACGCTGCTGCCGCCGTAGGTGGCCGCCGAGGAGGCGTAGAGAAAGGCGACGCCGTAGCGGTCGCAGTAGTCGAGCAGCGTCCGCGAGTAGGCGTAGTTGTTCTCCAGCATGAACTGGCCGTCCCACTCGGTGGTGTCCGAGCAGGCGCCCTCGTGGAAAATCGCCTCGATCCGGGGTAGATCGGTGGGCTCGCCGGCAAGGGCAGCGCGCACGTCGGCGATGAAGGCGTCCTTGTCGCGGTAGTCGGCAAGCGTCAAGTCCGCCAGGTTGACGAACTTGGTGCCGTCGCGCAGGTCGTCCACCACCATGATGTCGGTGCGGCCCCGCGCGTTCAGCGCCTTGACGATATTGGCGCCGATAAACCCGGCACCGCCTGTGACTACGATCATGTTCGCTCCTGCTTGTCTCGTATGCTATTGATGCCGCGCTCTACGCCCCCGGAGCTATCGCAGAACTATCGCAGTTAGAACCGGCAACAGGTCGCCGAGAGGGCGCTATGAATCCATCCCTGGACGCTACCTACGCCATCCTTGGCGTAGAACCCTCTCTTTGACCTGTTACCGACTCTCCTGCGCATATACAGCTGCCATTGCCCTGCGCCCGAAGCGGCACGCGCCTATAACCTGTCTGCCATGAATTGTATACTTGACGCTCTATGAATTCATGGTCAACGGTGCTTCGATGAGTGTTTCAACCAATAGCTCGACACCCGACGTGTCGACGTTCCAGGGACTGATTCTGGCCCTGCAGCAATACTGGGCCGAGCAGGGCTGCGTGGTGCTGCAGCCGCTGGACATGGAAGTGGGCGCGGGCACCTTCCACCCGGCGACGTTTCTGCGCTCCATCGGCCCGGAAAACTGGAACGCTGCCTATGTGCAGCCGTCGCGACGCCCCACCGACGGCCGCTACGGGGAAAACCCCAACCGCCTGCAGCACTACTACCAGTTCCAGGTGGTGATGAAGCCCTCTCCGGCCCACTTCCAGGACCTCTACCTGGGCTCGCTCAGACGCCTGGGGCTCGACCCGCTGGTCCACGACGTGCGCTTTGTCGAAGATAACTGGGAATCGCCCACGCTCGGCGCCTGGGGGTTGGGCTGGGAGGTCTGGCTCAACGGCATGGAAGTCACCCAGTTTACCTACTTCCAGCAGGCCGGCGGCATCGAGTGCTTCCCGGTGACCGGCGAGCTGACCTACGGCCTCGAGCGCATCGCCATGTACCTTCAGGACGTGGACAGCGTCTACGATCTGGTGTGGACGGTCGCCCCGGACGGCAGCCGGGTCACCTACGGCGACGTCTACCTGCAGAACGAGCGCGAGCAGTCCGCCTACAACTTCGAGCACGCCGACGTCGACTACCTGTTCAAGGCCTTCGACCACCAGGAAGGCGAATGCGCCCGCCTGCTCGAGGCCGGCCTGCCGCTGCCCGCCTACGAGCAGGTGCTCAAGGCATCGCACACCTTCAACCTGCTGGACGCCCGCCACGCCGTCTCGGTGACCGAACGCCAGCGCTTCATCCTGCGCGTGCGTACCCTGGCCCGGGACGTGGGTAGCGCCTACTACGCCTCGCGCAAGGCGGCGGGCTTCCCGCTCGCCGCCGAGGCCCTGCGAGACGAGCTGCTCGCTGACGACCAAAGTGTCAACGACAAGGGAGACGCCTGAATGGCCACGGATACGCTGTTACTCGAACTCGGCTGCGAGGAGCTGCCGCCGGTGGCCCTTGACGCGCTCTCCGATGCCTTTGCCGAGGGCATCAAAAACGGCCTGGACGCCGCCGACGTACCCTTTGGCGAGGTTCGCGCCCTGGCCACGCCCCGCCGCCTGGCCGTCCAGGTGAGCGCGCTTGCCGACAAGCAGCCCGACCGCGAAGTCGAGCGCCGCGGCCCCGCCCTCGCCGCCGCCTTCAAGGACGGCGCGCCGACCAAGGCCGCCGAGGGCTTTGCCCGCTCCTGCGGGGTCGGCGTCGATCAGCTCATCGAGCTTGAAACCGCCAAGGGCACCTGGCTTGGCTACCGCGAACAACAGACCGGCGAGAGCGTCGGCGCGCTTTTGCCCGGCATTCTGCACAAGGCCATCAGCGCCCTGCCGGTGCCCAAGTACATGCGCTGGGGCGACACCCGCACCGAGTTCTCCCGCCCGGTGCACTGGCTGGTGGCGCTCTACGGCAGCGAAGTCGTCGCCGCCGAGGCGCTGGGCCTGACCGCCAGCCGCACCACCTACGGCCACCGCTTCCACGCCCCGGACGCCGTTCAGCTGGCCCACGCCGACGACTACCCGAGCACCCTGGAAAACGCCTACGTGCTGGCCGACCGCGAACAGCGCCGGGAGCGCATCCGCGAGCAGGTGCTGGCCGAGGCCGAGATCAACAACGCCATCGCGGTCATCGACGAGGATCTGCTGCGCGAAGTTGCCGGCCTGGTGGAATGGCCGGTGGCGCTCACCGGCAGCTTTGACGAACGCTTCCTCGAGGTGCCGGCGGAGTGCTTGATCTCCTCGATGCAGGCCCACCAGAAGTACTTCCACCTGCTCGACGAACACGGCCGCCTCAAGCCGCTGTTCATCACCGTGGCCAACATCGAAAGCCACGACCCCGACCAGGTGATTGCCGGCAACGAAAAGGTCATCCGCCCGCGGCTGGCCGACGCGGTGTTCTTTTACGACACCGACCGCAGGCGCACCCTGGAAAGCCGCCTGCCGGCGCTTGACGACATGGTCTTCCAGCATCAGCTGGGCACGCTTGCCGACAAGGCCCGGCGCAGCGAAGCCGTCGCCGCCTTTATCGCCGAGCGGATCGGCGGCGACGAGGATCACGCCAGGCGCGCCGCCCGGCTTGCCAAGTGCGACCTGGTCACCGAGATGGTTCAGGAGTTTGCCGAGCTTCAGGGCATCATGGGCCGCTACTACGCCGCCCGGGACGGCGAAGCCGACGAGGTGGCCACCGCGCTTGAGGAGCAGTACCTGCCGCGCTTTGCAAGCGACGCCATTCCGCAAACCGCCGCGGGCAAGGCGGTCGCCCTTGCCGACCGGCTGGATACGCTGACCGGCATCTTCGGCATCGGCGCGCGCCCCACCGGCGCCAAGGACCCCTTCGCCCTGCGCCGGGCGTCCATCGCGGTGATTAATATTCTGGTCCAGGGCGAGCTCGACCTCGACCTGCGCGAGCTGTTGGCCCTGGCCGCCGAGCAGCACAGCGGCCTTCCCCGGGGCGACACGGTGGTCGACGACGTGCTGACCTACATGCTCGACCGCTTCCGCGCCTGGGGGCAGGATCACGGCATCAGCACCGAGATGTACCTCGCCGTGCGCAAGCGCCCGGTAACCCGGCCGCTGGACTTTGCCCGCCGGCTGTACGCCGTTCAGGCCTTCGCCCGGCGCGACGAAGCCGCTGCGCTGGCCGCTGCCAACAAGCGCGTGTCGAACATTCTCGCCAAGCAGGACCACGACGGCTCAACCGAGGTCAATGGCGATCTGCTCGGCGAAGGCGCCGAACAGGCGCTGTTCGAGGCGCTGGGCAACCGCCGGGAAAGCGTAGCCCCGCTGCTGGCCAAGGGCCTCTACATGGAAACCCTGGACGCCCTGGCCACCCTGCGCGAGCCGGTGGACCGCTTCTTCGACCAGGTGATGGTCATGGCCAACGACGACGCCGTGCGCCACAACCGCCTGGCCCTGCTGGCGAGCCTGCAGGCGCTGTTTCTGGAAGTGGCGGATATCGCCGAGCTGCCGCAGTAGCCTGGTGAACGCTTTGTCTCTCTCAAGCCCGGCTTTCGCCGGGCTTTTTGTTTGCTGCCCGAAACTGAAACGGCAGTCACTGGATATATAATGCCCAACGCCGCGGATAGGTCACGAGAGACGCTGTGAATCCATCCCTGGAAGCTACTTACGCCATCCCTGGCGTAAAATCCCTCTTTGACCTATCCCCGGCCGGGCATTATCCACGCTGCTGTGAAAAGTGTTTCACGTGAAACATCTCTGTTCAGGACACCGGAAATACCATGACCGTTACGCCCAATGCCACTTCGTACTCCCCTGACCGCCTGGTGATTCTCGACCGTGACGGCGTGATCAACCGCGACTCCGACGCCTACGTCAAAACCCTGGACGAGTTTGTCGTCTACCCCCAGGCCGTTGACGCTATCGCCCGGCTGACGAAGGCCGGCTACGCCGTGGCCGTGGCCACCAACCAGTCGGGCATTGCCCGAGGCTACTTTACTTCCGCCACCCTCGAGCAAATGCATGCGCGGCTGACCGAGATGGTAAAAAACGCCGGCGGCCGGCTCGACGCCATCGCCTACTGCCCCCACGGCCCGGACGACGGCTGCGACTGCCGCAAGCCGCTGCCGGGCCTTTTGTACCAGGTACGCGATACGCTTGGATTGGCAACGCTTGCCGGCAGCTGGATGGTGGGCGACAGCCTGCGCGACCTGCAGGCCGGCGACGCCGCCGGCGCCCGCCCGGCGCTGGTGCGCACCGGCAAGGGTAAAAACACCGAGGCCAAGGGACAGCACGCCGAGGATACGCCGGCGTTTGATGACCTCGCAGCCTTTGTCGACTGGCTGCTGGGGTGACAGCAGGCAGGCTATCGCCGCCTGAATTGAGTCATTGCTGCGCGACTCACGATGACAGTAGCGGGAAAAGGGCATACGCCCACTATGGGTCATGGCGAACGCAGTGAAGCAATCTCGAGGTTGGTTGCCGCTCGCGGCGTAAGAGATCGCCACGTCGCTTACGCTCCTCGCGATGACGATAGCGGGAGGCGAGCACCACACTCCCTACGTCGTAGCGAACGAAGCACGCCACCCACTACGGTCATGGCGAGCGCAGCGAAGCTATCTCGGGGTTTCTTTACCGTGCCCCCCGCAGCTGCGAGATCGCCACGTCGCTTACGCTCCTCGCGATGACGGTAGCGAGAAAAGGGCATACGCCCACTATGAGTCATTGCGAACGCAGTGAAGCAATCTCGAGGTTGGTTGCCGTTCGCAACGTAGGAGATCGCCACGTCGCTTACGCTCCTCGCGATGACAATAGCGGGTGGGCAGCGAGCGCCTTACCTACTACCGGTCATAGCGAGCGCAGCGAAGCTATCTCGGGGTTTCTTGCTACTGGCACAGCAGGAGATCGCCACGTCGCTTACGCTCCTCGCGATGACAATAGCGGGTGAGCAGCGAGCGCCTTACCTACTACCGGTCATAGCGAGCGCAGCGAAGCTATCTCGGGGTTGGTTGCCGCTCGCGGCGTAAGAGATCGCCACGTCGCTTACGCTCCTCGCGATGACGGTAGCGGGAGGCGAGTACCACACTCCCTACGTCGTAGCGAACGAAGCACGCCACCCACTACGGTCATGGCGAGCGCAGCGAAGCTATCTCGGGGTTTCTTGCTACTGGCACAGCAGGAGATCGCCACGCTTCGCTCGCGATGACTCGTAGAGGGTGTGTGCGCGATGCCATAAAAAAAGCGCCGCTGGCTATGTGCCGGCGGCGCTGCTTTTCCTTTCACCGGGTATGTTTCACGTGAAACATGCCCGTTTTTGCTTCAGCACAGTCAGATATCGATGTTGGCCGCCAGGGCGTTGGACTGGATGAAGTCTCGTCGGGGCTCGACCTCGTCGCCCATCAGGGTGTTGAACATCATGTCCGCGGCGATGGCGTCCTCGATGCTCACGCGCAGCATGCGGCGGCTGTCCGGATCCATGGTGGTTTCCCACAGCTGCTCGGGGTTCATTTCCCCCAGGCCCTTGTAGCGCTGCACCGAGAGGCCGCGCTGGCCTTCCTGCATCAGCCAGGCGAGCACCTCGGAAAAGCTCGAGACCGTTTTCTTGCGCTCGCCCCGGGTGATGTAGGCGCCCTCTTCCAGCAGCCCCGAGAGCGTCTCGCCAAGCGCCGTCATCGCTCGGTAGTCGGCGCTTTCGAAGAAGTCCAGCCCCCACATATAGCTGTTGGTCACGCCGTGGGCCACCAGGGATACCGCCGGCAGGTGAAGCCCGCGCTCCTCGTCTTCGTGAAGGTAGAAATAGTAGCGCGGCCCGCCTTCGTAGGCGGCCTTGTCGTCCATGATCTGCTGCAGCTCGTCGATCCAGTTCTGCATGGTCACGCGGTCTTTCAGGCTGGATTCGCCGGAAAGCGCCGACGTCTGCACCATCTGCTCGAGCACGGTGTACGGGTAGATCCGCGACAGGCGCTCGATGCGGCGCATCACGCCGCGGTACTGGGTGACCAGCGCTTCCAACTGCGAGCCGCCGATCCCCGGCGCGTCGGCGTTGACGTAGAGCTGGGCGCCGTCAAGCGCCGTGCTGGTCAGGTAGTCGACCATCGCCTGCTCGTCTTTCAGGTAGAGCTCCTGCTTGCCGCGCTTGACCTTGTAAAGCGGCGGCTGGGCGATGAAGACGTGACCGCGCTCGATGAGCTCGGGCATCTGGCGGAAGAAAAACGTCAGCAGCAGCGTGCGGATGTGCGAGCCGTCGACGTCGGCGTCGGTCATGATGATGATCGAGTGGTAGCGCAGCTTGTCCGGGTTGAACTCTTCGCGGCCGATGCCGCAGCCCAGGGCGGTGATCAGCGTGCCCACCTCGGCGGACGAGAGCATCTTGTCGAAGCGCGCCTTCTCCACGTTGAGTATCTTGCCCTTGAGCGGAAGGATCGCCTGGATGCGCCGGTCGCGCCCCTGCTTGGCGCTGCCGCCGGCGGAGTCGCCCTCGACCAGGTAGAGCTCGGAAAGGCTGGGGTCCTTTTCCTGGCAGTCGGCGAGCTTGCCGGGCAGCCCGGCGATATCCAGCGCGCCCTTGCGCCGGGTCATGTCCCGGGCCTTGCGCGCCGCCTCCCGGGCGCGGGCAGCGTCGAGCATCTTGTTGACGATGGCCTTGGCCTCGTTGGGCTTCTCGACCAGATAGTCGGCCAGCAGCCGCCCCATTTCCTGCTCGACGGCGGTCTTGACTTCGCTGGAAACCAGCTTTTCCTTGGTCTGGGAAGAGAACTTGGGGTCCGGCACCTTCACCGACACAATCGCCGTCAGCCCTTCCCGGGCGTCGTCGCCGGCGGTGCTGACCTTGGCTTTTTTCAGCAGCCCTTCGGCCTCGATGTAGTGGTTGAGCGTGCGCGTCAGCGAGGCGCGAAAGCCGGCCATGTGGGTGCCGCCGTCGCGCTGGGGAATGTTGTTGGTGTAGCAGTGGATGTTCTCGTTGAAGGTGTCGCTCCACTGCATGGCCACTTCTACCTCGATGCCGTCGTCGCGCGCGGAGGTAAAGTGAAACACCGGGTTCAATACCGTCTTGTTGGTGTTGAGGTGCTCGACGAACGCCCGCAGGCCGCCTTCGTAGCGGAACAGCTCTTCCTTGCCGCTGCGCTCGTCCATCAGGCGAATGGCCACACCGGAGTTGAGGAAGGACAGCTCGCGCAGGCGCTTGGCGAGAATATCGTAGTGGAACTCGATATTGGCGAAGGTATCCGTCGAGGGGCGAAAATGCACCCGGGTACCGCTTTTTTCCGTGGTGCCGACCACGCCAAGGGGCGCTCTCGGCACGCCGTGGTTGTACACCTGCTCGAACACGTCACCCTGGCGCCAAACGGTCAGCCGCAGCTCCTCAGACAGCGCGTTGACCACGGAGATACCCACGCCGTGCAGCCCGCCCGAGACCTTGTAGGAGTTGTCGTCGAACTTGCCGCCGGCGTGGAGCACCGTCATGATCACCTCGGCGGCAGAGACGCCCTCTTCCTGGTGAATCTCGGTGGGAATGCCGCGGCCGTTGTCGCTGACGGTGACCGATTCGTCCGGGTGGATGACGACGCGGATTTCGCTGCAGTAGCCCGCCAGCGCCTCATCGATGGAGTTATCCACCAGCTCGAACACCATGTGGTGCAGCCCGGTGCCGTCGTCGGTATCACCGATGTACATGCCCGGACGCTTGCGCACCGCGTCCAGCCCCTTGAGCACCTTGATGCTTGATGAATCGTAAGCCTGCTCGCTCATTGACCACTCCGTCGTGAAGTCTGTCTTGTTCCGTGTCGCCTACCCTTCCACCAGCCGGCCCGATGCCGGCTGTCCCGGCTCTTCCCGGTCGACATGTTTCACGTGAAACATCTTGATCGCCGTGTCGGGGAGCCAGCGGTTCTGCAAGGCACCCGGTTCAACGCTGGTAATAAATGCCTGGCACTGCATGGACTCCAGCAGCTCGCAGAAGCGCTGCTGGTACCTGCCGTCCAGCTCGGCAGGCAGGTCATCGATCAGATAGACGCAGTGCCTGACTGCCGTGCCAGGTGCTGAAATGCTTTCCAAAAGCCGGCCCTGGGCAAGCTTGAGCGCGCTTACCACCAGCTTTTGCTGGCCTCGGGAAAGCACTTCGATCGCCGGTTTTTTATGCATCCGGATACGCAGGTCCGCCCGCTGGGGGCCCTGCTGGGTAAAGCCCATCTGCGCGTCGGTAGCGCGCCCGGCGTGCAGCGCTTCCGCCAGCGGGCGCTTTCTATCCCACCCCCGGGCGTAGTGCAGGGTTAACCCCTCGAGGGGCATCAGCGCCTTGAGCGTCTCCTCGAAGACCGGCAAAAAGGCGCTGAACCATTCCTGGCGCAGCCGATCCACCGTTTCGCCGCGGCTAGCCAGCTCCTGCTCCCAAACGTCCAGCTGGGTGGCATCCAGCCTCCCTTCCATTCTACCACGCCTGAGAAGGGCATTCCGATGTTTCAGCGCCCGGCGGGCGCCCTTCCAGGCGGTCAAAAACTCATGTTTCACGTGAAACACTCCCCAGTCGAGAAACTCCCGCCGCCCCGATGGGGAGCCTTCCAGCAGGCGAAAGGCATCGGGGTTGATCAGCTGCAGCGGCAGCGCCTCGACCAGCTCGGCCAGGCGCGCGTGGCGCTCGCCGCGCAGGCGCAGCTCGAGTTCGCGCTCGCCCCGGATCCGGCGCACGCCCAGGGTAGTGCCGGCGGCGCCCTGCTCGCCGGCCAGGCGACCAAAGAGGGTGAATTCGCCGGCGTCGTGCTGGATGACGTTTTTCAGCTGGCGGGTGCGGAAGGAGCGCCCCATGCCCAGAATATGAATGCCTTCCAGCAGGCTGGTCTTGCCGCTGCCGTTGGCCCCGGTGATGACGTTGATCCCGGCGGCGGGCGCGAAGGACAGCGGCTGGAGGTTACGCAGCCCGTGGAAGTTCAGCTGTTCGATACTCATCCGGGCACCGCGGTGGCAGACAGAAGGAAACGGCGCACCGCGGCTGGCGATGCGCCGTTCGGGCAAGTGCCCTGTTCTCATGGAGTAAAACGTCCGGCAAGAAAGCGCTGAGCCCCTGCTCTCCCTGGTATGAAGCGGGCTTATCACCCTTGCCAGGTGGGGTCGGGCATGGCCGGGAAGCGCGGCGGGTGGGCCTCCATGTAGGCATGGCAGGCCCGCAGCACGCGGATATCGTCGTATTTACCGCCGGCCAGCTGAAAGCCCACCGGCATGCCGTTCGAGGTAAAGCCGCAGGGCACCGAGGCAGCCGGCTGCTGGCTCAGGTTGAACGGGTAGGAGAACGGCGCCCATTCTTCCCAGTCGCGCATACCGCTTCCCGGCGGCACTTCGTGATTGATCGCGAACGGCTCGATGGGCACTGACGGCGTCATCAGCAGGTGATAGGACTGGTTGAAGTGCTCGAGCTCCAGGGTCAGCCGCGCGCGGTCGGCCTGGGCGCGGAACAGGTCCACCGCGCTCCAGCCTTCGGCATGCCGGGCGTTGGCCAGCAGGCCGGGGTCCAGCTGCGCGCGCTGCTTTTCGTCGCACTGGCTCCAGAGCTCGAGCGAGGCGGTGAACCACAGCCGGCGGAAGATGTCGATCGGGGAGGCAAACCCCGGATCAATTTCAACGATCTCGGCGCCCAGCGCTTCGAGCCTTTCCGCCGCTTCGCGCACGCGCTCGGCAATCTGCGGGTCCACCTGGGCGTAGCCCAGATCCGCCGAGTAGGCGATGCGCAGGCCGCGCAGATCCGTGTTTAGATCCACGCCCCAGTCGTCGGGCTGGCCGCGCACGGCGTAGGGGTCGCTGAAGTCGTAGCGGCCGATGACGTTGAGCATGCGCGCGGCGTCGGGCACGTTGCGGGTCAGCGGGCCGATGTGGGAAAGCGTGGGTTCCTTGGCCGGCGGCCACTGGGGCGTCCAGCCGAAGGTGGGCTTGAAGCCGAAGACGCCGGTAAAGGCCGCGGGAATGCGGATGGAGCCGCCGGAATCCCCGCCCTGGTGCAGCACGCCCATGTTGAGCGCCGCCGCCGTTGCCGCCCCGCCGGAAGAGCCGCCGGGGGTCAGCCGGGTATCCCAGGGGTTGGCCGTGGCGCCGTAAACGCGGTTATCGGTGACCGCCTTCCAGCCGAACTCGGGGCTGTTGGTTTTCCCCAGCAGTACAGCACCCGCCTCGCGCAGCCTGCGCGCCGGCGGGGCGTCCTTTTCACAGAGGCTGTCCGGCACGGTCAGCGAGCCTTCCCGGGCGGGCATGCCGGCCACTTCGGTGAGATCCTTGAGCGACACCGGCACGCCGTCGACGGGGCCTGCGGGGTTGCCCTGGCCCCAGCGCCTGGCGGAGGCGTGGGCGGCGTGCCTGGCGCCTTCGTGGTCGACGTAAACGTAGGCGTTGACGCTGTCGTTGAAGCGCTCGATGCGCTCGAGCGCCGCCTCGGTGGCTTCAACGGGGGACGCCTTGCCGGCCTTGAACAGCGCGACCAGCTGGCCGGCGTCCATCATCCCCAGGTCCGTTTCGCTCATGTTGGGCCCCTCTTCGCAGGAAGATTCGTGGGAAGAAAAACATCGCTCTTTTCTATTACAGTCGCATTGGCATAATTACGTAAAGAGAATCGCCGCCGCCAGGCTCTTCCAGCAGCGCGCTGCTGTTGGGGTCGGCCAGGGTCATCTGCACGCGGTCTTCGCCGAGCACGCTCATCACGTCGATAAGGTAGCCGACGTTGAAGCCCATCTCCATGGCCGGGCCGTCGTACTCCACCGCGATGCTTTCCTCGGCCTCTTCCTGCTCGGGGTTGTTGGCCATCACCTTGAGGTTGCCGGCTTCGAGATACAGCCGCACGCCGCGGTATTTCTCGTTGGAGAGGATCGCCGTGCGCGACAGCACCTGGCGCAGCTCGGCGCGCTCGGCGAGCATCACCTTGTCGCCGCCGCGGGGTATCACCCGCTCGTAGTCGGGGAACTTGCCGTCGATTAGCTTCGAGGTGAAGGTGAAGTCGCCGGTGTGGGCGCGCACGTGGGTCGGCCCCAGGGTGAGGCTAACCGGCTCGTCGCTGTCGTCGAGCAGCCGGGAGAGCTCGAGAATGCCCTTGCGCGGCACGATCAGCTTCTGCGCCTCGTCGACGTTGACTTCAAGCTCCCGGGAGCACATGGCCAGCCGGTGGCCGTCGGTGGCCACGGCGCGCAGCAGTCCGCTCTGCATTTCCAGCAGCATGCCGTTCAAGTAGTAGCGCACGTCCTGCTGGGCCATGGCAAAGGCCGTGGCGTCCATCAGGCGCTTGAGCGTTCCCCGGGGGATGCTCAGCTCCTGGCTGGCCTCGGTGTCCTCGATGCCGGGAAACTCGGCGGCGGGCAGCGCGGCAAGCGTAAACCGCGAGCGGCCGCTGACCAGCAGCACGCGGCTGTCTTCCACGGACAGCTGAAGCTCGGCCTGCTCGGGCAGCGACTTGCAGATATCCATCAGCTTGCGCGCCGGTACGGTAATCGCCCCCGGCTGCTCCACGGCGCTGGCCACGGTGCGGCCGATGAGTTCGACCTCGAGGTCGCTACCGGTCAGGGCGACCTGGTCGCCGTCTATCTCTATCAGCACGTTGGAGAGCACCGGCAGCGTCTGGCGGCGCTCTACCACGCCTGCCACCAGCGTCAGCGGCCGCAGCAGCGCTTCTCGGGAAATGGAAAATTTCATCAAGGCTCCGGGTTTTGACTTGAGAATGTTGACTTGAGGGTGTCGGCTTGAAGGCTTGGCTTCTGGGCGCCGGGGCTCAGCTGGTCAGCAGACGCAGCAGATTTTTGTAATCCTCGCGGATATCGGCGCTTTCTTCCTGCAGCGCCTTCACCTTGCGGCAGGCGTGCAGCACCGTGGTGTGGTCGCGGCCGCCAAAGGCGTCGCCGATCTCGGGCAGGCTGTGATTGGTCAGCTCCTTGGCCAGCGCCATGGCGACCTGACGCGGGCGCGCCACCGAGCGCGAGCGCCGCTTGGAAAGCAGATCCGCCACCTTGATCTTGTAGTACTCGGCCACCGTTCGCTGGATGTTGTCCACCCCCACCTGCTTGTCCTGAAGGGCGAGCAGATCCTTGAGCGACTCGCGGATGAAGTCCTGAGTAATGGTCTTGCCCATGAAGTGCGAGTCGGCAATCACCTTTTTCAGCGCCCCTTCCAGCTCGCGGACGTTGGAGCGGATTTTCTGGGCGATGAAAAAGGCCGCATCGTGGGGCAGATCCACTTTGGCCTGATCGGCCTTCTTCATCAAGATCGCTACCCGGGTTTCCAGCTCCGGCGGCTCGATGGCTACCGTCAGCCCCCAGCCAAAGCGCGATTTCAGGCGCTCCTCGACGCCGCTGATTTCCTTGGGGTAGCGGTCCGAGGTGAGGATCATCTGCTGGCCGCCTTCCAGCAGGGCGTTGAAGGTATGGAAGAACTCTTCCTGGGAGCGCTCCTTGCCGGCGAAAAACTGGATGTCGTCGATCAGCAGGGCGTCGACGCTGCGGTAGAAACGCTTGAAGTCGTTGATGGCGTTGAGCTGCAGCGCCTTGACCATGTCGGCGACGAAGCGTTCGGAATGCAGGTACACCACCCGGGCGTTTTCCCGGCGCCCGGCCAGGGCGTTGCCCACCGCGTGCATCAGGTGGGTTTTACCCAGCCCCACTCCGCCGTACAAAAACAGCGGGTTATAGGCCCCGCCGGGGTTTTCCGATACCTGGCGCGAGGCGGCCCGGGCCAGCTGGTTGGACTTGCCCTCAACGAAGGTATCGAAGGTGAAGTTGGCGTTAAGCCCGCTGGTGTGCTTGAGGCTGCCTTCCACCTGCACCTGGCGCTCGCCCGGCGGACGCGGCGTTTCCTGGCTGAGGCCGTTGATTTCATGCCCGCCGCCCGCGCTGCTTCGGGGCGGCGAATGCGCCGCCGAGCCGGTGCTCGACGCCGGCGCGGCCGACACCGGGTTGCCCAGCTCCCGCGGCTGGGGAGCCGGGGCGGTAGCCGCGCGGCGGCTGCCCACGCTCAGGCTTACCCGGGGCGGTTTGGTCGGGGCGAGTTCGCGCATCAGCTCGCTGATCCGCTTGGCATACTTATCGCTCACCCAGTCGCGCACAAAGCGATTGGGGGCGAGCAGGAAAAGCTCGTTGGCCTCTCCCTGCTCGGCCTGCAGCGGGCGTATCCAGGTATTGAATTGCTGGGAGCTAAGCTCGTCTTGCAAATAATCCAGACACTGATGCCAAAGCGCGAGTGACACTCATCTCACCATCGTATTGAAAAAGGCCGGCCATTGTAGCGCCCAACGTCGCTGTTATCCACACGCGAAAGCGCGCCAAAATGCTTGTGGACAACTCTCTTGGCAAACGGCTGACATCTCGTCCACAGCCTGCGGGCAACCTGACCAAAACGCGAGTTATCCCTGGCGCTCCACCGCCTCCCCACAGCTTGCCGACCCCTTGCCCAGCGCTTTTCAACAGGTTTATTATTCTTCCAAAGCGCTGATTTATCTTTTAAAAAATAGCTTATCCACAAATATTATCCCCACCATTAATAACAACAGCAGTTAACTTATAATAATAGTAATTATTGCGTCGCCGGATCGTCGCGAAAAACGCCGGTACGCGCCGCTGCCCGACAGAATCCCTACGGAAAAATTGCACCCGGCTCGGGAAGGCTCTACAATTTGCGGTCTTTCTTTGGATATCCCCGTGCGGCGACTGCCGAACAGGGGCGTCCAGCATTAATGTTCCGTCCTAAAACCACGTGGGAATACGAGTTATGAAACGCACTTATCAACCCAGTGTTATCAAGCGCAAGCGCCTGCACGGCTTCCGTGCCCGCATGGCAACCAAAAGCGGCCGCGCGGTTATCGCCCGCCGTCGGGCCAAAGGCCGTAAGCGTCTGAGCGCCTGATCAAGACTTGGGTGTGTCCCCTCAAGGCTTTCCCCGGACGCTGCGTCTGCTAAGCGCCGGGGATTTCCGTTACGTTTTTGCCCAAGCCGATCTCAAGATCCACGCCAAAGGCATGCTGGTACTGGCACGCTTCAATCGCTGCGGCCATGCTCGGATCGGTTTGGTTGCGGGTAAAAAAAACGTCAAGCTTGCCGTAGAGCGCAACCGCTTCAAGCGCCTGGCGCGCGAGTCCTTTCGCCTGCGTCAGGAAAAGCTGCCCACGGTCGACGTGGTGCTACTGGCCCGGCGCGGCGTTGACGACATGGATAACGCCATGCTCCAGCGCCAGCTTCACGGGCTATGGAAGCGGCTCCAGCGCGACGCCTTGCGCCACGGCAACACAACGGCTCCGGCCAAGACATAACGTGACGCTTGATGCCACCACCTCAACGCTCGACCCCGGCCTGCCGTACGGCAGGCTTTCGTGTGTCATGGGTCGGGTAAAACAACACTGCGCCATTGCATGTTCACCACCCAGCGGGCAGAACCCTCATGGACGTTAAACGACTGATATTACTGATCCCATTGGCAGTACTGGCGTACCTGCTGGTGGTCCAATGGAATCAGGACTACGGGCAATCGGCCGAGCCTGCGCCGGCCGTTGAAAGTACCCAGCGCAGCGACGGCGCCCCGGCGGAAAAAGCCGATGAGGGCGGCCTGGACGTTCCCGACGCCTCGCCGTCAGCCGAAGGCGGCGGCGATGATCTCGCCGGCAGCGCCGATCCCGATGAGGATCAAAGCCGCAATACCATCACCGTCACCACCGACGTGCTCGACCTGCGCATCGACCCCCACGGCGGCGACATCGTCTACGCGGCCCTTCCGCAGCACAAGCGGACGCTGGACTCCGAGCGCAACTACGTGCTGCTCTCCGATAACAACGTGCGCAGCTACGTGGCGCGCTCGGGGCTGCAGCTTGACGGCGATTCCAGCCGCATCGCCTTCACCCCGGAAAAAACCGAATACCACCTGAACGACGGTCAGGACCAGCTCGACGTCGATCTCACCGCCGAGGTCAACGGCGTCGAGATCACCAAACGACTGAGCTTCGAGCGCGGCAACTACGCGGTCAACGTGCACTACCTGGTGGATAACCAGGGCGAGGCACCGGTCGACGCCCGCTTCATCGGCCAGCTGGTACGCGACGACAGCCCCGACCCCACCAGCGGCACCAAGATCGGCATGAAGTCGTTTCTGGGCGCGGCCTACTCCACGCCGGACAGCCGCTATGACAAGGTCGACTTCGACGATATTCAGGCGGGCAGCGTGGAAAACCGCGACGCCGAAGGCGGCTGGGTCGCGATGCTCCAGCACTACTTCGTCTCGGCCTGGGCGCCGCCGCAGAGCCAGCAGAATCTCTTCTACGCCACCACCGACTCCAAGGGTCGCAACGTAGCCGCCTTCGCCGGCCCCACCCAGGAAGTCGCGGCCAGCGAGCAGACCACCCTCGACGCCACGCTCTACATGGGGCCCAAGGTTCAGGACTACATGGAAGAGGTCGCGCCGAACCTGCGCCTGACCGTGGACTACGGCTGGCTGTGGTTTATCGCCAACCCGCTGTTCTGGCTGCTGGACAAGATCCACGACGTGATCGGTAACTGGGGCTGGTCCATTGTGCTGCTCACCGTGCTGGTGAAAGCCGCGCTGTTCCCGCTCTCGGCCAAGGCCTACCGCTCCATGGGGCGGATGCGCAAACTCGGGCCGGAAATGAAGCGCATCAAGGAACGCTTCGGCGACGACCGCCAGAAGATGTCCCAGGAAATGATGAAGTTCTACCAGAAGGAGAAGATCAATCCGCTGGGGGGCTGTCTGCCGATCGTGGTGCAGATGCCGGTCTTCATCGCCCTTTACTGGATGCTGCTGGAATCCGTTGAGCTGCGCCACGCGCCGTTCATGTTCTGGATCCAGGACCTGTCGATCAAGGATCCGTACTTCATCCTGCCGATTCTGATGGGCCTGTCGATGTTCGTTCAGCAGCAGCTGAACCCCACGCCGCCGGACCCCATGCAGGCGAAGATCATGAAGATGCTGCCGATCATCTTCACCTTCTTCTTCCTGTGGTTCCCCGCGGGCCTGGTGATCTACTGGGTGGTCAACAACTGCATTTCCATCACCCAGCAGTACTTCATCACGCGACAGATCGAAAACGACCCCAATATCGGCAAGGGCTAGACCTGACGTCTGATCACGCCCTTTGACGTACCGCCCAAACCCCCGCGCCCTGCGGGGGTTTGGCGTTCCGGCAGACGGCAACAGGGAGACCCCCATGGCCAACCACTTCTATACCCCGGATACCATTGCCGCCCTTGCCACCCCGCCCGGACGCGGCGGCGTGGGCATCATCCGCCTTTCCGGCCCCGCCAGTCAGGAAATGGCCGACGCCATCCTCGGCCGCTGCCCGGCCCCGCGCTACGCGCACTATGGGCCTTTCTACGGGGGCGCCTTTCACGGCGAGAGCGGCATCATCGACGAGGGCCTGGCGCTTTTCTTCCCCGGGCCGCACTCCTTCACCGGCGAAGACGTGCTCGAGCTTCACGGCCACGGCGGGCCTGTGATCATGGACCTGCTGCTTTCGCGCTGCGTGGCGCTGGGCGCGCGCCTGGCCCGGCCCGGCGAGTTTTCCGAGCGGGCGTTTCTCAACGACAAGCTCGATCTGGCCCAGGCCGAAGCCATTGCCGACTTGATCGACGCCACCTCGCGCTCGGCGGCGGAAAACGCCGTGCGCTCGCTCAAGGGCGAATTTTCCCAGCGCGTGGCCGGGCTGGTGGAGCGGCTGATCGAGCTTCGTATCTACGTCGAGGCGGCGATCGACTTTCCCGAAGAGGAGATCGACTTTCTCGGCGACGGCCGGGTCGCCGCCATGCTCAACGCCGTCATGGACGAGCTTGCCGCGGTACGCGCCGCCGCCGGCCAGGGCGCGCTGATGCGCGAGGGCATGAGCGTGGTGATCGCCGGGCGGCCCAACGCGGGCAAGTCCAGCCTGCTCAACGCGCTCACCGAGCAGGACACCGCCATCGTCACCGACATCGCCGGCACCACCCGGGACGTGCTCCGCGAGCATATCCACATCGACGGCATGCCGCTCCACGTGATCGACACCGCCGGGCTGCGCGACACCCCGGACGCCATCGAAAAAATCGGCGTGGCCCGGGCCTGGGAGGAGATCGAAACCGCCGACCGCGTGCTGCTGCTGGTCGACGCCGCCACCACCGACGCCACCGATCCGCATGACATCTGGCCCGAGTTTGTCGACCGCCTGCCGGATACCGGCCGTTTGACGCTGGTGCGCAACAAGATCGACACCAGCGAAGAAGACCCGGAAATCGACCTGTCCACCGCCCACCCCGTGGTGCGGCTGTCGGCCAAAACCGGAGCGGGTGTGGATAACCTCAAAGAGCACCTGAAGGCCATCATGGGCTTCAGCGCCACCACCGAGGGCCGCTTCTCCGCCCGCCGGCGCCACCTGGACGCACTCGACCGCGCCGCCGAGGCGTTGGACAACGGCCAGGGCCAGCTTTCCGGCTTTGGGGCCGGCGAGCTGCTCGCCGAAGACCTGCGCGACGCCCAGCAGGCGCTTGGCGAAATCACCGGCGAGTTCAGCGCCGACGACCTGCTCGGGGAGATCTTCGGCAGCTTTTGTATCGGCAAGTAGGCGAAGCATGAATTCCGCAACCCATCCTTCATCGTCTCCTCTGGCCTCAGCGCTCAAGAAGCTGCGCCGGCGGCCCGAGTCGCTCGTCGACGTGGCCGAGCAGGCGCTGGCGGCCCGGGTGCCCGCCTGGGAGGGCTACGCCGCCTGGGCGCCGGAGAAGGTCCGCGAGCACGCCAGAAGCCTGGTAGCGCAGGCCCGCTCAGGTAAGGCCTGCGGCCCCTGGTACGGGCTGCCGGTGTCAATCAAGGACAATATTGGCCTTGCCGGCTGGCCGCTGCGCGCCGGCTGCGCGGAGGCGCTACCCCCGGCCTGGCAGGGCGATGCCACGATCACTGCCCGGTGCCGGCGCCGCGGCGCGCTGTTCACCGGGCTTACCCGCAGCGTTCCGTTTGCCTTTACCAGCATCGGCGTCACCCTGGACGACGAGGGGCCGCGCAACCCCTGGGATACCGATCGCGTCTGCGGCGGCTCGTCGAGCGGCGCGGCGGTCAGCGTTGCCGAAGGCAGCGCCTGGCTGGCGCTGGGGTCGGACACCGCGGGGTCGATCCGGGTGCCGGCGGCGATGACCGGCGGGGTGGGGCTTAAGCTCACCGCCGGCCGCTGGCCGATGAAAGGCGTGGTGCCGCTCAGCCATAGCCTCGATAGCCTGGGCGTCATCACGGCAAGCGTCGCCGATCTCACGGCGGCTCTCGGCGCCTGCGGTGACCCCATGATACCGAAAGCGCCGCGGCCTCTAGCGGGGCTTAAACTGGGCGTGCTGGAAAGCGCGCCGCGAGTAAACGCCGAGGCGGGGATCGACGAAGCCCTGGCGTACGCCCTTCATGAGCTGGAGGCCGCCGGGGCCCAGTGCGTCGCGATCGACTTTCCCGAGGCGCGCGAGGCCGACGCGCTGTTTCGTTCGGGCGGGCTGGTTGCCGCCGAGCTGGAGACGTTTCTCGCGCTCAAGCTGCCGTCCTGGCGTCGGCAGATGGGGCCGCTGCTGGCCGAGTCCGTGGCCCAGGCGGGTGACCTTACGGCAGCCGACTACCGGCAGCGCCTGGCCGACTTTCAACGGCTGGGACAAAAAGCGGCGATGCGCTTTCACGAAACGGGTATCGATGCGCTAGTATTGCCGACCTCGCCGCTGCTGCCGCCGCGTCGAGACGCAGTCGCCAGGCCCTCGGCCTACGCCGAAGCCGACGCGCGAATTCTGCGCCACACGGCCTTCGTTAACTACCTGCGCTGGTGCGCCTTGAGTCTGCCGGTCGGCTTGGATAATGTGGGCTTGCCGATCGGGCTACAGCTCGCCATGCCCGGCTTTGCCGAGCCGCAGCTGCTGGCGGCGGCGGCCGCCATCGAACGCTGCCTGGGCAACCCCCGGGAGCGCCTGGGCCTGCCGCCGCGCCCCTGACAACAGCAACAACAACGCCCTGAGAGAGATCCCCGATGTCCTTTGGCCTATATTCCCTGCTGCCCCCTTTGCTGGCCATCGTGCTGGCCCTGGTGACCCGTAACGTCATTCCCGCGCTGTTCTGCGGGGTCTGGCTGGGCGCCACCATGCTCGCCGGCGGCAACCCCGCGGTCGGGCTCTACAACAGCTTCGGTGACTTCATCATTCCAAGCGTGGGCGACGAATGGAGCGCCACCGTGCTGATCTACTGCGGCCTGTTCGGGGTGCTGATCACGGTGCTGCAGCGAACCGGCGGCGCCCAGGCCATTGCCCGCTCGATCGCCTCCCGGGTGGCCTCGCCCCGGGGCGCCCAGGGCGCCACCCTGGGCTTCGGCGTACTGATCTTCTTCGAGGACTACTTCAATGCGCTGACGGTGGGTAGCGTGATGCGGCCCATTACTGACCGCATGCGTGTCTCCCGGGAAAAGCTGGCCTATATCGTCGACTCGACCTCGGCGCCGATGTGCCTGCTGGGGCCGGTCTCCACCTGGGTGGTGTTCGTCATGGGCCTGATCGGCACCCAGCTGACCCAGATGGACATGACCGGCTCGGAGTACCTGATCTATCTCTCGTCGATTCCGCTCAATTTCTACGCCTGGCTGGCGCTGCTGCTGATTCTGATCATCGTCGTGACCCAGCGGGACTTCGGCCCCATGGCCCAGGCCGAAAAGCGCGCCCGGGAAAGCGGCAAGCTGCTGGCAGACGATGCCCGGCCGCCCTCGGATCGCGAAGTCGCTGAAATGGCGGGCGTCGCCGAAGAGCACTCGCTCAAACGCAACATGCTAGTGCCCATCGCCGTTCTGGTGGGGCTCATCCCGGTGCTGTTTCTGTGGACCGGCAACGTCGCCGAAAACGGCCTGATCACCGCCATGGGCGAGGCCGACGGCGGCAAGTCGATTCTGATCGCCACCTTCCTCGCCGTCAGCGTTGCTCTGGGCATGGGCCTTTCGCAGCGGCTGTTTGATTTTCGCGAGGCGATGGAGCTGGTGGTGACCGGCATCAAGAGCATGACCCTGGTCTACATCATTCTGACGCTTGCCTGGTCAATCGGCAGCGTAACCGAGGCGCTGGGCACCGCCGACTACCTGGTCACGCTGGCCCAGGCCGGCGTCTCACCAAGCCTGATCCCCGTGCTGCTGTTTCTCATCGGCTCGCTTGTCGCCTTTACCACCGGCACCTCCTACGGCACCTTTGCCATCATGATCCCCATTGCCATGCCGGTAGCCATGGCGCTGGACATGCCGCTTTCGCTGGCCATCGCCGCGGTGCTCAGCGGCGGCATCTTCGGCGACCACTGCTCGCCGATCTCGGATACCACCATTCTCTCCTCGGCGGGGTCTTCCTGCGACCACATCGACCACGTCCGCACCCAGCTGCCCTACGCGCTAAGCGCGGGAACAGCGGGGATCGTGGCTTTCTTCGTCGCCGGGGCGACGGGTACCGCCTGGCTCGGCGGGCTCGCCGGCGTCGCTGCCCTGCTGGTCGTCATCAGCGGTCTGAGGCGCTTCTGGCGGTCAACGCCCGGCGCGTCAAAAAGCGCGGCATAAACGGCCTTTTAAGGGCAGGCATTGAAGGGCGGCGCGGCTAGGCCAGCGCCCGGGTGATGAAGTCGGCCATGGCCCGGGCGCTCGGCGACAGGCTGCGCCCGGCGAGGCGCAACAGGCCGATTTCCCGCTCGACCCGAGGCGCGCTCAGCGGCACAAACCGCAGCCGCTCGTACTCCTCGGGGAAGGCCAGCCTTGGCAGCGTGGTCACCCCGAGCCCCGCCACCAGCATCGCCGTCAGCGAGATCATGTTGGAAATGTAAAAGGTGTGGTGATCGGCAAGCGAGGCCGCGTCGGTGCCCTGAAACAGCCTTGAGGTGCCGTTGCCGATCAGACTCTCTTTCACACTCCCTTCCACGCTCCCTTCCACGAGCTCCCGCCAGTGCACGGCCTCCCGGCCGGCGAACGGATGATCATCCCGGCAGACCACGCCCAGGCTGTCGCGCATCAGCGGAGTAAAGTCGAGCGCGGCGTTTTCTTCCGCCAAACTCGTCAGCCCCAGATCCACTTCGCCGGCCAGCACCTGCTCGCGGACGAAGTCGGCGGTGCCGTCGTGCAGGCTGACCCGAACGCCCGGGTAGTCGGCGACAAAATCGGCTAGCAGCCGGGGCATCAGCCGGCTGGCCACCGACGGCACCGCGGCCATGTCCAGGTGCCCGGCCTGGCGGTCCACCTGGGCGCTGAGCTCGCGGCTCAGGCGGTCGTGCTGGGTCAAGAGCTCGCGAAAACGCGGCACGCAGTAGCGCCCGAAAGGCGTCAGCGTCGCCTGGTTGCCACGCTCAAAAAGCGCCTCGCCCAGGCGGCCTTCCAGCTCGCGGATGGCCATGGAAAGCGCCGGCTGGGTGCGGTGCACCTGGCGCGCCGCGGCGTGAAATCCGCCCTGGTCGACCACCGCCAGCACGTAGCGCAGCGGGGTTATCTTGAGTTCGGCCAGCATCGCGCACCTCCTGGAACCGTTGGTGCCGCCAATCAAGCGGCGAGCCTAGCCAGAGCTATCGCAGTTACCCCCGGTGAGCCGGCAACAGGTCTGCGAGGGGGCGCTATAAATCCATCCCTGGACGCTCCCTACGCCATCCCTGGCGTAGATCCCCCTCTTCGCCCTGTCCCCGGCTCCTCTGGATATAGCCAACGGCGATTGCCCTGCGAGCCCAACAAAGTAGTAAATAAAACTGATCAATCAGTATTTATTATTGATTATCTTTATACACGCGGCTCACCCAGACTGCCATCAGGGTCAGTTTTGGAGGAACCTATGACACAGGCACAATCCCGGTCTCATTCTCAGGTTCATGCGCTTTACCTCAACGGCCAGTGGGTCGAGGGCGAAAGCCGGATCGAGAACCGCAATCCGTCCGAGCTAAGCGACGTTATCGGCGACTACGCCCAGGCAAGCGTAGCGCAGATGAACGAAGCCGTCGCCGCGGCGAAGCAGGGGCAAAAGGAATGGGCCAAAACCGGCCTTGAGCACCGCTACGGCGTGCTGATGGCGATCGGCGACGAGCTCATTGCGCGCAAGGCCGAGCTGGGCGAGCAGCTTTCCCGGGAGGAAGGCAAACCACTGGCCGAAGGCGTGGGTGAGGTGCACCGTTCGGGGCAGTTTTTCCACTACTATGCCGCCGAGGTGCTGCGCCAGATCGACGAGCGCGTCGAGTCCGTGCGCCCGGGTGTGGAAGTGGACATCCGCCGCGAGCCGGTGGGCGTGGTGGGCATTATCAGCCCGTGGAATTTCCCCCTGGCCACCGCGGTATGGAAGATCGCCCCGGCGCTGGCCTTCGGCAACGCGGTGATTTTCAAGCCCGCCAACCTCGTGCCGGCAAGCGCCTGGGCGCTGGCCGAGATCATCAGCCGCCAGGACATGCCCGCCGGTACCTTCAACCTGGTCATGGGCCCGGGAAGCTCGGTGGGCGACGCGCTGATTTCCCATCCGGACATCCACGCGCTGAGCTTTACCGGCTCGCTGGACGTGGGCCGCCGGGTGGCCGCCGCTACCGCCGCCAACCTGGTCAAGTGCCAGCTGGAGATGGGCTCCAAGAACGCCCTGATCGTCGCCGACGACGCCGATCTCGACCTGGCCGTGGAGGCCGCCTTCGCCGGCGCCTACTCGGGCACCGGGCAGAAATGCACCGCCTCGTCCCGGCTGATCGTCACCGAGAAGGTCCACGACGCCTTCGTCGCGAAGCTGACGCATAAGCTCGAGCAGGCCAACGTCGGCCACGCTCTGGCAAACGGCGTGAACGTCGGACCCTTGGCCAGCCAGAGCCAGCTCGATTCGAACCTCGAGTGGGTCGAGCGCGCGCAGAAAGACGGCGCCAAGCTCGCCTTCGGCGGCGAGCGCCTTGAGCGCGAACACGACGGCTACTACATGGCCCCGACGCTCCTTGTCGACACCGCCAACGACATGGCCGTCAACCGCGAGGAAGTCTTCGGCCCCGTCGCCTGCGTGATCAAGGTGGCCGGCGCCGAGGAGGCCATCGAGGTGCTCAACGACACCCAGTACGGCCTGACCGCAGGCATCATCACCGATTCGCTGGCGCTTGCCACCGAGTTCAAGGCCCGGGCCGAGACCGGCTGCGTGATGGTCAACCTGGCCACCGCCGGCACCGACTACCACGTGCCCTTCGGCGGGCGCAAGAACTCGAGCTTCGGCCCCCGCGAGCAGGGGCGCTACGCCCGGGAGTTCTACACCGTGGTCAAGACCAGCTATGTCAAAGCCAACTGAGTCAAGGCTAACTGAGTCAAAGCATAAGGAGGCCGAGATGGCACAGGACATGCTGATCGTCGACGGTCTGCAGTATTCCAACTGGTCCCGCGAGATATTCAAGCAGATGCGCGAGGGCGGCGTCGACGCGGTGCACGCCACGCTTGTCTACCATGAAACCATCCGCGAGACGCTCTCGCGGATGGGCGAGTGGAACCGCCGCTTCGAAGCGCACAGTGATCTGATCATGCCGGTGCGCGAGCCGGCGGATATTCACCGCGCCCGGCAGCAGGGCCGGGTGGGTATTTTCCTCGGCGCCCAGAACTGCTCGCCCATCGAGGACGACATCGACATGGTCGAGGTCATGCGCGACCTGGGCCTTCTGATCATGCAGCTGACCTACAACAACCAGAGCCTGCTGGCCTGCGGCTGCTACGAGGCCGAGGACAGCGGCATCACCCGCTTCGGCCGCCAGGTGATCCGCGAAATGAACCGGGTAGGGATGGTCATCGACATGTCCCACAGCGCCGAGCGCTCGACCCTTGAGGCCATCGAGCTCTCCAGCCGCCCGGTGATCATTTCCCACGCCAACCCGGCGGCCTGGCAGCCGGCCAAACGCAACAAGTCGGACAAGGTGCTCGGGGCCATCGCCGAGAGCAACGGCCTGCTGGGCTTTTCGGCCTACCCCTTCCACCTGAAGAACGGCCCCGACTGCACGCTTGCCGAGTACTGCGCAATGATCGCCCGTACCGCGGACATGATCGGCGTGGAGCACCTGGGGATCGGCACCGACCTGTGCCAGAACCAGCCCACCTCGGTGCTCGAATGGATGCGCAACGGCCGCTGGTCGAAGGACATGGACTACGGCGAAGGCAGCGCGGCCAACGCCGGCTGGCCCGATCCGCTGCCCTGGCTGCGCGATAACCGCGACTTTCCCAACCTGGTCGCCGGGCTGCGCGAGGTCGGCTTCAGCGAAAGCGAGGTCGCCGGCATCATGGGGCAGAACTGGGTGGCGCTTTTGGAGCGAACCACCGCGCCGCAGCCTGCGTTAACCCGAGTGGCCTGACGGCGCGGCCCCGGACGTTTCGGGAGGTGTGAGATGATGGAACGTATTTCCCCGCGCGAAGAAAGCCTGCGCCTGCGCGCGCCGGAGCGGGTGATGGATCTGGAGCGCCTGGGAAGCCTGCACCCCGGCCGGCTGAGCTTTTCGCGCAGCCTGATACGCCAGATGGCCCGCCAGCGCTGGCAGGTCAGCGCCGCCCGCTTCGATCTCGACGACAGCGGCCACGGCACGGTTATTTACCGGCTGCAGACGCCCTGCGGGCGCTACCACGGGGTGATCTTCTCCCAGCCGCTGGACGACGACGCGCGCACCGACCGGGTGATCGCAGAGGCCTGGGACGTGACCTTCGGCGTGGTCGAGGGCGAGGTCGACGATGCCCTGCTCGAGCAGATGGCCGCCAACGTGCCGCTCCAGGAAGCCGGGCGCCAGCACCCGCGCCTGCTGGTGCTGTCCCGAGCCAACCGCAGCCTGCGCAACTTCACCGCGTTTCGCCAGGCGCTCGCCGACGGCCGCCAGCCCGACCCTGCCTGGCTGACCCAGGCGGGCTACCTTTACCGCACCACCGCGGTGTACGGCAACGGCAAGTTCGGCATCGCCGACTTCGGCCGGCTCAAGGGCAACCCCGACTTCCAGCGGCCCTTCTCGGCGCAGATGCTGGCGGTCTATCTGCTGCGTCACTTTTCCATCCAGCAGGTCGAACACATTGCCCGCCGGCAGGCGCCGGCCACCGCCGTGGATCTCGCGACCCCGATAAAGCGCTATCTGGGCATCGGCAACTCCACCGGGCTTGGCATGGCGCCGTTTCTGATCAATCACCCGCAGCTCATCGAGCGGTGGATCCAAAGCCGCGAGCAGGCGCTGGCCCAGATCCACGCCCAGACGCCGGACGAAGCCCAGCGCGAGCGGCTGCTGGCGCTTCTTGACCGCGCCCGCTGCCACCTGGGGCAGACCGTTACCGCCGATACCGAGCAGGGCAAGCGCAACGCCGCAACGGTTGCGGAGCTTCCGGAAGTGCGCGCCTGGCTTGAGCAGGTGCCGCTCGGCGGCGAACTCTGGCAGGAGCTGACCGAATGGAGCTATCGCGCCCTGTCGCTGGAAACCCAGGAGCTGATCAACACCCTGCTGATGGAGCTTTACCCGGCCATTGTCGAGCCGTTCGAAAACCGCATGGGCGTGGACGAGCACCTGGAACTGACCCCGGAAATGCCGCTGGTGCGCCTGAAGCAGCTTATCGAGACCCGCTACGACTGGGCGCTGGCCTACGACTTTGACGACCCTGACAACCGTTACTGGTTCTGGTATCGCTCGATCGAAAAGGAAGAGCCGCGCCTGGGCGTGCGCGGCCAGGAGCCCGGCGCCGACCGCGAGCTCAAGCTGGCCATCGCCCCTCGGGTCGCCGATACCCACCGCGCCGTGGCCGACTACCTGAGCCGTCATCCGCGCGCCACCGTGGTGGATTTCCTGATTGAGCACTCCCACTACAAGGACATCGTGCGCCGCATTCAGGCCATGGCGGAAACGCCTTTCGGCGAGATCCGCGCCAACCTCTGGGCGAAGGGCATGAAGCCCATGCACCTGCTGCGCACCAAGCTTTCGTTCTTCGGCGCCAGCCGTTTTGATCCCAAGTCGGACCGCTGGGTGCGCATTACGCTGTTTCAGGGCGCGCCGCTGGTCGAGGAGCTCAACGCCGAACCCGACGACCTGGGCGATTTCGACGACTGGGGCTTCCCCCTGGAGCCTGCCCTGGCCGCAGCGCCGGATAACACCGACGCCACCCGCACCGCGACCGCCACAGGAGTCGCGCCATGAAGGTCTCCTACAACGAACTGCAGGGGCTCTGCCGCAAGGCGTTTCTGGGCATGGGCTTTGCCGACGGCGACGCCAGCGACGCCGCCGACATGGTGGCGTGGATGCAGCTTCACGAGCTCGACGGGCTGGACGCGCTTAACCGGGGCCTTGACTACCTGCTGGCCGAACAGCACGAAGAAGAGCGCGCGCCGCTAATACTCTACGCCGACGATGACCTGGCGGTACTCGATAGCCAGGGCCACAGCGTCTTGCGCAGCTCAAGCCTGGCGCTTGAGCTGGGGTTCGCCAAGACCCGAGCCCGCGGGCTTGCGGTGATCAAGATCCGCCGCTGCCACAACCGCCAGCTGATCATGGGCTATCTGGCCCGGATCGCCGGGCGCGGCATGAACGTCACCGCGTTCTGGCGCAACGGCCAGCGCCCGCTCATCGAGCAGGCGGTCGGCTTTCGCGCGGGCAGCACGGTACCCGAGATCCGCGTTTACGCGGTGAACCAGGTGCCCGAAGAAAACGAGCCCAACGACGGCGTTACCCTGGTGTTTGCCAACCACGTCGAGCTTCTGCCCGCGATGCGCACGACGTACGGCTACGAGCTTTTGGCCTGCCACGAGGAGTCGGCGCTGCTCGCCAGCCGCGAACGCGCCATGCTCGACGGCATCAGCATCGACGACGCCGTATGGGCGAAGCTCAAACATCAGGCCGCGCGGATGCTGGTCGAGTCCACCGACGCCTCGCGCAGCGGCGCCGGGCCCGGCACCACCGACAACGATTGAGCTACAGCAGCGGTTCCAGCGGCAGCAGCGAGAATATCTTCACCCAGAAGCGTTTGAAGAATCCGGTCTCCGGTTCGCGGTGATGGGTGACCGGCTCGCCGTCGCGGGTTTCTTGCCAGCGCAGCTCGCCGTCTTCCAGCATGACCTGATAGGCGTTTTGGGGCACTTCGTTGTCAAAGGCGCTTTCCATGTCGGCGGCCAGTTCGGGGCTTTCGATCAAAAAGCCGATCTCGGTGTTGAGGTGGGTCGAGCGCGGGTCGAAGTTGAGCGAGCCGATGAACAGCACCTCGCCGTCCACGGCAAAGGTCTTGGCGTGCAGGCTTGAGGCGGCGCTGCTCATCACCCCGGCCCGGGGCTGCTTGCCGCCGCCGGTGGCCGCGCGCCGGGTTTCAAAGAGCGTGACGCCGGCGTCGAGCAGGGCTCGGCGGTATTTGGCGTAGCCCGAGTGCACCAGCGCCACGTCGTTGGCCGCCAGGGAGTTGGTCAGCACCGTGACGTCGACGCCCCGGGCTTCCAGCTCGGCAAAGAGGTCCACGCCCGCGTCACCGGGGATGAAATACGGCGATACCAGGGTGACCGAGGAGCGGGGATCATCCAGCGCCGCGGCGAGCTGGCGGCTCATCAGACGGTCCTTGTGGACATCGCCAAGCACTTTTTCGGGATCGTCGCTGATAACGTCCACCTGGGCCCAGGTCATTTCCAGCGACTCGTCCAGCAGCCGCTCCAGGAAGTCGGACTGTTCCAGGGCGTCGCGGTAGCGCCCGGCGTTGTCGCTGGGTTCGAGCAGCTCATCGAGAACCGCTTCGGGGTCCTGCACCTCGGGCAGCAGCTTTTTCACCGGATAGGCCGGGGCGCTGGCCCAGTAGCGGTCAAACTCCTGGTTGACCTCCCGGGCGGCAGGGCCGAGGGCGAGGACGTCAAGGTCGGCGAAGCGGCTTTGGGGGTTGGCGCCGAAATACTCATCGGCCACGTTGCGCCCGCCGATGATGGTGGCCTGGCCGTCGACGGTGAACGATTTGCTGTGCATGCGGCGGTTGAGCCGGGGAAAATCCCACAGATAGCCCAGCCACTTGGGCGTGCGTATGGGAAAGGGATTGAACAGCCTGATTTCAATATTGCGATGGGCGTCCAGCGCGGCAAGCGACTCGTCCAGCCCGGCAATGCCGTTGTCGTCCAGCAGCAGGCGCACGCGCACGCCGCGCTCGGCGGCGTCGTGCAGGGTGCGAAACAGCAGCCGGCCGATGGTGTCGTCGGCCCAGATGTAATACTGCACGTCGAGGGTCTTGTCGGCGCCTTCGGCGAGCAGCGCTCGGGCGCTGAAGGCATTCAGCGGCTCGGCCAGCGGGTAGACGCCGCTGACGCCCTCGGGGCGATCGGCCAGGCGCTGGCTCAGGGCGCGGCCAAGGCGGGTGTCCGCGGCCTGCTGGACAGAAAGCAGCTGGCTTGCCGGCCGCGGGCCCGGCGGCGGCAGCGCACAGCCGCCAAGCAACATGACCGCGGCAAGCAGGGCGCTCAGGCGAAATATAACGGGGGAAGAAAAAATCACGGCGGTATTCCGGAAACGGCGGTAAGAAGCGTCGGGCGCCCGGATAGAAAAAAGCCCGCCATCCTGAGGTATGGCGGGCTTTGGCTCACAGGCGGGCGCCGATTATAGCATTAGCGGCGCTGCCCCTGCTGGCGCTGGCCGCCACCGCGGTTGCCGGCCTGATCGGTGGGCGTGAGGGTGATTTCCACGCGGCGGTTCTGGGCGCGGCCGGCATCGCTATTGTTGCTGGCCACCGGCTGGTTTTCGCCGTAGCCCGTGGTATTGAGGCGCGAGGAAGATACCCCGCTCTGGCTCAGGTAGTTACCCACGGACTGCGCCCGGCGCTCGGACAGGCGCTGGTTATAGCTGGCTTCCCCGGTGCTGTCGGTATGCCCGGCGATGTTGACGCGGGTATCGGTGTATTCACGCAGCACGTTGGAGACTTCGTTCAGCGCGTTTTGCGCATCCGACGTCAGCTGGGAGGAGTCAAAGTCGAACGTCACGTTGCTGGGCATGTTGAGCACGATGTCGTCGCCCTGACGGTCAACTTCGATACGCGAGCCCTGCAGGCCTTCGCGCAGCTGGCTTTCCTGGCGGTCCATGTAGGCGCCCACGCCGGCACCGGCGGCGGCGCCCACGGCGGCGCCGATCAGCGCGCGGTCGCGGCGGCTGGTGCTGCCGCTACCGGACAGCGCACCGGCAGCCGCCCCCACGGCTGCGCCAATGCCCGACCCTTTGGCCGTGGTTGAGACACCGGCGCCCCTCTGGCCGTTATAGCCGCCCTGGCCGGCACAGCCGGCCAGCAGGATCGCGGCCGCCAGGGGTACCATTACTCGAGTCATGCGCATCGTTTTTCTCCTTCAGGGTCATGTCACAGAAATTACGGCTCAGTCGCTGCTGATATCAGCCAAGAGTTCGTTCAAGAATAATAAACCTTGGGGCGTAGGTTGCAGTTTTTCTGACGTTTCCTGCAAAAGTCCTTTTTTGACGCTGCCTTGCACACGTTCGTGCAGCGCGGCGGAAGGCTGGCCGGTATGGGCCTGCCAGAGCCTGGCCTCCACGCCGTCGGTCAGCCGCAGGGCGTTCATGCAGAACTCAAGCGGCAGCTCTTCCGCGGTAACCTCGCGCTTGCCTGCGACAAACCCTCGCATATCGTGGCGGCGCTGCAAATAGGCCTCGGGCTGGCGGGTTTTCCAGCGTCGCTCGACGGTCCACTGCCCGTTTTCGTCCACGTGGCTGAGCTTGCCGTGGGCGCCGGCGCCGATGCCCAAATAGTCGCCGAACCGCCAGTAGTTGAGATTGTGCCGGCTATGCTGCCCCGGGCGAGCGTAGGCGGATATTTCGTAGCGCTTAAGCCCCGCCTGGAGCAGGCGCTCGTGGCCCAGGTCCTGGATATCCCAGAGGGTTTCTTCCTCGGGCAGCGTCGGCGGCCGGGCGTGAAACGCGGTGTTGGGCTCAAGGGTCAGCTGGTACCAGGAAAGGTGCTCGGGCGCCAGCGCCAGGGCCTGTTCCAGGTCGTCAAGCGCCAGCGCCGGCGTCTGGCCCGGCAAGCCGTGCATGATGTCGATATTGAGGTTATCAAATCCGGCAGCCCGGGCCTGGGTCACGGCCCGCACCGCCTCTTCGCCGCCGTGAATACGCCCCAGCGCCTCGAGCTGGGCCTGTTGAAAGCTCTGCACGCCCAGCGACAGCCGGTTGATACCGGCATCCCGGTAGCCGCTGAAGCGCTGCTGCTCGGTGGTGCCGGGATTGGCTTCCATGGTGATTTCGATATCCGCCGCAAACCCCAGGCGCTGCCGGATTTCTGCCAGCAGGGTGCGATAAAACGCCGGCGACAGCAGGCTCGGCGTGCCGCCGCCGATGAAGATGGCGACGAGCTCGCGGCCCCGGGCAAGGGCCAGATCCTGGTCGAGATCGTCCAGCAGCGCCTGCAGGTAGGCGCTTTCCGGCAGCGCGTCGCGGCCGGATTCGTGGGAGTTGAAGTCGCAGTAGGGGCACTTGCGCACGCACCAGGGCGTGTGGATATAAAGCGACAGCGGCGGCAGTGTCGTCATGGCGCTGTGTTTCACGAGACCTCTTTGGCGGACGGCGCCTCGCCGTGCACGGCCTTGAGCTCTTCTACCAGGGTGTCGAGGGCGCGGCCACGGTGGCTGAGGCGGTTTTTTTCCTCGGCGGGCAGCTCGGCGACGCTCATGGCCGGCCCCGGCAGCCAGAACAGCGGGTCGTAGCCGAAGCCGCCTTCGCCCCGGGGGTGGGCCAGCACGTCGCCTTCCCAGCTGCGCTGGACGATGACCGGCACCGGATCAAAGGCATGGCGCAGATACACCAGCACGCACCAGTAGCGGCCGGTGCGCTGGCCTTCGGGGCAGTCGGCAAGGGCTTCGAGCAGCCGGGCGTTGTTGCGCGCGTCGCTTTTGGGCTCGCCGGCGAAGCGGGCGGAGTAGATCCCCGGCTGGCCGTTCAGGGCGTCGACTTCCAGCCCCGAATCGTCGGCCAGCGCCGGCAGGCCGCTGATCCGGCTGGCCTGGCGGGCCTTGAGCAGCGCGTTTTCCACAAAGGTCAGCCCGGTTTCCTCGACGTCGGGGACGCTGAAATCCGCCTGGGGGCGAACGTCCATCCCCAGCGGGCGAAGAATCTGGTTGAACTCCTTGAGCTTTCCGGCATTGCCGCTGGCGAGCACAAGGGTGCGTGTTGCGGTCATGGTGGTGATCTCCTTGGCAGTCGCTCAGTGTACGCCGGGCGGCACCCGGCGTACAAAGCCTATTGGCCCCATAAAAAAGCCGCCCGGAAAGGCGGCTTATCGCAGAATAGAAGGCACGGCGCCGTCATCGGGTTAATACCGAGGATAACGCCGACCGGCTTTACGCCATGCTGGCAAAGACCTTTTCCGCGGCGTCCAGGGTGTGCTGGATATCTTCGGCGGTGTGGGCGCTGGACATGAAGCCGGCTTCAAACGCCGACGGCGCCAGATAGACGCCTTCGTCGAGCATGCCGGTAAAGAAGCGGCGGAAGGCCTCAGGGTCGCAGGCGGTGGCCTGGGCAAAGTTGTCCACGCGGCTTTGAGCGGTGAAGAAGAGCCCAAACATGCCCCCGGCCGACTGCGCCACCATGGGCACACCGGCGGCGTCGGCGCGCTCCTTGAGGCCGTTGCACAGGGTTTCGACCCGCTGGGTCAGGGCATCGTGGAAGCCCGGCACCTGCACCTTGTTCAATAGCGTGGTGCCCGCGGCCATGGCCAGCGGATTCCCCGAGAGCGTCCCGGCGTGGTAGACCGGCCCCAGCGGCGAAATCTGCTCCATGATCTCGCGGCTGCCGCCGAAGGCGCCCACCGGCATGCCGCCGCCGACGATCTTGCCCAGGCAGGTCAGATCCGGAGTGACGCCGTAGTGCGCCTGGGCGCCGCCCAGGGCCACGCGGAAACCGGTCATCACTTCGTCGAAAATCAGCACGCTGCCGTATTCGTTGCACACCCGGCGCAGGGTTTCGAGAAACTCGGGCAGGGCGGGAATGCAGTTCATGTTGCCGGCCACCGGCTCGACGATGATGCCCGCGATCTGGTCGCCGATCTCTTCAAAGCAGGCTTCCACGTCGTCCGGGTCGTTGAACGACAGCGTCACGGTGTGCTCGGCAAGGGAAGCCGGCACGCCGGGCGAGTTGGGTACGCCGTGGGTCAGCGCACCGGAGCCGGCCTTGACCAGCAGCGAGTCGGAATGGCCGTGGTAGTTGCCCTCGAACTTGACGATCTTGTCGCGGCCGGTGTAGCCCCGGGCCAGGCGGATGGCCGACATGGTGGCCTCGGTGCCGGAGCTGGTCATGCGCAGCATTTCCATGCTCGGGATCATCTCGCAGATGAGGTCGGCCATGGTGGTTTCCTCCGCGGTGGGCGCGCCGAAGGAAAGGCCGTTGTCCAGCCGGGCGCGCACCGCGGCGAGCACGTCGCGGTCGGCGTGGCCGGTGATCATCGGCCCCCAGGAGCCCACGTAGTCCACGTAGCGATTGCCTTCCACGTCGAACAGGTAGGCGTCCTGGGCGCGCTCCATGAAGATTGGCGGGCGATCCATGCCCTTGAAGGCGCGTACCGGCGAGTTGACCCCGCCGGGGATCCGGCGGCTGGCAAGTTCAAACAGTTCAGCGGAAGTGGTCATGACATCCTCCTCGGGATAAATATGTCAGTGGCGGTGTGTATAAAAACGGTTGGGCAAATGCTGGCCGTGCGCCGGCCGGTAGCCGTGGGAGAGGCTTTGCCAGGCAAAATGCTGGGCCTGCTCGCACGCCGCGGCGAGCCCCTCGCCGGCGGCCAGGCGCGCAGCAATGGCGGCCGCCAGGGTACAGCCCGAGCCGTGGTACGTGGCCGGCAGCCGCGGCCACTGCCACTGGCGAGCGCTTTCCGGCGTATGCAGGGTATGGGTGACCGTGTCGCTACCGCTTCCCGGCAGCGGGTCGTCGGTGCCGGTGACCAGTACGCTCTGGCAGCCCGCGGACAGCAGCGCCACGGCCCGGGCCGTGTCATCGGCGCCCGCCATCTGCGGCGTCAGCCGGGCAAGCTCGTGGCGGTTGGGCGTGAGGATATCTGCATGCCCGATCAACTTATCCACAAAGCGTCGGCATAGATCGGGGGTGGATAACTCAGCGCCGCCGCCGGCCTTGAGCACCGGGTCGATCACCACCGGCACGCCGGGGAAGCGGCGCACAATGCGCTCGGCGGCCGCAAGCGTAGCCGCATCCGCCAGCAGCCCGATCTTGATCGCAGCCACCGGCATGTCGGTAAGCGCCTCCACCGCTTCTTCCATGAGGGCCGGGTCGGCCGGCACCACCCGGCGCACATCGGCGCAGCTCTGCACGGTCAGCGCGGTGGGCACGGTCAGCGCCCAGCCGCCGTTGGCGGCCACGGCTTCGCTGTCGGCTATTATGCCGGCGCCGCCGGTAGGGTCATGGCCGGCGAGCACCAGCACCACCGGGGGAAGCGAGTCGTTCAGCAGCGTCGTCGCCGTCAAAAGGGCTTCACCACGGCGAAAATCATGATCGCTATCAGCGCCAGCACCGGCAGCTCGTTAAACCAGCGGAAAAACACGTGGCGCTTGGTGCAGCGCTCTTCGGCAAGCTGCTTGAGGTAAATCAGGCAGACGTGGTGGTAGCCAATCAGCAGCACCACGAAAAATAGCTTGGCGTGCATCCACCCCTGGCTGAGCCACTGCGGGGAAAGCGCCAGCAAAATGAGGCCCAGCACGATGACCGCAATCATCGACGGCGTCATGATGCCGCGATACAGCTTGCGCTCCATGATCTTGAAATTTTCCACGCTCTCGCGCTCGTCGTTGTCCCGGGCAATGGCATGGTAGACATAAAGCCTCGGCAGATAGAACAGCGCGGCAAACCATGTGACCACGGCCATCAAGTGGATCGCCTTCACCCATAAATACATGCTGACTCCTTACCTTTGTGTGGCGGCTGCCTCAGAGAAGATTTCTGGTGTTGCCGCCGTCGCGGTTGGCCATCGGCCGGTCGTTATACTGATAGTAACGTTCCACCGCCCCGCGAGTGATGATACCTGAAATCCGCCGCTGCTTGAGATGGCGACCGTGCACCACGTAAAGCGCGCCCAGCGCTTCATCCTGGAGGGCGATAAACGCCTCGGACAGCGTGGCCTGAAGGCCAATGGGGGCAAGCTCCAGACGCTGACCGGGGATTTCCATCAGATCGATCCGCTGGTAGTCGCGGTGCCCCTGTTGAATAGGCGTTTCATGCTCAAGAAGCCAGCGGGCCAGGGCCGAACCGCGCAGCGCCAGCAGCGGCTTTTTCTGGCTCGAGCGCTCGATAATCAGCCAGACCGGATTGGTTTCGAGCAGCTTGTGCGCCGCGGCGGGGGTAATCATCCGCCGGGTCCGCACCAGGTTGCGCTCCATGACCGCCGGCACCGATACCCGGGACAGCGCCTGCATCAGCGGATGCTGCAGCGGATGGCGGCTGCCGCTCAGCGCGCTGTTGAAAAACCCCTTGCTGCCGGTGAGCTGGCGGCTGGTCAGGCAGGCCACCACCACGGTGAGCATGCCCGGCAGCATCATGTTGGGCGTATGGGTCAGCTCCAAAAGCGCCATCAGCGCGGCCAGCGGCGCCTGCAGAATGGCGCCCATCATCGCCGCCATGCCCAGCATGGCGTACACCGCGGGGCTCGCGGAGACGTTGGGCATCAGCTGGTTGCCGGCCAGGCCAAACAGCGCCCCGGCCGCGCCCCCGGCCACCAGGATCGGCCCTATGATGCTCACCGGGATGCCGCAGGCCACGGTAAACGCGGTCAGCAGCAGCTTGCCCACGGCCACCGCCAGCAGGACGTCGACGGTCAAGCTGCCGCTGAACGTCAGCCCCAGGGTGTCGTAGCCCATGCCCTGGACCTCGGGGTAGAACCAGGCAACCCCGCCGACCAGCACGCCGACCAGCGCAAAGCGGGCGGCCAAAGGAAACCTTTCCAGACGCCGACCCACCCGCGCCAGCTCTACAAAGCCGGCCGCCAGCAGGCCGATGCCCAGGGCGCTGACCACGATCCAGGGCAGGTTGGCAAGCGAGCCCAGCGCCACATCGCTTGCCTGGAAGGGGCTTTCGAAGCCGAACGCCAGCTGGGCCACCAGGCCGCTCACGGTGGAGGCGAGTATCACCGGCATAAACCCGGTAATGGTGTATTCCATCATCACCACTTCCATGGCGAAGATCACCCCGGCGATGGGGGTGTTGAACGACGCCGAAATGCCGGCGGCGGTACCGCAGGCCACCAGCACGCGCAGGCTGTTGTGCGGCAGGCGCAGGTACTGCCCGAGCCCGCTTGCCGCCGCCGCGCCCAGGTGAATAGCCGGCCCCTCGCGGCCGGCGGAAAGCCCGCCGAGCACCGAAACGAGCCCTACCCACCACTGGGTGAACCAGTTGCGGCGTAAAAAGCGCCCCTGATGGTAGGTCAGCCGCTCGATGACGTGGGCAATGCCGATCTTGCGCCCGGAGGGCGTCAGGCGGCCAAGCCAGAGGCCAATCAGCAGCACCGCCAGCAGCGGCAGCGCGGCGCGCACCCAGGGGGTGAGCTGTTCGAAGGCTTCGGGGCTTCCGTCGGGCATATAAAGCGACGCGCCCAGGCTCAACAGGCTGCGAAAGCCGACCATCAGCGCCCCGGTAATCACCCCGGAAACCAGCCCCAGCACGCAGAGCTGGGGCAGCGCATCGACGTTGGCGAGCTGGCGCCTGAAGCGCTTAAGGGTGAAAAACGAACGCAATATGCGTGCCACGCGGGGAATGTCCTTGTAGTGTCCTGGCCTTCGTACGTTTTACGCTGGTACTTGCCCTATTGTGTATCATAGGCGTATTTACTTCGACAGCCCGGCGACTCGGGGCGGGCATACGTCATAAAGGAGTCAAACGTGATCAAGGTTGGCATTGTAGGCGGTACCGGCTATACGGGCGTAGAGCTTCTGCGCCTTTTGGCCCAGCACCCTGGCGTCAGCGTCGAGGCGATCACCTCGCGCTCCGAGGCGGGGGTAAAGGTCACGGACATGTACCCCAATCTGCGCGGGCATTACGACGATCTCGCTTTCAGCGAGCCCGACGCCGACGCGCTTGGCCGCCTGGACGCGGTGTTTTTCGCCACGCCCCACGGCGTGGCCCACGCCCTCGCCGGCGAACTTCTCGCCCGGGGCACCCGGGTCATCGACCTCTCGGCGGACTTTCGCCTGCGCGACATCGCCGAATGGGAAGCCTGGTACGGCCAGACCCACGGCGCGCCTGAGCTTCTTGACGACGCCGTTTACGGCCTGCCGGAACTCCACCGCGAAGCGATCAAGAAGGCGCGGCTGATCGCCGTGCCGGGGTGCTACCCCACCGCCGTACAGCTCGGCTTTCTGCCGCTGCTGAAAGCCGGCATGATCGACCCCGGCCAGCTGATCGCCGACTGCAAGACCGGCGTCACCGGCGCCGGCCGGGGGGCCAAGGTCGGCTCGCTTTTGGCCGAGGCCAGCGAGTCGTTCAAGGCCTACGCCGTCAGCGGCCACCGCCACCTGCCGGAAATCCGCCAGGGGCTGGTCGCGGCGCACAACGGCGAGGTCAACCTTACCTTCGTCCCGCACCTGGCACCCATGATTCGCGGCATTCACGCCACGCTCTACGGCCAGCTTGTCGCCGAGCCGGAGGCCGATCTCCAGGCGCTGTTTGAAACCTGGTATGCCGATGAGCCCTTCGTCGACGTCATGCCCGCGGGCAACCACCCGGAAACCCGCAGCGTCAAGGGCAACAACGTCTGCCGGCTGGCCGTCCACCGCCCGGGAGGCGGCAACACCGTGGTGGTACTCTCGGTGATCGACAACCTGGTAAAAGGCGCCTCGGGCCAGGCCATCCAGAACCTCAACCTGATGTTCGGCCTTGACGAGCACCTGGGCCTTGAAGCCCCGGCGCTGATGCCCTGACGGCCCACTCGGGCAGATCCTACGAACGTTGACCCTTTTGCCGGGTCTTATCCATACTTAGCGTTGTAGATTATTACGCTAACGGATCGGCGGTGTGGCCACCGCCCGATTTCCTCTCACGCTTGCGGGAGATAGCCATGAGCACTGCAGCATCCTTTGTTCCCACCCCGCTGCTTCTTTCCGACAGCGCCCGTATACGGCTCAAGGCGCTGGTGGAAGAAGAAGGCAACCGCGCGCTCAAGCTGCGCGTCTACGTCACCGGCGGCGGCTGTTCGGGGTTTCAGTACGGCTTCGACTTTGCCGACAACGTATCCGACGACGACACCCTCATCGATTTTGACGACGCTTCGCTGGTGGTGGACCCGCTGTCCTACCAGTATCTGGTCGGCTCGACCGTTGATTACGAAGAGGGCCTGGCCGGCGCGCGCTTTCGCGTGGAAAACCCCAACGCCAGCTCGACCTGCGGCTGCGGCGCCTCTTTTATGGTCTGACGCCGGATCGTGCCCCTTTGCGCGGCGCTCACATGCCGCCAGCGCCTGCCCGCCCGCTTGACCCATCGCCGGTTTCTCGCCAAGGTTATCCTTGTCCCATAGCAGAAAAATCCAATAACTTGCCTGGCCGGCGCCGGGACCTATCCGACGCTGCGCCGCCAGGCACTATCAGACGGGGATAATCCAATGCGGAACAATAACCTGGCAACGATCACCCGGCAGGCCCTCGGCCGCACGCCTGTGGCTCATACCCTGCTGGCCGCCGCCATGGTCGCGGGCCTCGGCAGCGCCGGCGCCGCCATGGCCCAGGACAAGCCCAGCGTCAACGTGGCCACCGACCCAAGCTTTGTGCCCTTCGAGATGCTGGATTCCGAAACCGACGAAATGGTCGGCTTCGACATGGACATCATCAACGAGGTCGCCAAGCGCGCCGGCTTCGAGGTCAACCTGACCACCATGAAGTTCTCCGGCATCATTCCCGCCGTGCAAACCGGCAGTCAGGAAATCGCCATTGCCGGCACCACCATCACCGACGAACGCGCCAAGGTGGTGGACTTCTCCGACCCCTACTACGATTCCGGCCTGCGCCTGATGGTGCGCGAGGGCAACGACGACATCGAGACCCTGGAAGATCTCGAAGGCAAGTCGGTGTCCACCAAGATCGGTTCGACCAGCTACGACTTCCTCCAGGAAGAGCTCGGCGACAGCGCCGAGATCACGCCCTATCCCGGCACCTCCGACATGTACATGGCGCTTCTTGGCCGCAACGTCGACGCCGCCTTTTATGACGCCCCCAACGTCGCCTACTTCGCGCAGACCCAGGGCGAAGGCCGGGCCAAGGTAGTGGGCCCGCTGTACGAAGGCCAGCAGTACGGCATCGTCTTCCACCAGGGCAGCAAGTGGCTGGAGCCTGCCAACGAGGCGCTGGCGGCCATGAGAGAAGACGGCACCTACGAGGAGATCTACACCAAGTGGTTTGGTGAAGCCCCCGACGCCGACTAGGCCTTGGGCACCGGCCTTAAGCGTCATCCTGTTATATAGTGCCAATATATAGTACCAAGGGTTATAGGTGGTCAGGGCCGGTGGGCATCGCTCCCGGCCCTGCGTCATTTCATCACTGCGGTTTATCTATCGTCCCTGATCAGGAGATGCCCCCGTGGACGTAACCTTTAATTTTGACTGGGCAGCAGCGCTCGCCTCGATCCCCCACCTGCTGCCCGGCGTCCCCTGGACGCTTTTGATCTCGTTTGGCGGCCTCGCCATCGGCTTTATCATCGGTATCATCTTCGGGCTGATGCGCATCAGCCCGCTGCGCTGGATGCGCTGGCCGGCCATTGTCTATATCGAAGTGTTTCGCGGCACGCCGATCCTGGTTCAGGTGCTGTTTATTTTCTACGGCCTGCCCCAGCTGCTCGGCGGGCCGATCAATGCGCTGACCGCGGGGATCGCCGCCATTGCGGTCAACTCCGGCGCCTACATTTCCGAAATCGTCCGCGGCGGCGTGCAGTCCATCGAGCGCGGCCAGCGCGAAGCGGCGCTGTCGCTGGGCCTTTCCCGCCGCCAGTCGTTTCGCTACATCATCTGGCCCCAGGCGCTGCGCCGCATGGTGCCGCCGCTGGGCAACCAGGCCATCATCAGCATCAAGGATACCTCGCTGTTTTCCGTGATCGGCGTCGGCGAGCTCGTCCGCCAGGGGCAGATCTATATCGCCACGACCTTTACCGCCATGGAGGTCTATTTCATGGTGGCGCTGCTTTATCTCGCCATCACCTGGACGCTTTCCCTCTTGCTCACGCAGCTGGAGCGCAGAGGCCTTGCCGGAGAATAAGGACTGCCCATGAACGCAACGACGCAATCGACCCCCACCGCGCAGCCTGACCGGAACGCGCCGCCTATCGTGCACATGCAAAAGCTCAACAAGCACTTTGGCAGCCTGCACGTGCTCAAGGATATCGATCTGGAGATCGCCCCCGGCGAAGTCGTGGTGGTGATCGGCGCCAGCGGCTCGGGAAAATCCACTCTGATCCGCTGCATCAACGGCCTGGAAGAGTTTCAGCAGGGCTCGCTCGACGTGGCCGACAAGACGCTTCACCCCCACGGCAAGGGCGGACAGGCGCTGCAGCAGATCCGTACCGAAGTCGGCATGGTGTTTCAGCAGTTCAACCTGTTTCCCCACCTCAGCGTGCGCGACAACGTCACCCTGGCACCGATCAAGGTTCGCGGTGCCAGCCGCCGCGACGCCACCGGCAACGCCACCCGCCTGCTGGAGCGCGTGGGCATCGAGGATCAGGCCGACAAGTACCCGTCGCAGCTCTCCGGCGGCCAGCAGCAGCGCGTGGCGCTGGCCCGGGCGCTGGCCATGGAGCCGCGGCTGATGCTGTTCGACGAGCCCACCTCGGCGCTGGACCCGGAGATGATCGGCGAAGTGCTGGACGCCATGCGCGAGCTGGCCAAGGAAGGCATGACCATGGTGGTCGTCACCCACGAAATGGGCTTTGCCCGGGAAGTGGCCGACCGCGTGATTTACATCCACCAGGGAGAAATCACCGAGGAAGGCCCGCCCGAGCAGCTGTTCGATGCGCCGCAGCACGAGCGCACCCAGAACTTCCTCGCGCGGATACTCAAACACTGAGGATACGGGCGGTATTTATTCCACGGCCGGCGTCGGGCGCACCAGAATTTCGTTGACATCCACGTGGGCTGGCTGGCTGAGGGCATAGATCGCCGCGTTGGCGATGTCTTCGTCTTTCATGGCATGGGAAGGGCGCTCGTCAAAGAAGGGCGTATCCACCATACCGGGCTCGATCAGGGTGACGCGCATCCCGGTGCCGCGCAGCTCTTCGCGCAGGTTGTGGCCGATGCCGGTCACCGCCCATTTGCTGGCGCTGTACATGGAGCCGGGAATGGTCGCGCGCCCGGCGGCAGAGCCGGTCAGCAGCATATGGCCCTGGCTTTCCTTGAGGGCGGGAAGCGTCGCCTGCAGGGTCAGGCCGAGGCCGTAGACGTTGGTCAGCAGCATGTCCTTCCACTGCTCGGGGTCTGCCCCGCTGAACCCGCCGGGGGAACCGCCGCGCCCGGCGTTGGCAAAGACCGCGTCCAGCCGGCCGAAGCGCTCGAGCGCCTTTTCGACCATGGCCTGCTGATCGTCTATCGAGGTTACGTCGCAGCTCACGGTCATCACCCGATCGGTGCCAATCTCCTCGGCGAGGGCGTCGAGTTTATCGACGCTGCGCGCCGCCAGTACCAGCCGGTAGCCTTTCTCTGCGGCGGCGCGAGCCGTCGCGGCACCGATGCCGCTTGAGGCGCCGGTAATCAGCAATACGCGATCTTCCATAGGGATCTCCTGTTAACGGATTCGCGGGGCAATCAAGATCCAAGACTAACGCCGCCCGTGTTTCCTGCTCAAGGGATCGATACCGTCCCTACCCTTCTATCAGATCCCGCGCTGTGGAATCCATCCTGCACGATCATTCTGCATTCCTGGGTCTCTCTGCGCCGATTTTGCCAGACCTATTGCACCAAAACCCTGCTAAAACAGGCTTTTTTGCCTGTGGATACTATTTTTTACGTGGACGCTCCCGAACGGCTACGGGCCCCGCGCCAGGCGGGAAAAAGGCCGTTTGCTGCGCCGCGCTCAGGTTGTTCACAGGCGCGGTGACAACGCCGGTATGCGTCGGTGGAAAAGTTGTCGCTATCTGCATCGGTGGATAAGCGGCAAGGTTATCCACCGTTCATTCAACGCTTGTACGCCCGCTATCCGCTGCTTATCAGCCGATTAAATAACAATGCAAGATGCTGATAGACATAGAAAATAAATGCTTTTCCACAGAAATCATCCACACCAGTTATTACAGCAACAACAGAACTTCTTTATTTAATTGATCTGTTATTGATTAAGAGAAGCAACCGCGGAAAACCGGATGTGGAAAAACCTGACGGTTACCCACAGGAGGTTTATACTGGTCGGCTTGGAGAACCCTTGGCGCCCCGCGCCTTATTCACATCGGTGCCAAACGCACAAGACGAGGTGACCTTTGAATTACCCCGACCGCTTTGACGTCATTGTCATCGGCGGTGGCCATGCGGGAACCGAAGCCGCACTGGCCTCCGCCCGCACGGGCTGTCAGACCCTGCTGTTAACTCACAACATCGAGACCCTGGGGCAGATGTCGTGTAATCCCGCCATCGGCGGTATCGGCAAAAGCCACTTGGTCAAGGAAATCGACGCTCTGGGCGGCGCCATGGGGCTGGCCACGGACGAGGGCGGCATCCAGTTTCGCGTGTTGAACGCCCGCAAGGGGCCCGCGGTGCGCGCAACGCGAGCCCAGGCTGACCGCGTGCGCTACAAAAGCGCCATCCGCCGCACGCTGGAAAACCAGCCCAACCTGACGATTTTTCAGCAGTCGGCGGGCGATTTGATCATGGACGGCGATACCGTGCGCGGCGCCGTCACCGAAACCGGCATCCGCTTTCACGGCGACACCGTGGTGCTGTGCACCGGCACGTTTCTCGGCGGCGTTATCCACATCGGGATGGATAAAACCCTGGGCGGCCGCGCCGGAGACGCGCCGTCCAACGCCCTGGCCAAGCGCCTGCGCGCGCTGCCCTTCCGCGTTGACCGGCTAAAAACCGGCACGCCGCCGCGGATTGACGCCAAGACCGTGGATTTTTCCCGGCTCGCCGAGCAGCCCGGAGATGACCCCGCGCCGGTAATGTCGTATCTGGGCAGCCGCGAAATGCACCCGCGCCAGATGAGCTGCCATATTGCCCACACCAACGAGCGCACCCACGACATTATTCGCCAAAACCTCGACCGCTCGCCGATGTATTCCGGCAGCATCGAGGGCGTCGGCCCGCGTTACTGCCCGTCGATCGAGGACAAGGTCGACCGCTTTGCCGACAAGGCCAGCCACCAGATATTTATCGAGCCCGAAGGGTTGGATACCCACGAGCTTTACCCCAACGGTATTTCCACCTCATTGCCGTTTGACGTCCAGCTTGAGTTCGTGCGCTCCATCGAAGGGCTGGAAAACGCCCATATCACCCGCCCGGGCTACGCCATCGAGTACGATTTCTTCGACCCTCGGGATCTGCACCACTCGCTGGAAACCAAATTTGTCCACAACCTGTTTTTTGCCGGACAGATCAACGGCACCACCGGCTACGAAGAAGCCGGCGCTCAGGGCCTGCTTGCCGGGCTGAACGCCGCCCGCCGGGCTCGGGAGCTTGAGGCCTGGTGGCCTCGGCGCGACGAAGCCTATCTCGGCGTGCTGGTGGACGACTTGATCAACATGGGCACCAAAGAGCCCTACCGCATGTTCACCTCCCGGGCGGAATACCGCCTGCTGCTGCGCGAAGACAACGCCGACTTGCGCCTGACCGCGACGGCTCGCGAGCTGGGCCTGATCGACGACGCCCGCTGGCAGGCGTTTTGCGCCAAGCGCGACGCCATTGAGGAGGAAAACCGGCGTCTGGCGAGCACCTGGGTGCAGCCAAGCTCCGCGGCGGGCCAAAAGCTCGCCGAAACGCTGGGCAAGCCGCTGGCCCGGGAGTTCACCCTGGCGAATCTGCTCAAGCGCCCCGAGCTTGGCTACGCCGACATCGCCGGGCTCCCCGGCATCGAGGGAGAGCCGGTCGCCAACGACACCGTGGCCGACCAGGTGCAAATCCAGGCCAAGTACCAGGGCTACATCGACCGCCAGCAGGAAGAGATCGACAAGCTCAAGCGTCACGAAGCCACGCCCCTGCCGGACGATCTCGACTACGCCCGGGTGGACGGCCTGTCCAACGAGATTCGCCAGAAGCTCGGCGAGGCGCGCCCGGCGACCCTGGCCCAGGCGTCGCGCATTGCCGGGGTGACGCCGGCGGCGGTATCGATCCTGTTGATCCATCTGAAAAAGCATCGCCTGCTGACGACCGCCGAGGTGGCCAACGGATGAGCCAGGCAACGCAGCTCCCTGCCCCCGCGCTGACCGCCGGGCTTGCATCGGCCACCGGCCAGCGCCTGGACGACGGCCTGGCCCGGCTGGGCATTGACGCAAGCGAACACCAGCGCCGCCGGCTGCTGGGGCTTCTGGCCTTGTTGCACAAGTGGAACCGGGCTTATAACCTCACCGCCGTGCGCGACGTTGACGAGATGGTCTCCCGCCACCTGCTGGACAGCGCGGCGGTGGTGCCCTTCATTCGCCCCGGGGCGCTGCTCGACGTCGGCGCCGGGCCGGGGCTTCCCGGGCTGGTGCTGGCCATTCTGGTGCCGGATCTTGACGTCACCCTGCTCGACAGCAACGGCAAGAAAGTCCGCTTTCAGCGCCAGGCGATCATGGAGCTGGGACTGGATAACGTCACCGCGACCCAGGCCCGGGTGCAGGCGTTCGACGCCGGCGGCCTTGACCAGGTGATTTCCCGGGCCTTTGCCAGCCTGGCAGACTTTGTCTCCCTGACCCGCCGGCTGCCCAAAGCCGGCGGCGAGTGGCTGGCGATGAAGGGCCCCGGTGCCGCCGACGAGCTGAAAGACCTGCCCGCCGGCGTAGCGCTCAAGCAGCGCCGTCGGCTCGAGGTGCCCTTTGCCGACGCCGAACGCCAGCTTTTGATTCTGACCCCGGAAGGAGGGGAGTAAGTGAGCCAGATCATCGCCCTGACCAACCAGAAAGGCGGCGTGGGCAAGACCACGTCTGCCGTCAACCTTGCCGCCAGCCTGGCAGCGCTCGGGCGTCGTGTACTCCTGGTCGACCTTGACCCCCAGGGGCACGCGAGCATGGGCAGCGGCATCGACAAGCACGACCTCGAGACCAGCGTGCTCGACGTGCTGCTGGACGACACCGCCGCCAGGGACGCTATCATCGGCGAGCTGCCGGCGGGGTATGACGTTTTGCCGGGCAACGGCGACCTGACCGCCGCCGAGGTCGAGCTTCTGCAGGTCGACGAGCGCCAGGGCCGCCTGGCCCGGGCGCTGGTAGCCCTGGCCGACGACTACGAGATTATTCTCATCGACTGCCCGCCGTCGCTGAACATGCTCACGGTGAACGCGCTCACCGCCGCCGACGGCGTGCTGATTCCGCTGCAGTGCGAATTTTACGCCCTTGAGGGCCTGTCCGCGCTGCTGGGCACCATCGAGCAGATCCAGCAGAGCGTGAATCCCGAGCTCGAGATTTCGGGTATCCTGCGCACCATGTACGACAAGCGCATGAGCCTGACCCGGGAAGTCGACAGCCAGCTGCGCGGCTACTTCGGCGACCGGCTGCTCAAGGCCACCATTCCGCGCAACGTCAAGGTGGCCGAAGCGCCGAGTCACGGCCTGCCGGTGAGCCACTACGCGCGGTTTTCTCGCGGCAGCCAGGCCTACCGCGTGCTGGCCAAGGAAATGCTCAGCCGCCTGGCCCTTTAATACCCGGGCGGCCGTGGCGGGGCGTGTTTTTGTGAACGTTCGGTTGATGACGAGGAAAAGCCAATGACGCGTAAACGCGCGCTGGGACGCGGGCTGGACGCCCTGATCGGTTCCGGCACTCGCCAGGGCGGAGTGAACCCCGGGGATGACGTTGCCGTGCCGGTCGCCAAGGATGCCCCTTTGCCGGCAGGCGAGTCGGTAGAAGGACAGCCGACGGAAGGGCAGGGCCGCCAGGACGACGGGCGCCTTGAGCGGCTGCCGCTTTGGCAGCTGGCCCGGGGCAAGTATCAGCCCCGGCGCGACTTTCACCCCCAGGCGCTCGAAGAGCTTGCCGACTCCATCCGCGCCCAGGGCGTCATGCAGCCCATCGTGGTGCGCGCGGTAAGCGAGCAGCGCTACGAAATCATCGCCGGCGAACGCCGCTTTCGCGCCGCCAAGCTCGCCGAGCTTGACGTCATTCCCGCTATCGTCCGCGACGTTGACGACGACGGCGCGCTGGCGCTTGCGCTGATTGAAAACATCCAGCGCGAAAACCTCAACGCCGTGGAAGAAGCGCTGGCGCTCAAGCGCCTGAGCGACGAGTTTGCCCTGACCCAGCAGCAAATCGCCGATACCGTGGGCAAGTCGCGCACCCAGGTGGCCAACCTGCTGCGCCTGCTGACACTTGAGGCCGAAGTGCAGACGCTGCTCGAGCGCGGCGATCTGGACATGGGCCACGCCCGGGCGCTGCTGGCGCTTTCCAGCGGCCAGCAGTCGAGCGTCGCCCGGGACGTGGTCAACCGCGACCTGACCGTGCGCGCCACCGAAGCGCTGGTGAAAAGCGTGATGGCCAAGGCCGAGACGCCGGCGAAAAAGCCGCAGTCCCGACCGGTCGCGCCTGATGTGGCACGGCTGGAAACCCGGCTCAGCGAACAGCTCGGGGCGCCGGTATCGATCAAGCAGGGGAAAAAAGGCAAGGGCGCGCTGACCATTCGCTACTCGAGCCTGGAAGAGCTGGACGGTATTCTTGGCCATATTAAATAAATAGCAGGCTTATTAAATGCCCGGCAGGTAACGCCCCCTAAATCTGCCGCTTTGGTCGCAAAAAGTGCGATAACGCCGAAAAAATGCGCCCTTCGGTTGAAGGAGTGATAGCGCTTCCCTATAATCGCGCATGATTTTGCAGGCTGTGATCGCAAGCGTGGATCACGAGAGCTTGCGCCCCTGAGACGCATGCTCCTGAAGTGGCCTGAACGACTATGCAACGAAACCGATTCAAGCGTCGCCGGGGCTACGTCTACCGGCTCGCTGTCGCGCAGGTAAGCGTTAGCCTTGCCTGCCTGCTGTCAGGGCTTGCCGCGGGCGGCGGCAGCGGGGCGCTTTCCGCGCTGAAAGGCGCGCTCGTTGCCATTATTCCGCAGGGGCTGTTTGTGCTGCGGGCGGGTATCCTGAACCCGCGGCTGGGCGCGTTACAGGGCGCCAAGCGCCTGTTACGCGCCGAAATGGGCAAGTTTGGTTTGACGGTGGCGCTTTTTACCCTGCTGTTTGTCGTAGCGCCCCCCTCAAACCCCGCTTTCTTCTTTATTGCTTACGTAGCGGTTGTTCTCACGCACTGGCTGGGCCCCTGGCTTCTGCGGCGGCATCGCTCAACTTATCGAGGTAACTAGCGCCATGGCAGCAGGAAACGAAGTCGCCCCGACTGAATATATTCAGCACCACTTGCAAAACCTGACGTTCGGGCTCCACCCGGAGAACGGCTGGTCTATCGCCCAGACGGCCGAGCAGGCAAGCGACATGGGGTTCTGGGCCATCCATCTGGACACCATGGGCTGGTCCATCGCCATGGGGTTTTTGTTTATCTGGCTGTTTCGCAAGGTAGGCAACGCCGCGACCACCGGCGTGCCCGGGGTGCTGCAGAGCATCGTCGAGGTGACCTTCGAATTTATCGAAAACCTCACCCGCTCTACCTTTCATAGCGTCAATCCCATCATCGGGCCGCTGGCGCTGACGCTGTTCGTCTGGATTTTGATGATGAACACGCTGAAGATCATTCCGGTGGACTACCTGCCCGGCGTCTTTGAGAAAGTCGGCGTCGAGCAGATGAAAATCGTCCCCACTACCGATATGAACGCCACCTTCGGCATGGCGCTGGGCGTGTTTATCCTGGTGCTTTATTACAACTTCAAGATCAAGGGCCCCGGCGGGTTTGCCCGGGAGCTTTCGCTCAAGCCGTTCAATCACTGGGCGCTGATCCCGTTCAACCTGCTGCTTGAGGTTGTGGCGCTGCTGGTGCAGCCGTTCAGCCTTGCCATGCGTCTTTTCGGCAACATGTTTGCCGGCGAAGTGATCTTCATCCTGATCGCCCTGCTGCCGTTCTGGGCCATCTGGCTGTTGGATGTGCCCTGGGCGATCTTCCATCTCCTGATCATTACCCTGCAGGCCTTCATCTTTACCGTGCTGTCCGTTGTGTACCTGAACGCTGCACACGAACGCCATTAACCAAGCAACACCTTCAACCCATAACCTGACCTAACCTCTAGGAGCACTACCATGGAACTCATCTACGTTGCCGCTTCCCTCATGATCGGCCTGGGCGCTTTGGGCACCGGTATCGGCTTCGCCATCCTGGGTGGCAAGCTGATCGAATCGACCGCACGCCAGCCGGAAATGGGCGATGAGCTGCAGGTAAAAACGTTTTTGATGGCGGGTCTGCTTGACGCCGTGCCGATGATCGGCGTGGGTATCGCGATGTACCTCATCTTCGTTGTTGCCGGTTAAACAAGCGGGACCGAGCGTTCGCCGCTCGGTTTTGTTTCACCCCGGTCGCCACGAACTTGTCAGAGGTACATCCCTGTGAATATCAACATGACGCTAATCGGACAGACGATCGCCTTCGCGATCTTTGTCTGGTTTTGCATAAAGTATGTGTGGCCGCCGATCAGCAATGCGCTCCATGCGCGCCAGAAAAGAATTGCTGATGGTCTGGACGCCGCAAGCCGTGCATCCCGCGACCTTGAGGTCGCGCAGGAACAGGCCAACCAGACGCTGCGCGAAAGCAAGGAGCAGGCGTCCGCGATTCTCGAGCAGGCGAACAATCGCTCTGCCCAGATAATCGAGGAGGCGCGCGAGGAAGCACGCGCCGAGGGCGAACGCATGGTGTCCGGCGCCCGCGCCGCGATCGACCAGGACATGCAGCGCGCTCGCGAAGAGCTGCGTAGTCAGGTCGCTACTCTGGCCGTACTCGGCGCCGAGCGCGTGCTGGAAAGCGCCGTCGACGAAAAAACGCACCGCAAGCTGCTCGATGAACTGGCTGCCGAACTGTAAGGAGACTCACCATGGCGGAGCAATCCACCGTCGCTCGTCCTTACGCCAAGGCAGCGTTTGAATACGCGCGCGATAACGATGCGCTCAAGGCCTGGTCCGAGGCGCTTGCTCTGCTGGGGCAGGTGGTGCAGGACCCGGAGGCCCGCCGCCTGCTCGGCAGCCCCCAGCTTTCCAGCGCGCAGAAAGTCGCGTTTCTGAAAGCGCTGCTGGCGGACGGCAAAACGGCCAAGGCGACCAGCGATGATCTTGAGCGCTTTCTTGCCGGCCTGGCAGACATGCACCGGCTGGGCGCGCTCAACGCCATTGCCGTTCAGTTTGAGCAGCTGCGCGCAGAGTACGAGCAGCGTATCGACGTAAACGTGACGTCAGCTTTTAAGCTCGATGACAAGCAGCAGTCCACCCTGCTCAACGCGCTTAAAAAACGTCTGAATCGCGAAATCTCCATTACCACTCAGGTGGATAAATCGCTGATTGGCGGCGCCATCCTGCGCGCCGGCGATACCGTTATCGACGGCTCGGTGCGCGGTCGACTGAACCGCCTTTCCGAAGCGCTGACCACTTGAGTTTGAGGGACATGGCATGCAGCAACTGAATCCTTCCGAGATCAGCGACATCATCAAGCAGCGTATCGAGAAGCTTGACGTCGCATCCGAAGCCCGTAATCAGGGCACCATCGTCAGCGTCTCCGACGGTATCGTGAAAGTTCACGGCCTCGAAGACGCGATGTTTGGTGAAATGATTGAATTTCCCGGCAGCATTTTCGGCATGGTGCTCAACCTTGAGCGCGACTCCGTGGGCGCTGTGGTGCTGGGTGACTACCTTAAGCTGGAAGAAGGCATGGTCGCCCAGTGCACCGGCCGCATTCTGGAAGTGCCGGTAGGCCCCGAGCTTGTCGGCCGCGTGGTGGATGCCCTGGGCAACCCCATCGACGGCAAGGGCGACATCAACACCAAGATGACCGACGCGGTGGAAAAGGTCGCCCCGGGCGTTATCACCCGCGAAGGCGTTGACCAGCCGATCCAGACCGGTTTCAAGGCCATCGACGCCATGGTGCCGATCGGCCGCGGCCAGCGCGAGCTGATCATCGGCGACCGCCAGATCGGTAAGTCGGCGATTGCCATCGACGCTATCATCAACCAGAAAGGCACCGGGGTTACCTGCGTGTACGTGGCCATCGGCCAGAAGCAGTCCACCGTTGCCAACATGGTGCGCAAGCTCGAAGAGCACGGCGCGATGGAGCACACCATCATCGTTGCCGCCGGCGCTGCCGACCCGGCTCCCATGCAGTTCCTCGCGGCTTACGCGGGCTGCACCATGGGCGAATACTTCCGCGACCGCGGCGAAGACGCCCTGATCGTCTACGACGACCTGTCCAAGCAGGCCGTGGCCTACCGTCAGGTATCGCTTTTGCTGCGCCGTCCGCCGGGCCGTGAAGCCTTCCCGGGCGACGTCTTCTACCTCCACTCGCGTCTGCTCGAGCGGGCCGCGCGGGTCAACGAAGACTACGTCGAGAAGTTTACCAATGGTGAAGTGACCGGCAAGACCGGCTCGCTGACGGCGCTGCCGATCATCGAGACCCAGGGCGGCGACGTGTCGGCGTTCGTTCCCACCAACGTGATCTCGATCACCGACGGCCAGATCTTTCTGCAGACTGACCTGTTCAACTCGGGCGTTCGCCCGGCGATCGACGCCGGTCTGTCGGTTTCCCGGGTCGGTGGCTCGGCCCAGACCAAGATCATCAAGAAGCTGGGCGGCGGCGTGCGTCTGGCGCTGGCTCAGTACCGCGAGCTTGCGGCCTTTGCCCAGTTCGCCTCGGATCTGGACGAAGCCACGCGCAAGCAGCTGGAGCACGGCCAGCGCGTCACCGAGCTGATGAAGCAGAAGCAGTATATGCCGATGTCCGTGGCGCAGATGGCGCTGTCGCTGTTCGCCGCCAACGAAGGCCACCTGGACGACATCGAGGTGGACAAGGTGCTGGACTTTGAAAGCGCCCTGCACGATTACGCCAAGGCGGAACATGCAGCGCTGATGGACAAGATCAATCAGTCTGGCGACTACGACGATGAGACCAAGGACGGCCTGAAGTCGGTTCTGGAAAAGTTCAAGGCCACTCAGACCTGGTAATCGGACCTGGTAAAGCGTTTGGCTCACCGCGACAGGTGAGCCTGCCTTCTTTTCTGAGAGCCACGAACGAAGGGTAGATCGCTATGGCAGCTGCAAAAGAGATACGCTCCCAGATAGGGAGCATCAAGAACACGCAGAAGATCACCAGCGCCATGGAGATGGTCGCTGCATCGAAAATGCGTAAAGCGCAAGATCTGATGAAGGCCAGCCAGCCTTACGCCAGGCAGATCCGCAACGTGGTGGCACACCTGGCGGATGCCAGCCCCGAATACCGGCACGACTACATGATCCCGCGCAACGAGGTTAAGCGCGTGGGCTACATCGTCGTCTCGTCGGATCGCGGCCTGTGCGGCGGTTTGAACACCAACCTGTTCAAGGCCACGGTGAAAGACGCCGCCGCCTGGCGTGACCAGGGCGCAGAGCTTGATTTCTGCGCGCTGGGCAGCAAGGCCAGCCACTTTTTCAACAAGTATGGCGGCAGGCTGGTGGCAGCCAAGAGCAACCTGGGTGAAGCGCCCCGGGCTGAGGATCTGATCGGTAGCGTCAAGGTCATGCTCGAAGCGTATGACGAAGGCCAGCTCGATCGCCTGTACGTGGTGCATAACGAGTTCGTTAACACCATGACGCAAAAGCCGGTGGTGCGTCAGCTTCTTCCGCTGTCGTCCGACGTGGGCGACGACGAGCAGGATCAGGAAAACGCCCGTCCCCAAAGCTGGGACTACCTGTATGAACCGGATGCCAGGACGTTGCTCGATAGCCTGCTGGTTCGCTTTATCGAATCACAGGTATATCAGGCGGTGGTGGAGAACGGCGCCTGCGAGCAGGCGGCGCGCATGATTGCCATGAAGAGCGCCACCGACAACGCCGGCGACCTGGTCGACGATCTGGAAATGGTTTACAACAAGGCCCGTCAGGCCGCCATTACCCAGGAAATTTCCGAAATCGTCGGCGGTGCCGCTGCCGTATAACGCCTCGGAAGGCTCGGCCTTCCGGCACACAGGTTTCATTTGCAGGTTTTAAAGAGGAACCAAGATGAGCGGACGTATCGTACAAATCATCGGCGCGGTGATTGACGTAGAGTTCCCTCGGGACTCTGTGCCCAAGGTCTACGACGCGCTGAATATCACCCAGTCCGAGACCGTTCTGGAAGTTCAGCAGCAGCTGGGCGACGGCGTGGTGCGTACCATCGCCATGGGCACCACCGAAGGGCTCAAGCGCGGCACCGAGGTTACCAGCACCGGGGCGGCGATTTCCGTGCCCGTGGGCAAGGCCACGCTTGGCCGGATCATGAACGTGCTCGGTGAGCCCATCGACGAGGCGGGCGAGATCGGCGAGGAAAAGCGCATGCCGATCCACCGCAAGGCGCCGGGCTACGCCGACCAGGCCGCGTCGGAAGAGCTTTTGGAAACCGGCATCAAGGTCATCGACCTGGTATGCCCCTTCGCCAAGGGCGGTAAGGTCGGCCTGTTCGGCGGCGCCGGCGTGGGCAAGACCGTCAACATGATGGAGCTGATCCGCAACATTGCCACCGAGCACAGCGGCTACTCCGTCTTTACCGGCGTGGGCGAGCGTACCCGTGAGGGTAACGACTTCTACCACGAGATGACCGAGTCCAACGTTCTCGACAAGGTATCGCTGGTCTACGGCCAGATGAACGAGCCGCCGGGCAACCGCCTGCGCGTAGCGCTGACCGGCCTGACCATCGCCGAGAACTTCCGCGATGAAGGCCACGACGTGCTGCTGTTCGTGGACAACATCTACCGCTACACCCTGGCGGGCACCGAGGTATCGGCGCTGCTGGGCCGGATGCCATCCGCGGTGGGTTACCAGCCGACGCTGGCCGAGGAAATGGGCGTTCTTCAGGAGCGCATCACCTCGACCAAAGAGGGCTCGATCACCTCTGTCCAGGCCGTTTACGTGCCCGCGGACGACTTGACCGACCCCTCGCCGGCGACGACCTTCTCGCACCTGGACGCCACCGTGGTACTCGCGCGCTCCATCGCCGAGCTGGGTATCTACCCGGCAATCGACCCGCTGGACTCCACTTCGCGCCAGCTGGCGCCCGAGGTGGTCGGCGACGAGCACTACCGCGTGGCCCGGGGCGTGCAGGGCGTGCTGCAGCGCTACAAGGAGCTCAAGGATATCATCGCGATTCTGGGCATGGACGAGCTGTCTGACGAAGACAAGCTGTCCGTGTCCCGGGCGCGTAAAATCCAGCGCTTCCTGTCGCAGCCGTTCTTCGTCGCCGAGGTGTTTACCGGCTCGCCGGGCACCTACGTGTCGCTGAAAGACACCATTGCCAGTTTCCAGGGCATCCTCAACGGTGACTACGACGAGCTGCCGGAGCAGGCTTTCTACATGGTCGGCACCATTGACGAAGCCGTCGAGAAAGCCAACAAGATGCAGCAGTAATCCTGTTCACCAGGGGGGTTCGCCATGGCGAATAGCGTGAATTGCAACATCGTCAGCGCCGAAGCGTCTATCTACTCGGGAAGCGTTGAGCAGGTGATCGCGTCCGGCACGGCGGGCGATCTCGGCATTCTGCCGGGACACGCCCCGCTGCTGACATCGTTGAAACCGGGACCGGTACGCGTAAAGCTTGAAGGCGGCAGCGAAGAAAGCTTCTTCGTTTCCGGCGGCTTCATGGAAGTGCAGCCCGACGTGGTCACGATCCTTGCCGATTCGGCCACTCGGGCGCGCGACCTCGACGAGGCCGCCGCCGAAGAGGCGCGTCGCGAAGCACTCAGGTCGCTGAACGAAAAATCCGCCGAGCTTGACTACACTCGGGCCGCGGCGGAGCTTGCCGAGGCGGTTGCCAAGCTGCGCACCATCCAGCAGCTGCGTAACCAGAGCCGCTAGGTCCGTTCATAGCGGCGCTGCCCGGATCGCGCCCCCTGGTTCCTTGCGGAGCCGGGGGGCGTTTTTTTGTCTGTTAAGATAGCGCTAAATCCAGTGGCAGTGCTTAGCGTGTAAAAACACGTCGCCAACGCCGCATTGCCCACGACCTATTGCCCTAACCACATCGCGAACAATATCTCGTGACGCAGACGTCACGCCGCCGTATCGCGAAGACGACTGCCGCGCGGAGGACACTTTTATGGCGCTTTACGACCCGACGCTGGAAGCGTTGAAAGACGATTTGCTGAGGCTGCATGCCGCCGCCGCGCAGGCCAGAACCCCGACACCGGCGGATATGCCGGGCTACGACGGCGTGATCGAGCGGCTGGGGGAAATCCGCTCGCCGGATATCAGCGAGATACTCGAAGCGCTGATCGAGGAAGACAACGCGCTTGACGCGGCCGTGGCCACGCTTGCGCTATTGGAGAATGACCGGGCGGCCAACGTGCTGGGCTACCTTCCCAGCGGCTCTCAGCTGTCGCTGGTTGGCGCGCTGGACGATACCCAGGTGCTCAAGCTGCTGGAAGAGATGGGCTCGGACGAGCGCGCCGACCTGTTCAACCTGCTGGATGAGGACCGCCGCGAAACGCTGCTGCGGCGCATGGCGCACAAGAAACGCGAAGAGCTGAAGCGTCTGGCAAGCTACGAGGAAGGCTATGCCGGCGCCATCATGACCTCTGACTATGTCGCCATAGACAGCGGCATGACGGTGTCCCAGGCGCTGATGCGCGTGCGCCAGACCGCGCCGGATGCAGAAACGGTGTATCAGCTTTACGTGCTTGCCAAGGACGGCGAGCTGATCGGCACCATGTCGCTGCGCATGCTGATGGTGGCGCGCCCCGGCGCCGTCGTGGATGACATCATGATCCGCGATGTCATTCATTCCCGAGTCGACGAGCTGCAGGAAGAAGTGGCGCGCATCGTGGCGCGCTACGACCTGATCGCGCTGCCGGTGACCGACGGTGACAACCGCATGGTGGGGATCGTTACCCACGACGACGCCATGGACGTGGCCCAGTTCGAGGCCACCGAGGATATCCACAAGGGGATGTCCATCGGCCAGCTGGAAGACGGCATCAGCCGCGTGCCGCTGTGGACGCTTTATCGAAAGCGGGTCATGTGGCTGGTTCTGCTGGTGTTTGCCAACCTGTTTTCCGGCGCGGGCATTGCCTACTTCGAGGATACTATTGCCGCCAAGGTGGCGCTGGTGTTCTTTTTGCCGCTGCTGATCGGCAGCGGGGGTAACGCCGGCGCCCAGGCGGCCACGCTGATGGTGCGCGGTATGGCAACCGGCGACGTGGGCGTCAAGGACTGGGGCAAGATGCTCGGCCGCGAGCTGCTGGTGGCCGGGTCGCTTGGCCTGACCATGGCCCTGGCCGTCGCGCCCATCGGCGTTATGCGCGGGGGTAACGCCGTGGCCTTTGTGGTGGCGACCAGCATGATCACCATTGTGCTGTTCGGTAGCCTTCTGGGGATGTGCCTGCCGTTTGTGCTCGAGCGCTTCAAGCTCGACCCGGCCACCGCCTCGGCCCCTCTGGTGACCACGCTGATCGACGCCTCGGGCGTGGTGATCTATTTCAGCATTGCCACCGCGGTGCTGTCCGGCGTGTCGGTCTAGCCAGCGGGCAGGCTGGTGGCTCGGGTGACCAGCAGTACCTCGACGTGGCCCAGCCAGTCGACGTCGTCGGCCAGCGCCTTGAGCTGGCTGGCCAGGCACTGGGGCGGCTGGTGGATGTCGTCGCCGACAATCAGCGAGACAGAGACCTTGCCGCCGAGGTAATGCAGCTGCAGCTCTGCCCGGGTGCGCCATACCGGGTTGGCGTACCAGCGGGCGTCCAGCGTGGCCTCGACTTCGGGGCGCAGCGGCAGGCCGGGAAAGCGGCTAGGGTCGCCTTCGCCGGCGTCGTCTTCGGGGTCGATGTGGAAGGTGACGTCGGTCAGCGCGGGGAAGGCGTGGCGCAGCTGGCGGCTGACCTCGTTGCCGATTTCGTGGGCTTCGGAAACGCTGACGCGCTTGGCCACCACGATATGCAGGTCGACCATGGCCCAGCCGGCGGACTGGCGGGTGCGCAGGTCGTGCACGCTTTCCACCCCCGGAACGTCTTCGGCGACCCTGTGCATCTGGCGCTGGGCCTCGTCGGGAAGGGCGGTGTCCACCAGCTCCCGGGCGGAGTCCCAGAGCAGATCCCAGCCCACTTTTCCCACCATCAGCCCGACGATGATGGCCGCGACGCCGTCTACCCAGCCCATGCCGAACTGGGCGGCGATCATGGCGATCAGCACCACCACCGTGGATAGCGCGTCGCTTCGGGCGTGCCAGGCGTTGGCCTCCAGCAGTTTGGACTGCACGCGCTTGGCCACGCGCATGGTGTAGCGGAAAATCCACTCCTTGGTCAGCAGCGCAACGCCGGCGAGTAAAATCGCCCAGAGGCCGGGCGCGGTCACGGTTCGGCCGCTGAACAAGCGCTCCAGGCTCGACCAGGCGATGCCGCCGGCGACAAAGATCAGCACGCTGCCGAGCAGCAGGGTGGTCAGCGTCTCGATGCGGCCGTGGCCGTACTGGTGGTCGTGATCCGGCCCCTGGCGGCCGTAGTGAATCGCTGCCAGCACAAAGCCGTTGGTGATCAGGTCGGAAAGCGAGTGGATGCCGTCGGCAATCAGCGCCGTCGAGCCGACCAGAAAACCCGCGATCATCTTGGCCAGGCTCAAAACGCCGTCAAGCCAGGCGCCGACGTGGGTGACGTGCTTGGCTTCGCGGCTTTGAAGGTCTTCCTGGGATTCAGCGTGAGAGGTCATGATGGCTCTTTGGCGGCTACCGTTGACAGCGTGCGGCGACGATTGTAGCGCATCGGCGCCGGCGTAGCAGCCGGGGGGCGGACAACGCCGCGGCAGACGTGTATTCTTTAGCGCCGGTAGCAGCACCGCCGCTGGCGGTTAGCGCCCGGCACCGGTTTTTACTCACCCGGGCATATCGCCCACTGATTGGTTGCAGGTTTCCCGATGGATTGGCTACAGGTCATCGTGCTTGCCGTCGTGCAGGGATTCACCGAGTTTTTGCCCGTTTCAAGCTCGGCTCACCTGATTCTTATACCGGCGCTGACGCCCTGGGGCGATCAGGGGCTGGCCTTTGACGTCGCCCTGCACCTGGGCAGCCTGCTGGCGGTAATGGCCTACTTTCGCCGCGAGATTTTTGCCATGCTGCAAAGCAGCCTGGCTGCCCTTGCCGGGCGCGGCGTTGACCGCGATGCCCGGCTGGCGCTGGCCGTGACGCTTGCCACCTTGCCGGTGTGCGTTTTCGGCCTTTTGCTGCACGATATCATCCAGGTTCACCTGCGCTCGACGCTGGTGATCGCCGCGACGATGATCGGCTTTGGCCTGCTGCTGGGCTACGCTGACCGCAGGGGCCGCGGCCAGCGGGACGAATACCAGCTGCGCGGGCGCGATATCGCCGTAATCGGCCTGGCCCAGGCGCTGGCGCTGATTCCCGGGACCTCGCGTTCGGGGATCACCATGACCGCGGCGCTGCTGCTGGGCATGGGCCGGGAAGCCGCGGCGCGGTTTTCGTTTCTGCTCTCGATCCCGGTGATTATTCTGGCCGGGGGCATGGAAATCGTTACCCTGAGCCAGCAGGCCGCGCCCGTCGACTGGCCCACTCTTTTAGGCGGCACGGCGCTGGCGGGCATCAGCGCCTATCTCTGCATTCGCCTGTTTCTCGCGTTCATTACGCGCCTGGGCATGCAGCCCTTTGTGATCTATCGCCTGGTGCTGGGCGTGTGGCTTCTGTGGCTGTTCTATGGTTAGCAAAATGGCTAGCAAACCCGGGCCGACGGGCAACGATACAGAAAAATCAAGGTAAACCATCATCATGCAACAGGCACCATTGAAAGCGCTGTGCGCCGGGCTGGGGCTTCTGGCGCTGGGGCTCCTTGCCGGCTGCGACGGCGGTCAGGAGACCACGACGCCGGCGCGCTTCGAGGGCAGCGTATTCGGCACGTTTTACCAGATCACCGTGGCAGATACCCTGGACCAGAGCGCTCAGGACGCCCTGGAAGACGGGTTTCTTGACGAGCTCGAGCGGGTGGACGAGGCCATGTCCACCTACCGCGACGATAGCGACCTGGTCGCGTTCAACCAGGCGCCCCTTGACGAGTGGCAGTCGCTGCCGCCGCCGCTGGTCAAGGTCATGTCGATCAGCCAGCAGATTTCCCGGCAGAGCGACGGGGCGTTCGACGTGACCATCGGCGGGCTGGTGAACCTCTGGAGCTTCGGCCCCGAGGCCCGCCCGGAAAGCGTGCCCGAGGACGACGAGCTCAACGCGCGTCTTGAGCAGGTGGGCTTTGACGCCCTGGAGGTTGACGCCGAAGGCAGCCGGGCCCGGCGTCGCCGCGACGTCTTTGTCGATCTCTCCGCCGTGGCCAAGGGCTACGCCACCGACCGGGTGGCGGCGTATCTCGATGAGCAGGGTATCGACAACTACCTGGTCAATCTGGGCGGTGACTTGACCACCAGCGGTTATCGTGACCCCGGCGAGCAGACGCCGTGGCGGGTCGGTATTGAAAAGCCTCAGAGCAGCGGCCACAGCGCCCAGTACGTGATTCCGCTAGCGGGCATGTCGGTAGCCACCTCGGGGGACTACCGCAACTACTTCGAGCAGGACGGCCAGCGCTTTTCGCACACCATTGATCCGCGCACCGGCCGGCCCATCAACCATTCGCTTGCCTCGGTTACCGTGGTGCATCCCTCCAACGCCCGGGCAGACGCCTGGGCTACGGCAATGACGGTGCTGGGCGGCGAGGAAGGTATGGCATTGGCGCAGGCGCTTGATCTCAAGGTGCTGATGCTGGTGCGCGACGAAGACAGCTGGCAGAGCCTGGCCAGCCCCGCCTTTGCCGAGTTTATCGGCGAGGCGTTCATGGCCGACCACAAGATCAAGGTAGCCAGGGCTACCTCCGCCGAGACACAAGGATAATCTTATGCACGACGAGCTGGACATAGTCGTTCTCGCCGCCGGCAAGGGCACGCGCATGCGCTCCCGGCTTCCCAAGGTGCTGCATCCGCTGGCCGGCAAGCCCATGGTGCGCCACGTGCTGGATACGGCAGCGGGCCTGAACCCCCAGCGCACTCACGTGGTGATCGGCCACGGCGCCGAAGCCATGCGCGAGGCGCTGGCCGATCAGCCGATACGCTTTTGCGTTCAGACCGAGCAGAAGGGCACCGGGCACGCCGTGGCGCAGCCCCTCGACCAGCTGGGGCACGGCAAAGTACTGGTGCTCTACGGCGACGTCCCGCTGATTCGCCGGGATACCCTGGTGGCGCTGCTTGAGCGCGTGGACGAGAAGCACATGGGGCTTTTGACCGTCACTATGGACAACCCCGACGGCTACGGGCGCATAGTGCGCGACGAGGCGGGTAACGCCGTGGCGATCGTTGAGCAGAAGGATGCCGGCGCCGAGGAGCTGGCGCTGACCGAGTGCAACACCGGCATCATGGCGATGACCGCCGCCCAGCTCAAGCGCTGGATGCCAAGGCTCTCCGCCGATAACGCCCAGGGCGAATACTATCTCACCGACGTGATCGCCATGGCCGCCGAGGACGGCGTGGGCGTGGCCACGGCCCAGCCGGCGACGCCGATGGAAGTTCAGGGCGTCAATAACCGCGCCCAGATGGCCGGGCTGGAACGCGCCTTGCAGCACGCCCGGGCCGAGCAGCTGATGGCCGACGGCGTGGCCCTGGCCGATCCGGCGCGGATTGACGTGCGCGGCACCTTAACCTGCGGCCACGACGTTTTCATCGACGTCGGCTGCGTGTTCGAAGGCGAGGTCAGCCTGGGCGAGGGCGTGCATATCGGCCCCTACTGCCTGATCAAAAATGCCACCGTCGGCGCCGACAGCGTGGTCGAAAGCCACAGCGTGCTGGAGCAGTGCGTGGCCGCCGGGCGCAACGCCATCGGCCCCTACGCGCGGCTGCGCCCGGGCACCCGGCTGGCGGTAGCCGCCCGGGTAGGCAACTTTGTTGAAACCAAAAACGCCGACGTGGGTGAGGGCAGCAAGATCAACCACCTGAGCTACGTCGGCGACGCCACCCTGGGGCGCGGCGTGAACATCGGCGCGGGGACGATTACCTGCAACTACGACGGCGTTAACAAGCACCGCACCCGAGTCGACGACGACGCCTTTATCGGCTCCAATACCGCGCTGGTAGCGCCGGTTAACGTGGGCCAGGGCGCCACCGTGGGCGCCGGTTCGACCATCGCCCGGGACGTGGCCGACCATGCCTTGGGCATTACCCGGGCACCCCAGCGCGAAAAAGCCGACTGGCCGCGCCCGAAAAAGCGCGATTAACCACAAGATCCAGGCTAAACAAGGAGAAAAACTATGTGTGGCATTGTCGCCGCCGTTGCCCAGCGCAACGTCCAGGGCATATTGCTGGAAGGCCTTAAACGGCTGGAATACCGCGGCTACGACTCTGCCGGCATGACGGTGATGCACGGCGATACGCTGACGCGCCACCGCGCCGTGGGCAAGGTCGCGGCGCTGGATGAGTGTCTGGCGGACTCGCCGCTGCCGGGCAAGGCCGGCATTGCCCACACCCGCTGGGCGACCCACGGCAAGCCCATCGAAGCCAACGCGCACCCGCACCACAGCGCTGACCGAGTGGCCGTGGTGCACAACGGCATCATCGAAAATTTCGAGGCGCTCAAGCAGGAGCTTGAGGCTGACGGCTACGCTTTTACCTCCCAGACCGACACCGAAGTCATCGCCCATCGCCTGGCGGCCACCCTTGACGGCGGCGCCACGCTGTTCGAGGCGGTTCAGCAGACCGTGCGTACTCTGGGCGGCGCCTACGCGCTGGGAGTCATGAGCCCCAGCGAGCCCGGCGTGGTCATCGGCGCCCGCCAGGGCAGCCCGCTGGTGGTGGGCGTGGGCATCGATGAGGCCTTTTTGGCCTCGGATCCGCTGGCGCTTCTTCAGGTGACCGACCGCTTTATCTACCTGGAAGAGGGAGATCTGGTCGAGCTCAAGAACGGCGGCCGTGTCCATATCGTCGACCGCGACGGCCAGGCCGTCGAGCGCCCGGTGCAGGTTTATGAATACGCCGACGGGGCGGCGAGCAAGGGCGACTACCGCCACTTCATGCTCAAGGAAATCTTCGAGCAGCCCACCGTCATCAACGCCGCGCTGGAAGGCCGTCTGGGCGAGACAAGCGTGCTCGCGGAAAGCTTTGGCCCCGAAGCGCCGCCGCTGTTCGCGGCAACCCGCCAGATCCACATCATCGCCTGCGGCACCAGCTACCACGCGGGGCTGGTGGCGCGCTACTGGCTTGAGCGCTACGCCGGCGTGCCGGTACAGGTGGAGGTGGCCTCGGAGTTTCGCTACCGCCACCCGGTAGTGGCCGACGGCACGCTGTTCGTCACGCTATCCCAGTCCGGGGAAACCGCCGATACCCTGGCCGCGCTGCGCTTTGCCAAGGAGCTTGGCTATCTGGGCACGCTTGCCATCTGCAACGTGCCGGGAAGCTCTTTGGTGCGCGAGTCCGACCTGGCGCTGATGACCCGGGCCGGCCCCGAGATCGGCGTTGCCTCGACCAAGGCCTTCACGACTCAGCTGGTGGCGCTGATGCTTTTGACGCTGGCGCTGGACAAGAGCAAAGAGGCCCCGGGCAGCGAGCAGGCCGGCATCGTCGCCGCGCTGAAGGCGCTGCCCGATATCTGCCATCGGGTGCTTTCGCTGGACGCCGAGATCGAAGTGCTTTCCCAGGCCTTTGCCGAAAAGCATCACGCGCTGTTTCTCGGGCGCGGCGCGCACTTTCCCATCGCCCTGGAAGGCGCGCTCAAGCTCAAGGAAATCTCCTACATTCACGCCGAAGGCTACCCCGCCGGCGAGCTCAAGCACGGCCCGCTGGCGCTGGTGGACAGCGAAATGCCGGTGATCTCGGTGGCGCCCAACGACGCCCTGCTGGAAAAGCTGAAATCCAACCTTCAGGAAGTTCGCGCCCGGGGCGGGGAGCTGTTCGTGTTCGCCGACGAAAACGTCGGCATCGACGACAGCGAAGACGACGTTTCCGTGCTTCACCTACCCCACGTCCACGAAGCTCTGGCACCGCTGCTCTACACCCTGCCGCTGCAGCTTCTGAGCTACCACGTCGCAGTGCTCAAGGGCACCGACGTTGACCAGCCGCGCAACCTGGCCAAGAGCGTCACGGTGGAGTAGGCGCAGGTAGGTTTGGCTGAAGAAATGTAGGATGGTAATAAAGTTGGTAACCGGGTAAATTAGTTGGTAACTTTGAAATAGAGTTGGTAACAGGAAGCTGATGTGGCAAAGTCAGGCTATTCTCCTCAAGGGGTATAGGGAATGGCCAGCTGCAAACTAGATAAAAAAACGGAAAAATGGATTAAAGAAGAGCGCGGCAAAGGTAGCGGTAGTGATTACCGTCCTTGGCTGACGGTCAGAGACCTATCCTCCAGGGGGCGCTCGCACCGGGTGATGGGGCACCTTACCGGGCGAACCCATCATTTTTTTCTGATACAGAACTGGCAGCCTTCCTGTTGCTTGAATGGAACCCCGCTGTTACCGACATCTGCGAGCAATTTCCTCTCCGAATAGAAGACACTCTATCAATCGCTGACGAAGCCAATATTCGCCACCCCGAGGTAGGCGGATACCATCAGGTCATGTCTAGCGATTTTGTCGTCGACCGCTCCACTCATACTGGGCCAGCAAGGCGCGATGAGCATCGCTAGCATACTGGCTACCCCTGTCCGAATGAACGATCAGGCCTGGCGGAGGCTGCCGTTGGGCCAGGGCCATCTGCAAGGCGTACGCGAAAAGAGGTCCATCACAGCGGCCAGGTACAGCTAACCGCTGCGCGTGCGGATGTAGGTGATGTCAGCGACCCAGGCACGATTCATCGCAGCGGGCTCGAACTGGCGGTTCAGCACGTTCTCGGCGATCGGCAGCGTATGGTGGCTATTCGTCGTGTGGATGAACTTGCGCTTCCAGACCGGACGAATGCCATTGTTGCGCATAAGAGTTCGGAGACGGTGCCGCCCCACCATGACGCCCCGACTATGCAGGGCGGCGCGCAGACGTCGGTCGGCAACCATAGGTCTGATTGGATGCCGTAAAGGCGGCTTTCAGGTGAGTTGTGGCCGGGCATGCCTTAGCGGGCGCGCGAGCCCGTTGGCGAGCGGCATAGTAACCTGATCGACTCACGCCCAGTAGCCGGCACAAGGGGCTACTGGATGGGCCTTCTGTTGCAGCTGATCCGTTGAGCGTAAGGACGCTTTTTTTACAGATCATTATCCTGTCGAAGTTGCCGGTTTTCCATTTCCAGCTGACGAATACGCCGTTGCTCGGTTGTGAGAGGCTTGCCGATCCCCGTTTGGCCTGACAGCTCGGCACTGAACTGTTTAAGCCATCGGCGCACCGCCGTCTCGCCAAGATTCATGTCCCGGCAAACCTGAGTGATACTCAGGCCATGCTCGGTGATCATCTGTACAACTTGCAGTTTGAAGGCTGGGTCGAACGATCTGCGTTTTTGAGTCATTTAGGGCTCTCCTCAATCGGTGAATGATCCACCTATCGAGGTGTCCGAGGCAATTAGACCACTACACCTGTCGATGCTACGCGCCATGCTTGGCGCATAACAAAACGCACCGCCAGATGCTCGGCGGTGCGTTTTGACGATGATACTTAGCGATCTAGACTTCCTGATACAGCTCAGCGCCCTCCTCACGGAATCTCTTCGCCTGTTCTTCCATGCCCGCCATCACGGCTTCCTGATCGCCGGAGAGCCCGTTGGCCGCGGCGTATTCGCGAACCTCGTGGCTGATCTTCATCGAGCAGAACTTGGGGCCGCACATGGAGCAGAAGTGCGCCACCTTGGCCGAGTCCTTGGGCAGGGTTTCGTCGTGGAACTCCCGCGCGGTGTCCGGATCCAGCCCCAGGTTGAACTGGTCTTCCCAGCGGAACTCGAAGCGTGCCTTGGATAGCGCGTTATCGCGACGCTGTGAGGCCGGATGCCCCTTGGCCAGATCTGCCGCGTGGGCGGCAATCTTGTAGGTGATGATGCCGGTTTTGACGTCATCCTTGTTGGGCAGGCCCAGGTGCTCCTTGGGCGTGACGTAGCAGAGCATGGCGCAGCCGTACCAGCCGATCATCGCCGCGCCTATCCCTGAGGTAATGTGGTCGTAGCCCGGGGCAATATCGGTGGTTAGCGGCCCCAGAGTATAGAACGGCGCTTCGTCGCACTCTTCGAGCTGCTTGTCCATGTTCTCCTTGATCAGGTGCATGGGCACGTGGCCGGGGCCTTCGATCATCACCTGAACATCATGTTTCCAGGCAATGCGGGTCAGCTCGCCCAGGGTCTCCAGCTCGGCAAACTGAGCCTCGTCGTTGGCATCGGCCACCGAGCCCGGGCGCAGGCCGTCGCCCAGCGAGAACGCTACGTCATACTGCTTGCAGATTTCGCAGATCTCTTCGAAGTGGGTATAGAGGAAGCTTTCCTGATGGTGGTAAAGGCACCACTTGGCCATGATCGAGCCGCCCCGGGAGACGATCCCCGTGACCCGCTTGGCGGTCAGCGGCACATAGCGCAGGCGCACGCCGGCGTGGATGGTGAAGTAGTCCACGCCCTGCTCGGCCTGCTCGATCAGGGTATCGCGGAATACTTCCCAGGTGAGGTCTTCTGCCACGCCCTTGACCTTCTCCAGCGCCTGATAGATCGGCACCGTGCCGATGGGCACCGGCGCGTTGCGGATGATCCATTCGCGGGTTTCGTGGATGTTCTGACCGGTAGACAGGTCCATGACGGTATCCGAGCCCCAGCGGATGCCCCAGGTCATCTTGTCGACCTCTTCCTCGATGGATGACGTCACCGCCGAGTTGCCCAGGTTGCCGTTGATCTTGACCAGAAAGTTACGCCCGATAATCATCGGCTCGGTTTCCGGATGGTTGATATTGCATGGGATGATCGCGCGGCCGGCGGCGACTTCAGCGCGGACAAACTCCGGGGTGATTTCCTCGGGCAGATTGGCGCCAAAACTTTGCCCCGCATGCTGGTGACCTAAAATCGCCTCGACCTCTTCGCTGCCGGCGTACTCGGCAGAAAAGGCCTGACGCCGCTGGTTTTCGCGGATGGCGATAAACTCCATCTCCGGGGTAATAATTCCCTGGTGGGCGTAGTGCAGCTGGGTGACGTTTTTGCCCGGCTTGGCCCGGCGCGGCGTGCGCGTCAGCTCAAAGCGCAGCGGCGCGAGCATGGGGTCGTTGGCCCGACGGCGGCCGTAATCCGAGGTTGGGCCGTCGAGAAACTCGGTATCGTCGCGCTCTTCAATCCAGGAACGGCGAAGCTCGGCAAGCCCCCGGCGCAAATCCGGCTGCACTTCGGGGTCGCTGTACGGGCCGGAGGTGTCGTACACCAGCAGCGGCGGATTTTCCTCGGGCACGTCGGTGGTTTGAGTGGGCGAGAGAGAGATTTCACGAAACGGCACGCGAATATCCGAGCGCGAGCCTTCGACGTAGACCTTGCGCGAGCCGGGCAGCGGCTGAATCGCCGCATCGTCGACCATGGCGGTTTCGGCGAGAAAATGCGACGTCGAAGACGATGTGGAAATCACTGAAGACATGCAAAAAAGCTCCCTTGGTAGTGGCCAGGGAGGCGTGGGAGACTGGTTGGGTAGTAAAGACGCGCCGAAGACCATCAGCGGCCGGAAGTGCACCAGTGCTTGATCCCTACGCCGGTACCCTTCTCCGTCGGCATGACGGAAAAATTAGCCGGATCAGGTTCAACGGGTCAGCGCTACCATTGCGCTGTCTCAGCCGGAATTACCGACACCCCGTCAAGCGAGAGACACTACTCTAAGCCACGGTAAAGCGGGTTAGCAACCGTCGTTACCCCATAAGAGCTTGCCGGTGGCCTAGGTGGTATACGTCGAGGATCGCCTGCTCTTCGGCCGGCGTCAGGGCGTTAGCCGGCACCGGCCGCTCGACCAAAGGCCGCTGGTCCTCGCGGATATCACCGTCACGGGGCCATCGCTGGTGCGTGCGGGCGGTGATGCCCAGCTCACGGCAGGCCGCTGTCAATAGCCATCAGAAGTGACCCACTTTCGGTCAATAAAACTGTCCCACCCGTGATCGTCAGCTGAGCACCTTCTGCTTCAGCCGGTAGTTCTCCCCGTCCCCCAGATCGCCTGCGCTTTTTTCGCAGTGTCAGCAGCGCCGCCGTTTCAGCCAGGACCGCGTTCTTGCGGGCCAGCTCCTTCTTCAGTGTCTTGATACGCTTGCGCTGCTGCTTGGCCTCATCAGCCTCACGCTGGCGTTCCGTATATGACAGGCTGGCGGTCTGCTCGCAATCGTGACGCCAGCGCTCCAGCTGCTCTGGATAGAGGCCGCGTCGCCGGCAGTACTCCGCGGTCTCTTGGGCGTTCATCGAGGCGGTCTCGACCACGGCGCTGAACTTGTCCCGGGAAGACCAGCCATTGGCGCCCTTGCCCAGCGAGTCAGGTAGGCAACGCGCCTCGGCGCGGGCCTCTTTTCGCCCCCTAACGTTTTATAGAAACAGGGTCTCAGAGGGTGCGACACTCATCCCGACACTGGGGGGGAACCATCCTCGGCCCTGATACTACAGGCTACCTCGTCAGGATTCTGATGGCGCACGTCCATCCCCTTGACCAGGTAGATCACATATTCAGCCAGATTGCTGGCATGATCGCCAATGCGCTCCAGCGAGCGCAGCATCCACATGATGCTCAGCACCGGCGAGATCGCCCGCGCATCTTCCATCATGAGCGTCATGAGTGAGCGCATGGCGGTCTTGTATTCGCTGTCGACATGATCGTCTTCACGCACCACCTTTAGTGCCAGCTCGGTATCGAAGTGGGCGAAGGAGCTCAGTGAATCGCTGACCATCCTGCGCACGTGCTCGCTGATGAGCCGCACCTCGACGAAACCGCGGTTTCCCGAATTGCTCTCGACCAGCTCCAGCGCGTTGCGGGCGATCTTGCCGGCCTCGTCGCCGATGCGCTCGAGATCCGACGTAGCGCGAGTCACCGCTAGCACAAGACGCAGATCCGAGGCCGCCGGCTGGCGACGTACCAGCAGCAGGGTGCACTCGTCGTCGATCTTGACCTGCATGTCATTGACGCGACGGTCGTTGGCTACCACCCGCTGAGCCAGTGCCGTGTCCGCCTCGAGCAGCGAGCGGGTTGCATCCTGTACTTGCTTTTCGACCAGACCGCCCATGGTCATCAGGTGCGTTTTCAATGCCTCCAGCTCTTGGTTGAACTGGCGGGAAATATGCTGGCGGTGGGATTCGCTTGTTGTGCTCATCGGTGGTCCTCCACGGGCGCAGGTAACAAATCATATGCCCGACCATGTCATCGTCGATACGCCTCAGGCGCGGATGGGTAAAGCAGCAGAGGTGCGCAACGGGGCATGTCTCCAGCAGTGCTTTACGGCGACATAAGCAGGTCATGGCGCAACCTCAAAGGTTAGCGAAACAATATTGCAGTTAGATGAAGCGCCACGCTGAATGGATACGATACGACAGTTCTTCAAGGAGGTTTGCAACAGAGCATGGCAGCGGATCGATTTTTTTCCTGGCTGTCATGCGGCTGTCATCTTTGTAGGTCATCTTCGGCATCACGAAAAGACGAATACTTCTCGCACCAGGAGCACTTTTCATGAACCGTACCTTCAAGAACCGCGCTTTCAAGACTACCGTCCTCGCTGCCGCCGTCATCGGCGCTGTCGGTGTTGCCCAGGCCCGTGATCAGGTTCGCATCGTGGGCTCCAGCACGGTGTATCCCTTCGCAAGCTACGTGGCCGAGGAGTTCGGGGCGATCACCGACTACCCGACGCCGGTCATTGAATCCACCGGCTCCGGCGGCGGCCTGCGGCTGTTCTGCAACGGCGTCGGCGAAGGCACCCCAGACATCAGCAACGCCTCCCGCCGCATCAAGCCCTCCGAGTTCGAGCGCTGCGCCGAGAATGGCGTCACCGATATTACCGAAGCCTTCATTGGCTACGACGGCATCGCCTTTGCCCAGTCCGGCGCGAACCCGGCGATGGATGTGACCCGCGAACAGCTGTTCCTGGCCCTGGCCGCCAAGGTGCCGGTGGATGGTAAGTTGGTCGACAACCCTTACAGCCGCTGGAGCGAGATCGACGCCGCCCTGCCGGACCGCGAAATCGCTGTCTATGGGCCGCCGACCACGTCCGGGACTCGGGACGCCTTCGAGGAGCTGGTGATGGAGGCAGCATCCGAGGCAATGGATGCCTATGGCGATGACGGTTTCACCGATATTCGTACCGACGGCGCCTATATCGATGCCGGTGAGAACGATAACCTGATCGTCAGGCGTCTTGTCGAGAATACCAGCGCCTTCGGCATCTTTGGCTACTCCTTCCTCGAGGAGAACGCCGACAGCCTGCAGGGCTCGAGCATCGATGGTGTGGCACCGACCCCCGAGGCCATCGGTAGCGGCGAGTATCCGGTATCGCGCTCGCTGTTTTTCTATATCAAGAATCAGCACGCTGACGAGGTGTCGGCCCTGTATGCCTACGCCGAGCTGTTCATGAGCGAGCAGATGATTGGTGAGCTGGGCTATCTCAAGGGAATCGGTCTGATCCCGGCAGAACAGGACCTGCGCGACGCGGCGCGTGACGAGGTTGAGAGTCGCGTTGCACTCGAGCTGAGCGAGCTGAACTGAGGCGCTGTCATAGGCCCTGCGACGCAATACAGCGGGCCGGCAGCCCGATGGGTTGCCGGCCAGTGGCGGCGTGGCGAACCAGGTATCAGCGTTATCCGTGGATGATCATTTCAAGAGACAGTTATGCACACCGATCAACTCCTTGCCCTGTTCTGCGTTGCCCTGGCGGTGCTGGGGCTGATCGCCTTCTTCGCGGCGCGTGCCAAGGCGGCCAGGGTGCGCGCCAACGGCACTTCGATGCACGCCCAGCCCGATCAGTACGGCTGGTTTGGCGTGCTCTCTACCGCCGCGCCGGCGCTGGCAGTGAGCCTGGTCGGTAGCGTAACCATGCTGCTGGTCGGGGCGAAGATTTCCACCGCCATGCTGCTGGTGGTCAGTATCGCCGTGGCCTGCCTGGGCCTGATGGGCAGCATCGCCATGGTCAGACCCGGGTTTCATGCACGGCGCGCCGTCGAGGCGTTTGTTCGCTTTATGCTGGCCGGGGCCACGCTGATCTCCATTCTCACCACCCTGGGCATTCTGGTCTCGATCATCAATGAGGCAGTGCGCTTCTTCCAAATGCAGAGCTTCTGGGGCTTTATCACCGGAACCGTCTGGAACCCCGGTGCCAGCTTTCTGACGGCCGCCGGTCGCGCCGAGGAGGGCGCCAGCGCCGCCCAATTCGGCTCGCTGCCGCTGTTTGCCGGCACCTTCATGATCACCGCGATCGCCATGCTGGTGGCCATTCCGATCGGCCTGCTGTCGGCCATCTACATGGCGGAGTTCGCCGGCTCGCGCGTGCGCGGCATCGCCAAGCCTGTGCTTGAGGTGCTGGCGGGTATTCCCACGGTGGTCTACGGCTTCTTCGCGGCGATTACCGTGGCGCCGCTGATCGTTGCAACAGCGCAGCTGTTCGGCCTCAAGGCCGACTTCAACAACGCCCTGGCGCCCGGCATCGTCATGGGCATCATGATCATTCCGTTCATCTCTTCACTGTCCGATGACGTGATCCATTCGGTGCCTGACAGCATGCGCCAGGGCGCGCTGGCGCTCGGTCTGACCCATGGCGAGACGATTCGCGACGTGGTGGTGCCGGCGGCGCTGCCCGGCATTGTCTCGGCCTCGCTGCTGGCGGTGTCCCGGGCGCTGGGTGAAACCATGATCGTGGTGATGGCGGCGGGCATGCTGCCCAACCTGACCGCCAATCCGCTGGAAAACATGACCACCGTGACGGTGCGTATCGTTGCCGCCCTGACCGGGGATCAGGAGTTTGCCAGCGCCGAGACGCTGTCAGCCTTTGCCCTGGGACTGGTGCTGTTCGCGGTGACCCTGATGCTGAATCTGGTGTCGGTGATCATGATTCGCCGCTTTCGTGACAAGTACCGGGTCAACAATCTCTAAGCCGAGGAGTCACTGGGATGACACAAGCGTTGGATCATATCGAGGCCCAGCTTCGGCGGCGGCATCGCAAGACCCGGCGTCTGAAAGCGCTGTCCATGGGGGCGCTTGGCCTTGCCGGCCTCTTTCTGGTGCTGTTTTTCACCGACATGCTGATCAAGGGGCTGCCGGCCTTCAAGCAGGCGCAGATTCAGGTCGAGGTCGACTACAGCGAGCAGGCCAGCCAGCTGCCGCTGGCGGCCGTGTCTGAAGCGGTGCGCCCGCTGGTCAGCCGCGGCTATCTGCGCCTGATTCCATCGCGCATGCGAGACGACCCGGCGCTTCAAGGTACCACGCGCAGCGAGTGGGTGCTGGCCGATGGCCAGGTCGACCAGTACCTGAAGGGCCATCACAGCAAGCTGAGCGAGCGCGACAAGGCGACGGTGAATCGGCTGCAGGACGAGGGCCGGGCCGAGCTGCGTTTCAATACGCGGTTTTTCACCAGCGGCGACTCCAAGATGCCCGAGCTTGCCGGCATCGCCTCGGCCGCCGTGGGGACCGTGCTGACCCTGATGGTTACCCTGGCGGTGGCGTTTCCGATTGGCGTGATGACGGCGATCTATCTGGAGGAGTTTGCGCCGGACAACCGCATCACCCAGCTGGTCGAGATCAACATCAACAACCTGGCGGCGATCCCGTCGATTCTGTATGGCCTGTTGGGGCTGGCGATCTTCATCAACTTCTTCGGCGTGCCGCGCTCTTCGCCGCTGGTCGGCGGACTGACGCTGGCACTGATGACGCTGCCGGTGATCATCATCTCGACCCGCACGGCGCTGCGCAGCGTGCCGGACTCCATTCGTCATGCCGGCTTCGGCGTTGGCTGCTCGCGCTGGCAGGTGGTACGCGACCATGTGCTGCCGCTGGCGATGCCCGGCATCATGACCGGCGCGATTATTGGTCTGGCTCAGGCCATGGGCGAAACTGCGCCGCTGATCATTATCGGTATGGTGGCCTTTATTCCCGATATCGGCGGCTCATTCACCGAGGCCGCCACGGTGATGCCGGCGCAGATATTCACCTGGGCGGGCGAGCCCGATCGCGCCTTTATCGAGAAAACCTCGGGCGGCATCCTGGTGCTGCTGGCGGTGCTGATCACCATGAATGCCACCGCCGTGGTGTTGCGCAGGCGCTTCGAGCGCCGCTGGTAGCGCAGGCGCCATAGAGGACAAACCAATATGAGTATGAGCATGAATAGCCACGTTTCACCCACGAGTATCTCGTCCATGAACCGATCTTCGCGCGGTGAGCCGGTGAGCCGCAACGACAGCGCCAATCATGCGCTCAGCGTGCGAGTGCGCGATCTCGATCTCTGGTACGGGCAGTTTCAGGCGCTCAAATCCATCAGCCTGGATATCTACCAGAACAACATTACCGCGCTGATTGGCCCTTCCGGCTGTGGCAAATCGACCTTCCTGCGCTGCCTGAACCGCATGAACGACCTGATTCCCAGGGTGCGCATCGAAGGCCTGGTGGAGATGGGCGGGCGAGACGTGAATGCCGCCAAGGTGGACGAAGTGGCGCTGCGCCGCCGAGTGGGCATGGTGTTCCAGAAGCCCAACCCCTTTCCCAAGTCGATCCATGCCAACGTGGCCTATGCCCCGCGCATGCACGATATCGTCAGCCGCAAGGCCGACGTGGAGGCGCTGGTGGAAAGTTCGCTGCGCGATGCGGGCCTGTGGGAGGAGGTCAAGGACAAGCTGCACCAGCCCGGCACCTCGCTCTCTGGCGGTCAGCAGCAGCGCCTGTGCATCGCCCGCGCCATTGCCGTGCAGCCGGAGGTTATCCTGATGGACGAGCCGACCTCGGCGCTGGATCCGATTTCCACGGCGACCATCGAGGATCTAATGGACCGGCTCAAGCGTCGCTACACCATCATCACGGTCACCCACAACATGCAGCAGGCCGCGCGAATCGCCGATTACACGGCCTTTTTCCATCTGGGGGAAATGATCGAATACAACAACACCAGGACGATGTTCTCGACACCGCATACCAGGAAGGCCGAGGACTATATTACCGGCCGCTACGGCTGAAGGGCTAGGCCATGAGTAACGAAACCTGGACATTGCAGAACGATGACAAGGAATCCGATCGATGAGCCATACGCCACGCCCCTCAGGGCGTGTTAGAGAAGTCTTCAGCGCCTTCCTGCTGCTGGGCCTGACTTCCTTTGGCGGCCCAATAGCCCACCTTGGCTACTTTCGCACCGAGTTTGTGGAACGGCGTCGTTGGCTCTCCGAACAAGCCTATGCCGATCTGGTAGCGCTATGCCAGTTTCTGCCGGGACCAGCCAGCAGCCAAGTGGGTTTCGCCTTGGGGCTGGTGCGTGCCGGTCCTTGGGGTGCGGCAGCGGCCTGGACGGCATTCACCCTACCCTCGGCTGTTGTTCTGGTGCTATTCGCCTTGGGCTCTTCCGTGCTTGATGGCCCTGTCAGCCAGGGCATCATCCACGGCCTAAAGGTGACGGCAGTGGCTATCATCGCTCATGCCGTATGGGGCATGGCCCGCAGTCTCTGTCCCGATCCTGGGCGCGCCGGTATTGCGTTGGCCGCGGTGTTCACTGTGGTGCTGGTTAGCGGCCCGCTGGGCCAGGTAGCCGCCATCGTGATCGGTGCTATGGCCGGCATAGTGCTGTGTCGGGCCTACGTCGCAGTAGACGTTCACGACTTGCCACTGCCTGTTTCGGCTCGTGTTGGCCACCTGGTGGGGCTGACCTTCGTTGCTCTGTTATTCGGCCTGCCGTTGCTGGCCTGGATCAGCCCCACCGCAATCCTGGCGGTCATGAATGCCTTCTATCGCGCCGGCGCTCTAGTGTTCGGCGGCGGGCATGTGGTGCTGCCGTTGCTGGAGGCCGAAGTGGTGCAATCCGGCTGGGTCAGTGCGGATGAATTTCTGACAGGTTATGGTGCCGCCCAGGCTGTGCCGGGGCCGCTGTTTACCTTTGCTTCGTATTTGGGCGCGGTGATGGTACCGCTCAGCGGCAGCCTGTTCGGTGCTGCCCTGGCGCTGGTGATGATCTTCCTGCCCGGAATGCTGTTGCTGGTGGCAGTGCTGCCCCATTGGAGCCGATTTCGCCGCTGGGGCAGCGCTCAGGCGCTGATGCGCGGCGCCAATGCGGCAGTCGTGGGTATTCTGGGTGCTGCCCTTTATCAACCGGTCTGGACCAGCGCCATTCTTGGTCTCAACGAGTTCGCCTTAGCGTTGGCAGGCTTTCTCTTGCTCAGCGTCTGGAAGCTGCCCGCTTGGGCAGTGGTGGTTATCCTGGCCAGTAGCGGCATTCTCATCACTATGTAGCTGGGCATCGCCATCCATGCCAATCAGACAGGCACTATCCCGATAATCGATATTTTCCACGAAAACGCTCAAGACATGATGCACCTTGCTGACAACGTTCTCCATCTGGCGGAGTACCACATCTTGGGCACCAAGATAGAAGAGCATGATCTCCACTACCAAGTCGAAGCTTCTGAGCCTCTAGCCTGCGAGGAGTGCGACGTAGAGGGTGAGCTTGCCAGGTTCAGCAAGCGCGATGTGGACTATCGCGATCTATCCATCCACGCAAAGCGGATCACCCTCTGGGTGGTCCGTCGCCGCTACATCTGTCGAGCCTGCGGCAAGACATTCTGCCCAGCACTGGTCCCTATCCAATCCTGGTCGCTGGACTTGCAGTCTGGGCTGTATCAGCCCGCCAGAGCCAGGCTCGTCACGGCGAAGGCGTAACCGATGGCACCGCCGGCGATCACGTCGCTGACATAGTGCAGGCCGAGCCCGACCCGTGCCACCGCAATCAGCAGCGTCAGCGGTACCAGCCAGGGAAGCAGAGCGGGAGCATGGGCGCCAGTAAGCACGCAGAACATCACCGCGTGCATGGTGTGACCGCTGGGGAAGCTATAGCGGTCGCGTGCGGACTCCAGGCAGGTGATGCGTGCGCGGAAAGTAATGAAGGGTCGCTCACGGCATAACCGGGTCTTGACCAGTCGATACACGGCGATCGCCAGCAGGGCGGTGAGGCTGTACTGCAGCAGGTAGGTAAGCCCACCTTCCTCTTGTAGCCATGGCTGGGCGGCGATCAACGCCACCCACACCGGCCAGTCGCCGAGCTTGCTGGCCAAGCGTAGCGTGCCTAGCCAGGGGCGGTAGAGGCTGAAGCGGGCAATGCGCTGGCAGAGCCGCCACTCCAGCAGGTCGAGGCGGTCAAACGCCGCAGGGATGCGCGATTTCATGGGGACTTTCCCGGGCCCGTTGGAGAACGGTGAGAAAGGTATCGGCGATGGCCGACCAGCGGTACTCGAGGGCGCGCTGGCGCGCCGCGTGCCCCACCCGGGCATAGCAGTCCGGATGCTGACAGAGCCTAACGGCCGCGTCGCGAAAGCCTGCGTCGTCGTTCGGGGCAATGGCCAGGCCATTGCGCTCGTGGTCGATCAGCTCGGCGGCCGCGGCCTGGCGGAAGGCCACCACCGCCAGGCCGCTGGCCATGGCCTCCAGCACCACGTTGCCCCAGGTCTCGGAGAGCGAGGGAAAAAGAAAGAGGTCGGCGCTCGCGTAGTAGCGGGCCAGCGACTCGCGCGGTACGAAGCCGGTGAAGTGCGCATCGGGTAACGCGCGCTGAAGCCGCTGTCGTGCCGGACCATCGCCGACGATGACCAGGGCCATGTCAGGGCGGGCTTCGAGCAGAGCGCGAAAGCTCTCCTCGAGCAGTACGAGGTTTTTCTCCGAGGCGAGCCGGCCCACGTGGAGCGCCACGGGCTGGTGCTCGCCGACACCCCACTGCTCGCGCAGCAGCGAATCATGATGGAGAGGCGAGAAGCGCTCACCATCGATGCCGCGACCCATTACCTCCAGGTTTTGAAAGCCCTGTTCCGCTAGTCTCGCCGCCAGGGCGTGGGTAGGTACCAGCGTGGCCGCGCAGCCGTTGTGAAAGCGGCGCAGGGCGCTGAGTACGGCCGGGGCTACCCAGGGAAGATGGTAATCGTGGCAGTAGTGGTCGAAGTTGGTGTGCCAGCCCGCCACCACCGGGATGCCCAGGCGCCGGGCGACACTGCGCGCCGACCAGCCAAGCGGTCCCTGGGTGGCCAGATAGACGACGTCGGGGCGCTGATCCTGCCATAGGCGCTTGAGGCGACGCGGGGCAGGCAGGCCAAGGCGGACTTCCCGGTAGCCGGGAAGCGCCAGACCGCGCACCAGCAACTCCGCCCGTATCCCAGGGTGTCGCTCCTGGTGCCAGCCCTGGCGGGGCTGGGGCCGGACCAGCTGCAGGGCGCTGCCACGATCGTGCAGCTGGTCCGCGAGGTGGCTGAGCGTGTGGGCAACGCCATTGATGTCGGGTGGCCAGGTCTCGCTGACTAGACAAATACGCATGGGGCTTTCCTCGTCGTCGGTCGGCCAGGCAGGTCTTGTCCCAGAGTATGCCGGGCCACCATGACGAGACGGCGACAGTGTCATGAACAAACGGTGACCCTACCCACAGCTAAAGCTGGGGGAGCTCTCGCGTATGATTGATTGCGGTTCCATGGCAGACGGATGGCAGGGGGATGACGTCTGCTCGATGTCATGCCTCCGTCACGGGGAGGCGGCAGGATATGGATCGCTGATGCTCGACCAATTGGAGACTGTCATGCGCCTTGCCCTTTTCGATCTCGACGACACCTTGCTGGATGGCGACTGCAGCGCGCTATGGAACAACTGGATGGTGGAGCGTGGCTGGATTGCTTCCCCCGGAGAGTACCTGGCACGCACCCAGGCCATGAATGCGGCCTATCATGCGGGCCGGCTTCGGCTGGAGCAATATCTGGCCTTCACCCTCTCGCCGCTGGTGGGCCGTCACGCGGAGGAGGTCGCCATCGAGGTGGCAGCCTTCGTCACCATACGCATCGTACCGAGAGTGTTTCCCCAGGGACATAAACTGATGGCCCACCACCGCCGCCAGGGAGACCGACTGCTGTTGATCTCTTCCTCGTCGCAACACTTGGTAGCGCCAGTGGCCAAGCAATTGGGCATCGAGCAGGTGATCGCCGTGGAGCCGGCCCTCGACGAGGGTGTGTTTACCGGCGATACCACTGGTGTGCTCTCCTACCGGGGCGGCAAAGTCACCCGGCTGGAGGCCTGGCTGACCGAGCATAATGCCACCGCCAGTCACCTGAGTTTTTACTCCGACTCCAAGAACGATTTGCCGCTGCTCAATCGAGTGAATCGCCCGGTGGTGGTCAACCCCGACCCGGTGTTGGCCGAGATAGCCCGAGTCGAGGGGTGGGAGCGTCTTGACTGGCGCCAGGAGCCCCGGCCAACCATTCAATTGACACGCCTTTGTCATGTTTGACCTCTATTGTGCCTCCTGTCGGCCGCTTCTGAATTAGACCAGATGGCGGCTTCATCCTGATCATCTGCATGGAGCCACACCGTGAACCCGACACGCTCGACGCTGCTTCGACTCACCCTGACCGCCGCTCTGGGGACAACGCTTCTCGCCGGCCAGGCACATGCGACTTCCGACCTGTCAGAACTGATCGCCGCCGCCCAGGAGGAGGGCCGTGTCGACAGCGTCGGCATGCCGGATACCTGGGCCAATTGGAAAGACACCTGGGCCGACCTAAAGGAGAACTATGGTCTGGAGCACATGGACACCGACATGAGCTCCGCCGAGGAGATCGCCAAGTTCAAGGCCGAGGGCGAGAACGCGACTGCCGATATTGGTGACGTGGGGATCAGCTTTGGCCCGATTGCCGTGGCGGAAGACGTGACCCAGCCCTACAAGCCGACGACCTGGGAGGAGATTCCCGACTGGGCTAAAGATGAAGACGGCCACTGGATGCTCGGCTATACCGGCACCATTGCCCTTATGAGCAACAAGCAGCTGGTTGCGGAAGGAGAGCGTCCGCGCACCTTCGCTGATCTGACCGAAGGTGACTACACCGTGGCGGTGGGCGCCGTGGGTCAGGCCGCTCAGGCCAACAGCGCTGTGCTGGCGGCCGCCTATGCCAACGGTGGCGATGAAAGCAACCTGACGCCAGGACTGGAGCTGTTTGCCGAGCTGGCACGTCAGGGACGCCTGTCACTGGCGAATCCCAGCATTGCCAACCTGGAGAAAGGGGAGGTCGAAGTTGCGTTGCTGTGGGACTTCAATGCCCTGAACTATCGTGACCAGATCGACCGCGAGGCCTTCGACGTGGTGATTCCTTCCGACGCCTCGGTCACCTCGGGCTACGCCACCATCATCAACAAGCATGCGCCGCACCCCAACGCCGCCAAGCTGGCTCGCGAGTACATCCTCTCCGATGAGGGCCAGTTCAACCTGGCCGAGGGCTATGCGCGGCCGATCCGCGCCCAGCACCTGACGCTCCCCGAGGATATCGCCGCCAAGCTGCTGCCCAATGCGCAGTATGCCAACGCTCGGCCGGTAGAAGACTTCGATGCCTGGGAAAAGAGCGCCCGTCAGCTGCCGCGCCAGTGGCAGTCCCAGGTGCTGATCCATCAGCAGTAACGCCCCCTCATTCTCAGCCAATTGCCGCCTCCACAGGAGGCGGCAAGGAGTTCTGTATGTCTCACCGCGTCATCCTCGTGGTGCTCGACGGGCTCAACCATGCCGTGGGCCAGCATGCCATGGGCCATCTTCACGCCCTCTGTGAAGCCGGCCGCGGTAGCTACCACACACTCGATTGCGAGCTGCCGGCCATGTCGCGTCCGCTGTATGAGTGCCTGCTGACCGGCGATCGTCCGGTAGACTCCGGGGTGGTGCATAACCAGGTGGTGCGTCGTTCCACCGGTACCAGCCTGTTCGATCTGGCCGTTCGCCAGGGGCGGCGTACCGCGGCGGCGGCCTATCACTGGGTCAGCGAGCTGTATCTGGAGGCCCCCTTCGTGCCTGCTCGCCATCGCTTCCACCAGGATCCGGAGAGCGCGATCCAGGCCGGCCTGTTCTACTGGCAGGATCACTACCCTGACGATCACCTGTTCGGCGACGCCGAGGCATTGCGCCGACTCAACGACCCCGATTTCCTGCTGGTGCACAGCATGAACATCGATGATGCCGGCCACCGGCATGGCGGGGAATCGCCCCAGTACCGCAATACCGCGCGGCGGGCCGATATTGCCCTAGCGGATTATCTGCCGCGCTGGTTGGCCGATGGTTATCAGGTGATGGTGACCGCCGACCACGGCATGAACGCCGACGGTTCTCACTCGGGCCTGTTGGAAGAGGAGCGTCGGGTACCACTGTGGCTGTTTGGCGAGGCGTTTGCTCACGACTCGGTAGCAACGCTGCTCCAACCTCGGCTGTGCGGCACCCTGGTCACCCTGCTGGGCTTGGAGCACGACAAGCCTCATCACCCCGAGTTGCTGGCCGAGGGGAGGGTGACACCGTGAAGCGTCTGCTGCCCGCCTGGCTGTGGCTGATGCCCTTTGCGCTCGTCTTCGTCGCCTTCCAGCTGGCCCCTCTGGGCTGGATCGCCATCAGCGCCTTTCAGGTCGAGGGGAGCTGGGGACTTGGCCATTTCCGGGAAATCTCCGGCTCGCCCTTCTTTCGCCAGGCCATCTGGCGCAGCCTGGAGGTCTCGCTGGTCTCGAGCCTGCTGGGGCTGATCATCGCCACCCTGGCGTGCCACAGCCTGACCCGCACCAGCGGCCCACTGCGGCGCTGGATGATCGCCTTCACCAACATGACCAGCAATTTTGCCGGGGTGCCGCTGGCCTTCGCGTTCATCATTTTAATGGGCGCCAACGGGGTGCTGACCCTGGCCCTCCAGCGTGTGGGACTGATTGAGGATTTCTCGCTCTATTCGCGTACCGGTCTGATCGTCATCTACACCTGGTTCCAGATCCCGCTGGGCATGCTGTTGCTGTTTCCCGCCTTCGAGGGGCTGCGTGCCGACTGGCGCGACGCCGCCAACCTGCTGGGCGCCGGGCGAGTCGCCTACTGGCGCCATATCGGTCTGCCGGTACTGCGGCCGGCGCTGGCGGGCACGCTGACGATCCTGATCGCCAACGCCATGGGCGCTTACGCCACCGTCTACGCCCTGGTCAACACCAGCTACAACCTCATGACCATTCGTATCGCCAACCTGGTGTCGGGGGACCTGTTCCTGCAGCCCAATCTGGCCAGCGCCCTGGCGCTGGTGCTGGTGGGGCTGTTGGCACTGGTCACCCTGATCCAGCAATGGATAGTGCGCAGGAGCCATCATGTTGCAGAACGCTGATCTCACCCTGTCTCGGCCAAGGGGCTTTGCACTGCCGGTGCTGCGTCTTTCACGGCCGTCCCCCTATGCGCTGGTGGTGTGGGGTGTCTTCACCCTGCTGGCACTGCCGCTGGTCGCCACGCTGGGGTATGCACTGGCATCCAGCTGGGGGGCCACGCTGCTGCCGGATGGGCTGACTCTCAAGTGGTTCCTGGAACTGTGGAGTACGCCGCGCTTCCAGTGGGCCTTCGCCCGCTCGATGCTGGTAACGGTGGGGGCTCTGGCGCTGAGCCTGGTACTGGTGGTGCCGGTCGCCTTCCTGGCGCATACCCGCTACCCGCGATTGGATGCCTGGATGAATGGACTGATCCTGGTGCCCTTTGCCGTGCCGCCGGTGGTCTCCTCGGTCGGGCTGCTGCAGCTCTACGCCGGCGGACCGCTGCCGCTGGTGGGCACGCCCTGGATTCTGATGTTCACCTACGTGACGATCGCACTGCCCTTCGTCTACCGGGCCATCGCCAACAGCCTGCGCACCATTGAGGTGACGTCGCTGATGGAGGCGGCGCAGCTGCTCGGCGCAACGCCCTTCAAGACCTTCTTCCTGGTCATATTGCCCAATATCCGCGTTGGGGTGCAGGTCGCCGTCTTTCTCTCCTTCTCCTTCCTGGTGGGCGAATTCGTCTTCGCCAATATGCTGGTGGGGACGCGTTTCGAGACCCTGCAGGTGTATCTCAACAATATGCGCGGTGCCAGCGGCCACTTCACCAGCGCGCTGGTGATCACGCTCTTCCTGTTCACGCTGCTGCTGACCTGGCTGGGGAATCGCCAGGCCGGCCACACCATTACCAAGGAGGCCCGCTCATGACGACCTTGACTGCCGATACGCTTTCCAACGATGCGACGCTACTGCCTGATACTCCTGATACAGCCTGTGATGACGCGGGGCCAGTGGCTAGCCCCGCATCGGCAGCGGCCCCGGAATATCTGCGTCTGGAAGGCCTGGCCAAGCGCTTCGGCGAAACCCAGGTGCTTTCACAGATCGACGCCGAGATCGCCAAGGGAGAGTTCGTGACGCTGCTGGGTCCCTCGGGCTGCGGCAAGTCGACTCTGCTGCGGGCCATCGCCGGCCTGAATCAGCTCGACGACGGCCGTATCGTAGTGGATGACGAGGAGATCACGGCGCTTCCTCCGCAGCAACGCGGCGTCGGCATGGTCTTCCAGCACTATGCGCTGTTTCCCAACATGCGGGTGACCGATAACGTCGCTTTCGGCCTGCGCATGCAGAAGGTGCCTCAGGAAGAGCGGCGTCGCCGCGTCGATGAGGTGCTGCGCCTGGTTGAACTCCAGGCCCATGCCGACAAGTTTCCCCACCAGCTCTCCGGTGGCCAGTGCCAGCGCGTGGCCCTGGCGCGGGCGCTGGTGGTCGAGCCGCGCATCCTGCTGATGGATGAGCCGCTCTCGGCACTCGATGCGCGTATCCGCGGTCATCTACGCGAGCAGCTGCGTGATATCCAGCAGACGCTGGGTCTGACGACGCTATTTGTCACCCACGACCAGGAAGAGGCATTGATGATGTCCGATCGCATCTTTCTGATGCATGACGGGCGCATCCTGCAGCAAGGGGCTGCCGAAGAGCTGTATACCCGGCCCAGCGGCCGTCATGCGGCGGGCTTCATGGGGCACTACAATGTGCTGCTCGGCGATCAAGCGCGTCCGTTGCTGGGAGACAGTGTCGATTCGGCACGCGTGGCGCTGCGGCCTGAGACCCTCTACCTCCAGCCTCTGACAGAAGGGGCGATGAGTGTGGCGTTACCGGTTCGCCCGGGCCCGGGGTGCCGGGGAGTGATCCGCCGTCGCCAGCTGCTGGGCAATATCGTGCGCTATGCGGTGGCGTGTGCCGGGGTCGTGCTCTCGGTCGATGCGCTTAACCGCGGTAGCCGCCATCTGCTGGCGAAAGAGAGCGAAGTGCTGGTGGTGGTGGATCTCGATGAGGTTCAGGAGTTCGAGGAGTGAGTATGTCCCGTTCGGCGATGCGCCTGGCGCTTTTCGATCTGGATGACACCCTGCTCGATGGGGACATCACCGGGTTTTGGGACGAATGGTTGATCGAGCAGGGCTGGATCGCCGATGCCATCGGGTACCACCATACTTGATATGGAGGCGCATCTGCAGTTCCTTCTCGCCTCTCTGGCGGGACGCTCTGTGCAGGAAGTGGCCGAGCAGGTCGACGTCTTTCTCGAACGCCGCATCATGCCGCGGCTGTTTCCGGGAGGGCTGGCACAGGTGGCCTGGCACCGGCAGCAGGCGCACACCACCGTGATCATCTCGGCCTCGACCGCCCAGCTGGTAGTGCCACTAGCCAAGCGTCTGGGCTGTGATGCCGCCCTGGCGACGGCCCTTGAGCAAGAGGCGGGGCGCTATACGGGCCAGGCCAGAGGCACCCGCACGTTCCGGGAGGGGAAGCTTCAGGCCCTGCGGGAATGGTTGGGTGATACGCCATTGGCAGAAACCTGGGGCTACTCGGACTCACGTAACGACTTGCCGCTGCTCGAGGCCGTGGAAAAGCCCCACGCCATCAATCCGGATCCGGTGCTCGCCGGCATTGCGCGTCAACGAGGCTGGGCGATGCCCTCGTGGCGGTAAAGACACCGCCGATGCCGTATTGGCTCCTGAAGCTGACTGAGTCATAGGTGTCATCAGGTCAGCCGATGGCGCCACCGCCCTGACGAGTGATGACCACCAGCGACGGGCGCGGCGGCATGTCGTCCTGGAAGTCCGGCCAGCGGGTCGCCGGGTCCTCGAAGGTGGAGGGGCGCCCCTTGCGGCCTGCATAGGCCTCGGTACCGTCGGCGGCCGGGTGCTGCACGGCGACGAACAGGGCGCCGTCGTCCGGGCTGAAGCAGGGGCCGCACATCTCGGCGCCCAGCGGTACGCGGAAGAACATCTTGCCGGTGCCGCGCCGCTCGCCCTGAGTCTCCAGGGCCCAGACGCCGTCGGCGGTGCCGGACTTCGCCCAGTTGCTGCCCTGATCGGTGGCCACCCACAATCGACCGCGATGATCGACGGCACAGTTGTCCGGCGCGGCGAACCAGCCGTTCTCGCTGGTGGCCGGGTTCCACAGGGCGCCCACCTCGGCGCGGGATGGATCGCCGCATTTGACCAGGATCTCCCAGCGGTCGCGGCTGGCGGCGTGATCGCCGTTCTCAGTGACAATCTCGATGATATGCCCGAAGGTATTGTCGGCGCGGGGGTTGGCGGCATCCACCTGGCCCGCGGTGCGCTCGGTGTTGTTGGTCAGCATCACGTAGACGCGGCCGGTCTCGGGGTTGGCCTCGACGTCTTCCGGGCGATCCATCGGCGTGGCGCCCAGGGCGTCGCCGGCGAGCCGCGTCTTGATCAGCACCTCGGCCTGGCTGGCGAAGCCGTTCTCCGCGGTCAGCGGCCCCTGGCCGTGGACCAGCGGCAGCCAGGCGACGCTGCCGTCGGCATCGAAGCGCGCCACGTAGAGGGTGCCGTTATCCAGGAGATCACGGTTGTTGGCGGGGCTGGCCGTATCCACCGGGTCGCGGGTGACGAACTTGTAGAGGTAGTCGAAGCGCTGGTCGTCGCCCATGTAGACCACCAGGCGACCGTCCTGGGAGACCACGCTGGCCGCGCCCTCGTGCTTGAAGCGGCCCAGGGCGGTGCGCTTGATCGGCGATGTAGATGAGCAGAGCATGCGTCACGACTCCTTGAAGGCCATGCATGACGCCATCGTCGGGATTCAGCAGGAAGGCTTGGCCCGGGTGGATCATCGTATTCACCTGCGCTGTGAGGTCAGCCATCCGGATACCCTGAGCAACTTCCGCGCCCTGGCGGATTCGCCGCTGCTCGGCTTGGTATCGTTAATGGATCACGCCCCGGGGCAGCGCCAGTTCGTTAGTCTCGAGGCGTATCGCGTCTATTATCAGGGCAAGCATGAGCTGAGCGACGCGGATATGGAAATCTATCTAGAACGCCAACTGGCCAACAGTGCGCGCTACAGCAACGAGTATCGCCGCACTATTTCGGCGGAGGCCAGGACTCTCGGCCTGGCCCTGGCCAGCCACGACGACGCCACCCTCGAGCATGTCGCCGAAAGTCACGAGTACGGCATGCGCATCGCTGAATTCCCGACTACTCGGGAGGCCGCCGAAGCCTCGCATCGTAACGGCATGGCGGTGATGATGGGCGCTCCCAACGTGGTGCGCGGCGGCTCGCACTCCGGCAACATCGCCGCCACCGAGATGATTGGACTCGGGGTGTTGGATATTCTCTCGTCGGATTATTATCCCGCCGCGCTTCTCGATGCCGTGTTTAAGTCCGCGCAGATCGAACAGGGATATTCGCTGCCCAGGGCGGTGGCCAGCGCCGCGCGACACCCGGCACAGGCGGTGGGCTTGACCGATCGCGGGCGTCTCGCCCAAGGACTGCGCGCGGATCTCTTGCGCGTACGGACGGTCGACGACCATCCGATCCTGAAACGGGCGTGGTGCGCCGGAAGGCAGGTGCACTGATATGGCCCGTCTCGTCTACCTCATGGGCGCCAGCGGTGTGGGCAAGGACAGCCTGCTGAGCGCCATTCGTCAACGCCACCCTGAACTGCTGGTGGCGCACCGCTATATTACGCGCTGGAGCGGACATCATGAAAACTGCGTGAGCCTATCCGCGCAAGAGTTCACCGAACGCCGTCACGCCGGCCTGTTCTGTCTCGACTGGCAGGCACACGGCCTCGAGTACGGCATCGGCATCGAGGTGGAGCACTGGCTAAAGCGTGATTATACGGTCATCGTCAATGGTAGTCGACGCGCCTTCGCTCGCGCGCGTGAGCGTTTCGGTGAGCAGTTGCTTCCGATATTGGTGTGTGCGGAACCGCAGGTATTGCGTCAGCGTTTGATTCAGCGTGGCCGTGAGACGCGCTTCGAGATCGAACGGCGCCTAGCGCAGCATCAGCGTCTGGAAGCGGAGCTAGTGGGTGTCGAGCGCCTCAACAATAACAAGGCGCTGCACCACAGCGTGGCGGCACTGCAGAGATTGCTCAGTGCCGAGTGCATCTCATGAAATTTCGCTTTACCGGTACCGGTGACAGTGCCCAGGTGCCGCGTTTCGGCTGCCATTGCCCGGCCTGCGAACGCGCCCGGCTGATGAGCCGTTATCGACGCGGCCCTTGCAGTGCCGAGATCTATAGCGGCGGTGAGCGCTATCTGCTCGACGCCGGGCGCATGGACCTGGCCGCTAGCTGCGAGCGCGAACGCCCCGCCGGCGTGCTGCTCACGCACTATCATGCGGATCATGTGCAGGGGCTGTTGCATCTGCGCTGGGGAGTGGGCGAATCGATACCGGTCTACGGTCCCAGAGATGCCGAGGGCTGTGCCGATCTGTATAAACACCCGGGCATTCTCGATTTCAGACCCGGGCTCGAGCCGTTCCAGCCGTTGAGGCTGGGCGCGATGGAGGTCATACCGGTACCGCTCAATCACAGCAAGCCCACGCTGGGTTACTGTATTACCGACTCGATGACCAGGCTCGCCTATCTGACCGATACTGTTGGGCTGCCCGATGTCACCGAGCGGTTTTTACGCCAGTGGCAGCCGGATGTCGTCATCCTTGACGCCACCCATCCGGCCAGCCATATGGCGCCGCGTAACCATAACAACGTCACCATGGCGCTCGACATTCTCGAGCGTCTGAACCCTTCCCAAGGCTGGTTGACGCACCTGAGCCACGACGTCGATGCCGAGGCGCTGACTACCTGTTTATCATTGCCAGCGAACATGTCACTGGCTTGGGATGGACTCGAAATTGAGTTACCCGATTAGCAATAATCGTCTGCTCGGCTCCAGCCGCTTTTCGCCGGGGAAGCCGGCCTGGCGGCGCCGGTAGAGGTCTGGCGCGGCGACATGGCGCGCGATACGCCATTACCGGCCGTTATGACTAAAGAGGGGTTAGCCGTTCGCGTGGTGAAACATCAGGAAGGCGATGCCACTACCAGCTGGCGGGGAAACACACAGCGAAAGGTCGCCCCCTGGCCCAGCTGGGAGTCGATCTCCAGCCGTGCTTCGTGACGCAACAGCACGTGTTTGACGATGGCAAGCCCGAGCCCGGTGCCGCCGGTAGCGGTGCTGCGGCCTTTATCAACGCGATAAAAACGCTCGGTAAGGCGTGGTATATGGGTCGCCGCGATTCCTTCGCCGTCGTCCTGCACCTCGACGCAAGCGCCGTCACCCAGCGTCCGCCAGCGCAAGACGATCTGGCTGCCCGGTCCTGAATAGCGCACGGCATTGAACGCCAGGTTGGATATTGCGCTCTGCAGTTCTTGTTCGCAGCCCATCAGGCCAAGGGTGCTGTGTAGCTCCAGGGTGATACGTTGCCCGCTGTCAGACAGTGCCTCAGCGTCACGGCGTATGGTCTCCAGCATGCTGGCAAGGTTGAGGCGGCGGGCATCCTCGCCGCTTCGATCATTGCTTTCGAGCCGCGAAAGCAGCAGCAGGTCATCGACCAGGTTTTGCATGCGAGCGGTCTGCTTTTGCATCTGCGACAGGCTGCACTCAAGCCTTGACGGTAGAGCCTCGGCCATATCCTGATAGATTTCCAGATACCCGGTCAGCACGGTCAGCGGCGTGCGAAGCTCGTGGGAAACGTTGGCCACGAAATCGCGGCGTATTTGCTCCAGTCGATGCAAACGCGTGATATCGCGCGCCATCAGCAGGCGTTCACCGTTATCGTTAAGGGTGATCTGGCACTGCAGAACCAATTGCTCATCGATAGGTGAGGTCAGGGTCAAGGGCTCACGATAGTCCAGCGCATGAAAGTAGTCGACGAAGTGCGGGTTGCGCAGCAGGAAAATTATGTGCTGACGCCGATCCTGACTACTTTTGAGACCAAGCATACGTTCAGCGGCACTATTCCACCATTCTATGTAACCGTGGCGATCGAGCATGACCACGCTGTCGCGCATGGCCTCTGAAGAATCCTTGATACGCGACAGGGTATCGCGCAGCCGCCGCTGGGTGGTCTGTTGAGCCTTATGATAGCGATAGAGGCGATTGAACAAATCATCCCATACGCCGCCACTAACGAGGGGTTGGTTGGAGGAGAGGCGGGTCAGCCATTGGTGCAGCGCGTGGAGCTGGCGCAGCTGGTAAAAAAGATACGCGCCCAAGGCAGCCGCAAGGCCGACACCTACGGCAGAAAGCAGCCAGCCAAGCAGCACGCCAAGACCGCACAGCATACCCAGGCGCCACAGCTCCCGCTGCCAAAGTCGCGTCATATCAGTGCCTGGCTCAGTATTTGGTGGAGAAACGATAGCCCATGCCACGCACGGTCTGGATGAGCTGTTGGTGGGATTCGCCAAGCGCCTTGCGCAGCCGGCGAATATGCACGTCCACGGTGCGCTCATCGATATAGACGTTGCCACCCCACACCTGGTCAAGCAGCTGATCTCGGGTGTAGACACGTTCCTGATGCGTCATGAAGAATTGCAGCAGACGATATTCGGTAGGGCCAAGCTCCAGCGTCTTGCCATTGCTGCTGACGCGATGACCGACGGGGTCGAGCATCAAGCCGTTCACCTCCACCGCCTCATCGACGCCGTGGGGTGTCGTACGTCGCAATACCGCTCTTAAGCGAGCCATCAGTTCACGAGGCGAAAAGGGTTTGGCAATGTAGTCGTCTGCACCGGTTTCCAGTCCTTGAATCTTATTGTCCTCTTCGCCTTTTGCGGTCAGCATGATGATCGGCAGCTCGGCAGTCACCGGATCACGCTTGAGGCGGCGCGCCAGTTCGAGGCCGCTGGTGCCGGGCATCATCCAGTCGAGCAATACCAGATCGGGTTGATGATCGACGATCAACGAATGAGCCGCTTGGGCGCTGCCCGCTTCCAGTACGCGGTAATCGGCCATCTCCAGCGACAAAGCGATCATTTCTCGAATTGGCGCTTCATCATCGACAATCAGTACGGTCTTTGCGGTCATCCTGGGCTCCAGGTCAAGGATACTGATAATGACGGGTCGGTGACGATGACAGCATCTTCTTGTGACAATAGTGTGACAAGACAGCGTGCCGGAGATCGTGGCTTATTCGCAATCTGCTGGGCAAGGTCAGCAATCAACAGGGCCTCTTTTCTTGTCTTTGTGATGAGGCCAACGCGGGGAGGCTGCCGGTCTATCGGTCCAGAGGTTACTAAAAAGTCAAGAACACATGAATCATCTCTGATACGATCATTTTATGTACTTTACAACTCTTTGCTAATATTTTTTTACCGATATCGCCGGTACTAGGAGTAGAACTCAGTATTTACTGAGGATGCCTGGAAACCGGTGGGGTGCGCCACTCATTCTCGCAGCTCCAGGCGTTGGAAGGCAGGCCACAGGCGATGCATGCAATCGTGCAGCTCGGCAGTCGTCGGGACAGTAGTCACCGGCCGGGCATAGGTCTCTTCCTGGCATTGCCCCGTGCGCGCTACCTGGATGGCATAACGCTTGACGCCTTGTGCGGCAAGGTCTAGCGCCAGGTATCGCAGGTTCTCCAAGTTGAAGTTGCGCCAGTGAACCGTGGTACGGCACTCGAACGCAACATCGCTGGCCAGCAGCTGGGCCAGGCTCTCCCGAGGGGCGTCGGCTATACCGGGTCTCGGTGAACAACCTGGTGGGTTTACACAGCTAGCACTTCCCCTTGCCGGGCGTGCAGGGAGACTGTCACCCCCAAGTCATCCCGAGGCATCATCCTCGGAAACAGCACCATAAAATACTGGCCATGAAAATGGTGCGTGACCCATTTCATTGAATCACTACAAATCCGGCCGGGTGATCGGAGTCTGTCAACATAGTTGCCATATAAAATGACTTCGGCTCTTTAAAATCCTGCGGCCTGTGGTACTGGGTCCCGTTCGGGATTCAGGTGCACTACATCCGGCAGGCTGAGTTTCCGGATCTCACCTGACCACCGCTCCGGGTGGCGCTGCTTCGCGGCTTCAAAAACCTCTCGGCGCTGCGTCAGAATGCCTTTGGCCTCGCCGTTGTGACGCTGGCTCGGCGTGACGTAGCGCAGGGCGCTGTGCCGGTGCTCATGGTTGTACCACTCGGTGAATTGCTGGACCCAGTCTTGTGCCTCGGCCAGCGTGGCGAAGCCGTCGGCGGGGAATCCCGGCCGGTACTTCAGTGTCTTGAAGGCCGACTCGGCGAAGGCGTTGTCGTTGCTAACCCTTGGCCGGCTGTACGACGGGGTGATGCCCAGATCGTAGAGCTTCTCCAGGAAGGTCGCCGCCTTCATCGGACTGCCGTTATCGGAATGCAAAATCAAGGGTTTATGAGG
>NZ_JASSZF010000007.1:0-92091 GCF_031935715.1 Halomonas garicola | reverse complement strand
TCCTTTGGCGGCAGGTCAAATACCACTGGCTGCCCCTCGATGCCTATCTATCATTTGATCGGCTCTGCGATGAAGTCCATCGACTGCTCAAAGGTTACGGGACGGAACACACGATTAATTATGTGTAAGCACTTACCACAGCAGCTCTTTCAATAAGCTGAGGATTACACTACGAAATGGTAGACATTCAATCGACACAACCAACGGCGAGAAAAACATATCATCAGCTGGCAACCTGTCCCTCCAAAGCCTCCAGGAAGGCTTCCAACACACGGTGAAACCGCCGATCACGACGAGTAATAACCACGAAGGGAGTGAGATACTCGCAGCCGGGAATGGCCAGCGGCTTGAGACGTCCGGCGGCTACCCAGGGCGCGGCTAGATGATCCGGCAAATAGCCAATATAGTCGCCGGTAAGGATCAGGAAAGCGGCTCCTTCTCGATCTGAAGCAGAGGCCGTTCCATTGAGCCAGGCATGGGCTTCACGGGCAGCCTCAGGCAAAGGATAGCCGGGAATGACCGCCTCATGTTCAGAAAGGGAGTCTGTGATTAATGATGCTTCTGATGCGGCATATAAGGGGTGCGTATCAGCGCAATAAAGCAGTGAACGCTCCTTATACAGAGAGAGAATCTCAAGGTTGGTTAACAAATTGACTTCGGGCACTACCCCGACATGCAGCCGCGCATCCAGCACTCCCTGAGCAATCGCATCCGAGGGTTCCATATGAATGTTGATACGCACCTCCGGCCCCCGGCTTTTAAGGTCTGCCAAGGCTTGAGTGATACGCATCTCAGGCTTATTCACTAGATTATCGGTGATGCCAATGTTGAGTTCTCCACGCAGCGTCTGATGCAGACCATTGACCTCGGTGCGGAAGGTTTCGAGAGAGGCCAGCAAAGTCAGCCCAGCCGTGAAAACCTCGCGTCCCTCCTCAGTCAACGAGAAGCCGCCACGACCGCGCTGACACAGTCGCAGGCCTAGGCGCTTCTCCAGGTCACCCATGTGCATGCTGATCGCTGAACGGCTGATACCAAGCTCCATCTCGGCAGCAGTGAAGCCGCCGCACTCTACTACCGCTTTGAATACTCTTAGCAGACGGATATCGAAGTCGCTGACCTGGCCCAAAGGGGCAAGCTGACGCTCGGTCATGGAAACCTCCTCAGTCCTGGCAGGCGAAGTCTCGTGGTACCTGCAAGCAACGCCATTGGTTGTTTAATCCATTAAAAACAAAAGGTCCTGGCAGGTTGCTCCAACTCCAATAATAACCAGGATAATCTACAACATCAGCGGACCAACGGGATGATCATCCGGCATCCTACAGTTATACCTAAGTTCAGCCGTTAGCGCACTGGCATCTCTTCCTCAACACCCCGGCGTATCGAAGCTTAAAACGTCGCTCAGGCGGGGTTTGTCCAGCGCCAGCTGGATGAGCCGGTCAAGCCCCAGCGCCACGCCGCTGCCTTCGGGCAGGCCGTGGGCAAGGGCGGCGACCAGCCGGGTATCGACGTCGATCTCGTCAAAGCCGAGCCGGCGGCGCGCGGCGTTGTCGGCGTCAAAGCGGGCCTGCTGCTCGGTGGGATCAACCAGCTCATCGTAGCCGTTGGCAAGCTCCACGCCCTGGAAGTAAAGCTCAAAGCGCGAAGCCACTTCGTCGCCGTAGGCGTCTACATGGCGGCGGGCAAGGGCCGCTTGGCTGGCGGGGTAGTCCACTACCGCGCTGAGTTCGCCCTGCCCTTCCTTTTGATTTTCTTTTGCCCAGCCAAGAGTCGGCTCGATAACCAGACTCATGAGCAGGTCCAGACAGGTTTCCCGGGGCTCGTCGTCAAGCGCGCCCTTGGGCATGAAGCCGCGCTCGGCGGCAAGCCGGCGCAAACGTTCGAGCGATACGTTAAAGGGGTCAATCTCGAGATGCTCGTGAAAGAGCTCGCGGTAGGCGTGGCAGCGCGGCGGCCCCTGCTCGCCGGGTAGCAAGGTGTCGGACAAAAGCTCCCGAATCAGCGCGGCGGTTTCCTCCATCAGCGCCGGAAGGCTAAAGCCCGGCCGGTACCATTCCAGCATGGTGAACTCGACGTTGTGGCGGCGGCCCACCTCGCCGTCGCGGAAGCTTTTGGCCAGCTGGTAAATCGGCCCGCTGCCGGCGGCGAGCAGGCGCTTCATGTGAAACTCCGGCGAGGTGCGCAGCCACAGGCGCTGGCGGCCGGCAGCGGTGCGCGCCCAAGCCGACAGCGACGCCAGATGGATATCGGTGCTGCCGCCCTGGCCCAATATCGGCGTTTCCACTTCGAGCACGTCGCGCTCGGCAAAAAAGGCGCGCACGCGGGCAATGAGCCGGGCGCGATCGCGCAGCGTGGTCATGTCAGCGGTGGGCCACCAGGCGCCGCTCATCAGGCGCGGGACACGTATTCGCCGGTGCGAGTGTCTACCTTCAGCACTTCGCCTTCGTTGATGAACAGCGGCACGCGCACCACGGCGCCGGAGGACAGCGTGGCCGGCTTGGAGCCGCCCTGGGCGGTGTCGCCCTTGAGGCCGGGGTCGGTCTCGGTCACTTCGAGCTCGATGAAGTTCGGCGGCGTGACCTGGATGGCGTTGTCGTTCCACAGCGTCACGGTGTAAGGCACCTGCTCCTTGAGCCACTTTTCATCGTCGCCCAGGGCGCGCTTTTCGACCGCGTACTGCTCGAAGGAGCCGTCGGTGCGCATGAAGTACCACATGTCACCGTCGGTGTAGAGATATTCCATCTCCAGCTCCATGACGTCTGCGCCTTCCAGGGACTCGCCGGACTTGAAGGTGCGCTCCCAGACGCGGCCGGTCATCAGGTTGCGCAGCTTCACGCGGTTGAACGCCTGGCCCTTGCCGGGCTTGACCAGCTCGTTGGAGACGATCGAACACGGATCGCCGTCGAGCATTACCTTTAAACCGCCCTTGAATTCGTTGGTAGAATAGTTGGCCATAGTGCCTCTCAGGTTGCGTCATTGAAAAAAGAGTCAAAACGTCAGCGCGCGTTGGCCTGACCGGTGCGCCGCATTCTAACCCGAAGGAGGGCTTTTTGCAGGACAACACCCTGATTATCCACGACGGCGCCAGCGCGGCGGAAAGCCCCGGCTGGAAGCGCCAGCTGTCCCGGGCGGTGCGCGACCCGGCCGAGCTGTGCCGCCGGCTTGAGCTCGATGAAAGCTGGCTGCCCGGCGCCCGGGGCGGCCATGCGCTGTTCGAGACCTGCGTGCCCGAGGCCTTTCTCACCCGCATGGAGCCTGGCAACCCCGCCGACCCGCTGCTGCGCCAGGTGCTGCCGCTGGGCGAAGAAACCCGCGAGGTATCGGGCTTTATCGACGACCCGTTGGAAGAGGCCGAACAGCGCCCCGCCCGAGGGCTTATCCACAAATACCACGGCCGGGTATTGCTCATCGCAAGCCCCACCTGCGCGGTGAACTGCCGCTACTGCTTCCGCCGCCACTTCCCCTACGCCGATAACGCCCCCTCTCGCGCCCAGTGGCAGGAAGCGCTGGATTACCTGCGCCAAGACGATTCCATCCGCGAGGCAATTTTCTCCGGCGGCGACCCGCTGGCGGCAAACGATAAACAGCTTGCGTGGCTTGTCGGCGAGCTGGAAGGTATCAGCCACCTCAAGCGGCTGCGGATTCACACAAGGCTCCCGGTGGTCATTCCCGACCGGGTGGATGACGCCCTGCTCGCCTGGCTGTCTGCCACGCGCCTGCAAACGGTGATGGTGCTGCATATTAACCACGCCAACGAGATCGACCAGGCGGTGGTCGACGCCTGCGCGAGGCTGCAGCGGGCGGGGGTCACGCTTCTGAACCAGAGCGTTTTGCTTCGCGGGGTGAACGACAGCGTAGCGGCGCTCGAAGCGCTGTCCGAGCGTTTGTTCGAGGCACGTATTCTGCCCTACTACCTGCACGTCCTCGACCCGGTAGCCGGAGCGGCGCACTTTGACGCAAGCGACGACGAGGCCCGCAAGCTAGTGGCAGAACTACGCGAGCGCCTGCCGGGCTTTTTGATGCCGAGACTTGTTCGCGAGATCCCCGGCGAGCCGAGCAAAACGCCGCTGTAGCCTAAGCAGACTGCGTGCAGGTATTGCTAACCGCGCCATCTGCGAGCCGGCATACAGGTTGGCGAGGGGGTTCTACGCCAAGGATGGCGTAGGTAGCGTCCAGGGAAGGATTTACAGCGCCCCCTCGCAGGCCTGTATGCCGGCGGTCATATACTTCAAGCGCCAAACATCAGCCGCAGGCTGCGCTGAATGCCGATCATCACGATGGAGGCGTGGTCTTCCTCGGAGAAGCAGCGCCACTGTACTCGGCGCTCGCCGAGTTTTTGCGTCAGCTGCGCGGCGGTTGCCCGGGCGCGGCCGATCATTTGGCGCTCCCGGCGGCGCTGCATCACGCTTTCAAGCGTAGGCGAGCCGGCAAGCCAGGGGGCGGGCTCGCCTTCCCACTCGCCCACCGCCACCAGCACGCCGCTAATACCCTCGGCGGACGCACGGTCGAGCCCTTCCAGCCGCTCGGCCAGCGCCTCGGGGTGCCACCAGACCGACGGGCTGATGGCGGCGTAGTGGGTGAATACGCAAGGCCGCTGCGCCAGCGCGTTGAGCACGAAATACCCCGCCAGCGAATGGCCGAACAGCATCCGGTGATGATGGCTCAAGCCGTAATCCCGGGTAAGTTCGGGGACCAGTTCATCGGCGATAAACGCCAGAAACGCCGCCCCGCCGCCGCTGGTTTCCACTTCGACCCGCCTGGATGCTTCAAACGTATAGTCGCGATAGCGCGAAGCGACGGCGAGCCGTTCGCCTTCCTCGTTTGGCTCGCAGGGGGCGATGCCCACCACCGCCGCCATGCCGACGCCGGTGGCGTCCGGGCGGCGGCCGCTGCGCTTCACGGCCTCGGCCACGGTGGCAAACATGGCGCCGGCGTCAAGCACGTAGACCGCCGGCCAGCCGCCGGCGGGCGGCGTGCCCGGCGGCAGCCACAGGCTAATACGGTGGGCCGCGCCGCTTTGCGCGCGGCGCGTGAAGGTCTCGCTTGAATGCACGGTCAGGCCTCCGCCAGGTCGTCGATCATTACCTGCAGCGTTCCCCGGGCGCACTGCTCTATACGCGCCTTGACGCCGTACACCTGCGCAAGGGTTGCCGGGGTAATCGCCTCAGCGGGCGTGCCGTAGGCGGCAAGCTCGCCGTGAGAAAGCATGACGATGCCGTCGGACCAGCGCGCGGCGACGTTAAGGTCGTGGAGCACCACCAGCACGATCATCGAGCGCTCCCGGGCAAGCTCATGGACCAGCCGCATTACGCTTAGCTGGTGTTTTAAATCCAGCGCGCTGATGGGTTCGTCGAGCAGCAATACCTGAGGCCTGCGCGCCAGCACCTGGGCAAGCGATACCAGCTGGCGCTGGCCGCCGGAGAGCTCGCCGAGGTTGCGCAGCGCAAGCTCGACAATGCCCACCCGCTGAAGCACCTCCACGGCGTAGGTTTTGACCGCATCGCTGGAATCCAGCCCCTCCATGGGAGTGGCGCGCAGCGCGCTGATCACGCTCTCCAGCACGTTAAGCGACACGCCCTGGGGCAGGCTTTGCGGCATATAGGTCACGCGTTTGGCCCACTCGGCCAGCGGCTGGCCGACCAGCTCATGGCCGTCAAGGGTGACCAACCCACTGGCCGACTGTAGCCCCGCCAGCGCGCGCATCAGCGTGCTTTTCCCTGCCGCGTTGGGGCCAATCAGCGAATACACCCCGCCGCGCTCAAGCAGCGGCAGGCTGACGCTTTTGACAATCGCCCGCTTGCGATACCCGGTCGAGAAGCGCTGGATAGCCAACCCGGCCTTGTTACCGACATCACTCATGAAGCGCCCCCCGGCCGCCAGAAAATCAGCAGCAGAAATACCGGCACGCCGATAATCGAGGTCACGATGCCCACCGGCAGCATCACCCCGGGCACCAGCACCTTGCTCACCGTGGACGCCAGCGACATCACCAGCGCACCGGTCAACAGGCTTGCCGGCAGCAAAAAGCGGTGATCTTCCCCCAGCATCAGCCGGGCGATGTGCGGCCCCACCAGGCCGATAAAACCGATGGTGCCGACAAACGCCACCGAGGTCGCGGCCAGCAGGCTTACCCGCAACAGCGCGAAAAAGCGCAGCCGGCCGACGTTAATCCCGAAGCTGCGCGCGCGGTCTTCGCCCAGCCTGAGCGCGGTCAGCTTGCCCGCCGCGGCCAGCGAAAACGGCGCGACCAGCGCCAACACCACGGCCAGCACGCTGACGTTCTGCCCGTTGGCCCGGGACAGCGAGCCCATGCTCCAGAACACCAGCTGCTGCAGCGCCGCCTGGGACGAGGCGAACTGCACAAAGGCCACCAGCGCGTTGAACACAAACACCAGCGCGATGCCTAAAAGCACCATGGTCTCGACGCTGGTGCTGCGCAGCCTGGCCATCAGCTGCAACAGCATTACCGAGCCCAATGCAAAGCCGAAGGCGTTGAGCGAGACCATCCACTCCCGGGGCAAAAACGGCAGGCTGATGCCCAGCACGATGGCAAGCGCGGCGCCGAACGAGGCCGCCGACGACACGCCCAGGGTAAAGGGGCTGGCCAGGGGGTTATTGAGTATGGCCTGCATTTCCGCGCCGGCAAGGGACAGCGCCGCGCCCACCAGCAGCGCCATCAGCGCGTAGGGCAGGCGCACGTTCCAGATAATCGTGCGCTGGGCGTTGGAGACGCCGTCCGGCGACAGCAGCCCGGCGACAACCTCGCCGGGTGACAGCGTTGACGGGCCGGTCATGATATCCAGCACAAAGGCCGCCACGCACAGCGCGCCCAGCAGCACCAGCGCGCCCACGCGCCAGCGCACACGGCGGCGGTAGGCAGCCAGCACCGCGCGGCCCTGCCCGGCGGCGGTAGCAGCGTTCGCTGAAGAAGCTTTTACGGTATCGGTCAGTGCATTCACGTTAAGCGCCTACTGTGCGGCATTGTCTGATTCAGCAACGTCGTCTGGTTCAGCGTCAGCGCTTGCCTCAAGGCTTACCCAGCCGGTGCCGGTATAGGGCACCGCCAGAAAGCGCTGGTTGATCTGGGCAAGCGTAGCGGCGGGGTCGATCTCGGCAAACAGCGTCGGGTGCAGCCACTGGGCCAGCGCTTCCACCGCGACGATATCCAGCGGCGAGTTCAACAGCTGGTGGGCAAGCCCGTGTACCCGCCCTTCTGCCACCGCGGCAAGCTCGGCGATGCCGTTGCGCTCGGCCATGTTGGCAAGGGCTGCGCGGGCCTCGTCCTCGGCGTAGCCGCCGCCCAGCGTCAGCCCGCCCGAGCGCGCTAGGTCAGGGCCGCCCGTGGCGATGTAGACGTCCGGGTCGGCGGCGATAATGTATTCCAGATTGAGCTTGCCCGAGGCCTTTTCAAGCACGTCGGCGCCGATGTTGTGCCCCCCGGCGAAGTCGATGTAGTCGCCGACGCCGCCCGAACCCGGCGAGAAACAGCAGTCCCGGGTGATACCGGCGTGGGCTTCCATAAATACGCTCGGTTCGGCGGCATTCTCTGCATCCGCGAGCCGCTGAGAAATCCGTGCCAGATGCGCGTCGCGCAGCGCCAGGTAGTCCTGCGCCTGGGCCTGGTTGCCGGTAAGCTCGGCGAGAAGCTCAAGGCTTTTGCCCTGGTGGGCGAACGGGTCGATAAAAAAGTCGATAAACACCACCGGGATACCGGCGCTTTCCAGCGTCGCCACCTGGGCATCGGTAGGCCCCCGGCTGAGCGACACCACGGCGACGTCGGGCTCAGCGGCGAGCATCGACTCCATATCAAAGCTTTCGGCCGAGCTTGCCACCGAGGGCAACGTCTCAAGTGCGGGAAAGGCGTCGATCATGCGTTGGGAGTAGACCTCGCCCAGACGGCTGACGTCGTGGGGCCAGGCCGCCAGCTGGCTAATCGGATCGGGGTCAATCAGCGCAAGCGCGAGCAGGAAGCGCCCGTCGTCGATGGCCACCGTTGCCGGTGCGTCGGGTACCGTGACGGTTCTCCCGCGCAGGTCGGTGACCTCTTTGGCCGCCGCCGTCAGGGGCGAAAGCGCCGCGAGCAGCATGAGTACCGCGCCCAGCATCCGGTTTCGGGGTAAATAGTGGTACATACAAAAGGTCCTGGTTAGCCGCCGTGCAGCGTGGCGCCGCCGTCGACGTAGAGATCGTCCATGACGATATGCCCGGCCTGCTCGGAGAGCAAAAACATCACCGCGCTGGCCACGTCGTCGGGCTTGGCGAGCTTGCCCAGCGGTATGCCGGTTTTGTAATCCTCGGGGATGCCGTCGATCACCCGCTGTTCGCCGCTTGAGTCGGCCCACATGCCGGTTTGCATGGGGGTAAGCGTGGAGCCCGGCGCGACGCTGTTGCAGCGAATGCCCAGCGGCGCGAGCTCCAGGCCCAAACAGCGCATGAACATCGCCGCGGCGGCCTTGGACGCGCCATAAGCGGCCATGGCGTGGCGCGGCACGCCGGCGGCGTTGGAGCCCACGGTCACCATGGCCCCGCGACGGCGCGGGGTCATCACCCGGGCAAGCGCCCGGCACAGATAAAATACGCCGTCGGCGTTGACCGCAAAGGTGCGCCGCCAGGCGTCGTCGTCGATGGTGTCTACGCTTCCGGACTGCAGCACCCCGGCGACGTTGATGCCAAAATCAATCGCGCCGATGTCGCGCTCGATGTCGTCCACCAGCGCGTTAACCGCGGCGGAGTCGGTGACGTCCAGCGCCCGGCCGTCTTCGCCTTCGGGGGCGGCAAGGTCGGTGGCGATAACCCGGCAGCCGCTTTCGCGCAGCAGGCGTACCAGCGCGGCGCCGATGCCGCCGGCCGCTCCCGTGACCAGCGCAAGACGGCCGTCAAATCCGCTCAGCTGCATAGTAAGCCTCTTCGTTCAGGGAATGATCCAACACCGCTTCGCGCTCGGCCATACGCCGGCCAAGCAGCGGCGCGAGATGCTGGGCGGCGTCTGCGCCGGTCATCTCGGCGTGGTAGTACGGTGTTTCCAGCGCCTCCACCTCGGCGGCGTGAGCCTGCCACAGCGCCGCCTTGAGGTGCGGGCGGCTTACGTGGTCGCGCCCCGCGCGCAGGTGCACCAGCGCGGCGTCAAGGTAGCCGTGATGATGGCCGCGCACCAGCCGGTTGGTGCCGGTGACTGCGCGCACCACGCCGTCGAGCGCGGCCTCGGGCAGGTTGCCCAGGGTGCTCTCCCCTCGGCGCAAAAACGCGACGACCTTCTCGCGGGTATCCAGCGCCAGGTGCTGCTCGGGGTCGTAGCCGGCAATCGCCAGCAGCGCGCGCAGCGCGGCCACCGGGTCGGGGTCGGGCTCGGGCTCGGCGCGCCAGCACTCCGCCGGGTAGGCGTCCAGCAGCGCTACCACCCCAACCTCGCGGCCGGCTTCGCGCAGCCGCACGGCCATGGCGTGGGCGATAATCCCGCCCACCGACCAGCCGGCCAGATGCACCGGCCCGGCCGGATGCAGCGCCTGTACGGTGGCCACGTAATCGTCGGCCAGCGCCTCGATGCTTGCCGGCAGCGGCTTGTCGGGGCGTAGCGCCGGCGACTGCAGCCCGTAAACCGTACGCGCCGGGGCAAGCGTTTGGGCAAGCGAGCGGGCCAACGAACGATAGTTCCAGGCGATGCCGCCCGCCGGGTGTACGGCAAACAGCGGCGGCAGGCGTTGCTCGCCCTGCGCCAGCACGACGCTCGGCCCCAGGCCGTCGTCGGCGGCCTTGTCGGGGGCGTCCAGCTGCGCGGCAAGTGCGGCGATGGTGGGCGCGGCAAACAGGGTGCCAAAGCCCGGGTCGCGCAGAAAGTGTTTTTCGATCGCCAGCAGCAGATGCACGGCGGAAAGCGAGTCGCCGCCGAGGCGGAAAAAGTCAGCGTCCGGCCCCAGCGGCCGGTGATTCTCCAGCTTGAGCTCCCGGGCAAACAGCGCGGCAAGCGTACGCTGGGTGTCGGTGGCAAGCTCGCCGCCGCCGGCATCGTCGGCCATCTCCGGCAGCGGCAGCGCGCGGCGGTTGAGCTTGCCGTTGGCGGTCAGCGGCCATTCGTCCACCGCGACATACGCCGCCGGCAGCATATAGTCGGGCAGCTGGCGTGCGAGATGCGGCGTTACGCGCGCGCGCAGTGCGGCAGAGTCTGAAGCAAGGCCAGGCGCGGCGCTGTCGGCGTCGAGCTGCACATAGCCGACCAGCCGCGGCTCGCCGCTGCCCAGCTCACGCAGCAGCACCTCGGCGGCCGCCACGCCCGGGGCATCGGCCAGTGCCGTGGCGATATCGCCAAGCTCGATGCGCAGCCCGCGCAGTTTGACCTGGTCATCGCTGCGGCCGAGGTACTCCACCGCGCCGTCGCGACGAAAGCGCGCCACGTCGCCGCTTTTATACAGCCGCTCGCCGTCGAGGAAACCGTCGTTGATAAAGGGGGCGTCGATAAAGCGCTCGGCGGTGAGCGCGGGCTGGCCTAAATAGCCCCGCGCCAGCTGCACGCCGCCCAGGTATAAATCCCCGGCCACGCCCGGCGGCAGCGGGCGTAGCTGCGCGTCCAGCACGTAAAGCCTTGTGTTCCACACGGGAAAGCCGATGGGCACCGGGTTAGACGTATCGTCGCGGGTGGCCTCCCACACGCTTACGTCCACCGCCGCTTCCGTCGGGCCGTAGAGGTTAAACAGCCGGGTATCGAGCGTCGCATGGAAGCGCTCGCGCAGGCTTGGCGTTAACGCCTCGCCGCTGACGATCACCCGGCGCAGACGCTGGGCGGCAATGCCCGGCGTGGTCAGAAACGCCCCCAGCATCGAGGGCACAAAGTGCAGCGTGGTGATGCCGCGCTCGCGGATCAGCCGGGCGATGGCGCGGGGGTCGCGGTGGGCATCCGCCGGTGCAATGACCAGCCGCGCGCCGGCGATCAGCGGCAGAAAAAACTCCCATACCGAGACGTCGAAGGTCGCCGGGGTTTTTTGCAAAATGCGCTCGCTTTCATCCACGGCGAAGTAGTCGCGCATCCACAAAAGCCGGTTGATAATGGCGCGGTGTTCGACCACCACGCCCTTGGGTTCGCCGGTGGAGCCCGAGGTATAGATCACGTAGGCGGGGTCATCGGGCGCGGGGGCCGTATCGGCCAGCGCCTCACCGGGCGCATCCGTCGGCCAGTCCCGGGGCGCCAATACGCTCTGCCGGGCAAAGCGTTCGACATCAGCGCTTAGCAGGCAGGCCGGTTCGGCGGAGTCGAGAATGCGCTTTAAGCGCGCATCGGGCTGTTCGGCGTCGAGCGGCAGATAGGCCGCGCCGGCGCGCAGCACGGCCACCAGCGCTATCTCCAGCTCAAGCGAGCGCGGCAGCGCCACGGCAACGATGCTGCCCCGATCCACGCCGCGTTGATGCAGCGCTACGGCAAGCGCCCGGCTGCGCCGTTCAAGCTCGGCGTAGGTCAGCGCCTGGCCGCCAAACTCCAGCGCCACGGCGTCCGGCGTGGCGGCCATTTGCGCCTCGATCAGCGCGGCAAGCGTCGCTTCTTCCCCCTTGACCCCGGGCACGGGGTGCGCGGTTTGGTTGACCTCAAACAGGTAGCGCCGGGCCTCGGCGGGCGTGGCCAGCGGGATGGCGGCAAGCGTGTCGTCGGCTTGCCAAGCGGCGATGGCCGCGTCGATAAACGCCGGCAGCCGCGCCAGATGGTCGTCGACGTCGTCCCGGGTATAAAGCGTGGGGTTGGCTTCGATCTCCAGGTCCAGCCGGCCCTGGGCATCGCCGCGAAAGCCGAAGGTCAGGTCGTCCACCGGGCCGGTGCCGAGAATTTCCAGCCGCGCGTCAATGGGTGCCTCAACGCCGGCAAACGCCAGCGGCCGGTAAAACGGCTGCACGTTGATCAGCGGGCCGTGCAGGCGGCGCTGGCTGCCGATCAGCCGCAAGTCCCGGCGCAGCTGTTCGCCGCGATAGCGACCGTGGCGGCGGGTGCGCATCAGGCGCTTGGCCGCGGTGCGGATAAACTCGCCTACCGGCATCGCGGCGGGCGTATCGTCTGCGCGCAGCGCCAGCGGCAGCACGTTCATCACCATCGCCGGTACTCGGGCCGCTTTGCTGCCCAGCCGGCCCATATAGGGCACACCGACCACCGCGTCGGCGCCGTCGCTATGCCGGCGGCAGTATTCGGCGGCAAGCGCGGTAAGCACGTCCGGCCAAGGCTGCTTAAGCGCCTCGGCCAAGGCAAAAAGCCGCGTCGTAAGCGCTGCCTCCAGCGGCGCGATGCGGCGGTGGCAGTCGCTGGCGGCAATCGCGCCGGCGGCGACGTCAGCGCCCAGCGTGGCCGGCGGCGGCGTGTCGGCCAGCGCGTCATGCCACCGGGCGGCGTCGCGCTGGCGTTTGGCGGACGCCTGATACTCGGCGTCTTCCTCAAGCACCGGGGCCAGCGGGGCAAACGGCCGCGCGGCGTCATCGCCGGTGTACAGCGCCGCCGTACGCTCGCCCAACAGCGCCATGGCGTAGCCGTCGGCGGCCAGATGGTGCACGCGCAGGTACCAGACGTAGCGCGGCGTTTGTCCATCACCGCTGCCCAGCACCAACAGCTGCTGGCAGGCCAGCCGCTCGCGGGTGGGGTCGAGCGGGGTCAGGCGGTCGGCGCGCATCATCTCGGCGGCCGTGGCCCGGGGCGCGTCATCGTCGCTCAGGTCGACGACGTCAAGCTCGGGCACACGGGCGGCGTCAAGGTACTGGCGCGGGCCGTCGGCGGTATCGTCAAAGCCAAGCGCCAGGCTGTCGGCCTCGGCTGCGGCCTGGTTGGCCGCTCGGGTAAAGGCGGCGACGTCCAGCTCGCCGTCTATCCATAGCGCATGAGCGGTGTTGAACGACGGGTTATCCGGCGCCAGGCGCTGGGCAAACCAGATGCCCTGCTGGGCTTCGGTTAAGGGAAAAACGCCCCGAAGCGATTCGCTTGATGAAGAAGATGCGGCCTGCTGCATGGTTAGCGTTCGCCCTGCTGGCGCTTAACGATCTGCCACCAGTCGGCAAGGGTCGGCGCTTCGGCCAAATCGGCAAAGCCAAGCTCGACGCCGTACTGGCTCCACTCCACGGTGAGGTTGAAGATGCGCATGGAGTCGAGCCCCCAGTCGAGCAGGTTGTCGTCGTCTTCGAGCTCCTCGGGGGCCTCGTCGACCAGCGCGGCGATATCGGCGCGCATGCGCTCAAGGGTCAAAGCGTTGTGGTGCAGATTAACCGGCATTAGCTCAGGGCCTCCAGCAGCTGATCGGTGGTCATGGGGACAGCGCAGGTGCGCGCCATCCAGCACAGCGCGCTTTCGTGGTCGGCCTGGCTGAAATCGGCGCCGGCATCCGCCGCGACGAACGGCTCGATATCGCGCTGAAACGCTTCAATCGCGGTGGCCGAGCAGCCGATGTGGGTGTACACCCCGGTCACCAGCAGCTGGTCGCGGCCGCGGGCGCGCATCAGCGTTTCCAGATTGCTGCGCTGAAAGGCGCTGTAGCGGTGCTTGACCAGCAGGTGGTCGCCTTCGGCCGGGGCCAGCGGCGGGATGATCGCCTCGTGCTCGGGAATCGCGCGCATCCCCGGCCCCCAAAGGTCGGCCTGCAGGCCGCGATCGCGGTACTCCTGCTGGCCTTGCTGGGCGGTGTAAAACACCGGAATCCCACGGGCGCGGCAGTGCGCGATCAGCCGGGTCAAATTGACCACGGCCTGGGGGATCGGCGCGGCGTGTTGATCAAACGGGGCAAGGAAGTACTCCTGCATATCGTGGACCAGCAGCGCCATGCGCTCGGTTTGCGGCGTCCACTGGGCACGCGCCGCGGGCAGCTCGTCGGCACTCGGCAGCGGGTAGCTTTGAATCTTGGGAAGTCCCATCAGGCGTTCTCCTCGTCGGCTTTTTGCTGCATATCGTCGAGCAGGCGCTGGCGCAGCCGGGCGCGCAGTTCACGGCGGCTGACCTTGCCCACCGCCGTGGTCTCAAACGATTCGGCAAAGACGATCTGGTCGGGCACCTTGAAGTCGGCCAGGCCCTGCTCGCGCACCCACTTTTTCAGCGCCATGGCGCGGGGCTTTTTACCCTCGCCGCCGCCCTGCTGCACCAGAATAAACGCGCAGCTGCGCTCGCCCAGATAGTCGTCGGGGATCGACACCACCGCGGCGTCGAACACCGCCGGGTGTGAGAGCAGGTGGTCTTCGATTTCCTCGGCGGAGATCTTTTCTCCGGCGCGGTTGATGTGGTCGTTGGCCCGCCCCTGGACGATCAGGTTGCCCTCGGGGGTGCGCACGACGATGTCGCCGGTGGTGTAGTAGCCGTCAGCGCTGAAGTTTTTGGCGTTGGCGGCGGCGTCGTTGTGGTACTGGCGAATGGTGTAGGGGCTGCTGACCTGCAGGTGACCCGCCGTGCCGTCCGGTACCTGCCGGCCGTCGTCGTCGACCACGCGCACGTCGTCGTTGGGGCTGATGGGCCGGCCCTGGGTGTTAATCACCATCTCGTCGGGGTCGTCCAGCCGGGTGTAGTTGACCAGCCCTTCGGCCATGCCAAACACCTGCTGCAGCTTGCCGGGAAAGCCATGCATCAGCCGCTTGGCGGCCTCGGGCACAAGCTTGGCCCCGCCCACCTGCATGACCTCAAGGCTCGAGAGGTCGTGGGGCGTATTCCTGGCGGCTTCGACCCACAGAAGTGCCAGCGGCGGCACCAGCCCCAAACAGGTCACGCTCTCGCGCTCGATCAGCGCAAAGGCGGTGGCAGGCTCAGCGGCCGGGCACAGCACTACGCGGGCGCCGGCGTAGAGCGCGCCCAGCCAGCCCGGCGAGCTCATGGGGAAGTTGTGCGCCGCGGGCAGCACGGTCATATAGACGCTTTGGCGGGTGATGCCGCAGATCTCATTGCTCGCGCGGAACGAATAGATGTAGTCGTCGTGGGTACGCGGGATCAGCTTGGAAAGCCCGGTGCTGCCGCCGGAAATCTGCAAAAACGCCACCGACTGCGGGTCGGGGTCCGCCGGCAGCGCGGCCGGGTCGCCGTCGAGCGCGTCAAGCGCGGTAAACTCCTCGGCCTCGGTGGCGGAGCTTTCGCCGGCGATCACCACGTGTTCCACCGCCGGCACTTCTTCTACCAGCGCCCGGGCAAGCGTGCGGTAGTCAAACCCGCCGCGGCGGTCGGCGGTAATGTAGGCGCTGGCTTCGGCCTTGAGCGCGAAGTGGCGGATCTCGGTCAGCCGGTGGGCGGGCAGCGCGTACACCGGAATCAGCCCGGCGTAGAACAGCCCGCAAACCACGGGAATAAACGCCGCTTCGTTGCCCAGCTGCACGATCACCCGGTCGCCGGGCACAAGCCCGCGCGCTAACAGCCCGGCACCGATGCGCTGGGCTTCGCGGCCAAGCTCGGCGTAGGTGTAGCGGGTGTCGCCGGCGACTACGGCCACGTCATCGGCAAAGCGCGCGGCGCGCTCGCGCAAAAACGCGGGAAACGTCTCGCCGCGCCAGTGGCCGGCGGCGCGGTAACGGCTGACCAGTTCGTCGGGCCAGCGCTGCTGCAGCGGCTGGCGGCGGGAAGCGGGGGTCGGGTGGGCAGTAGCGGTCATTTTGCCTCTCGCGTTGTGCTGCTGGCGGGCGCGCGATCAACGCCGAGCGCGTCCAGCAGCGCGGTGAATTTGGCGGCGGTTTCCTCAACCTCAAGCGCGGCTACGGAATCCTTGACGATGCCTGCGCCGGCAAATAGCCGCAGCCGGCGGCCCTGCACTCGGGCGCAGCGAATCGCCACGTACCAGTCGCCATCGCCGTGTTCGTCGACCCAGCCCACCGCGCCGGCGTAAAAGCCGCGGTCCACCGGCTCCAACGACTTGATGACGCCAAGCGCGGCTTCCCGGGGGGTACCGCACACCGCGGGCGTGGGGTGTAAAAGCCCGGCGAGCTCGGCGGCGGAGGTCGCTTCACCGTCAAGCGTGCCGACAATCCGCGTGCCCAAATGCCACATGCTTTGGGTGGCGGTTAGCTCGGGCGTCGCCGGGGCGTCAAGCTCGCTACACAGCGGGCCGAGCGCCTCGACAATGGCGTCGACCACGTAGCGGTGCTCGGCGAGATCCTTGGCGGAGGCTTTAAGCGACGCTGCCGCCTGGCGGTCCTGCTCGGGGTCGTCGCGGCGCGGAATCGAGCCCGCCAGCGGGTGCGACACCACCGTGCGACCGCGGCGGGAAATCAACAGCTCGGGCGTCGCCCCCACCAGCCAGGCGGGCGCCTCGGCCTCATCTACCGGCAGCGGCGCTACGTAGGCGGTGACGCTTGAATCTTGCTCAAGGCGGGCGGCCAGCGCCAGCGGGTCAATCGGCGCGTCTGCCTGCACGCTCAGGCTGCGCGCCAATACGGCCTTCCCAAGCGTGGGCGTGGCGGTTTGCGCCGTGGCCGAGAGCCGAGTCACGCAGCGCTCGACCATGCTGGCGTAGGCCTCGGGCAAAGGCTCGGGCACGGCGGCGTCGGTCAGCACCGGCGGCGCATCAAGCGTACTCGGCGGCGCCGGCTCCAGCCGCTCGGGCTGATAAAGCGCATCCGGCGCGTGAGGGTCAAACGGCAGCGCGCCGACCAGCAGCGCGGGGCCTGCCTGACGCGCGGCAAAAAATTCGCGCACCCGCTGGCCAAGGCTTGCGGTTGCCCCCGCCGGCAGCTGCGCCCGGCAGCCGCTGGCTTCAAGCGCGTGCTGCGGGGCTTTCAGCATAAACCGCTGCGCCGTCGGTGTGCGGGGAGGTGTGGGAGGCGTTGCGGAGGCAGCTGTGAAGTCAGTTAACGTGGTCATGAAACGGCTCCTGACGGCTGCGACGCCGCTGGGGAAACATGGCGGCGCCAAACCATCAGCGCCAGCGCCAACAGCAGGACACCCACCAGCCCATAAGGCACGGCGGGGGCCAGACCGTAGAGCAGCGTGCCCACCAGCGGCCCCAGCGTCATGGCAAAGCCCTGCATGGAGGCGGCGGTGCCGGCGGCCGCGCCCTGCTCGTGGGCCTCAACGCAGTCGGCGGTTAACGCCTGTATCGAGGGGCGCACCAGCCCCATGCCCAGCCCCGCCAGGCCAAAGGCGAGAAAAATAACCCAGCCGGTGCCAAGCCACGCTACCGAGCCAAAGCCTGCGCCTGCCAGCAGCGCGCCCAGCAGCAGCCAGCGCACGGGCGGCCACTGCAGGCGCATCATCACGGTTTGGGCCACTATGAGCCCGATACCCAGCGCGGTCAGCGCATAGCCGGCGGCCTTGGCCCCTTCCGCCGGCGACAGCGACAGTCGGTCGAGCATTAAAAAGCCCACGGTGGACTGGGTGGTGGCCACCGCCATAATGGCGACAAACATGGCCGCCAGCGGCAGGCGTAGGCGCGGGTCGAAAAATCCCGCGCTCGGCTTTTGCTTGGGCGCGACGTTCTCAGGTTCCTTGTCAGGTGCGGCTTCAGGGGGGCGGGTTTCCTGAAGCTTCCACAGGATCATACCGAGGGCGGCCAGCGGCATCAGCGCGGCGGCGTAAAGCGCCAAGGCGATATCGTAGGTGGCGATCCAGCCGGCCACCACGGGGCCTGCAATCAGCCCGGTGGCGTTGGCCGCCCCGAGTCGCGCCATGCTGGATGCGCGCTTGCCCGTGGGCGCCTGGTCGGCCACCGCCGCGGCGGCGACCGTGGGTACGGCGGCGTAAAACAGCCCCACCAGCGCCCGTGCGCCCACCAGTACGGCAAGCGACACGACGAGCGCCGGCGGATGCCCCAGTGCGGCGTCCACCAGCACAGCGAGCAGCAGATAGGTAACGCAGTAGGCGGCAAGAGAAAACACCAGCACGCGCTTGCGCCCGACTCGGTCGCTGAGCTTGCCCCAGCGGCGGGCGGAGAGCGTCCAGAAGACGCCGCCGGCGGTGAGCGCCAGGCCAGCGTGCCAGTCGGCCAGTCCAAACAGGCGGGTAATCGGCCCGACCACGGCCACAAACGACATGATGCCCATGGTGCCGACCAGGGCGACGAAGCTTAGCACCCAGAGACGGGGTGACGGTTGAGGAGAATCCATCGCTGGTGTTTCCGGTTGAACCTGGTAAAGCCGACTTGCTGCCTAGCGTGCTCACGTCTTACGCCCAGTACAGCAAACGATAATAAGATTAGCAGGTTAAGGTTACTGAAAAGCAAAAGCAAATGATTTCTATTTGTGTAGCAGGCCAAAAAATCGCAGACTGCCCACGCACCTTTGCCTATCATTGACTCATCACACAGGAGTCCCAGATGCCTTTTAACGCTGCCCGCACCGGGCTCGCGCCCCACACGCGCCGCTTTTTTACCCTCTCGCTACTGGCCGCATCAATCGGCGTGGTCGCCCAGGCCATGGCCGCCCCGGCCGTCGACCGCTCGGTGAAAGTCGACGAATCCGTCTATGAAATCGCCTTCAACCCGGCCACCGACGCCGTCTACGCCGCCATCACCGGCAGCCGCGACGCCGAGGCGGAAAACGCCGTCAAGCCGGGCATTGTGGCGCTTGACGCCGAGACCCTCGACGAAGTCGACAAAATCCTCACCGGCGACGTTATTCCCTTCGGCATCGCGATCAATCACGCCACGCAAAAGCTCTATGCCGCCGACACCAAAAACGGCCAGGTGGGCGTGTATAACATCGATACCGGTGAGGAAGTCGCGCGGATCGAAAACCCCGGCGAGACTTCTGACCAGCTGCGCCAGGTCGCGGTGGATGAAGATAGCAATACGGTTTACGTAAGCGCCGTTGGCGGCATGTCGCGCGGCGACGAAGAGGGCCCTGAAAGCGCGATCTGGGTCATCGACGGCGAGTCCGACACGCTGGAATCCATCATCGTCGACCCGGTCAAAACGGCCGCCGGCCTGGCGCTCGACGCCGCCAACCAGCGGCTTTACGTCTCCGACATGGCCACCAGCGACATCGCCGAAATCGATCTGGAAAGCCAGGAAGTGCTGCGCACCTTCAGCGCCGTCGAGCTCAATGACAACGACCCCGACGCCAAGCCCGCCCCCTTCGATACCGTGAATCTGGAGCTCGACGCCGACAACGGCATCCTCTACGCCATCAACCAGAAGACCGGCGGCGTGTCGATTATCGACGTCGAAAGCGGCGAGATTGAAACCACCGTCAGCACCGGCGACGGCGCGCTAAGCGCTCGGCTGCATCCGCAAACGGGCGATTTGTACGTGGCCAACCGCGGCGACGGCACGGTGTCAATCATCGACGCCGACAGCCGCTACGTCACCGCCCACCTGGGCACCGGTACGCACCCGCAGACGATTGCCATCGCCCCCGACACCGGCAACGTCTACGTCAGCAACAAGGCCAAGGGCAAAGACCGCCACGGCCCCGCCGACGCGCCCACTCCGGTAGAGCCCGGCGGCAACACCGTGACGCGGATTACGCCGTAAGCTAGCGGCCATACCAAAACGCCCCGGTTTAGCAAACCGGGGCGTTTTTTATGCCTGAGCGCTTATGCCTGAGCATCCCTGCCTGAGCGTTCGTGCCAGGGCGCTATCGCCAGCGACGCTAGAAGTCATAGTTAACCGATGCCATGACGTTGGACGGCGCGCCGGGCATGTTGAAGGTATTCTGCCCGCCGACGCGGTTGTAGTAATGGCGGTCGAGAATGTTGTTGAAGTTAAGCTGGCCGCTAAACGCCGGGGTAAAGTCGTAGCCGAGCATGGCGTCGACTACCGCGTAGCCCGGGGCTTCAACGCCCTGGGAGGACGCAAAGCCGCTCATGGCGGTGACGCCGCCGCCAAGCGTCAGGCCGTCAAGGGTGCCGCCGGCCACGTCGTACTGGGTCCAGAGGTTAACCATGTTATGGGGCATCAGCATAAAGATGCCGTCGTCGCGGCCGGTGGAGGCTTCTTTCACCTCGGTATCCATGTAGGTGTAGCCGGCGCTTACGCCCCACTGCGGGGTTAAATCGCCCGCCACTTCTACTTCGCCGCCCTGAATGCGCATTTTGCCGACCGCTACCGAGTAGCAAGCCTTGGGGTCAGCAGGCGACGCCGCACGGTTTTCATCGTAAAGGCGGAAGGCGCTTAAGCGGGTGTTCAAATCGCCGCCGAAATAGCTGCCTTTAATGCCGACTTCGTACTGCTCGCCTTCGCGCGGTTTGATGATGTCGTTATCCGCGTCAAGCGCCGTTTGCGGCTTGAACACCTGCGAATAGCTGGCGTAGAGCGAGTGGTTGAAGTCCAGGTCGTAGACCGCGCCGGCGTAAGGGGTGAACTCGGTGCCGCTGCGGCGCTGGCTTTGATCTCCGGCGCGATCCTTGTTGCGGGTCTCGTAATGGCTAACGCGGCCGCCGGCAATCAGCGCAAGCGGTTCTACCGGGCGCAGCGTCAGCTTGGAGTAAACGCCGGTTTCCTGCTGGCGGGTATCGTCGTGGCCGTAGCGAAAGCCGCCGGCGCCCTGACGGCCCTGGGCCAGAATATCGGTGTAGGCAAGCTTATTAAGCTCGTTGCGGGTGACGCGGCTGGTGGTCAAACCGCGGGTGCGGCTGGACTCAATGTCGGTGTCGTAGCGTTTGTAGTCGCTGCCCACGACAAACTCGCTGACGTTGCCAAACGCGGAAAACGGCTGGCTGTAGCTGGCGTCAAACGAAAACGCCTCCTGGCTGACGTCGCTGCCGATACCGGCCACGTTCATGGTGTTGTCGTCATCCAGCGCGCTGCCGCCAAAGGCGTAGTTGTAGTCGGCGTTGCGATCGGAGTAGCGCATGCCGATGCGGCCGTAGCCGCCGCTATCAAAGCTGTGGGTCAGATCCACCAGCACGTCGTTGGACTGGCTGTTGAAATCGTTCCAGTCGGCGCCGTAGAACGCCGAGCGGCGCTTATAGGTCAGGTTGCCATCGGCATCCACCGGCTGGCCGTTGTTGACCACGATATCCTTATGGTTGCGCAAAAACGCCAGCCCCAGCGTGGTGTCAGCGCTTAGGTCTACGTCCAGCGCGGCGTAAATATCGTACTGTTCATTGTCGGTGTGGTCGGCAATTTCCGGGTGATCGGTACGGTCGAGCACCAGCCGGCCGCGCACTTTTCCCGCGTCGTCAAGCGGGCCGGAGAGATCGGTCTGCACGTTGCGCTGACCCTGGGTGCCCGCGCCGGCGCCGAGACTCCCTTGAAACTCGTCGGTCGGGCGCTTGCGCACCAGGTTGACGATGCCGCCCATTTCGCTGGTGCTGTTAAACAGTCCCGACGGCCCGCGCATGATTTCCACGCGGTCAAAGGCGGCAAGGGACGGCACCGAGCCGTTGATGCTGGTCATGGGGGCGGGCAGTCCGTCGATGCTGGCTTCGTCATATTCATAGCCCCGGGCGAAGATGGACGAGCGGCCGTTGTCGTTGGAGAGAACGCGTACGCCGGTGGTGCGCCGACCAAGCTCGTCGAGCGTGGTGAAGTTCTGATCGTCGATGGCATCGCGGGTCACTACGCTAACCGATTGGGGAATGTCGCGCAGCGCCGCCGGGGTTTTGGTACCGACCGTTGCCGAATCGACGCTGTAGCCCTCGGTCACTTCGGAAGGCAGCATTTCATAAAGGCGGTTGCCTTCGACAGTCACGGTATCCAGCCGCGTCTCGTCGGCGGTTTGCGCTAGCGCCGCCTGGCTTGCCCCTATCAGGGCGACCACGCTGCCGAAAGTGGCAAACGCCCGCGGTACGCTGTGTTTTCGCCTTCCCATCTTCCCGTCCTTTTCTTTTTTCAGATTTTCTTCGAGACTTTTCACGTGGTACACGCCAAACAGCGGCATCAGACAATGAAAACCAAACTCGGAAGAGAATGAGAACACAGTGCAACAATCATAAGCAATGGAAGCCGCTCCCCGATTTTCCCCACAGCGTTTTTCAGACGCTCAATGTCATCTGACCTATGCACATAAAACCGGCGCCCAAGGGCGCCGGTTTTATCACGGGGTCGCTGGCTCGCTTCAGGCCAGGATTAGGCCAGGGTTTCCGCGGTGACGTTGGCCGCCGGCGCCTGGGTCGAGTGGTGGCGGTTGATGGCGCTGAGCACGCCCTTCATCGAGGCGCTGGTGATGCTTTCGTCGATCCCTACGCCGAAGACCGACTCACCGCCGACGCGAACCTGCACGTAGGCTACGGCTTCGGCGTCGGTGCCCTGCCCGCGAGAATGCTCGTGGTAGTCGATGATTTCCACGTCGTGGCCGGCGCTTGAAAGCGCCTGGACAAAGGCGGCCAGCGGGCCGTTGCCTTCGCCGTGCAGCGTCTTGCGCTCGCCGTCGAGGTCCACCGTGGCTTCCAGGTTCACGGTGGGGCTATCCGGCTCGGAAGACATGCTGTGGCTGGCCAGTGAAAACGGCGTGCTGCGCCCCAGATACTCGTCGCTGAAGGCCTGATAGATCATCTGCGAGGTGATCTCGCGCCCGGTGCGCTCGGCGACTTCCTGCACCACCTGGCTGAACTCCATGGACAGCCGGCGCGGCAGCACCACGCCGTGCTCTTCTTCCAGCAGGTAGGAGACGCCGCCCTTGCCCGACTGGCTGTTGACGCGGATGACCGCTTCGTAGCTGCGGCCCACGTCCAGCGGGTCGATGGGCAGGTACGGCACCTCCCAGACGGCGTCGGGGCTGGCCCGGCGCTCGGTCATGCCCTTCTTGATCGCGTCCTGGTGGGAGCCGGAGAAGGCGGTAAACACCAGATCCCCCACGTAGGGGTGGCGCGGGTGCACCGGCAGCTGGTTGCAGTGCTCCACTTCGCGCATGATCGGCGTGATGTTGGAAAAGTCCAGCCCGGGATGCACGCCCTGGGTGTACATGTTCATCGCCACGGTGACCAGGTCGACGTTGCCGGTGCGCTCGCCGTTGCCAAACAGCGTGCCTTCCACCCGGTCGGCGCCGGCCATCAGGCCAAGCTCGGCGGCGGCGATGCCGGTACCGCGGTCGTTGTGCGGGTGCAGGCTTACGATCAGGGCCTCACGGTTTTTGACGTGGCGGCAGAACCACTCGATCTGGTCGGCGTAGTTGTTGGGCGTGGCGCACTCGACCGTCGCCGGCAGGTTAACGATCATGCGGTGCTCGGCGGTGGGCCGATACTCCTCCATGACCGCTTCGACAATCTCCACGGCGAAATCCATCTCCGTGGTGGTGAAAAGCTCCGGGGAGTACTGGAAGGTCCAGTGGGTCTCCGGCGCGGCGTTAATGGCATCGCGGATCTGGCGAGTCGCCTGCCGGGCGATCTGGATGCAGTTCTCCTTGTCGACGTTGAAGACGATCCGCCGAAACACCGGATCGGTCGCGTTATAGACGTGGACGATGGCGTTTTTGGCGCCCTTGAGCGCCTCAAAGGTGCGCTCGATCAGGTGCGGGCGCGCCGGGGTGAGTACCTGGATCGTCACGTCGTCGGGTACCTTGCCCTCGTCGATCAGCGAGCGGACAAAGTCAAAATCGGTCTGCGAGGCCGAGGGAAAGCCCACCTCGATCTCCTTGAAGCCGATATTGACCAGCATGTCAAAAAGCCGCTGCTTGCGCTCCTGATCCATGGGGTCGATCAGCGACTGGTTGCCGTCGCGCAGGTCGACGCTTGTCCAGATCGGCGGCTGCTCGATGCGCCGGGACGGCCATTGGCGGTCGGGCAAGTCGACGGCGACGAACGGACGATACTTTTGTGCGGGATCAGACAACATCATGGCGGCTCTCCTGGAGGAAAAAAAGGCGGCGGAAGACAGTAGAAAGATCGTCGATGCTTGCAGGCACCAACGCAAAACGCCCCTTCACCGCCGGAGGGCAAAGGGGCGTGCTGAAAAAGCGGCTTTTGTGGGAAAAGCGGCTTTTGCTAAAAAAACGGGGCTGACTGAAAAAACAGTGCGGTTCATTGAATCCCATGACAGTTTACCTTGTAACAGCTAACGACAATGCTTTGAATGCGCGCTCACAGCGCTTGCCCGACCCTGAAGTGTCAGAGGCGAGCGCGTAGTAGTCGTAGGTCTAGTACAAGATGGGTCATGGAAGTTTTCATACCCTTAGAAAATCAGTCTCGACGGCGTTTGTCAACGCCTGGCCAGCGGCACCCCTTCTGGCGGGCGAACAGGGCGCGGTAAAATTCCCCAAAGGCGACTCAGCTGGTACGCTCCAAGGTTTGCGCCGTGCCGCCGGCGTTATTCTGTGACTTTAGACACCGTTCGGACCCTGATGGTTCGACAAGCCGGACAGGTCGCCGAGTCATACGCACGACCACCACGAAGATATTCAACCGCTGGATGACCTCATGACACTGCTGTGGATAGCCTTACTGCCGCTTGCGGGTGTGTTTGCCCCTGTGCTTGGCGCACGCCACGGGCGCGCTACCTGCACGCTGGTCACTGCTGCGCTTCCCGCCATTGCCCTGGCGCTGACGCTTGCGCAGATCCCCGCGCTTGCCGACGGCGAGTCGCTGCGCTTTGGGGTAAGCTGGCTACCCCAGCTGGGGCTGGACCTGGCGCTGCGGCTCGACGGCCTGACGCTTTTGTTCAATCTGCTGATTCTGGGCATCGGGCTGCTGATTCTGCTCTATGCCCACTTTTATCTGGCGGATGACGAACCGGTGAGCCGCTTTTATGCCTTCATGGTGCTGTTCATGGCCTCCATGGTGGGCATTGCCATGGCCGACAACCTGATTTTGCTGTGGCTGTACTGGGAGCTCACCAGCCTGGCCTCGTTTTTGCTTATCGGCTTCTGGACCACCCAGAGTGCGGCGCGCAAGGGCGCGCGCATGGCGCTCACCGTCACCGGCGCCGGCGGGCTTGCCCTGCTGGCCGGCGTTTTGCTGCTGGGCCACATGGCGGGCAGTTTCGACATGAACGTGGTGCTCGCCAGCAGCGACGCCATCACCGCCGACCCGCGCTACCCGGCCATGCTGGTGCTGGTGCTGCTGGGCGCCTTTACCAAGTCGGCGCAGTTCCCGTTCCAGTTCTGGCTGCCCCACGCCATGGCCGCGCCGACCCCGGTATCGGCCTATCTTCACTCGGCGACCATGGTCAAGGCCGGCATCCTTCTCATGGCACGGCTGCACCCCGCCATCGGCGACCATGTGCTGTGGACCGTGCTGGTCTCCCTGACCGGTACGGTCACGCTGCTCTACGGGGCCTGGTTTGCGCTGTTCAAGACCGATCTCAAGGGCATCCTGGCGTTTTCCACCGTCAGCCACCTGGGGCTGATTACCATGCTCCTGGGCATCGGCAGCCCCATGGCGATCCTTGCCGCGCTGTTTCATATCCTCAACCACGCCACCTTCAAGGCGGCGCTGTTCATGAGCGCGGGCATCATCGACCACGAAGCCGGCACCCGGGAGCTCAAGCGCCTGGGCGGGCTGCGCACCAGCATGCCGGTGATGGCGGTGCTGACCTCAGTCGCCGCGGCGGCCATGGCCGGCGTGCCGCTATTGAACGGCTTTCTGTCCAAGGAAATGCTCTTTACCGAAGCGCTCAACACGCCGATCCTCGCCGGCCTGAGCTGGATCATGCCGGTGCTGGCCACGCTGGGCGGCGTGCTCTCGGTGGCCTATTCGCTGCGCCTGGCCCATGCGGTGTTTTTCAAGCCGGCGCGCAAAGCCCCCCCCAAGCCACCCCACGAGCCGCCGCGGCTGATGCGCGCGCCGGTGGAGCTGCTGGTAGCGCTGTGCGTGCTGGTGGGTATCTTTCCGATGTTTTTTGCCGGCGGCCTGCTGGACCTTGCCACCCTGGCCGTCCTCGGCGAGCCGCTGGATTTCCACCTGGCCCTGTGGCACGGCTTTAACCTGCCGCTGGCGATGAGCGTTGTGGCCCTTGCCGGCGGCGCGCTGATGTACAGCTACCACCGCGACATGCGCCGCTTTCTCGGCCATTTCAAGAGCCTCGACGCGCGGTTCGTGTTCGAGCGCGGCGTGCTCGCCTGCAAGCACAGCTCGGAACGTACCGTGACCTGGCTGGAGGGCAACTCGCTACAGCGCTACATGGCGTTTCTGATGCTATCGGCGCTGGTCAGCGGCGTCATCGGCCTGGCCAAAATTGCGCCGCTGACCGGAGCCCAGGGCAACCAGCCGATCGACGGCATGGTGCTTTTCGGCGCGGGCATGCTGATATTCGGCGGTATTGCCACCGCAGCCACCCACCGCTTCCGCCTGATTTCCCTGCTGATGCTCTCCACCGTGGGGCTGTTTGTGGCGCTGACCTTTGCCCGCTACTCGGCGCCGGACCTGGCCCTGACCCAGCTGTCGGTGGAGGTCGTGACCATGATCCTGCTGATGCTGGCGCTGTTTTTCCTGCCCCAGCGTACTCCCCGGGACTCAAGCCCCATGCGCAACGTCCGCGACATTTTGCTGGCAAGCGCGCTGGGGCTAGTGGTCGCCAGCCTCAACTATGCGGTGCTGACCCGGGGCACGGTGTCGATTTCCGACTTTTTCATCAACAACAGCGTACCCGGGGGCGGCGGGCACAACGCCGTCAACGTGATCCTGGTGGACTTCCGTGGGTTTGATACCCTGGGCGAAATCACCGTCCTGGCCCTGGCCGGCCTGGCCATTTTCAAGCTGCTCAACCGCCTGCGCCTGTTCATGCCTCACAGCGACGTGGAGGGGCGGCCCTGGTCACCGGACCGCTATCCGCCAATACTCAAGTCGATCTCCATGGCGCTGCTGCCGCTGGCACTGCTGGTCTCGGCCTTTATCTTCCTGCGCGGCCACAACCAGCCCGGCGGCGGCTTCATTGCCGGGCTGGTTACCGCGGTGGCGCTGATTCTGCTTTACGTGGCGCGCGGGGTGGACTGGGCCCAGCAGCGCCTCGACTTCCCCTTTCAGCCGGTGGCGGTGGTCGGCGTGGCCACGGCGACGCTTACCGGGGTGGGCAGCTGGCTGTTTGGCCATCCGTTTCTCACCTCGGCCTTCGGCCACTTTACGCTGCCGCTGATCGGCGAGGTTGAGCTGGCCACCGCGCTGTTCTTTGACCTGGGCGTCTACCTCGCCGTAGTGGGCGCGACGCTGATGATTCTGGCCAACCTTGGCAAGGTCACCACGCCCCACCGCCCGGTGCCCGATGCACCGCTCAAGCACACCGACGACACCACCCCCGGCAACGGCAACGAAAACGGCAAGGAGTCCACCTGATGGAAGCGCTTTACGCCATCGCGACCGGCATTCTCACTGCCTGCGGGCTTTACCTGACCCTGCGCGGGCGCACCTTCCCCGTGGTCGTGGGGCTGACCCTCCTTTCCTATGCGGTCAACCTTTTCCTGTTTTCCATGGGCGGGCTGACCACCGACGGCGCCGTGCTGATCAACGACGCCGCGGAGCAAGCCGTAGACTATGCCGACCCGCTTCCCCAGGCGTTGGTGCTTACCGCTATCGTGATCGGCTTTGCCATGACGGCGTTTGTCGTGATTCTCGCCATGCGCGCGCGAAGCGAAGTGGGTAACGACCACGTGGACGGCAAGAAGGACGATCACGAATGACCCAGCACCTGATTATTCTGCCCGTCGTGCTACCCATGCTGGCGGGGATTCTGCTGCTCTACCGGCGCCTTGGCCGGCTGAGCGTCAAAAAGCGCGCCATCAGCGTGGCGGCCACGGCGGCGCTGGTCGTCGTTTCCGTGGCGCTTTTGTACCAGGCGGCCAGCGGCGAAGTGACCTACTACGCGCTTGGCAGCTGGCAGCCGCCGTTCGGCATTGTGCTGGTGCTTGACCGCCTCTCGGCGCTGATGGTCGCGGTGACCTCGCTTTTGGCCCTGGGCGCGGTGATCCACTCCTGCGGCGGCGACGACGAAAAGGGCAGCAACTTCCACGGCCTCTTCCAGTGGCAGCTGGTAGGCCTCAACGGCGCCTTTTTGACCGGCGACCTGTTCAACCTCTTCGTCTTCTTTGAGGTGCTGCTGCTGGCCTCCTACGCGCTGCTGCTTCACGGCGGCGGCAAGGCGCGCATTCAGGCAAGCGTGCACTACGTGGTGCTCAACCTCGCCGGCTCGTCGCTGTTTCTAATCGCCGTGGGCATTCTTTACGGGGCTACCGGCACGCTCAACATGGCCGACATGGCCCTGCGCGTAGCTGAGCTACCCGCCGAACGCGAAGGGCTGGTGGTCGCCGGCGCGCTGATGCTGCTGGTCGTTTTCGGGCTGAAAGCCGCCATGCTGCCGCTGTATTTCTGGCTGCCGCGCACCTACGGCTATGCGCCGCCGCCGGTGGCGGCGCTGTTTGCCATTATGACCAAGGTGGGGATTTACTCGATCCTGCGGGTGTATACGCTGATCTTCAGCGACCAGGCCGGCATGCTCGCCGCGCTGGAGCAGCCCTGGGTCTGGTGGCTAGGGCTCGGCACCCTAGTCGTCGCCGCCATGGGCGTACTCGCCACCCGGGATTTGCGCCTGCTGGTGGCCTACCTGGTGCTGGTCTCGGTCGGCACGCTGCTCGCGGGTATCGGCATGCGCACGCCCGAGGCCGTATCGGCGCTGCTTTACTACCTGATTCACACCACGCTGGTAACCGGCGGGCTCTTCCTGCTCGCGGCCATGATCGGTACCCAGCGCGGCAAGGCCGGTACGCGGCTGGTCAAGGGGCGCCCCATGGCCGAAGGCGGCGGGCTGGCGCTGCTGTTTTTCCTTGGCAGCGTCGCCGTTGCCGGGCTGCCTCCGCTTTCCGGCGCGCTGGGCAAGGCGCTGCTGCTCAACGCCGCCGAAGGTAGCGCCCGCCTGTGGCTGTGGCCGCTTTTACTGCTGGCGGGCCTGGCCTCGCTGGTGGCGCTGTCCCGGGCGGGGTCGACCATGTTCTGGGCCAGCCACCTCGGCACCCCCGGCGGTGACGCCCTGCCCCGGGCCCAGTGGCTCGGCGTTATCCTGCTGGTCGCTGTCGCCCCGATAATGCTGGTGGTATTCGCCGGCCCGGTGAGCGAATACACCCAGGCCACCGCCGAGCAGCTGGCCCATCCCGAGGCGCTTATTCAGACGCTGCTGCCCGCAACGGAGCTGTCAACCAGAGGAGATATGCCATGATCAAGCCGTGCCCCTGGCTACCCACGCCGGTACTATCCCTTCTCCTGCTGGCGGTCTGGCTATTGTTGACGCACAGCATTGCTCCGGGGCAAATCCTGCTGGGGAGCCTGCTGGGGATCGCCATACCGCTGGCGACCCACCGCTTCTGGGATGTCCAGCCGCACATTCAGAAACCCTGGCTGCTGGCACGCTACGTGCTTCGCGTGGTCGGTGACATTATCGTCGCCAACTTCGAAGTGGCTTACCTCATCGTCAACCCCTGGCGTAAAACGCACCCCTATTTCGTTGAATATCCGCTGATGCTCGAGGAGCGTTTTACCATCACGCTGCTGGCCAGCACGATTACCCTGACGCCGGGGACGTTATCGGCCAACCTGCGCCTGGACGGCAAGTCGCTGCTGATCCACGCTCTGGACGTGGAGGACCCCGACGCGCTGATAGAGCAGATTCACCGGCGCTACGAAATACCGCTCAAGGAGATTTTCGAATGCTGAGCATCGCGCTGCCGGTGGCCCTTACGCTAGTGGTCATGGCCCTGATGATGAATCTCTACCGCCTGGCCCGGGGGCCACGCCTGCCCGACCGAGTGCTGGCGCTGGACACCATGTACGTCAACTCCATTGCCCTGGTCGTCATGCTCGGTCTGTGGCTCGACAGCAAAACCTATTTTGAAGCCGCCCTGCTGATCGCCATGCTCGGCTTTGTCAGCACCGTGGCCATCTGCAAGTACATTCTGCGCGGAGATATCATCGAATGAATACGCTGATAGAACTGCTGGCATCGATACTGCTGGTAGCCGGCGGTATTTTCGCCTTTATCGGCTCGCTGGGGATGGCGCATCTGAAGGACTTTTACATGCGCCTGCACGGCCCTACCAAGGTCTCTACCCTGGGCGTGGGCTGCATGCTGATAGCTTCCATGGTGTATTTCTTGGGGCTACACGGCAGGCTCAGCATCCAGGAGATGCTGATCACGCTGTTTTTGTTCATCACCGCCCCGGTCAGCGCCCATATGCTCTCCAAGGCCGGCCTGCACATGAAGCTTGAGCGCGCCGACAAGACCGGCGGCAACCCGCGGGAGCTACGCGAAGAAGGCGGCGACAACCCGGCACCGCCGCCGGAAAAAGACGTCGTTCCGGAAAACGACAGCCTCTAGCCCGCGGGCGTATCGGCGGACGCCTCGACGGCAAGCGCGGCTCGGGGGTGGCCCATCAGGTAAAGTACGGCGTCCAGTCCCAGGGTGGTAATCGACTGGCGGGCCTTTTCGCGCACCACCGGCTTGGCGCGAAAGGCGATGCCCAACCCCGCCCGGGACAGCATCTCCAGGTCGTTGGCGCCGTCGCCCACCGCCACGGTCTGGCTCAGGGAAAGCCCCTCGCGCGTCGCCATGTCCTCCAGCAGCCACGCCTTGCGCGCGGCGTCCACAATAGGCTCGCGCACCTCCCCGGTTACCTTGCCGTGCTCATCGATCACCAGCTCGTTGGCGTGAACTTCGTCAAAGCCGAAGCGCGCCTGCAGGTGTCGGGCAAAGTAGCTAAAGCCGCCGGAAAGGATCGCCGTGCGGTAGCCGTGGCGCTTGAGGCCGGCCATCAGCGTTTCCAGGCCGTCCATCAGCGGAAGGTTGACGGCGATGTCTTCAAGCACCGCCTCATCCAGCCCTTCGAGCCGAGCCATGCGCTCGCGAAAGCTCTGCTGAAAGTCCAGCTCGCCGCGCATGGCCCGCTCGGTGACCGCCGCGACCTCGTCGCCCACGCCGTGGCGGCGCGCCAGCTCGTCGATCACTTCGGCCTTGATCAGCGTGGAATCCATATCAAAGCACACCAGCCGACGATGGCCGCGCCACTCGCTGGCCGCCTGTACGGCAGCGTCAACGCCGTGAGCGCTACCCAGCGCCAGCGCCTCTGCGCGCAGCGCTTCAAGATCGATGCTGCCGCTCTCAAGCGGCCTGCCTTCTATTTCCCAGGCCACGCAGGCCGCGTCCGCCGGCGCCGCCGCTTCGCCGGTCAGCCAGCGGCGGCGCGCCACGCTGAGCCCCTGCTCTTCCAGCCAGGCTTCCACCTCGCTAAACAGCGCTGTCGGCAGCGTCTCGCCAAGCAGCGTCAGCACCAGTGCGTTGCGGCTCATATGCTTCCCTCTCCTGATTCCTGATTTCGTCAGCCGTCGCGGCGCTGCGCCTCGATACGGTCCACCCGCTGAAAGCCCCGGGGCAGCTTGCTGCCGCGCCGCCCGCGCTCGCCGCGGTAGTAGCCCAGATCATCGGGCTTGAGCGTTAGCTTGCGCTTGCCGGCGTAAACCACCAGGGCGTCGCTTTCCGCCAGCACGGCGATATCGCGGACGAACTCTTCCCGCCGAGCCGCCCGGGCGCCGGGGATATCGAGCATCTTGTTGCCCTTGCCCCGGGCCATTTCCGGCAGCTGGTCAAGCGTAAACAGCAGCAGCCGCCCCTCGTTGGATATCAATGCCACCCACAGCGCTTCGTCGCCGTCGGGGATAGCCGCCGGCGGCAGCACGCTGCAGCCCTTGGGTAGCGTCAACGCCGCCTTGCCGGCCCGGTTCTTGCCGGTCAGCGTATTAAGTCGGGCAACGAAACCGTAGCCGCCGTCCGAGGCCAGCACAAAGCGCTGCTCCGGCGGCGCCAGCAGAATGCCGGCCATCTGCGCGCCGGCGGCCACGTTGACCCGGCCAGTCACCGGCTCGCCCTGGCCCCGGGCGCCGGGCAGGTTGTGCGCGGCCAGCGTGTAGGCTCGGCCGGTATCGTCGAGCAGCACCAGCGGCTGGTTGGTCTTGCCCCGGGCAGCCAGGGCAAAACTATCGCCGGCCTTGAAGGACAGCCCCGCGGGGTCGATCTCGTGGCCCTTGGCGGCACGAATCCAGCCTTTCTCAGAGAGCACCACGGTGATGGGGTCGGCGCCCAGCAGCTCAACCTCGGACAGCGCCCGGGCCTCCCCACGCTCCACCAGCGGCGAGCGACGCGCGTCGCCGTGTTCCTTGCCCGCGGCGCGGATTTCCTTCTCGATCAAGGTGGTCAGCCTGGCTTCGCTGCCCAAAAGCCCCTGCAGGCGCTTGCGCTCCTTCTCCAGCTCGTCCTGCTCGCCGCGGATCTTCATCTCCTCAAGCTTGGCGAGGTGGCGCAGGCGCAGCTCTAAAATCGCTTCGGCCTGGCGCTCGGACAGCCCGAACGCGGCGACCAGCGCGGGCTTGGGCGCGTCCTCTTCGCGAATGATGCGGATGACTTCGTCCAGGTTGAGGTAGGCGGCCAAAAGCCCTTCCAGCAGGTGCAGGCGCTCTTCCACCTTGCCCAGGCGGTGCTCAAGCCGGCGGCGTACCGTGTCCCGACGAAACTCAAGCCACTGGCCCAAAAGCTCGGGCAGCGCCATCACCTTTGGCCGGCCGTCCAGGCCGATGACGTTGAAGTTGACGCGAACGTTCTTTTCCAGGTCCGTGGTAGCAAACAGGTGCGCCATCAGCGGTTCGACGTCCACCCGGGCGGAGCGCGGCTCGATCACCAGCCGCGTGGGCTCCTCGTGGGTGGATTCGTCGCGCAGGTCGGCGACCATGGGCAGCTTCTTGGCCTGCATCTGGGAAGCGATCTGCTCCAGCACCCGAGCCCCGCTGACCTGGTACGGCAGCGCGGTAATCACGATGTTGGCATCCTCACGGGTAAAGCGCGCGCGCATCTTCACCGAGCCGCGCCCGGCCTCATAGAGCTTGCGCAGGTCTGCCCGCGGGGTAATGATCTCCGCCTCGGTCGGAAAGTCCGGCGCCGGCAGATATTCCACCAGATCGGTGGTGGTGGCGTCGGGGTGGCGCAGCAGGTGGCAAGTGGCTTCGACCACTTCGCTTGCGTTATGCGGCGGGATATCGGTAGCCATACCCACGGCGATGCCGGTGCCGCCGTTGAGCAGTATGTGCGGCAGCCGGGCGGGCAGCACCTCGGGCTCCTGCATGGTGCCGTCAAAGTTGGGCGCCCAGTCCACGGTGCCCTGGCCAAGCTCGGCGAGCAGCACTTCGGCGAATTTCGACAGCCTGGCCTCGGTGTAGCGCATGGCGGCAAACGACTTGGGGTCGTCGGGGCTGCCCCAGTTGCCCTGGCCGTCCACCAGCGGGTAGCGGTAGGAAAACGGCTGGGCCATGAGCACCATAGCTTCATAGCAGGCGCTGTCGCCGTGGGGGTGAAACTTGCCCAGCACGTCGCCCACGGTGCGCGCGGACTTCTTGTGCTTGGCGCTGGCCGACAGCGCAAGCTCGCGCATGGCGTAGATAATGCGCCGCTGCACGGGCTTGAGCCCGTCGCCGATGTTGGGCAGTGCCCGATCCAGAATGACGTACATCGAATAGTCGAGGTAGGCTTTTTCGGTGTAGTCGCGCAGGGAAAGGCGTTCGACGTCGCCTTCCGCCACGGCAATATCCATGCTCATTAATGGGCCTCTTGTCAAAACCGGTCGTCGCCGGTGCTTATACGTCCACTTCGGCGAGGTTGCCGTAGTGTTCCAGCCATTCCTTGCGGTCGGACGCGCGTTTTTTCGCCAGCAGCATGTCCAGCATCTGCTCGCTGCCGTCGCCGTCGCTGCGGGTCAGCTGCACCAGCCGGCGGGTGTCCGAGGCCATGGTGGTCTCGCGCAGCTGCAGGGGGCTCATCTCTCCAAGCCCCTTGAAGCGCTGGACGTTGGGGGTGCCGCGCTTTTTCGCCAGCCGCTTTAAAATCGCATCCTTTTCGCTTTCGTCCAGGGCGTACTGAACCTCCTTGCCAAGATCAATGCGGTAAAGCGGCGGCATGGCGACAAAGATGTGGCCGGCGTCCACCAGGCTCGGGAAGTGGCGCACGAACAGCGCGCACAAGAGCGTAGCAATGTGCAGACCGTCGGAGTCGGCGTCGGCGAGAATACAGATCTTGTGGTAGCGCAGCCGTTCGAGATTGGCGCTGCCGGGGTCGGCGCCGATAGCCACGGCGATATCGTGGACTTCCTGGGAGCCGTAGATGTCATGGGGCTCTACTTCCCAGGTGTTGAGGATTTTCCCGCGCAGGGGGAGAATCGCCTGGGTTTCACGGTTGCGCGCCTGCTTGGCGCTGCCCCCGGCGCTGTCGCCCTCGACCAGAAACAGCTCGCTCTGGGCCGGGTCCTGGCCGGAGCAGTCAGCAAGCTTGCCGGGCAGCGCCGGGCCCGAGGTGACCTTTTTGCGCGCCACCTTTTTGGCCTTTTTCTGGCGGCGCTGGGCCGCGTTAATGACCAGCTCGGCAAGCGCCTCGCCGTCGGCCACGTGGCGGTTGAGCCACAGCGAGAACGCGTCCTTGACCACGCCGGAGACAAACGTCGAGACCGCACGCGACGACAGCCGCTCCTTGGTCTGGCCGGCAAACTGCGGGTCGAGCATCTTGATCGAGAGCACGAACGATACCCGCTCCCAGAGATCGTCGGCGGTGAGCTTGATGCCCCGGGGCAATAGGCTTCTGAACTCGCAGAATTCGCGCAGGGCTTCCAAAAGCCCCGAGCGAAAGCCGTTGATATGGGTGCCGCCCAGGGGCGTGGGGATCAGGTTGACGTAGGACTCCACCAGGGTGTCGCCGCCCTCGGGCAGCCACTGGATGGCCCAGTCGACGCCGTGCTCGTCGTCGCTGAAGTGGCCCAGAAACGGCTCGGCGGGCAGCACCTCATAGCCATCGGTGGCTTCCACCAGATAGTCGCGCAGGCCATCGGCGTACTGCCAGTGGCTTTGAGTGCCGTCGGGCTCAACAAGCGTCACTTCAAGCCCCGGGCACAGCACCGCCTTGGCGCGAAGCAGGTGCTTCATCCGCCCCACCGCCAGCTTGGGGCTGTCAAAGTAGCTCTCGTCCGGCCAGAAACGCAGCAGCGTTCCTCTGGCACGCTTGGGCGCCTTGCCCGCCGGCGCCAGCTCCTCCACCTTTTGACCAAACTCGAAGGCCATGGCGTGGCGCGCGCCGTCTCGGGTGACTTCCACCTCCAGGCGGCGCGACAGCGCGTTGACCACCGACACCCCGACCCCGTGCAGCCCCCCGGAAAAGCGATAGCTGGAAGCGGAAAACTTGCCCCCGGAATGCAGCTTGGTCAGGATCAGCTCGACGCCGGAAACGCCGTGCTCGGGGTGGGTATCAATAGGCATCCCGCGGCCGTCGTCGGACACCTCGATGCCGCCGTCCACCAGCAGTGCCACCCGGACCCTTTTGGCGTATCCGGCCAGCGCCTCGTCGACGCTGTTGTCGATAACCTCCTGGGCCATATGGTTGGGTCGGGAGGTGTCGGTATACATGCCGGGGCGTTTACGCACCGGTTCAAGCCCCGAAAGGACTTCAATCGAGCTGGCACCGTACGAAGAGGCATCGAACTGGGACATGTGGCACTGATTTCCTGATAAGGAGCCAAAAAGGCACAGGATACCCCAAAACCCCTTAAGCTGTATATCCGCACAGATACAGGTCAAGGCTATCGCCGTTAGCCCTGCATATAAGAGAAAGCTCGTTGCGCCAGCGGGGCATTGCTGTCACCCTTCTTTTGTATACAAAAATCTGGAGAGGCATTGAGTCACGGCTCAACTCCCGCGGCTGGAATTTTTACAATAAAATCAACAACTAACAATAGGCACGAGTTTACCAATGCCCGATATTTCTGATAAAGAGCTTGAAATAACTCACGGCTCCAGCCTCCTGTACAACAAAGACCTGGCACCGGTTAAAAAGGCGTCGCGAACCTGGGGCTGGTTTGAAATTTTCAACGTCTGGTCCAACGACATTCAGAGCCTTTTCGGTTATACCCTGGCGGCTTCGCTGTTCATTTCCTACGGGCTGAACGGCTGGCTGGTTATGGCCGCTATCATTCTCGCGGGCTGTGTGGTCATGGTGCTGGTCAATCTCTCCGGGGCACCCAGCGTCAAGTACGGCGTGCCCTTCCCCGTACTGGTACGTGCCAGCATGGGGGTCTTCGGGGCCAACTTCCCCGCCATGCTGCGCGCCATTACCGGTATTTTCTGGTACGGCGTGCAAACCTACTTTGCTTCCACGGCGCTGGCCTTGCTGATTACCGCGCTGGTGGGTGACCCCGGCGGCCAGTGGCTGGGCATGTCGGCCGTCGACTGGCTGTCCTTCGCGCTGGTCTGGCTGTTCCAGGTGATGATGTTCTGGCAGGGCATCGAGCGCATCAAGCACTTCCTGAACTGGGCCGGCCCGCTGGTTTATGTGGTCATGGTAGCCCTGATGATCATCATCTGGTATCAGGCCGGCAGCGACCTGTTGCCCGCTATTGACTCCATTTTCAGCGGTTCGAGCGACTTTGAAGGCAGCTCTCTCAGCGCCTTTCTCGCCATCACCGGCACCATGATTGCGTACTTTGCCGCCGTGGTAATCAACTTTGGCGATTTCACCCGCTTTGTCAAAAATGAGCGGCAAATGAAAATCGGCAACCTGATCGGGCTTCCGCTCAACGTCGCCTTTTTCTCCTTTATCGCCTTGATCATTACCGCCGGCACCCTGGCGCTGTTTGGCGAAACCATGACCAACCCGTCGGATATTATCGCCCACGTTGATTCGCTGCCCCTGACCATTATCGCCGCGATTACCTTCTTCGCTGCGACGGTGGGCATCAACCTGGTGGCCAACTTCATTCCGCCGGCCTATGACCTGGCCAACCTCTTCCCCAAAAGAATCAGCTTCCGCACCGGCGGCCTGATTACCGCCACCATTGCGTTTTTCGTGGGCGGTCTGTGGGTGGCCGTTATCAGCAACATCGGCATTGCCGGCTTCGTCAACGCCATTGGCGCTATCGTGGCTCCCTTCTACGGCATCATCGTGGTGGACTTCTACCTGATCCGTCGCCAGAAGCTCAATATCCAGGACATCTTCTCCCGGGACCCGAACGGTGACTACTACTACGTCAAAGGCTGGAACAAGCGCGCCATCATGGCCTTTGCGCTGGCGGCCGTGTTCTCCATCTCGTCAGTTTGGGTGCCGGCGCTGGAATCGCTCGGCGGCTACGCCTGGCTAATCGGCGCGGCTCTAGGCGGCATTTTCTACCGTTTGCTGATGCTGGGGAAACGCCCGTCGGCCGAGCAGCAGGCACGCGCCCGCTGAGATTCGCCTAAACAACCGATCGCAATACGGTGCCCCAAACTGTATCGCCGAATTGACTTACGCCTTGCCGATCGCCACAGGTGGCGGAATTTCGGAGAAGCGACGACGCAGGGGGCGCAGTCAGCTCGTTCGTGGATGCGCCCCGCGCTCTTCTCGCCGCCGTGGAAGGCGGCAGGCAGGAATATGATAGACCGGCTGAAAAGTGAGGGTCAGACGGGGAAAAGAAAGACCGGTCGCGGCGTCTTGAGCGTGACTTTCCTGGCCACCGAGCCAATGATCATGTCGCTCATCCCCGAATAACGGTGCGATCCCAGTACGATGCAGTCGGCGTCTATGCGCTCCGCCTCGTTCAGAATCGTGCGCCCGGGTCGGCCGGTGAGCACCCTGATTTCAGCCACTCTTGCCCCCTGGGAATCCTCCGCCTCCAGCGCTGACAGGCTAAAGCTCTCCAGCCGCTTTTCTATCTCGCTAACGGCTTCGTCAAAGGCAGTGCCGCGGTAGGTGCCCAACACGGAACTCGAAACGTAACGTTCGGCAACGTTGTTTCGCAGAATGGCAGGATCCTCAATGACATGAAGAACATGAATCGCCGCACCAAATTTTTCGGCAAGCCCTATGGCGCAGCGAAAGACCTTGGGCCCGTGCGGCCCGAGGTCGGTCGCATACAAAATGCGTTGGATATTAAATTGCATAACGGACGCTCCGCATGGCCCGGAAGCCGTGTCCCGGGCCGGTTGAATATCGAGCCTCTATCTCGCCGTATCACTGGTTGTCGGCAATCATATCGGGGCTTTGCTTCAGGTCATCGAGCATGTCTGCAATACTTAGCCGCTGGACCTTCCCAGACGGCCCCTTGGGTAACCACTGTACAAACAGAACCTCCTTCGGCGTTTTGAACTTCCCGATATCCCTCTGGCAGAACTCGGTGAGCTCTTCCCCGCTTACCTCCTTGTTATGCTTGAGGACCACGCTTGCCATGATGTCCTGGCCGTAATGCGCATCGTCGATGGCAAAGGCGGCGGCTTCCAGAATCGCAGGGTGCTTGAGCAAGGTTTCATCAATTTCCCGGGGCGCAATGTTCTCGCCGCCCTTGATGATCAACTCCTTGAGTCGACCCGTAATAAAGAAGAAATCTTCGTCATCCTGGTAGCCAAGGTCTCCGGTATAAAACCAGCCCTTGGCATCCAGCGACTCCTGAGTCGCCTCGGGGTTCTTGTAGTAGCCCTGCATCACGTTATCGCCTTGAACCACAAGCTCCCCGATCTCACCGCGCGTTGCCTCAGCGCCGTCCTCGGAGACGACCTTGACCCTGTTGCGGTAGGCGACGCCCGGTGAGCCGTACCTGGTCTGGAAAGGCGGCAAGGGGTTGGAGAGGATCTGAGCCGCCGTTTCGGTCAGCCCCATGGTTTCTATCAGCGGGATGCCGAAGGCCTCTTCGAATGCCTTGTGCGTGGCGACGGGTAGCGCCGACGACGCCGAACGGCCGAAGCGCACCCGAGAAAAGTCGGGATTGTCCCGAACCCCAGGGTTTTCATTATTCGCCTGCTCCAGCAGATAGGTCACAATGGTGGGCACCACGCTGAACCAGGTGCAGTGCTGTTCGCGAATCAGCTCCCAGAAGGCGCGGGTGCTGAAGCGGTGCGGCATCACCACGCTGCCCCCGCTGATCAGCGGCGCAATCAACGTCACGATCTCGGCATTGATATGATACAGCGGCAGCACGCACAGCCCCCGATCCTCCCGGGAAAGCGTGTGGGCCTCTACCGTATTCATGCCGCCGGCGAGCACGTTGCGATGGCTGAGCATGACGCCCTTGGGCTTGCCGGTGGTGCCCGAGGTATACATCAGCAAGGCGGTGTCGTCGGGATCGACGGCCGGCAAGGTCTGGGCCCCGGCGGCTGCGCCGGCGTCCCATTCCGGCCCGCGGTCCGGGCAGGTGGGAATAACCCGGATCGGGCGTTTGACCCGGCCGGTGAGCTGAGCCGCGCGTTCCTCATGCGCCGGCGAGGCAAACACAAGGTCGGCATCGCAGTGGTCCAGCACGTACTCAAGCTGGCTATCGCCGGCGATGGCGTTGAGCGGTACCGCCACGCGCCCGCTGGCCATTAGCGCCAGCAGCAGCGTGGCCGTCCACTGGCCGTTATCCATAAGAATGGCGACATGCTCGCCCGCCCCGACGCCCATGGCATCAAGCTTAGCTGCGACCTGGGACAGCCGTTCGTCAAGCTGCAGATAAGACAGCGTCTCGTCATGCTCCGGAGACACCAGAAAGGTCCTGTCCCCGCTATCGGAGGCCCAGCGGCGAATCGTATCTTGAATCGTCATAAAGCCAACACTCCTAGCATCATTGTTGTTTACATCAGGAACTGGCAAGCCCATACCGGTTCAGATAGCTGCCGAAGAGCTCATCCATGGACGGCTCATCGACGGGAATAGTACGGGCGATACGAGTGATGTTGAGGTAATGCCGGTAGTTGAGGTTTTCCGAAATGCTGTTTTCTCCCCAGGTGCCACAGCCCATGGATAGCGAAAACGGCAGGCCGTTATCAAAGTTACCGCCGCAGGCAAAGGCATGGGCCTGGTTCACAATGACGCGACAGACCGGCATCTCCAGGCCCAGGCGCTGGATGTGGGATTCATCCTCGGTGTGAATACCGCACGAGTGTCCCTTGCCCTGGTGGTCAAGCAGGCGGTGGGTCTGGGCAAAAGCCGCATCGAAATCCTTGACGCGATACACCGCCAGTACCGGGGAAAGCTTTTCCCCCGAGAACGGATGCTCCTTGCCGACCTGGTCCTCCTCGACCATCAGGAAGTCCGCGTTTTCCAACGCCGGACGCGTCAGCCCCGCGAGCCGGGCAATCTCGGGAGCCGAACGGGCAATGATGTGCCGGCTAAGATTTCCGTCTTCCCACATCGCCGCTTCCAGCTGCTTTGTCTCCTCGGCGGTGAGCATGGCGCCGCCGCTGCGCTCAAGCGCCGTGATGGCCGAATCGTAAATGCCGTCGAGAATCACCAGACTATTTTCCGACGAGCAGCTGGTGGCATTGTCAAAGGTCTTTGAGGCCGCAATCTTGCGCGCCGCATCCTCCGGCTTGGCTGAATCGTCGATGATCACAGGCACGTTACCCGCCCCGACCCCGATCGCCGGCGTGCCGCTGGAATAGGCAGAGCGCACGTTGTTTTGTGAGCCGGTAACGACGACCAGATCCACCTGGTTCATCAGCTCATAGGTGGTCGCCTTGCTGACGGGTGTGGGTAGCTGCTGTATCAGGTCGCGCGGCGCGCCGACTCGGTCAAGCTCGGCGTGCATGTATTCCAGAAGCTCGGTACAAACCTGCTGCCCTTTGGGCGAGGGAGCCAGAATAATGGCGTTGCCACCCTTGAGGGCGTTGATGGTTTTGTTGGTCGGCGTGGCCGCCGGGTTAGTCGACGGCACAACGGCGCCGACCACCCCTACCGGCCGGGCAATTTCGACCAGCCCAAGCTCGGGCAACTCCTGAATCACGCCCACGCTTTTGGCCTGCCTAAGGTCGCGTAGCAAACCTATCGTCTTTCGATGGTTCTTGGTGATTTTATCGCTGACGTTGCCTAACTCCGTGGTCTCGACCGCCATCTGGGAAATGGCTTCGTTGCGCCCGGGATGCACCAGCGCCCAGGCAACGGCGGTCACCACCTCATCAACCTCCTGCTGATCGTACCGGGCAAACTGCTCCTGGGCGGTGCGGGCTCTTTCCATCAGGCCGGAGACGATGCTCTGCGCCTCGGATGACGCCTCTTGCTGGAATTTCATGTTACTCATGGCTATCTCGCTCCATACGGCTCTGCCGATTCAGACAGCGACAGTCACGACGCTGCTATCGCGCTGTCGCTTACGTGTTCCTGTGTGGATATTTAAACGCCAATAGCGTGGCGGGCTTCATGTCGAGTATCAGCTCTCTTCTTTTATCTCTTCGACATCAAAGCCCTCAAACAGCTCGTCCAGATAAGCCTTGCGGTCCTTCCACATCTCTTTTAGCTCTTCACGGTCCATGACTCGCATGGGAGCTCCGCCTTTCTTGAGCTTGGCCTGGATTTCTTCATCATTGAACATTTCCACAAACTTCTCGGAGAGCACATCAAGGCGCTCTTCAGGCACGCCGGATGGCGCCATGACGCCGCGCATGTTGACACTCGAATCGTCGACCTCGTAGCCGGACTCCTGGAAAGTCGGCACGTCGGGGAGGAAGTCGCTGTGCCGCTCCGTATCGGCGACGCCCAGAATTTTCAGACGATCCTGGTTACGATAGGCGTCCGACAGGTTGTTGAAACCCGCCATTACCTGACCGCCAACGACGAGACGCAGGGCATCGACGCCGCCCGAAGTCGGGATATACTGCATATCGATATCGGCCGCGTTTTCCAGCTGCACCGCGGCAATATGGTGACCCACAAAGAGGCCCGCACCGGACACCGTCACCTTACCGGGGTTCTCTTCGGCATAGTTGACCAGCTCATCGATCGTATCGAACTGGCTATCCTTTCCCACAATAAGAACGGCCGGATCAGCACCCCAGTTAGCAACCGGTTCAAGATTATCGATGTTGTAATGCGTGTCATACATCAAGGACTGCGCAATAAAATGGGGCACGTTATACGCCGCTATATCATAGCCATCCTGCTTTCCCTTCTGGACCAGATAGTTCCAGCCTACCTGGCCTCCGGCGCCGGGGCGGTTGACGATCGCAGTCGGCTCGCCCAGGTACTGTTCCGATTTTGAACTAGCAATGCGCGCCTGGAAGTCAGTGGCGCCACCGGCCGAGTAGGAGACGACCATGTTGAGCGGCTGCGTTGGAAAATCCTCGGCGGCGGCGACCATGCTGCCCATCATCAATAGCGAGCTGCCTGAAACGATACCCACGAGGGTTTTCACTGCTTTTAGTTGGCGTTTGATTTTCATTTTATGTTCCTCTCTCGGAGTCAACTATTGTTGTTGTTCCTGCTGAATCTTTCTGGGGTTTGAATCCTATCGTTTTAAATCAGCGCGCCCTTGGGGACCTGCACCTCTAGCAACAGCACGAATACGGCATAAAGCACTCCCATGAAGATGGCCGAAATAGCGCAGCCTCGAATGACGCGGCGCCAGCTCCATGGCCCCTGAGTGTAAAGCACCGCGATTAATGCAAAGGCAATGAAGGAAGTGACGAAGAATCCCAGCCGCTCAGCAATCAACAGAAGGCCGCCGAGAATCAACAGAACAGGGATAACACCGGCCCACGGGATCACGGCTTCCGCAAAATTAGCTTTGTGCGATTTTCGGGTAGCTACCGTCACCAGTAAATGAATGGCTGAAAGAGCGACTAGCACCAGGGCGATAATTTGCGGAAACTCATAGCCGGGCTCCGATGGCCAGTACGATGCTACCGCCAGGCCAACAGCAATGAGTAAAGTAATAAGTGACGTCAGGTGACGCTTTAAGGAAGTCATGACTCCACTCCTACGGTACGGCCAGTTTCCTGACTACGCCTCTTTGCCTTGGCCTTGTACTCGGCAAAGATGCTGTAGCCGATGGATAGGACACAGAGGCTCATCAGCAATATGTTGATATTACCGGTGAGAAAATACTGGGCATTGCCTCCCGTCGCCTGGGCAATCATCTCGCCCTGGAGGAAGTTGGTTTCAGCAATTGGCCCGAGTATAATGCCCAGCACTACCGGCCCAGGGCTAAAGCCAAACCAGGTGGCAAAGTACATCGCCACTCCCATCGTCATCATGATGATCACGTCCGATACGCTGTTCTGTACGCTATAAGTACCAAACACCGCCAGAATCGCCACGGCCGCTGCCATGTAGTGCTTGGGGATCCGGATGATGTACTTGCTGAACCGGCTGATATAAAGGCCGAACACGACCAGCAGCACCTGGCTTACCAGCAACGCCCCCATAAAGGTCCAGGCCACCGGGGCGTGCTCCGTAAACAGGTCGGGCCCTGGAAAAAGCCCCTGAATCAAAAGGCCACCCAGCAGTACCGCAGCGGTCGGACTACCCGGGATCCCCAGCGACAGCATGGGGACCAGCGAAGCCCCGACCATGGAGTTGTTAGCACTTTCCGACGCAATAACGCCTTCCGGCTCACCGTGGCCAAAAGCATCGGAATCCGGAGAAAACTTTTTCGTCTGGTCGTAGGCAATCAGCCCCGCTATCTGCCCCCCTGCCCCGGGAATCAAGCCAACCAGAGTACCGATAACGCTACCGATGCCTAATGCGCGCACCTTTGACAGGTTATAAATGATTGATGTCCAAACCGGCCGCTGTTCCATCCCGAAGGTTTCATCAGCACGACCTTGCCTCGCCATCTCGATCATCTGAAACACTTGAGGAATGGCAAATAGGCCGATCAAAGCCGGGATAATCGTCACGCCGCCCTGTAGATGCTCGGTGAATACGAAACGCTCGGTTCCCGCGACCGGGTTAAAGCCGATCAGCGCAATCCAGATACCAAAAGCCCCGGCAATCAGACCTTTCAGAACCGAACTGCTACCTAATGAGCCGATGACCGTGATACCGAGGATCGCTGTCCAGAAGAGCTCCGAAGGACCAAAGCTCAGCGCGAACCCCACCAGCACTGGCGTAAAGAAAATCAGCACCAGCACGCCGATCACGCCGCCCACGCCGGAGCTAATAAAGCAGTAGTGCAGGGCCTCGGTAGCGCGCCCTTTCTTTGCCATCGGATGGCCGTCGAGCATGGTCGCTATATTAGCCGGAGCCCCTGGAATATTGACCAGAATGGCGCTGACTGCCCCACCTGCCACCGTCGAGGTATACAGAACTCCCAATAGAATAAGCCCAGATGTGGCATCCATCTGGAAAGTGAAGGGGATGAGCAAAGCCACCGCCATAGTCGGACTCAAACCTGGGGTAGCCCCAAGCAGCAGTCCCACCACCGTACCGGCGATGAGAATCACAAGATTCCACCCGCTCAACACCTGGGGTAGGTACTCAAATAATTCCACAGGGCCTTTCCTCCTCGCCTGCCCCGGCTAATGCAGGGCCGGACGTGTGCTTATGCTTGTTATATGAGGCATTATCTGACCGCAAGGTCATATACATAACCTACATCATAGGCTAGACTTGGCTATCATGGGTGTCAAACAAGAAGCATAAAGCCGCCTCAGAACTGCACATAAAGCGCAGAGGCTGGCGGCACCCAGGCTGACGCCGCCAGGCGTTGAGCGAATGAAAAACAAACCAGGTTCCAAGCCAGTGAGGGCAATATGGCAGGAGAAGTTGACCGACTACACTTGTTTTCCGCGACGCCGCTCGAAGCTACGAAAGGCAAGCCGCTCTATCGCGTTGTCGAGGATCACATTCGCCGCCTCATCAATACGGGGCAGCTGGTACCGGGTGACCTGATCCCGTCGGAATCGCAGCTGGCAAAGGCTCTGGGGGTAAGTCCCGGCACCGTTAAAAAGGCCATCACCAATTTGGTCTGGGAGCAGCTGCTGTTCAGACACCAGGGAAAAGGCACCTATATTTCCCGGGTCGACTTCGAGAAGAGTCTCTTCCGCTTTTTCTCCTATGGCGATCCCGAAGGTCGCTCCATTCGCATCCACAAAAAGACCACCGAACGCTGCCGCCAGCCCGGCCCCGCCGATATCTGCCGACGCCTTGGCGTGCCCGAGGGCTCCGATCTGGTCTACATCGAACGCGTGGGCTTAGTCGGCAACCAGCCTATTCTGGTGGAGTACTCCTGGTGGCCAGCTGCCGTTGTGCCGGGCCTTGAGAACAAGAGCCTTCACATTCCCGACTACCTTTACGCCCTCGTGCTAGACCAGTATGGCGTCCCGGTCGTGCGCGCCCAGGAGACGCTCACGGCGGACGCGGCCGACGCCAAGACAGCCGAGATGGTCGGCATCGACGAAGGCACCCCGGTGGTCGTACTCAAGCGGACAACGTACACCAAGGAGGACCATATCATTGAGGTGCGGACCACCAAGGGCCGCGCCGATCGCTTTAGTTACAAAACCGAAATTCGCTAATCTTTCTTCCCGGTGATTACCGTCTACTGCTCTACTGTGGGACGATAAGGAGGCCAGATTGATAATCGATGATCGAGGATATGAAAGCTGACCGACAGTGCAAGTTTGAATAGGCCTTGCCGCGATCAAAGAAGACCGCATAGCGTTTTATGCTTTCTATGGCAACTGGCGATGGCAACTAACGACTGATATTAATAAGGGGGAGTCCAAGGTGAAAACTGGTGCACCCAAAGAGAGTACGGCCGGTGAGGCGCGCGTCGCGCTAACGCCGGATAGTGCGCTCCAGATACAAAAGCTTGGTCACGAATGCTACCTGGAAGCCGGTGCCGGCGAAGCCGCGGGTTTCACCGATGCGGCCTATCGTGAGGCGGGCGTTACACTGGTCGACGGGGCCGAGGCGCTGTGGCAGGCGGTAGATACCGTGATCAAGGTGCGCGAGCCCAACGACACCGAGGCCGGCTACCTGCGCAAGAATCAGACGCTGATCTCGTTTTTCTGGCCGGCCCAGAACGAAGCGATGCTGGAGCGCTGCCAGGCGACCGGCGCTACCGTGATCGCCATGGACATGGTGCCGCGTATCTCGCGCGCCCAGAAGATGGATGCTCTATCGTCCACCGCCAATATCGTCGGCTACCGTGCCGTCATCGAGGCGGGCAATCAGTTTGGCCGCTTCTTTACCGGCCAGGTGACCGCCGCGGGCAAGGTGCCGCCGGCCAAGGTGCTGGTGGTCGGCGCCGGCGTCGCCGGGCTTGCCGCCATCGGCACCGCTACCAGCCTGGGGGCCGTGGTGCGCGCCTTCGACGTGCGCCCGGAAGTGGCCGAGCAGATCGAATCCATGGGCGCCGAGTTCCTGTTCCTCGACTTCGAGGACAGTCAGGACGGCTCGGAGAGCGGTGGCTACGCGGCGCCCTCGAGCCCCGAGTTTCGCGAGAAGCAGCTGGCGCTGTTCCGCGAGCAGGCGCCCGACGTCGATATCGTGATCACCACGGCGCTGATCCCGGGCCGCCCCGCACCCAAGCTGTGGCTCGAGGACATGGTCGCTGCCATGAAGCCGGGCTCGGTGGTGATCGACCTGGCCGCCGAACGCGGCGGCAACTGCGACCTTACCGTGCCCGACCAGCGCATCGTTACCGACAACGGCGTGATCGTTGCTGGCTTCACCGACTTCCCGTCGCGTATGGCAACGCAGGCTTCGCTGCTCTACGGCAATAATATCCGTCACATGCTCACCGACCTGACGCCTGAAAAGGACGGCCAGATCGTACACGACATGGCAGACGACGTGATCCGCGGCGTCACCGTGACCCACCAGGGCGAGATTACTTACCCGCCGCCGCCGCCCAAGGTGAAGGCCATCGCCGCGGCCAAGCCCAAACCCAAGGAAAAGGAGCCAACCCGCGAAGAAAAGCAGGCCGCCGAGACGGCCGCCTTCAAGAAGCAGACCAAAAGCCAGGTGTCCATGCTGGTTGTGGGCGGTGCGCTGATGCTGCTGCTGGGCATGGTGGCGCCGCCCTCCTTCATGCAGCACTTCATCGTCTTTGTGCTGGCCTGCTTCGTCGGCTACCAGGTGATCTGGAACGTCAGCCACTCCCTGCATACGCCGCTGATGGCGGTGACCAACGCGATTTCCAGCATCATCATTCTGGGCGCGATCCTGCAGATCGGCTCCGGCAGCGTACCGGTGGCGTTATTGGCCGGCATTTCGGTGCTGATCGCCTCGATCAACATCTTTGGCGGCTTCCTGGTGACGCGTCGCATGCTCGCCATGTTCCAGAAATCCTGAGCGGTGGAGACTAATAAATGCTAGGACAACAGTTCGTCACTGCCGCCGCCATTGCGGCCAGTGTCTTGTTCATCCTGTCCCTGGGCGGGCTGAGTAATCAGGAAAAAGCCAAGCGCGCGGTATGGTACGGCATCGTCGGCATGGCCATTGCGGTGGTATTCACCGCGCTTGGCCCGGGGGTGGGCGGCTTCGGCTGGCTGGTGCCGCTGGTCATCATCGGCGGCGCTATCGGCGCCTATATCGCCAAGCGGGTCGAGATGACCCAGATGCCGCAGCTGGTCGCAGCGCTGCACTCCTTTGTGGGGCTCGCGGCGGTGTTTGTCGGCTTTAACGCCGACCTTGAGCGGCGGCGGGTGCTGGCCAGCCAGACGCTTCGCAGCGCAAGCGATGAATTCTCCGCCTTTGCCGCCCTGGTCGCGGAAAAGACCCCGGCCGAGCTGACCTTTCTGCAGGTCGAGGTCGTGCTGGGGGTGTTCATCGGCGCGGTGACCTTCACCGGTTCGGTGATCGCCTTTGGCAAGCTTTCCGGCAAGATCGACGGCAAGCCCAGGCAGTTTCCCGGCGGGCACCTGCTCAACGCCGGCGCCGCGGCGCTTTCACTGCTGCTGGCGATTGTCTATATCAACGGCGCGGGATTCTGGACGATTTTGCTGCTGGCGCTGCTGGCCTTCTTCATCGGCTGGCACCTGATCATGGGCATCGGCGGCGCGGACATGCCGGTGGTGGTCTCCATGCTTAACAGCTACTCCGGCTGGGCGGCGGCGGCCATCGGTTTCACGCTCTCAAGCGATTTGCTGATCGTCACCGGTGCGCTGGTGGGGTCGTCGGGTGCAATTCTGTCCTACATCATGTGCAAGGCGATGAACCGCAAGTTCCTCAACGTAATCCTGGGCGGCTTCGGCGGCAGCCAGGGGCCGGCCGCCGAGATCGAGGGCGAACAGATCGCCATCGATTCGGGCGGCGTGGCCAGCGCGCTCAACGATGCCGACAGCGTCATCATCGTGCCGGGCTACGGCATGGCGGTGGCCCAGGCGCAGAACGCGGTGAGCGACCTGGTACGCAAGCTGCGCGATGCCGACAAGGAGGTGCGCTTTGCTATTCACCCGGTGGCAGGACGCCTGCCCGGCCACATGAACGTGCTGCTGGCCGAGGCCAAAGTGCCCTACGATATCGTGCTGGAGATGGACGAGATCAACGACGACTTCGCCTCGACCGACGTGGTGATCGTCATCGGCTCCAACGACATCGTCAACCCGGCAGCCCAGGAGGATCCCAACAGCCCCATTGCCGGCATGCCGGTGCTCAAGGTGTGGGAAGCCAAGAACGTCTTCGTCAGCAAACGCGGCCAGGGAACCGGCTATTCCGGCATCGAGAACCCGCTGTTCTTCAAGGAGAACACGCGAATGTTCTACGGCGACGCCAGGGAAAGCGTGGAGTCGCTGCTGCCACAGCTGGACTAGCGCGCCGGTTAACGGCGAACGCTAACGCCAAGGCCCGAACCGCTATCCGGTTCGGGCCTTTTTTCGTGTCGAGCTCGGCCGTCTCCGCCTGGCGAACGACGAGAAGCTCATTCGGGCGGGCCGCCACCCGCTGCCCAAAAGGCTTCCATCAGCCCCCGGGTGGAGGCATCCATGCCGTCGGGCTCGGCGTCGCCTTCGAGAATTTGCTGGGTCTGCCCGGCGATCTGCTTGCCAAGCTCCACCCCCCACTGATCGAAGGGGTTGATGCCCCAGATCGTTGCCTGAACGAACACCTTGTGCTCGTAAAGGGCAATCAGCGAGCCCAGGATTTCCGGCGTCAGGCGGTCCAGCAGCACCGTGGTCGAGGGCTGGTTGCCGCGATAGCGCTTGTGCGCCGGGCGCGGCGTATCGTCGTCGATGGCCTCGTCGCCCAGCATCAAAAGCCGCGACTGGGCAAAGCAGTTGGCCAGCGTCAAGCGGTGCTGGGACTGGAGCAGCCGGCGGGTTTCGGCGTCCTTTACGTCGTCATAGCGCGTAAGCGGCGCAATAAAATCGCACACCACCGGCTGGGTGCCCTGGTGCAGCAGCTGGTAAAAGGCGTGCTGGGCGTTGGGGCCAAGCTGCCCCCAGAGCACCGGGCAGGTGGAATACTCGGCGGCCTCGCCGTTTCGCGTTACCGATTTGCCGTTGGATTCCATTTCCAGCTGTTCAAGATACGCCGAGAAATACTCCAGGCGGCCGTCGTAGGGCAGAATCGAGTGGGCGCGAATATCCAGAAAATTGACGTTCCAAATGCCGGCAAGGGCGAGCATGACCGGGGCGTTGTCTTCCAGATTGGCCCGGGCGAAATGGTCGTCCATGGCGTGGGCGCCGGCCAGCAGGCGGCGAAAGTTGGCCATGCCGATCACCAGCGCGATGGGCAGCCCAATGGTGCCCCACAGCGAGTAGCGCCCGCCGACCCACTCCCAAAAGCGCAGCTGATGGGCCGGAGCGATTCCCCAGGCGGTCATTTTTTCCGGGCTGGCCGACACCCCGATGAAATGCTGGCGAATGATCAGCTCGGCGCTGATGGGCGCGGCCCCCTTGGGCGTAAGGCGCGAAATCAGCCAGTCCCGGGCGGTACCGGCGTTGGACAGCGTATCCACCGTGGTAAACGACTTCGATGAGAGCACGAACAGCGTGGTTTCCGGGTCCAGGCGGCTGAGATAGTCGACAAGCTGGGAGCCGTCCATGGTCGAGGCAAAGTGGATCTTCAGCCGATGAATATCGTCGGGGCGAAAGTCTGCCAGCGCATGGGTCACCATCTGCGGCCCCAGGTCCGAGCCGCCCACGCCCAGGTTGACCACCCGGCGGATGGGCTTGCCCGTCGCTCCCCGCCACTGCCCGGCGTGCAGCCGCTTGACCAGACTTTCCATCCGCGAAAGGCTTTCCTGTACCGCGCCGACCACGTCTTCGCCTTCCACCTCGAGCGTCGCGCCCGCCGGCAGGCGCAGCGCGGTATGCAGCGCCGGGCGGTTTTCGCTCTGGTTCATCCGCTGGCCGCTGAGCAAGCCTTCGATGGCCTCCGGTACGCCGGCTTCCCGGGCCAGCGCCAGCAGCTGGTTCAGCGTGTCCTCATCCCAACGCTGCTTGGAAAGGTCCAGCGTCAGCCCGGCCACCCGACGGCTGAAGCGGGCAAAGCGGTGCTCTTGCCCCTCCTCGGCAAAAAGCGCGGCCACGTGGCTGTGTTTGTGCGCCTCGGCGTGGCGCAAAAGCGCCTGCCAGGCGGGCAGTCTGTCGGGGGTGGTGGGTTCAACGTTGGCCATCTGGCCCTCTCCTTCTGGCACGCGTTTTTGAAACGGAGTCTGTTCGCGTCATGGCGGGGCGCGTAAACTATGGCCTCATTCTCGACGGATCGTTTTTACGGATCGGCCTGCCCCATGAGTGATGCATCTTACCGTGACGCCATCTTTTCGACACCCCTTGACCGGGTGGCGCGGTTTTCCTTCGACGAGAAAGTCGTGGCGTGCTTTCCCGACATGATCCGCCGCTCGGTGCCCGGCTACGGCCAGGTACTGGGCATGCTGGGACTGATTGCCGAGCGCCACCTGCGCCACGGCGCCCGGGTGTATGACCTGGGCTGCTCGCTCGGCGCCGGCGGGCTGGCGCTTGCCGGTGCCCTGCCCCCGGACGCTTTTGACTACGTGGGCCTTGATCTGTCCCCGGCCATGGTCGAGCGCGCCCGGCAAACCTTTACCGACGAGTGCCCCGAGCACGCCATGCAGGTGGAGGTCGCCGATATCCGCGAGGTGGAATACGCCCCGGCGGGCATGATCATGCTCAACTTCACCCTGCAGTTTCTGCCCCCGGAAGACCGCGACGCCCTGCTGGCAAGGCTCTACCGGGCGCTGGAACCCGGCGGCGTGCTGGTGCTGTCGGAAAAGACCGTCGACGCCGACGAGTACGACAACGCCTGGCGGGTGGAGCGCTACCACGACTTCAAGCGCGCCAACGGCTACAGCGATATGGAAATCAGTCAAAAACGCACCGCGCTTGAGAACGTGCTGGTCCCGGACACCCTGGAGGCGCACCACGCCCGCCTTGCACGCTCGGGCTTTGCCCGCTCGATGACCTGGTTTCAATACCTCAACTTTGCCTCCATGATCGCCTTCAAGGAGGGCTGACGGCATGGCGCAGCCAACGACTCTGACCGACGACCAGCGCGCGCTCTACCAGGCGTTTCTCGACCAGGGGCTCACCGAGTGGCTTTCCCGGCTGCCCGAGCAGCTGGCCGCCGGGCTCGACCGCCGCCGCCACGGCGACCTGCCCAGCTGGGAAAAGGCCGTGGCCAAGCTGCCCGAACTGCCCGACCGGCATCGAGTCACGCTTGATGCCGACACCGTGAGCGTGGAGGTAACGCTTGATGACAGCCGCCGGCGCCAGTGTGAAAATCTGCTGAAGAAACTCGCACCCTGGCGGAAAGGGCCGTATTCGCTCGGCGGGGTCGAGATCGACACCGAATGGCGCTCGGACTGGAAGTGGCAGCGCGTCGTCCCGCACCTGGCCCCGCTCGAGGGCCAAAAAGTGCTCGACGTCGGCGGCGGCAGCGGCTATCACGCCTGGCGCATGGCGGGCGCCGGCGCGGCCTTCGCCCTGGTGATCGACCCCTCGCCGCGGTTCTACTGGCAGTTTCAGGCGGTGCGCCACTTTGTCGGCGACGCCGACGGCGGGCGCACGCACTTTCTGCCCGTAGGCATCGAGGACGTGCCCGAGACGCTTGGGTTCTTCGACACGGTGTTTTCCATGGGCGTGCTCTACCACCGCCCCTCGCCCCTTGAGCATATTCAGCAGCTGAAAGACGCGCTCGCCCCCGGCGGCGAACTGGTGCTGGAAACCCTGGTGGTGGAAGGCGACGAACACACCGTCATGCTGCCCGGCAGCCGCTACGCGGCGATGCCCAACGTCTACTTCCTGCCGTCTTCCCGGGCGCTTTGCCACTGGCTCGAGCGCTGCGGCCTTGAGAACGTCCGCGTGGTCGACGAAGCGGCGACCACGCTTGACGAGCAGCGCTCAACCGAGTGGATGACCTACCAATCGCTTGCCGACTTTCTCGACCCTGACGATATCACCCGCACCGTGGAAGGCTATCCGGCGCCGCGCAGGGCCGTGGTCATCGCCGGCAAACCGCGCTAGCCGCCTTCGCTTTCGGCGTCGTCTGTGCTCTCTGCAGCCTCAGGATGGTCGCGAACGTTGCGCCTTACGGCCTCGCGGCCGTGGGCCGAAATAAACCCGCGGTGGTGGGCGTGGCGGGCCATTTTCAGACTGTCGGCGGCGAGTATCAGCTCGCAGTCGCTGCCCACAAGCTCTTCGCGCAGCCGGTTGATGGCGGCTTCGCGGTCGGGATTATTGTCCACCCGGCGGATATAGATCGCCGCGATGCGCCCCGGGTGGGCCTTGACGATCTCGGTATAGACTTCGGGGTCGTGCTGACCGCTGTCGCCGATCAGCACGCAGGGGACGTCGTCGAACAGCCTGAGCATCCGCTCGATCAGCTCGCGCTTATGATCCTCGGCCTTTCGCGGCCAGGGGTGGCGCCAGGAAAGCCCCCACTCGCGCAGAAATAAAATCGGCCCCACGGGAATACGGTTGATCTGGAAAAACGCCTCGAGCATTTCATAAATCGCCCAGGGCCCCCGGGATACGTAGAGAATCGGCCGCTCCAGCTTGCCGTCCGCTCCCCGATGAAGCGCCTGGTAAAGCGCCGCCACGCCGGGAAACGCCGTGCGCCGCTCGGCGGTTTTCACAAACAGCCGGTAGAGCATCTTGAGCTTCTCAGCCACGCCGGTGAACATCACCGTGTCGTCGATATCGCTGATCACCAGCAGATCGGTTTCCTCGGCGGGAACGTAGACTTCCGTGTGAGTGCGCACCAGGCGGTCAGCCGCGGTGCTCACTTCAATATCGGCGCGGTGCCAGGAGACTTCCACGGGCAGCGGGATTCCCAGCGGCAGGCGCACGTTGAAATAGCCGTCGCGGTCGGTCACCACCTGGCGATGGTTACCCCCCAGGCGCACGTCGACCTCGGCTCGCACCACGCCCCGGCGCAGTATCCGCCGGGCGACGTCGGCGGTATCGCGCAGCGCGCCGCGCCGGGGGATCATCCGCCCCAAGGCCATCTGGCGGTACACCCGCCCCATGACGAACGCCTCTTCCCGGGAGCCGTAGCCGCGATACGGGTGCACCACCGTGCCTCCGCGGCCGTTGTCTCGACGTACGGGCGAGGCCGCCACGTGGGCCAGCCGCCGGAAAAAATACGTGACGCGTCGCAGCCCCTGTTTCATAACGCCCAACTCCCTGCAGAGGACGCTTTACTGCCGCCCAGTGGATTGCATAACGCTTGTATAACTATTACATAAAAGATAAAGCATCACAGGCTACTCGCTGCCAGAACTCGCGGCAAACGCCGCCACGCGCTCTAGCCGAGTGCTGAAACCGCTCTCGCTCAGGGTCATCACCCGGTAGCCGGGGCTAGCTTCGGCGTCCACGGCGAAGCTTACCGCATCGGGCAGAAACTGATCCGCCGCGGCCGGGCAGCCGTAGACCTGAACGCGGTGCTCCGCGCACGCTACGCCGCGGGCAAACGCCTGGTGAGCGTGGCCGAACAGCACCGTTTGCACCTGGGGGTAGTGTGCCAGCGTGCGCCAGAAGGCTTCGCTATCTTCAAGGCCGATGGCGTCCATCCACGCGGCCCCGACCGCCACCGGCGGATGGTGCATGGCGATCAGCACCGGGCGGTCGTTGCCTTCCAGCCAGGCCGCCAGCGCGGCGAGCTTTTCTGCCCCCAGCGCGCCGTGGGGCTTGCCCGGCACCCGGGTATTGAGCAGCAGCATGCGCCAGGTGCCGAGGTCTACGGCGTCGACCAGCTCGCGCTCGGCAGCCATCAAATCCAGCCGGTCGTGGTTGCCGGGAAGCCAATACCAGGGGCACGGCAGCGTACCAAACAGCCGCGCGGCGGCGGCGTAGGAAGCAGGCGTTTCGTCCTGGCTGATATCGCCGGTAACGACCACCGCGTCCGGGCGCTCGGCCCTCACCGCGGCGATCACCGCTTCCAGCTGAGCAAGGGGCACGCCGGTGCGCGAGCGCGCCAGCGGATCGGCGTGAAGGTGAGTATCGGTAATCTGAACCAGTTTCATGGGCGGGCTTTTATCGACGGGAGATACTCGCACTGCGTCAGCCGCGCTCAGGGGGTTTCGGCGACGAAGGCGCTGCGCCCGTGAGCCAAGCCGTGGGCCAGCCATTCGCCCAGAAAGCGGTTGAGCTGGAGCTTTTCGTCGGGCTGATGCATGCGCGGATTGGGGTAGCGGTAGCGCCCGCTGAAGTGGCGCTCGCGCTGAAAGTCGATGACTTCGGCCATGCGCACGTCGTGATAGAGATGCACGCGCATCCTGGGGCGTTCGACCACGCGGTCCAGCGGGCCGGTCTGGCTGATTTCGACCAGGGTGGTGTAAGGCGCGTTTTGCCGCACGTGCAGGCGCAGGGCAAAGGCGCTCTTCACCTCGGCGTCATCGGGTGCGTCGCCCAGACCGATCTCGCGCTGCTGCCCCTGCTCCATGTCGCCGACAAGGCGCAGCAGCCGCAGATAGTTGGCGCTGCATTCGCCCTGCAGCGTTTTCAGATCGGTGACGTAGGCGCTTCGTGCCATGTTCGCTCCTGCTCGAATTATTGCGCGGTCGTCGCGCCGAAGCGGCGCGCGTGCTCGGGAAGGGCGCGCAGCGAGGCGCGCCTGCCGGCAAGCCAGTGCATGCCGATCAGCGTCATGGCGTTATCGAGTCGCCCCGCTTCCATGAGTTCCCAGGCATCGGCGAAGGGTACCACATGCACGCGGATGTCCTCGTGCTCGTCTGCCGCGCCGTGCACGCCGCCCAGATGGGCGGCATCGACCAGCGCGCAGAACAGTGTGACCCGCTCGTTACAGGCACCGGGGCTGGGGTAATAGCGGTGCAGCCGGGTCAGCTCCTGAACCGTGCAGCCGGCCTCTTCCTGCGCTTCCCGACGGACCACTTCCTCTTCGCTTTCATCGCGGTCCTTGAGCCCCGCCACCAGCTCAAGCTTCCACGGCGAGGAAGAATCATCCACCGCGCCGACGCGGAACTGCTCGACAAACACCAGCGAATCCAGCGCCACGTCGTAAAGCAGCACGCCCACCGCGCCATGGCGGCAATGAAGTTCGCGGCGCACGGTGTCGCTCCAGCCGCCCTCGAACAGGCGGTGGCGCAGGGTCAGCGCTTCCACGTGGAAAAAGCCCTGCTGCAGCACCTCGCGCGAGGCGATATCGACGTCCTCGCCGGTAAACGGCGGCGTCAATAACGACCTGGCAGGCAGTCGCGATTCGTCGGATGTGGATATCATTCAACAGCTCCCGGCCCGGTTCAATATCGCCCCATTATCGGCGCTGACGGCTTGAAATGCCAATGGGCACCGGCTTGGCAACGCAGCCCTGCCGGCCTAAAGTGGGCAGCCGCTGACAGCGCGCGACGGTTAACAAGGAGCCTAGATGAAAGGCAGAAACATGACCCGCTGGCGCGACCCGGCCAAGGATCCGCGCCAGGAACCCAAGAGCAACCTGATCACCGCCGAGGGGGCCGAGCGCCTGCGCGGCATTCTCGATCACCTGGCTCGGGTGAAGCGCCCGGCGCTTTCCACCAAGGTGGGCGAAGCCGCCGCCCAGGGCGACCGCTCGGAAAACGCCGACTACACCTACAACAAGAAAGAGCTCGGCCGGGTGCTGGGCCGCATCCGCTACCTGACCAAGCGCCTCGACGAGCTCCAGGTAGTCGATCGCCTGCCGGCGGACACCGACAAGGTATTCTTCGGCGCCTTTGTCGAGCTTGAGGACGACGACGGCGAGACGCTAACCCTGCGCATTGTCGGCCACGACGAGACCGACACCCGCAAGCGCTGGATCAGCGTCGACGCACCGCTGGCCCGGGCGCTTTTGGGCAAGGCCGTGGACGACGACGTCACCGTGGCCGCACCCGGCGGCCAGCAGCACTATATCGTCACCGGCATCGACTACGCACCGATCCCCTGAGCGCTTGCCGCCTTGCCCTGCCGCTGCGGGCCTTGAACGCGAAGGTGAGCGTCTGCCTTGACCCAAATCAATCTCCGGCGCGGCAGGGGTGTGGCAAAACGTCGCTTCACAGCGCGGTTTTTCCTGTTTAATAATGCGCACTCCGCGGTTAAAGCCGCTGCGTTTGCTCCGGTTTTCCCTCCCTTTTACCGGACAGACGCACTGGCTTTACCTGCGGCCTACGCCAGACGGCGCGCCTTCTTACCGTCAGGACCTCGTCAGCCAATACCGACATCCAGCCGTTAAGAGTCAGTCTCACGCAACCCGTTAGCCTGCTAATAACTAGCCTGCCAACGCTGCCGCGAGGACACGACCCCTCTGTCGACGTCCGTCAATCCGTTGGCTCCGGCGCCTGACCGGCCCGAAAGCGCGCTCGTCTCTTCACTCCCACGAGGTCGCAAGATGAGAAGAAAGAGCTTTACGCGCGCCATCGGTACCTTGCTGCTGATCACGCTACCGCTGCTGCTGGCGGGGTGCGGGTCTGCCCTGCTGGACTCCCGGGGGCAGATCGGCCATGAACAAACGTGGCTGATCCTTACCGCTTTCGGCCTGATGCTGCTCGTGGTTATCCCGGTGATCGGCATGACCCTGTGGTTTGCCGTACGCTACCGCCGCAGCAGCAAGACCGCGGTCTATGAGCCGGACTGGGCTCACTCCAACGCCATCGAGGTGGTAGTTTGGCTGATCCCCTGCGTCATTATCGCGATTCTCGCGACGCTGACGTGGAAAACCACCCACAGCCTCGACCCCCACAAGCCGCTGGAAAGCGACGCCGAGCCCATGGAAATCCAGGTCGTTTCGCTGGACTGGAAGTGGCTTTTTATCTATCCCGAAGAAGGCATTGCCACGGTTAACGAAGTGGCCTTCCCCGAGGATGTACCGGTGCGCTTCCGGGTGACGTCGGGGTCGGTGATGAACTCGTTTTTCATTCCGCGCCTGGGCAGCCAGATCTACGCCATGGCGGGCATGGACAACGACGTTCATCTGATCGCCGACGAACAGGGCACCTACCCGGGGCGCTCGACCAACTACAGCGGATCGGGCTTTGCCGGCATGACGTTCGACGCCATTGCCACGTCCCAGGAAGGCTTTGACGACTGGGTCGCCAAGGCGCGCGAGTCCGACAAGACCCTGACGTTCCCCGAGCAGTACGACCATCTGGCGCTCCCCACCCGGGACGTCCCGGTGAAGTATTTCTCCGAGATATCGCCCGGTCTTTATGAAGACATCCTGCAAAGCTTTCATACCGGCCGCGAGGCGGATGGCCCGTCATCAAGCGATGGCAAGGCACTGCTAAACGCGGAGGCAGCGGAGTAAACCATGTTCGGAAAACTGAGTCTGGAGGCGATCCCCGTCCACGAGCCCATCATCATGGGTACCGTTGCGGCTATTGCGGTAGTGGCAGCGCTGCTGCTGGGGGCGATCACCTACTTCAAGAAATGGCAGTACCTGTGGTCGGAGTGGATTACCACCGTCGACCACAAGAAACTCGGCATCATGTATTTCCTCGTCGCTCTGGTCATGCTGGTGCGCGGCTTCTCCGATGCCATCATGATGCGTACCCAGCAGGCCATGGCCGCCGGGGGCGCGACGGGCTATCTGCCGCCCGAGCACTTTGATCAGATATTTACCGCCCACGGCGTGATCATGATCTTCTTTGTCGCCATGGCCATGGTCATCGGCCTGATGAACCTGGTGGTGCCGCTGCAGATCGGCGCGCGCGACGTGGCTTTCCCGTTTCTCAACAACCTGAGCTTCTGGCTGTTTGCCGCCGGCGTGGTGCTGGTCAACCTGTCGCTGTTCATCGGCGAATTTGCCAAGACCGGCTGGCTGGCCTACGCCCCGCTGTCGGAGCTTCAGTACAGCCCCGACGTCGGCGTGGACTACTGGATATGGGCGCTGCAGATATCGGGGATCGGCACGACGCTTACCGGTATCAACTTCTTTGTGACCATCCTCAAGATGCGCACCAAGGGCATGAAGATGTTCCGCATGCCGATCTTCACCTGGACGTCGCTGTGCGCCAACGTGCTGATCATCGCGTCTTTCCCGATCCTCACCGCGACCATTGCGATGCTCACCCTGGATCGCTACTTCGGCATGCACTTCTTCACCAATGACTTTGGCGGCAACATGATGATGTACGTCAATCTCATCTGGGCCTGGGGCCACCCCGAAGTGTATATCCTGGTGCTGCCGGCCTTCGGCGTGTTCTCCGAGGTCACCTCAACGTTCGCCCGCAAGCGGCTGTTCGGCTATACCACCATGGTCTGGGCGACGGTGTGCATCACGGTGCTGTCGTTCATCGTCTGGCTGCACCACTTCTTCACCATGGGAGCCGGTGCCAACGTCAACGCCTTCTTCGGCATTGCTACGATGATCATCGCCATCCCCACCGGGGTGAAGATCTTCAACTGGCTGTTCACCATGTTCCGCGGCAGCCTGCAGTTCACCTCGCCGATCCTTTGGACCCTTGGCTTCATTGTGACCTTTACGCTTGGCGGCATGACCGGCGTGATGCTCGCGGTGCCCGGCGCCAACTTCGTGCTGCACAACAGCCTCTTTGTCATCGCCCACTTCCACAACGTCATCATCGGCGCCGTGGTCTTCGGTATGATGGCGGGTCTCACCTACTGGTTCCCCAAGGCCTTCGGCTTCACGCTCAACGAGAAATGGGGCAAGCGCGCCTTCTGGTGCTGGTTCATCGGCTTCTACACCGCCTTTATGCCGCTTTACGTGCTGAGCTTTTACGGTGCCGCGCGGCGCATGCAGAGCTACGCCAACGCCGACTGGCAGCCGCTGATGATCGTTGCCTGGGTCGGTGCCGTGATCATCATGGCGGGCATTGCCTGCACGGTGATTCAGCTCTACGTCAGCGTCCGCGATCGCCGGCAGAACCTGGACGTTACCGGCGACCCCTGGGACGCGCGGACCTTTGAATGGTCCACCTCGTCTCCGGCGCCGTTCTACAACTATGCCCACCTCCCGGTCGTCACCGGCATCGACAGCTTCTGGGAAGACAAGCAGCAAAACGGCGCCGAGGCGCTGCTCAGCCACGGACCCTACGAGGACATTCACATGCCCAAAAACACCGTGGCCGGCCCGGTCATGGGCATTTTGAGCATTGCGCTGGGCTTTGCCCTGGTGTGGCATATCTGGTGGCTGGCCGCGCTTAGCGGTGCGGGCATCTTTGTGGCCTTTCTGATGCGCGTGTTCAACGACGACATCGACTACTACGTCCCCGCCGCCGAGGTCGAGCGCATCGAGCGCGAACACCGCGAGCGCTTCCAGCGTCGAGACGAACTCGAGCCCACCAACCGAGTGGAGGTGCGGGCATAATGGCAACCCAAACCATGACTAACCAACACGCCCCGGCGGCCGTTCAGGACGACCACGCCGAGCATCACGACGATGGCGGCACCACGGTTTTCGGCTTCTGGGTCTATCTGATGAGCGACCTGGTGATCTTTGGCTCGCTGTTCGCCACCTACGCCGTGCTCTCCGGGGGCACGGCCGGCGGGCCCTCGGGCCGGGAGATCTTCGAGCTGCCCTTTGTGCTGGTCGAGACCTTCCTGCTGCTGTTCTCAAGCTTTACCTACGGCATGGCCGTGCTCGCGATGAACGCCGACCGAGCCGGCCAGATCAAGGCCTGGCTGGGCATTACCTTCCTGCTCGGCGCGGGCTTTGTGGGGATGGAGCTTTACGAGTTTCACCACCTGATTGCGGAAGGTTTCGGGCCGGATCGCAGCGCGTTTCTCACCGGGTTCTTCACCCTGGTGGGCACCCACGGACTGCACGTGTCATTCGGCCTGATCTGGATCCTGGTGATGCTGGTCCAGGTGTCCACCAAGGGGCTTAACGACATGACCCGCCCGCGGATCATGTGCCTGAGCCTGTTCTGGCACTTTCTGGACATCGTCTGGATCTGCGTTTTCTCCTTCGTCTACCTGATGGGAGTGCTGTGATATGAGCGATTCGCATACCGCACCGGGCGGCGCCAGCCACGGCAGCGTCAAGACCTACGTCACGGGGCTGATCCTCTCCATTGTGCTGACGGTGATCCCGTTTGGCACGGTGATGAGCGGCGCCTTCAGTACCGCAACGACGGTGCTCGTTATCGTGGCCATGGCGGTCGCCCAGATTCTGGTGCAGCTGGTGATGTTCATGCACATGAACACCAAGTCCGACGAAGGTTGGAACCTGACGTCGTTTATCTTCACGCTCACTATACTGGCCCTGGTCGTGGGAGGTTCGCTGTGGATCATGCATCACCTGCATCTCAATATGATGATCGGCTAGTGGCGACGCCGAGCCGTTTCCAGGACTTCGTCACCCTGACCAAGCCGGGAATCATCGGCGGCAACGTTATCTCCGTTATGGGCGGCTTTTTCCTCGCCGCCCGGGGCGAGTTCGACGCCTGGCTGTTTCTCGCAACGCTTGTGGGGCTTGGCCTGGTGATTGCGTCGGGGTGCGCGTACAACAACGTCATCGACCGCGATATCGACGCGATCATGCGCCGTACGCAAAGCCGCCCGCTGGTTCAGGGGCGGATCACCCCGGCAGCCACGCTGGTATTCGCGACCCTTCTGGGGCTCGGCGGCTTCGGTCTTTTGGCTCTCGGCACCAACGCCCTGACCGTGGGACTTGCCGCCTTCGGCTTTGCGATTTATGTGGGGGCCTACAGCCTCTACATGAAGCGCCATTCGGAGTTCGGCACCCTGGTCGGCAGCCTCTCCGGCGCAGTCCCGCCGGTGGTGGGCTACTGCGCGGTCACCGGGCAGCTCGATACCGGCGCGCTGACGCTGCTGGCGATCTTCTGCCTGTGGCAGATGCCGCACTCCTACGCCATTGCCATCTTCCGCCGGGAAGACTACCGCGCCGCGTCGATTCCGGTGCTGCCGGTGGTGCGCGGTATCGAAACCGCCAAGCACTACATCCTCGGCTACATTTTGGCCTTTGTGGTGGCCACGCTCACGCTTAGCCTGGCCGGCTACGCCGGGGTAGGCTACTTCGCCGTCGCCCTGGTGATGGGGGTCTACTGGCTCTACCTGGGCCTTGAGGGCTACCGCGCCCGGGACGACGAGAAGTGGGCCAAGCAGGTCTTCGGCTTTTCCATCCTGACCATCACCGCGCTCAGCGTGATGATGTCGGTGGACTCGAGCCTTGCGCCCAACGTCGCGCTCTGGACCGCGCTGTAACGCCCGGCCGGTAGCTGCCAACGCAAAACCGCGCGCCCCTTCAGGGACGCGCGGTTTTTTTATGGGCGCCTATCGACGCCCGTCGCGCGGCATAGCCGCCCTCCTACGAGCTACGCGTCATCGCGAGCGAAGCGTGGCGATCTCATTACTGTGCCAATAGTAAAATCCCGAGATTGCTTCACTGCGTTCGCAACGACGCAAAAACAGGAATGCATCGGTTACCTTATTTACCCCGATACACCCGAAACCGGCGGTTGTCGGCGAGCACCTCAAATTTGCCAATCGCCCGTTCCAGCGGCTCGGCGTAAGGCAAAAAAGCGTTAGCGACCAGCACCAGCTGGCCGCCTCGGTTCAGCCGCTCGGGCGCCTCGGCAATCAGCCTTCCCGCCGGGCCGTAGTCGATATTGCGCTCCTGATGAAACGGCGGGTTGCTCACGATCAGGTCAAAGCGTACGTCTTCCTCAAGCCCGGCGTAGACGTCGCTTGCCAGCACCCGACCTTCCAGGGCGTTTGCGGCCAAAGTGCAGCGGGTTGCCTCCACGGCGAAGTGGTTCACGTCCACCGCCGTGACCCGATGCCCCCGGCGGGCAAGCCAGGCGCTGATAATGCCGTCGCCGCAGCCCACGTCGAGAACGCTGAGCGGAGCGTCGCCAAGCGTGGATTCAAGGGCTTCCAGCAGTAGCGCGGTGCCCTCGTCCACCTTGCCGTGGCCGAAAACGCCGGGGTGGCTTGCAAGCGTGATGTCGCCGGCGCTGAAGCGCTCCCAGGCGGCATCCGTCGGCGCGCCTTCAGGCTTTTGGGTCACGGTGACAAATACCGAACAGCGCCGGGCGCCGTCGCGCTTTTCGCACTCAAGCCCGCGCTCGGCGAGCATTTTCGAAGCTCGGCGAATACCCCCGCCGTGCTCGCCCACTATTGCCAGCGGCGTGCCTTCGGGCAGGGATTGGCTGAGCCAGTCCAGCCACCAGCCGGCAAGCTTCAGCGCCTTGGGCCAGAACAGCACCGCCGCCGGCACCGCCTCAAGGGGCTGACCAAGCGGGGACGCAATAGGCTTATCGGCCAAGCGCCAACGCTCAAGCGTGGCTTCATCGGCGCTGATGGTGCCCCCGGCAGCGCTCACCAGCCAGGGGTCGTCCGGCGGCGCCACCGCCCAGAAGCCGGCAAAGTCCGGGTCATCGAAGAAGGCGTCGCGGGAAAGCAGCTGGCAGCTGGGCGTCTGGGCACTCATGGAAGGGTCTCTTTTGTGGATGGCTTGCGCAGGGTATACAGCAAATAGCGGCCCAGCCGCCAGTGGGGCTCGGTGCGGCAGTAGGCACGCTCAAGGGCCCAAAGCGTCGCCCGGTCGGCGTCATCCGCCACCGGCTCGCGCAGGTAGTCCTGAAAGATACGAACACCCGCCGCGGCCTCGATCTCGAGCTCGGCGGCTTCGGCAAAGCGCTGGATATCGGCGTGGGTAAGCGGGGACACCGGCGTCAGCCGCTTGCCGCGCCCCCAGCCTTCCAGGCGGTCGTCCAGCGCTTTTTGCCGGTTGCCCTTGATCACGTTGGCAAAGCGCAGGGCGTCGCGGTTGAATACCATCAGGCTCAGCTGGCCGCCGGGGGCCAGCAGCCGGCCAAGAGTCAGCACCGCGGACTCGGGGTCGCCCAGCCACTCAAGCACCGCGTGGCAGATCACCAGCGGCCAGGGGCCGGAAGCGCGCGTCTCAAGGGCCTGCAGCGGCGCCTGCAGATACTCAATGCGCTCGGCAAAGGCTTCCCCGGCAAACTCACGGCGGGCGTAATCCAGCATATCCGCAGACGGCTCGGCAAGCGTGACCGAATGGCCGCGCCGGGCAAGCCAGGCGGCCTGCTGGCCAAGGCCGCCGCCGACGTCCAGCGCCGGCTGGCCGTCGAGGTTAAGCATCTCGGGCAGCAGCTCATCGAGCAGCGCCAGGCGCAGCGCGCCCCGCGGGGCGTTATACAGCGAGCGGGCAAACTTCTCCGCCATGCCGTCGAAGTAGCGGTCGCCGTCGGGCGTCAGCTCAGCGGCTGTCTCGGGGGCGTAAGCGATGGGCTTCACGGGTTCAGGGCTCGGCATCAATGGAGGACGGAATAAGGCGCCAGATTATGGTCTCATTGCGCCGCAATCAAGATAGCCGCCCCTCCGGCAGGCGGTAAACGCTCTGCCGGAGGTTTGCTAGACTGTACGTTCAGTGAGGAACAAGGAGGAGGCACAGTGAGCTACTCGATTGCGCTGAAGCGCGTGTATGCCCCCGCCGAGCCGGACGACGGCGCCCGAGTGCTGGTTGACCGCCTGTGGCCCCGGGGCAAAGCGCGGGAGGCGCTTGAGCTAAGCGCCTGGCATCCTGAGGCGGCGCCCTCGAACGCGCTGCGGCGCAAATACCGGCGCGACCGGCGCAGCCAGGCAGCGTTCGATACCCGCTACGGTCTGGAGCTTGCCGACAACGACGACCTGCTGCTGCCGCTGATGCGCTACGCCCGGGCCGGGCGCCTGACGCTTTTAACCGCCAGCCGGCGCATTGAGGACTCGCACCTGCCGGCGCTGCGCGAAAGCGTGCTGCAAGCGCTGGAAAAGGAAGACGCCGCCGACCGCGACCCCGTGGCGTCGCCGCCCTGCTATGCCCACGAGCTGGATCGCTAAGCGCGACGTCAGGAGGGAAGGCGCCCCTCCCGGGCCAGCCGGCGGCGCACCCAGCGCTTGTAGACCGCCGTCAGCACGGGCTTGACGCCCGGAAGCGCCATGGCAAACGCCGCCGGCCGCAGCCGGGGCACCCGCTTCATCAGCAGCACGTAGGCGTCGATGCCTTCGTAAAGGCGCCCTTCGGCGTCTTCCAGATGCAGCGACAGCAGCGCCACGTCGGGATCCACGCCGATAGCGTGCAGGTGCTCGCCGTACTCGCTGAGATCGCACCAGGTAACCGAATCGCCGGTTTCGCCGGCCCACTGCTCGTAGCGAGCGCGGTCGCGTCGGCATATGGGGCAGGCGCCGTCGTAATACACGTAAAGCTGTGTCAACGCCCGTTTCTGGCTCATGTCCACCTCCCGATTGTCATGCCCGCCGCCGGCACAACGCCGGCAGGCATCCTCCTCCCACCATAAGCCTGCACGCCGGCAATGCAAAGCGCCGGCGGGCCGGCAGCAGGCCGGATCAGGGGCGCGGCGGCGGCTCCTCGAGAGTGCCCGGGGTCAGGCTTTCCGCGTCCGCTTCGAAAAGCTCCTGCAGTTCCCGGTTAGCCTGGGCGTGGCTCTGCGGCTGCTGCTGTTCCTCCCGGGACGCCTCCATCTGCCGCGCCAGGGTATGCTCGTCGTGCCGGTGGAAGGTTTCGATGGTGTGCTGGGCAATTTCGTCCTTGACGCCCAGTTCCATCAGTACCCGCCGGGTCATTTCCAGGCTCGACAGCAGCAGCTCGCGAATCACCACGGAAACGCCCAGGCGCATCAGCTGCTGGGCATGGTAGCGATCCCGCGCCCGGGCCAGCAGCCTGGCCCGGGGGAAGCGCCGCCGAATCAGGCCGGCCACGCGCAGCGACATATCCACCTCGCTTACCGCCAGCACCAGCAGATGCGCGCGCCCTGCCCCGGCGGCCTCCAGCAGATCGAGCCGCGAGGCATCGCCGAAATATACCTGGTGGCCGTAGCGGCGGACGAAATCCACCCGCTCGGGGTCGCTGTCCAATACCGTGAAGGGGATTTGCAAACTCTGCAGCACCCGCCCGACCACCTGCCCGAAGCGGCTGAAACCGATGATCAGCACCCGGGGCTCGTGATCCTGGGGCCGGTCGTATTCCCGGGTTGGCTTTTTGTGCGCCAGCAAACCAGAGCGCAGCGCCAGCGCATTGGTCAGGGGCGCCAGCGCAATGGAAAGCGACACGATCAGGATCAGCGTATCGGCCAGCGACGCCTCCAACACGCCGGCGGACAGCGCGGTGGAAAACAGCACGAAACCGAACTCGCCGCCGTGCCCCATGAGCACCCCCAGCCGCAGGGCGACGGCCCAGGGTCGACGAAACAGCCGCGTCGCCACCAGCAGCATAAGAAACTTGACCACCGACAGCCCGAGCACCAGCAGCAGAATGCGCAGGGGCTCTTCCAGCAGCAGCCCAACCTGAGCGGTCATCCCCACCGCCATGAAGAAAAGCCCCAGCAGCAGGCCCTTGAACGGCTGAATATCCGCCTCGATCGCCGGGCGATACTCCGAGCCCGCCAGCAACACCCCGGCAACGAAGGCACCCAGCGCCATGGACAGCCCCGCCTGCTCCATCAGCAGCGCGGCGCCCAACACCACCATCAAGGCAGCGGCGAGGAACATCTCGCGGCTGCGCATTTTGGCGACCTGGTGGAAAAGCGGACGCAGCAGGTAGCGCCCGCAGAGAATCAATAGCGCAAAGGCGCCGAGGCCCAGCACAATATCCCCGAGAACGTCTGACGAGTTGCCGTCAAGGTTCGCCCCGGCGCCGAGAAAAGGAATCAGCGCCAGCACCGGAATGGTGGCCATGTCCTGGAACAGCAGAATGGAAAAGGCATAGCGCCCCTGGCGGCTCTGCATCTCACCGCCCTCGCCGAGCAGCTGCAGCACCAGCGGCGTCGAGCTCAGCCCCAGGCCGAAGCCGACGATCAGCGCCGCCGTGGGCGATAGGCCCAGCAGCCAGGCAATGACGGCGATGGCCAGGCTGGCGGTAAGGAGCTGCAGGCCGCCAAAGACAAACACCGCCCGGCGCATCAGCTTCAGCCGGGAGAGCTTGAGCTCCAGGCCGATGATAAACAGCAGAAACACAATGCCGATCTGGGAAAACCCCAGCACCTGCTCCGGCTCGCGCACCAGGCCGAGCGCGGCCGGGCCGATGGCCACCCCCGCCAGCAGATACCCAAGCACTTCCCCCAGCCCCAGCCGCTTGCACAGCGGTACCACCGCCACCGCCGCGACCAGAAACACCAGGGCGGAATACATCAGTCCAGCTTCCACGGGCGCCTGCTCCAAAATGTCATGATAAATCGGTTAGCCAACGCGGCGTTGCCGGTCGTGCCTAGCGGCACGTGCCGAACCCGCCCATGGCCAAATGAAAATGATTGGCGTGGGCGGCGTTATAGTCCGGCCCCAGCACCGTGGCAAAGTGGCGGCACGCGCCGCGGTGAAGCTCCCGGAGAAACCGGCCGCGTTCGCCCTCGTTCCGCCAGTCGGCAAGCACGCTGGCTCTGCGGCCGTCTTCCAGGGTAAACGCCGCCACGTCCAACGCGTCCGCCGTGGCATGGGCGCTGCGTCGGGCGTTCTGGCGCCCGTAGATGTTGCGGCAGGCAAAGCTGCCGTAGTGCTCAACGCGCCGCACCGGGCTGCCCAGGTGCTCTCTGGCGGCCGGCTGCAGCACGTGATGTTCAAACATCAGCCAGCCAAGCGCCAGCGGGCAGCTGGCGACAAAGCCGCGGTTGAACGACACGCCGCTGGCGTTCAGGCGCACGACATTGGTGAGTGGGCAGTTGGCAACCGGCGCGTAATCCTCGAGCGCCCGATAGTCGAGCGCCTTATCGGGAAAGCTCTCCAGCGCTGCCAGGCAGCCCTCGCGATCCTCCCTGAGCCGTTTGATCTTCCAGCCGGTCACCGGCGTCACCGGGTCCTGAATGCGCAGCGGCGCCAACGGGTTCCACTCCCTGGGGATCTCCCAGAGGCCCTTGTCGAGGGCAACGCCGACGGCGATCAGCACCAGGCAAACGAGTACCCGCTTCACCGAGGTGAGGACTCGTCGCGGCCGCGCTGCATCCGCTCGATGGCGTCACCGCCCCGGCGGGAAAGCGCGTCCAGACGGCTGACCTGTTCCGCCAGCTGGGGCAGCGCTTCCCGGCGATAGCGGGAGACCTCATCGATGGCCGCCATGACGTCGTCAAAGGACTGCTCGAGCTTCTCCATGTCGAGCATCGCCGACCCGGCGCGAGCCTGGATATCCGCGCCCTGGCGGCGCAGCGACTGAGCAGTGCCGGCGATCATGTCCGAAGTGGTGGCGTTGAGCGCCTCGACCTTGTCCAGTACCAGCCGCTGGTTAGCAAGCCCCAGCGCTACGGTCACGGCAACGCTCAGCGCCGATACGGTGACGTTGATCGCCCTGTCCACCCCGCGCATCAGCTCGCGGTTGTTGCGGATGAGCACCTCCAGCGCCAGCACGCCCTGCTGGCTGACCGCCAGCTGCTGCTGGAGATCGACGACGCGCTGGCGCAGCGGAAACAGCAGCTCCTCTTCGATAAAGCGCCGCTCGGGGTCTTCCGCCGGCAGCGCTTCGGCGCTGTGCACCAGGCGCTGATCGATCAGCTGGCCCAGCTCGATCTGCTCCTGGAGCTTTTCCGCGGCGTCTTCCAGCGCCTGCTGGTCGTCCGCCAGGGTGAGATTATCGCGGCCCAGCCGATCCTTTCCCGACTCCAGCTCGTGGATGATCGCGTCCAGCGCCTGCTGGGCACTTTCGTACTTGTGAAAATAGCGCTCCAGGCCGGTGCTCATACCGGGGATGAACTTCAGCACGCGGTCGATCCCCCGCCGAGACAGCCGGTGGCGCTGGGGGTCAAGCTCGCGCATACGGCTGCGCAGCCCGGTCAGCGCCTGGGTCACCGGCCCGCCTTCCTCGCCCTGCTCGGCAAGCGTACGCATGGGCGTCTTGAGCAGTTCGCTCTGGTAGGCGGCCTGGCGCTGGACGTCGCTGCCCAGCTCGTCCACGTGGCGTCGCCGGGACTGGCGCTCGTGCTCCTGAGCCAGCAAGGCGTCCGCAAAGCGCTTCGCCTGCTCGGCCAGACGCTCCCTGGCAGACGAGGCGACGCTCTCGGATGAGGCAAAAGACGGGCGCTCCAGCTCGGCGGCAACGTCCTCCGCCGGCGGCAGGTATAGCGCTTGATGACGTGGATCCTGCGACGTTGACATAAATCGGGCATCCTTTTTACAAAAGGGGAATACTCAACGACTACGGGCAGGCCAGCAAGTTCAGGAATGACGGCTATAGCGATCTGCCCCGGCGACGAAGCGCTGCAGGTCGTCCAGCGCCTGGTCCGCGCTGACGGACGCCTGGGGGCGGCGCGTATCCACCCGGGCCATGGCCACCGCCATGTTATCCAGCGCGGTCAATGCGGTTTCGTTGCGCCCGCCAAGCTCACGGAGCTGCCGGCGGGTATCTTCCACCAGCGCCAGGCGGCGCTCCAGGGCCAGCCGCTCTGCCTGGCTCAGCCGCTCGCCTTCTCCGGCCAGCCGGCGGCGTACGGCGTCGGCGTCCACGCCCGCTACGCCGCTGGCCCGGGACGCCATAGCGGTCAGGTTGTCCACCGCGCCGAAACACACCTCGGCAACCAGCGAGCGAGCGCGCTCGAAGGCCAGCTCTCCTGCCTCGAAGCGCTCCAGCAGCACCGCCATCGCCTTGCGATAGCGGCCGTAAAGGCGGTCCGCCTGCCCGGCAAGCGCCGGCTGCCGGGCCGCCAGCAGACGCTTTTTGGCATCGCAGAGCGCCAGGGTAACGTCGTCCGCATCGGCCGGAGGGTGCTCCGGGTCAAGAATTTCTTCGCCGCTTTCCCGCGCCTGGCGGGCCTGCTCGGCCCGGTGGGCGGCGCTTTTACGCTCGCGCCGGACGTCCGCGCGCCGCTGCCGGCGCTTTTGCCGCCAGCCTCGCCAACGGCGCTCCAGCGGAACCGCGACGGCCACCGCGGCAAGCCCCGCCAGCCAGCCGCCCAGGGACGGCCCAAAACCGCCCCACAGCGAGGTCAGCCACAAAAGCCCGGCCACAAAGGGCACGGCGAGGCCGTAGCGGCCAACCGCCTGCAAGCGCGTGGGCCGCAGGGTGCCCAGAGCGCGGCGCGGGCTCACCAGGCCGATGACCAACCAGGGCAGACAGGAAAGAAATAGCCCGTAGGAGAAACCTTGAAGAAATTCCAGCATGGGGCGTTAAATCCGGTAGACAGGCAAGTCGCCAGTGTAAAGCAAGGACGTCAGGCAGGGAAAAAGACCTCGGCTTTATTTGGGGCTATTTCAGCTAGCCTCAATCAAGCAGTTGAGCCGTCAACAGGTCAGCGAGGGGGCGCTATAAATCCTTCCCTGGACGCTACCTACGCCATCCATGGCGTAGAACCCCCTCTTTGACCTGTCCCCGGCTCCTGTGGACATATAGTCCTCGGCCTTATTCGGGGCTATCGCGGCCGTTATTCCGCGGCCTCCGCCTCGCTTTCCCGGTGAAACTCGCGCCGCCAGCGGGTGAGCAAAGCACGCCGCTTGAGCCGGTCAAGCGCGGCCAGCAGCTGCGGATTAAGCTCTACCGGACGCACGGCAGCGCCCATCTCGGTACGCAGCTTAGCGGCGCTGCCGCTGCCCCTCACCTCGGGATGAATGGCCCCCAGCGTCGTCTCCGTGGCGATGACCTGCTGGCCTTCCTTGCTGACCAGAAAGCCCATGAAAAGCCGGGCAGCCTCCGGGTGCGGCGCCTGCTTCGCCATAAAGGCGAGCCGCTGCACGACCAGGGCATAGTCGTCGGGAATCACCAGCTCAAGCTCAGAGTGCTCGTCAACGAAGGCTCGGGCATAGCTACCCAGGAGGTTATAGCCCAGCCAGTAGCGGCCCTCGGCAAGCCCCCGCAGGGTTTGTGCGGTGGTGGTGTTAAGCTCGGCGTTCACGCTGCCAAGTCCCGCCACCAGCTCCCAATAGCGCGGGGAAAGCCGCGACTCTTCCACCGCATAGCCGTAGCCCGCGCCGCTTTTGGCCGGGTCATAGGTGGCCACGCGCCCCTGCAGGGCGCTTTTCTGCTTGTGTAACAAAGCAAGCAGCTGGGCATGGTTCGCCGGCGGATCGGCCAGCTCCATTAACTTGGGGTGATACACCATCACGATGGGTTCAAAGGTAAAGGCCACCAGCTCCCGGCGCCAGTGCGCCCAGTCAGGCCAGTGCGCCAGCAGGCCCGCCTCCGGCGACTGGGCATAGCCGTCGTTGGCCAGCGAAAACTGCCAGGGCATCGCCGAGGAAATCACCACGTCGGCGCCGCCCGGATCCTCCAGGAAGCGCTCGTACAGGCCCAGCGTCGTCATGTTGCGATAGCGAACCTCAATTTGCGGGTAGCGCCGATGAAACGCCTTGAGCAGCGGCCGGGCCTGGGGCATATCCAGCGCCGCGTGAACGATGAGCGACGACGAGGCCTCTGCCGGCTCGGCGGCCGGCAGATGCAGGGTCTCTGCGGCCGTCCGCTCCCCGCTCGCCTGCCCCGAAGCGGCAGAGCTATTGCCCCAGGCCACCGCCAGCAAGAGCAGCACCAGAAGCCGGCAGATTGCTCGCAGCGTTACTCCGCCGGGTCGGTAAAGGTGAGCGTTACGCACAGGCCAATCCCCCCTTCTCCGTCGCTCAGCGCCAGCCGGGCGCCGTGGTTTCGCGCGATGCTGTCGACGATGGCAAGCCCCAGCCCCGAGCCGTCGCCATCGTCGTGGACGCGATGAAAAGGCCGGAGCACCACCCGCCGCTCTGCCGCCGCGATACCCGCGCCGTTATCTTCCACCCACAGGCGCGGCGGCGCCGGGGCGGCGCCGGGGCGGCGCCGGGGCGGCGCCCAAAGTGACGCGATCGGCGCCGTAGCGCCCAGCGTTATCCAGCAGGTTATTCAGGGCTTCCTCCAGCTGCCACGGCGTTGCGTCCACCATCACCGGCGTCTCGGCGCAGTCCGCGCCCAGGTCAATTTTCGCCTGGCGAAACGCCGGCCAGTGCTCGTGCAGGGCCCGGCGCACATAGCGATTAAGATCGATGCGCTCGGGCGCCGGCTCGTACTCGGGGTTTTCCAGCCGCGTCAGGGATAATAGCTGAGTCGCCAACCGCCCGGTCCGTTCGCTGGACGCATGAATGGCAACCAGCGCGTCATGCCACTGCCCCGGCGATGTCTGGCGCAGCGCCAGCTCGGCGCGGGCGGCAATGCCCGCCAGCGGCGTGCGCAGCTGATGCGAGGCATCGCCGATGAAGCGTTCCTGATTCGCACGTACGCGGCGCATTCGTGCCAGCAGCTGGTTGATCACTTCGCGCAACTCGGCCAGCTCCCGCGGCAAGGTCAGCGCGAGCGGCGACAGCGAGCGCGGATGGCGCGCACGAATGGCGTAGCGCAGCCGAGTCAGTGGGGCGAGCGCGGCGCGCACGGCAAGCAGCAGCATGGCCATCGACAGCAGGCCCATGCCGAGGATTGTGGCGAGACTGCTCCACCACAGGTCGCTGGCGAGCCGTGTGCGCCCTTCCCGGGTATGCGCCACGCGAACGGCAAAGCGCTTGCGGTCGCGCCAGCCGTCCAACCGCGTTCGGCGTATGCCTTCGCGCACGGCCATGCCGCGCCACCGGGTATTCTGATAGAGCAGCGTATCCGCCTCCGGCGAGTCCTCACCGGGATGGGCGGGCAGGCGCGCATTGCCGGTAATATAGCGCCCCTGGCCGTCCACCAGGGTGTAGAAAACGCGCTCCTGGCGCTTCCCCGAGAGCATTTGCAGCGCGGTCGGCGGCAAATCCAGCCACAGCCGGTCATCCTGCCACTGCACCTGTTCGGCTATACTCAGCGTCGCGGCCTGCAGCAAACGGTCAAAAGCGCGATCCGCCGCGGCCTGGGCATCCCGCCAGGCCTGGGTAAACAGCAGGCTTCCCAGCGCGATCAGCGGCAGCGAAAGCCAAACCAAAAGCCGGCCGTAAAGGCTTTTCGCCGGCGTCATTCGCCGATTTCCAGCGCGTAGCCAAGCCCGCGCACGGTGCGCAGCACAAGCGGCGCCGGCAGGCGTTTACGCAGGCGATGAATATACACTTCGATGGCGTTATCGCCGACGCTGTCGGCACCGAACGCCTCTGCCACCAGGTGCGCCTTGTCGACCGGCTGCCCGGCATGCTGCAGCAGACAGGCGAGCAAACGCTGCTCACGGGGTGGCAGCGAAAGCTCCCGGCGGTGGCAGCGAAAGGACAGCGTGGCGGTATCCAGCTCGAGCGGTCCAAAGGCGATCACGCCGCCGCGCCCGCGCCGGCGCAGCAGGGCGCGTACCCGGGCTTCAAGCTCGCTCAGGGCGAAAGGCTTGGCCAGATAGTCATCCGCGCCCAGGTCGAGCCCGTGCACGCGGTCTTCCACTCCGCCGCGCGCCGTCAGTATCAATACCGGCGTTTCGGTATCGTGCTTGCGCAGTGCCTCGAGCACCTCAAGGCCGCCTGGGCCGGGCAAATTCAGATCCAGCACGACAAGGTCCGCCCCGTGGGCGGGTTCGGCGGCATCGCTCGGGGCGAGCAACGCCATGGCCCGATCGCCGTGAGCCAGGTGCGTCAGACGATAGCCTTCGCTGGCAAACAGCTCGCTCAGGGTTTGCGCCAGCATTGTATCGTCTTCAATCAGTACAATATGCATGACAGGGCGTCCTTGAAAACGTCAGGCGGATGACGGCCCACCGCCGTCAGCTTCCTGCTCCCCCAGCGCGGCAGCCGCCTTTTGCAAAAGCGCTAACGCCCGCGCCTTCGGGATCCGCTCCGCAGGCCCGGAGACCGCCAGCCAGCGCAGCGGCGGCGGCCCCGGAAGCGCGACCGTGAGCATCTCGCCTCCCGGGATCGAGGGGCGCGGATCGTCCGGCATCGCGAAGGCCCAGCCCATTCCCGCCTGCAGGTTGTGCCGCAGCGCCTGGGACGGCAGCGCGGCCAGCAGGCACTTGACGCCTTCCGGCGTGCGCTCAAGCAGCGCCGCGGTTTCTTCAAGCTCGGCCGCTAGCTGCTCCAGATAAGGCTCCGCGCGCGCCAGCAGCCCCTGACTGCCGGCGTATCGCCGCGCCAGACGCCCGGGCGTATCTCCCAGCTGCCAGGTACCGTCCTCGGTACGACGCACGTAGTCAAAGCGAGCCAGCGACCCCAGCAGGCGCAGCAGCGTGCTTTTATAAAAGCCGGTGTGGCGAGCGAGATCTGCCAGGCTGAAGCTTTCTGTCGCCGTATCGAACGCTTCCAGCACCGTCAAGGCGCGCTCTACGGCCTCTACTCTGTTGTTAGCCATGAACCCAGCACCCTCAGCATTAACGCTGCCCTGATCAAACTTTAGTCGCAATCGCACGGCACAACGTTGACCGTGCCTTTTACTCTGCCTAAGTTTCTACTCTAAGGAACGGTAATTCTACCTTACAGAACTGTAAGGCAGCCTGCCGGGTTCTGCAACCCCTTGGTAAACCAACAACACAACGTAGCCCGTGAGGACAGATCATGCTCAATAAAACAATGCGTCACCCCTTGATGAACAAGACGTCCGCCGCCCGATTCGGCAAGGCGCCGCTAACGCTGATCGCCACCGCCATGCTCGCGCTTGGCAGCACCGGCGTGTTGGCTTTTGAGCCCGAAGGCAAGGTGGAATGCATTGCGCCCGCCGACCCCGGCGGCGGCTGGGACTTTACCTGCCGCAGCGTGGGCAACGTCATGGAAACCCTGGAGCTGGTGCCGCGCAGCGTGCAGACCATCAACATGGCCGGCGCCGGCGGCGGCGTGGCCTACGCCCATACCGTGAGCAAGCGCGAAGGCGACGAGCAAACGCTGGTTGCCGCCTCCACGGCGACCACCACGCGGCTGGCCCAGGGGCAGTTCCCGGGCATGGATGCCGACATGGTGAACTGGATTGGTGCGCTGGGCGCTGATTATGGGGTCATTGCCGTCGCCGCGGACTCCGAGTACGACGACCTGCCCGCGCTGATGGACGCCCTCAAGGAAGACCCGCGCAGCGTCAAGTTTGCCGGCGGCAGCGCCAAAGGTGGCTGGGACCATCTCAAGGTATTGATTGCCGCCAGGGCAGCTGACGTCGAGGCGCTGCCGCGCATCTCCTACCTGTCGTACAACAACGGCGGCGAAGCCATGACCCAGGTAGTCGGCGGCCACGTCGATGCCTTCACCGGCGATATTTCCGAAGCTCAGGGCTTTATGGAGTCCGGCGACCTGCGCGTACTAGCGGTGCTCGCGGAAGAGCGCCTGCCCGGCGAGTTCAGCGATATTCCCACCGCGCGCGAGCAGGGCATCGATGCGCTGGGGCCCAACTGGCGCGGCTTTTACATGCCGGCTGATATTTCCGCCGATGCCAAGTCCTACTGGGTCGACGCCATGGACACCATCTACTCAAGCGAGGAATGGCAAGACGTCATGACGCAAAACGGCCTGATGCCGTTTCACATGAGCGCCGGCGAATTTGAAAGCTTTGTCCACGATCAGATCGACGAGATCGAACAGCTTTCCCGGGAAATCGGGCTGACCCAGTGATGCGCCTGAACGACCGCGTCTTTGGCATTTTGCTCATCGTCCTGGCCGTGGCTTACGGCTGGGGCGCCACCCAACTTCCGGTGCCTTTCGGCGGTTCGGGGTCGGTTGGCCCCGAAACCTTCCCGCTATTGCTGGCAGGCCTTCTGGGCCTGTCCAGCCTTTATCTGGTGGTGCGCCCGGATCCGGATAACGCCTGGCCGCTGAGCCGTACCGGCATCGAGCTGATCATTGCCGTGGCGGTACTGATCCTCTACGCCATGCTGCTGGCACCGCTTGGCTTCATCATCAGCACCACCCTTGCCGTGGGCACGCTGTGCTGGCGCATGGGCTCAAGACCCCTTCGCGCCTACCTGACCGGCCTTGTTTCCGGCGTCGTGGTGTTTTTGCTGTTCAACTTTGTGCTGGATCTGGCCCTGCCGCTGGGTCTGTTAAGCTTTTTGGAGATAGGCTAATGGAAACCCTCGGCTTTCTCATTGACGGCTTCGGCGTGGCGCTTGCGCCGCACAACCTGATGTTTGCTCTGCTGGGCGCCTTTCTCGGCACCCTGATCGGCGCCCTTCCCGGGTTGGGCCCGGCCAACGGCGTGGCCATTTTGATTCCCCTGGCCTTTTCGCTGGGGCTGCCGCCCGAAACCGCGCTGATCATGTTGACGTCGGTTTACGCCGGGGCCATGTACGGCGGACGCATTTCGTCCATTCTGCTGAATATTCCCGGCGACGAGCCCGCCATGATGACCTGCCTGGACGGCTACCCCATGGCACAAAAGGGCAAGGCCGCCGAAGCCCTGGCCGTGTCGGCGGTGGCTTCGTTCATCGGCAGCCTGGTGGCCACGATCGGGCTGATCCTGCTGGCGCCGCTGCTCGCCAGGTTTGCTCTGACCTTTGGCCCGGCGGAATACTTTGCGCTATTCCTGCTCGCATTTGCCACCCTTGGCGGCATTACCGGCAAAAACCCGGTCAAAACCATTGTCGCGGCCTGTATCGGCCTGATGATCGCGACGATGGGCATTGATAACACCGGCGTTCAGCGCTTCACTTTCGGCGTGCTGGAGCTTTACGAAGGCGTTGACTTCATCATTGCCATTGTCGGCCTCTTTGCCATTTCGGAGCTGTTGTTCTTTATCGAGGCGCGCGCCAGCGGCGGCGCTCCCAAAATGGCGGTCAACAAGCTGTCGCTGTCCTTTGCCGATATCAAAGCGATTATTCCTTCCAGCCTGCGGGGCGGCGCGCTCGGCTTTATCGCCGGCGTGCTGCCCGGCGCCGGCGCTTCGCTGGGCAGCTTTATCGGCTACACCCTGGAAAAGAAGATCGTGGGCAAAAAGGGCTACTTCGGTGAGGGCGATCCGCGCGGCGTAGCCGGCCCCGAGGCCGGCAACAACGGCGCCTCGAGCGGGGCGTTGGTGCCCATGCTGACCCTTGGCGTTCCCGGAAGCGGCACCACGGCCGTGCTGCTGGCGCTGCTGATTTCCCTGAATATTACCCCCGGGCCGCTGATGTTCACGCAAAACGCCGACATCGTCTGGGGCGTGATCGCCGCGCTGCTGATCGGCAACTTTTTGCTGCTGCTGCTGAATATTCCGCTGGTGGGGATTTTCGTCAAGCTGCTTTCGGTGCCGCCGATGTATCTGCTGCCGGTGGTCACCATGGTGGCCTTTGTGGGCATTTACTCGATCAGCAACACCACCTTTGATCTTTATTTCATGGTGGCCTTCGGCGCCGCGGGCTACGTATTGCGCAAGCTGGAAATACCGCTGGTACCGGTTATCCTCGGCCTGCTGCTGGGGCCGGAAATGGAAAAGAACCTGCGCCACGCGCTGGACATTGCCGACGGCGACTGGACGATCCTGTGGAACAGCGGGCTTGCCATCAGCCTCTGGGCGCTTGCCGCTATTGGCTTGGTACTGCCCTATGTGGTCGGTCCTCTGCTGCGTCGCCGCATGCGCTCCAGCGCTCCTTAAACAGTGCGCAGCGACGTGGCAATCCCGCGGCTGTGGGGCACATTTCCCTCTACTGTCGTCGCGAGTCGCGTAGCGACGTGGCGATCTCGTGCTGTGCCGTTAGCGAGAAAAACCGAGATAGCTTCGCTTCGCTCGCTATGACACAGGAAAAATAGGTGCACGCTTCCCACTACTGTCGTCGCGAGGAGCGCAGCGACGTGGCGATCTCGTGGCTGCGGTGGCACGGTAAAGAAACCCCGAGATGGCCACGCTTCGCTCGCCATGACAGGTAAGTAAGTGGGCGCATGCTGCCCGCTACCTGTCATCGCATAGCTCTGGCTAGGCGCTGCAGCACATTGACGCAGATCATGCATTTCGAATGCGTTTTTCGTATGCTGAGACGCATTCCCCAGTAAAACCGTCAGGAATCGTCCATGAAGGAAACCACCTTACTTCGCCGCCTGCCGCTCATGCGCCTGGCGTTTCGCCCCTTTTTCCTGCTCGGTGCCGTGTTCAGCGTGCTGGCCCTGCTCGCCTGGCTGGCTTTCTGGCACGGCAACCTCTGGCTGTCGCCTTACGGCGGCATGTTCTGGTGGCACCCTCACGAAATGCTGTTCGGCTTTGGCAGCGCCATCATCGTCGGGTTTTTGCTCACCGCGGTGCAGAACTGGACCGGCCGGCCGGGCCTTGCCGGCTGGCCGCTTCTCGGGCTTGCCGCGCTGTGGCTTGGCGCGCGCGTGCTTTTAGCCTACGGCGCCTCGCTGCCGCCGGCGCTGCTGTTGGCAGTGGACGTAGCGTTTCTGCCCTGTGCGGCGATAGCCATGGCCCGGCGGGTGATTGCCGTGCGCATGTGGCGCAACCTGGCGTTTGTGCCACTGCTGGTAGCGCTTGCCTGCGCCAACGGCGCCATGCACCTGGGCGCGCAGCAGGGCGACGGCGCGCTGGTTCGCGAAGCCAGCCACTCTGCCATGCTGCTGATCGTTTTGGTTATGACGCTGCTCGGCGGGCGGGTGATTCCGTTCTTTACCTCGCGCAAGCTCGGGGTCGAACAGGCCTCCCGGCTGCGCCCGCTGGAAGCGGCCAGTCTGGGCGGCATTGTCGCCGTGCTGGTACTGCAGATACTCTCCGCTGCGGGGCTGGGGCTGGCTCACGCGCTGCTGGTGCCGGCGCTGCTGGTAGCGGCGACGGCCAACGCCTGGCGGCTGTCGCGCTGGTATCACGTCGGGATCCTGCGCGAGCCGCTGCTGTGGGGGCTGCACGCCAGCTACGCCTTCATTCCGCTGGGGCTTTTCATGTGGGCCATCGAGCACGCCGGCGGCCAACGGATCGAAACGGCGCTGCACGCGCTTGCCATCGGCGGCATGGGCACCATGATGCTGTCGATGATGTCTCGGGTATCGCTTGGGCATACCGGCCGTATCATCCGCACCCTGCCGGGTATCGGCATCGCCCTGGGACTGATGGTCTTCGCAGCGCTGATGCGCTCAGCGTGGCTATGGCTGTATCCGCAAACCAGCCACTGGGTTTATAGCCTGACCATTATCGCGTGGTGCATCAGCTATGTGGCCTTTCTCCTTTATTATGTGGTCCCCTTGGCGAGCCCGCGGCCGGACGGCAAGGCCGGCTAGCGCCGGAACACACTGACAACAGGAACGCCCCCATGGAAAGTTACTCCGCCCTTAAGCACCTGCACGTTACCGCAGCCTATCTGAGCATTATCTTCTTTGTGCTGCGGGCGTTCTGGTCGGTCAACGAAAACAGCGTGCTCAAGGCACGCTGGGTCAAAATTGCGCCGCATGTCATCGACACCGCGCTGCTGGCGTTTGGCGTGGCGCTTGCCGTGCTGCTCAACTTCTGGCCGCTGCCGGGGTGGCTTACAGCGAAGATCGTGGCGCTGGTGACCTATATCCTGCTCGGTACCGTGGCGATCAAGCGCGGCGCTACGCCGGCTAGCCGGGCGCTGTTTGCCGTTGCCGCCGTGGTGGTGTTTGCCTACATTCTGGGAGCCGCCAACCAGCACAGCGCGCTTTCCTGGCTTGCCGCCATGTAGCACGGCTGACCGCTCAAAGGAGGCTCGACATGCGTTTTGCCCCTCTAGCCTGGAGCGCACTGGCCTACCTTTGTATTGGCCTCGGCGCCGCCGGTATCGTGCTGCCGCTGCTGCCCACTACGCCGTTTCTGCTGCTGGCGCTGTGGGCCGCCACCAAAGGCTCGCCGCGGCTTGTCAACTGGCTACTGTACCACCCGCGCTTTGGCCCCTACCTCTATGCCTGGCGCGAACAGCGGGCTATCCCACCCCGGGCCAAGCTCACCGCCTATGCTCTGTTAGCCTTCAGCTTCGTTACGCTCTGGCTGGGCGGCGCCTCTCTCTGGCTGTTGGTTGCGCTGGCGCTTTTCTTCACCGGCGTGGCGATCTTCATCGCCACCCGCCCCGACGCTACTGCCACGCCGTCAAGGCCTACCGCCAACCCGCAGCGGCCGCCGCGCCGCTGAGTTTGCGCTGTTGACGCTCCGTTCAGGAAGCGGCGTCGGCGGTTTCTTCGCTGCGAAAACGGCGCATGTGGCCCTCTTCTTCCATGGCTATATGCCAGCCAAGCGCTTGCTCCAGGCAGTGCGGGGTGTGTCCGCCGCGCTTGCAGGCATCGGCAAAGTAGCGGCGCAGCGCCGGGCGGTAGGAAGGATCGACGCAGCGTTCGATGACCTGCACCGCGCACTCCCGCGGGGCCAGCCCGCGCAGGTCGGCGAGGCCGTGCTCGGTGGCGAGGATATCCACGTCGTGCTCGGTATGGTCGACGTGGCTGACAAAGGGCACGATGCTGGAAATATCGCCACCCTTGGCAAGCGATTTGGTGATAAACACCGACAGCTGGGCGTTACGGGCGAAGTCTCCGGAGCCGCCGATGCCGTTCATCATCCTGGTGCCGCCCACGTGAGTGGAGTTGACGTTGCCGTAGATATCCATCTCGAGCGCTGTGTTGATGGCGATAATGCCCAGCCGGCGGATAATGCCGGGATGGTTGGACAGCTCCTGGGGGCGCAGCACCAGGCGGTCGCGGTAGCGTTCGATATCGTTCCACACCCGCTCGCCGCACTCCTCCGACAGCGTGATAGAGCAGCCCGAGGCAAAGTCCAGCTTGCCGCTGTCGAGCAGGTCAAAGGTCGAGTCCTGGAGCACTTCGGAATACATCGTCAGGTGTTCGAAAGGTCCTTCGGCAAAACCGCTCATCACGGCGTTGGCCATATTACCGATGCCCGCCTGCAGCGGCAGCAGCGACGGCGTCAGGCGGCCAATTTTTACCTCGTCGGCAAAAAACCCGATCAGGTGGTCGGCAATGCGCTGGGTATCGGCATCCGGCGGCAGCACCGTTGAAGGACTGTCCTTGCCGCCGGTAATAACAATGGCGGCGACCTTGTCGGCATTCACGGGAATGTACGACGTGCCAATGCGCGTGTCCGGCGCCACTACGGGAATTGGCGGGCGCGTGGGGCGCATCTGCGGAATATAGATGTCGTGCAGCCCTTCAAGGGCTGCGGGCGCGTCGAGGTTGAGCTCGATCACGAGCTGCCGGGCCTGTTCGACATAGCTTGCCGAGTTACCTACCGACGTCGTCGGCACGATATGCCCGTCTTCGGTGATCGCGCAGGCCTCAATCACCGCCACGTCCATTTCCGCCAGCTGGCGATTGCGCAGAAGCTCCACCGTCTCGGACAGATGCTGGTCCATGAACATGACCCGGCCGTCGTTGATCGCCCGGCGCAGGGTGGCGTCCACCTGAAACGGCATACGCCGGGAAAGCGCGTTGGCCTCGGTCAGCAGCTTGTCCAGGTCGTTGCCAAGCGATGCGCCGGTCATCAGCGTGATGGAAAGCGGCTCGCGACCGGCCCGCTCGGCCAGCGCCCGGGGCACGGCCTTGGCTTCGCCGGCCCGGGTAAAGCCGCTCATTCCCACGGTCATGCCGTCCTCGATCAGCGCCGCGGCTTCCTCGGCGGTGCGCAGCCTGTCGCGCCAGCGGGGCCAGCGGCAGCGCTCATTGGCCAAATCCTCGTCAAACATGGGTTCTCCTTCAGCAGACACGTCGCGACGGCAACCGGGTCTGCCCCGCTGCCGCTTACCGCGGCGCATGATGCCATGCCACAGCGCAAAACGCCGCGTTTCACGACCAAAGTTGCACGGGGGATCGGCGTCTCGGGGCGGCCAAAGGCAGGGTACAAAAAAATGGCCCCGGCGGACCGGAGCCATTGCGTTACGCTGCGTTTACACCGTTTTGTCTACCTAAACCTGCATACGGCGGTGACAAACGCCGGAAAATTACTCGACGTCGACGGGGATAACCACGGGCTCACCGTCAGCCATCATGGGCGGATCCACGTCGGTAGAGCCTTCGCCGAACTCGTACTTGCCTTCTTCACCGGTATCCTCATGCAGCATGGCAAACACTTTATCACCGGACTCAAGCTCGCGGTCCACTTCGACGGTCACTTCATCCTGGCCGTCAATGGCGGCATGGCCGATGGACGCCGGAGCGACGGGCTTGCCTTCCTCGTTACTGTCGTGGATAACCACGAAGCCTTTCTCATCAGCCGTTACGCTGACGGTCACTTCATTGCCCGGCGACTGGGGGTCCGCCTTGAGGGACGGCCCGTCAGCTGCCATTGCCGTGCCTGCGGTGCCGGCGAGACCCAGTGCCAGCATCATCGAGAGGGAGACGTTGCGAAGTGTCATACGGTACCTCCTTGAGTAGCGCCCGAGTGTAAAGCATAAAGGGCGCTAGTTCGGTGCGGCAGGTCATTCTGCCGCTGCGCACTTTTCAAGCTAGACAACAAAGCGCGATCTGTACACGTCATTTTTCCATTTTCATATTGCCTGCTTTTTGCTGCCTCATTCTTACCGCCCCGACGGGGGAGAACCCGGCGAGGCCATCCGCGGCAAAGCCGGCCAATCAGCCCAGCAGGTGCTCTACCGCCGCGCGCTCTTCGCGCAGCTCATTTTCGGTAGCCTGCATTTTTTCCCGGCTGAAGGCGTCGATTTCGAAGCCCTGGACGATTTCATAGCTCCCACCCTTGCAGCGCACCGGGTAGGAATAGATGATGCCTTCCTCGATACCGTAGCTGCCGTCGGCGGGAATCGACATGCTGACGATGCCGTCGCTGCCCAGCGCCCAATCGTGCATGTGGTCAATGGCCGCCGCCGCCGCCGAGGCGGCCGATGAGGCGCCGCGGGCCTTGATGATCGCCGCGCCGCGCTGCTGCACGGTGGGGATGAAGTCGTTTTCGTACCAGTCGCGCTCGACCAGCTCCAGGGCCGGCTTGCCCTCAACCCGACACTGGGAAATATCCGGGTACTGGGTCGCGCTGTGGTTACCCCAGACGATCAGGCTTTCCACGTCGTTGACGTGCTTGCCGGTCTGCTGGGCCAGCTGGGTCATGGCGCGGTTGTGATCAAGGCGGGTCATAGCGGTAAACTGGCCGGCGTCGAGATCCGGCGCGTTGCACGACGCAATCAGCGCGTTGGTGTTGGCCGGGTTACCCACCACCAGCACCTTGACGTCGCGACTGGCATAGTCGTTGAGGGCCTTGCCCTGGACGGAGAAGATCGCCGCGTTGGCTTCCAGCAGGTCCTTGCGCTCCATGCCCGGGCCGCGCGGTTTGGAACCGACCAGCATGCCATAGTCGATGTCCTTGAAGGCGACTTCGGGATCGTCCGTGGCGACGATATCGCGAACCAGCGGGAAGGCACAGTCGTTGATCTCCATCACCACGCCGTTAAGCGCTTCCATGGCCTGGGGGATCTCCAGCAGCTGAAGTATGACGGGCTGATCCGGCCCCAGCATGTCGCCTGCGGCAATGCGGAAAATAAGCGAGTAGCTGATTTGCCCTGCACCGCCGGTAATCGCAATACGTACGGGATCTTTCATCATGACTCCTTGTTTGTTTCGCCTGGGGTGCGCCACGCCAAACGCTGCGACGCCCTGCTTTGATGTTAGGCGTCGCCAAGGCAAAAAACAATCAGTCAAGGGCCAGACCTTGGCCGTACAGAGTTGCGCCGGAGCCCCGCTATCGGGCAGGCTAAAGCGCTTCCTGTGGCGACCGAACAAACGGCCGTCACCATGATCCGAGCGAGAGACACAACGCCCATGCGGCAACAGCGATTTTCACGACTCCCTTTTTCCTACCTATTGGCAAGCCTGCTCCTGCTCGCTCTGGCGCTGTGGCTGGCGCTGGGGGATTTCAACGCCTTTCGCCGCGATGCCCCCGCCGACACCATTTCCGAACCCGCCCCCACGCGCGTTGAAATCCAACAGATAGAGAGCATGGACTACACGCCCGTCCAGGTGGTGCAGGGCGAGCTTGAAGCCGCCCGCGACGTCGCGCTGCGGGCAAGCGTCGAGGGCTTTGTCCAAGATAAGCCGGTCAAGCAGGGCGAGCGCGTCAGCCAGGGCGACACATTGCTGGTGTTGGATAACGACGCCCTGCCCGAGCGCCTCAAGGAGGCCCGGGACAACGTCGAGCTGGCCCGCGCGGAGCTTGCCGGTGCAGAAAAGCTGCGCCGCCGGGAGCTGATTGCCAAGTCCGAGCTGCTGCGCCGGCGCGCCGCGCTCAGCCAGGGCATCGCCGAGGTCGCGCGGCTGGAAAAGCAGCAGGCAGACACCCGCCCCCAGGCCCCCTTTGCCGGCCGGCTCGATCGCATCAGCGTGGACCTGGGCGAGCTGGTGCAGCCCGGTGAAGAATGGGGGCGGCTGATCGCGGACGACACGCTGAAAGGCATCGGCTGGGTCTCCCAGCAGGACGTGGGCCCGCTCGAAGAAGGCCAGCGCGTGACTGCCCGGCTGCTTAACGGCAACGCCCTGGAAGGCACGCTCACTCACGTGGCCAGCCGCGCCGAGGACGACACCCGCAGTTTCTACATGGAAGCGACCCTTGCCAACCCCGAGCACCGCGGGCTGGCCGGCGCCAGCGCCGAGCTCAGCGTCGAGCTGCCCACGCGCCGGGTGCATACGCTGTCCCCGGCGCTTTTGCGCCTGAACGATAGCGGCGAGCTCAGCGTGCGCCACGTCGGCGACGACGACTGCGTCAGGCAGTCCGCCGTCGAGCTGATCAGCGCCGACACCGACCGTGCCTACGTGGCCGGCCTGCCCGACCCCACCCGGCTGATTACCCTGGGCGCCGGGCTGGTCGAGCCCGACGACCCGGTCAAGACCGTGCCGGCGGACGGCGCCAATCAGGGTGAACGCTGATGCGCCAGCTGATCAACGCCGCGATGACCTATTCGCGCACCACCCTGATGCTGCTGGTGGGGCTTCTGCTTGCCGGGATCGCCGCCTGGCAGGTCATTCCCAAGGAAGCCAACCCCGACGTCACGATTCCCATCATTTACGTGTCGATGACCCTCGACGGCGTCAGCCCCGAAGACGGCGAGCGGCTGCTCATTCGCCCCATGGAACAGGAGCTGCGCGGCATCGAAGGGCTCCACAAGTTCACCGCTCAGGCAAGCGAGGGCCACGCCTCGGTGACGCTTGAGTTCGACGCCGGCTTTGACGCCGACACTGCGCTTTCCGACGTCCGCGAAAAAGTCGACATCGCCCGCAGCGACCTACCCGATGAAGCCGATGAACCCCGGGTCAACGAAGTCAACGTCTCGGAGTTTCCGGTGCTTACCCTGGGGCTTTCCGGCGAACTGGATCTGCGCGAGCGCGTCGCCGTGGCCCGGCAGCTCAAGGATGAAATCGAAGGCATCGCCGACGTGCTGGAAGTCGAGATCGCCGGCGAGCGCGACGACCTGCTGGAGATCGTCGTCGACCCGCTGGTGCTGTCGAGCTACCGGCTGGACTTTGACACCCTGCTCAACCGGGTGCGCAACAACAACCGCCTGGTCGCCGCCGGCAGCCTCGATACCGGCGCCGGGCGCACGCCGCTCAAGGTCCCCGGCATCATCGAAAACCTCGACGACGTCATGAACATGCCGATCAAAGTAGAAGAGGACCGCGTGGTCACCTTCGGCGACGTCGCCTGGATACATCCCACCTTCAAGGACCCCGACGGCTTTGCCCGAATTGCCGGCAAGCCCGCCGTGGTGCTGGAAATCTCCAAGCGCGCCGGGGCCAACATTATCGCCACCATCAGCGCGGTGGACGAGCTGATGGACACGGCCAGCGAGGAGTTTCCCGACGCGCTGAGCCTGACCACCATCCTCGATCAGTCGACCACCGTGGAAGACATGCTCGGCGAGCTTCTGAACAACGTGCTCACCGCCGTGGTGCTGGTGCTCATCGTGGTCGTGGCGGCCATGGGCTGGCGCACCTCGCTGCTGGTGGGGCTGACCATCCCCGGGGCGTTTCTCACCGGCATCATGCTGATCTGGGCGCTGGGTTTCACGCTCAACATCGTCGTGCTGTTTGCCCTGATCCTGGTCGCCGGCATGCTGGTAGACGGCGCCATCGTGGTCAGCGAGCTGGCCGATCGCCACCTGCGCGAAGGCATGGCCCCGCGCGAGGCCTGGCTTGCCGCCGCCACGCGCATGAGCTGGCCGGTCATCGCCTCCACCGCCACTACTCTGGTGGTGTTTCTGCCGCTGTTGTTCTGGCCCGGCGTGGTCGGTCAGTTCATGAAATACCTGCCGGCCACAGTGGTGCTGTGCCTGCTGGCGTCCCTTGCCATGGCGCTGGTCTTTCTGCCGACCCTGGGCAGCGTCTTCACCCGCCGCAGCGTCGCCTCAGCCGACGCCACCCCCGCCGGCGCCACCGCCTTTGGTCGCGGCTACCGGAAGCTGCTGGCACGGCTGCTCGGCCACCCGGGCTGGGTGGTGCTGCTGGCCGTGCTGCTGATGGGCGTGGCCTACAGCGGCTATGCGCGCTTCAACTACGGGGTGGACTTCTTCCCCAGCGTCGAGCCCGACAGCGCCCAGGTCCTGGTACGCGCCCGGGGCGACTTCTCGGCCGAAGAAACCGACGCCATCGTCAAACGGGTTGAGCAGCGCCTGGGCGGCATGGGCGAGGTAGAAGCGCTTTACGCCCGCTCCTTTGCCGTGCCCAACGAGCAGATGGGCAACGACGTCATCGGCGTGCTGCAGTTTCAGTTCATCGACTGGTACAAGCGCCGCCCGGCCCGGGCCATCCTTGACGATATGCTCGAGCGCACCGCCTCGCTGCCCGGCATCGTGCTGGAAACCCAGGAGCAGGAAATGGGCCCCACCAGCGGCAAGCCCGTGGTGCTTGAAGTCAGCGCCGCCGAGCCCGACAAGGCCAACCAGGCCGTGGATCAGCTCAAGCGCGCCATGCACGACCTGGGTGGCTTTATCGACATCGAAGACAACCGCAGCCTGCCGGGCGTGGAGTGGCGCATTAAGGTCGACCGCGAGGCCGCCGCCCGGCTGGGCGCCGACGTCACCACCGTGGGCAGCGCCGTGCAGCTTTTGACCAACGGGCTGAAAGTTGCCGAATACCGTCCGCCCACCGCCAACGACGAAGTAGATATCCGCGTGCGGATGCCCGAAGGCTGGCGCTCGCTTGACCAGCTCGAACGTCTCACCATCAACACCCCCCGCGGGCAGGTGCCGATTACCCACTTTGTCGATATCACGCCGTCGCCCCGGGTAGGCACGCTTAGCCGCATCGACGGCCGGCGGGCGATCACCGTCAAGGCCGACCTGGCGCCCGAGGCCCAGTCCGCCGAGCGCCTGGAGGCGCTATTCAATACCTTGGAAGGCACGCTGCCCGACGGCGCGCGGGTCAACGTCGCCGGCCAGCAGGAAGACCAGCAGGAAGCATCGCAGTTTCTGTTCAGCGCCTTCGCCGTCGCCATCGGCCTGATGACGCTGATTCTGGTCACCCAGTTCAACAGCTTCTATCAGGCTGTGCTGGTCCTCTCGGCGATTGTGTTTTCCACCGCCGGGGTGCTGCTGGGGCTTTTGGTCACCGGCCAGGCGTTTGGCGTGGTCATGGTGGGCATGGGGATCATTGCGCTGGCGGGCATCGTGGTGAACAACAACATCGTGCTGATCGACACCTACAACGAGCTGCGCCGGGGAGGCGAAACGGCAAACGAGCCGATGGCGCCGACGGCGGCGGCGCTGGAAGCGGGCTCCCTGCGACTGCGTCCGGTGCTGCTCACCGCAATCACCACGGTGCTGGGGCTGATGCCCATGGTGCTGGGGATCAACGTCAACCTGATGGCGCCGGCGCTGGGTTTCAACGCGCCCTCGACCCAGTGGTGGGGGCAGATGTCCAGCGCCATTGCCGGCGGGCTGACCTTCGCCACCGGCCTTACGCTTTTGCTTACGCCCTGTATGCTGGTGCTGGGCGAGCGCCGTCGCCGGGGAGGTTGACCGCGTGCAGCCGCGCGATCAGCTGATCTTCCAGAGCAAAGCGCTCGGCAAGCCCCCGGGCCAGGCGGTCAAGCCAGGCCGGCAGGCGCCCCAGGTTCTGCCGGCAGCGCACCGGACTTGAATAGTCGTCGTCGAACGCCAGGGTCAGCTCGGTCGACATTTCCAGGCGTTCGAGCAGCTTGCCGGCAAGCGCCAGCGCTGCGTGGTCGTCAAAGGCGCGGGCCTCCTTGGCGAGCTGCGGATAAACGCTGAAGTGCCCGGCGCTGATGTAGTCCATCAGGCGCTCGCTGAACGTGTCCAAATGCGCCTTGTCGACCTTGGAAAGCTCGGCATCGCAGCTCTCCTGAAGCACGATGAGGCTCTCCAGCAGCGCCCTGCGCTGCACTAGCCAGCGGTCGATGACGTCGTGCACACCGCCCCTGCGCTCCAGGGCATCGTTGCAGTGATCCAGCATGGCGAATCTCCTTTCCAGCAGCGGCGGCAACCTGCCGAAGGCCGCTTGACCCTGAGCAGACCAGACAGCCTGTCAGCCAGAGAGTCGCTTTTCCCCGCGCGGGTGTCAATTGCCGCCGCCCGCCGGGCCTTTCAACGCTTGGCGGCGCGCCACAGCATGGCAAGCGGAAACGCCGCCAGCACGATAAAACCGACCAGGGTCCAGGCCGGGAGCGAAACGCCCAGCAGCGCTGCGTCAACGTCGGCGCACTCGCCGGAGCCGGAAAGCACCGTGGCGATCACTTCCTGCATGGGCAGCACGTCGATCATGTAGTCAAGCCCCGGGCCGCAGCTGGGCACCTGGTCTGCGGGCAACGACTGCAGCCAGACGTGGCGCCCGGCAACGAACGCCCCGCCGGCCACGGCAACGAGCCCCAGCACGGCGTAAACGCTGCGACCGATGCGACCGCCAGGGTTATGCCCCGCCGCCACGGCCAGCGTAAGCCCGGCGGCGATGACGCCCACGCGCTGGAAAACGCACAGCGGGCAGGGTTCGAGTCCGCCGATATGCTCAAGCCCCAGGGCCACCGCCATCATCAACGCGCAGAACGCCACGCCGGCCAGGGGCAGCCACCCCCACGCCGGCCTCACCGGGCGGCTCCCAGGCTCAGCGGCGTTACCGCGTGGGACTCGCGCGCCTGGGCAAAGTAATCTTCCAGAAAGCGATCAAAGCACGGCTCGTCGGCGGCGTCCATGTCGCGCTGCTGCTGACGCGAGGTCACCGCCTGCTGTTCCATCAGGGCTTCCCGGGTGGTGGTGGCCGGCTGCTGGCGCAGCATGTCGGCCTGATCCCGGGCCAGCGACATCACCACGTCGGCGAAGGAGCCGTCCCCCTCGCGCAGCCGCTCAAGCAGCCGGGCGGAAGGCGTCAGCGCGGCATCCTGCAGCCGCGGGGCAAGCGCAGCGACGGCGTCCAGGTGCGGCGTACCGTCTTCGTCGGCATCAAGAAGCCCTGCCACCGGCTCCATCTCGGCGACGATCTGCTCGCCCCATTCGCGCAGGCTGATGGCGCCGCCGTCCTTGTTCAGACGCAGCGCCGGGTCCCGGCCGCGCTCTACCACCAGCCGGCGGTTGTCGTCCAGGTGGTCGCACTCCTCATCCGAAATCCACGGGCTTTCGCTGAGCAGGCACCACATGAGAAAGGTGTCCAGAAAGCGCATCTGGGGTTCGCTCACGCCTAGCGGCTCGAAGGGGTCAAGATCCAGACAGCGTACCTCGATGTACTCCACGCCCTGGGCCTCCAGCGCCTGGCTCGGGGTTTCCCCCGACCGGGCCACGCGCTTGGGGCGGATATCGCTGTAGTACTCGTTTTCGATCTGCAGGATATTGGCGTTGAGCTGGCGCCAGTCGCCGTCCACCTTCACCCCCTTGGCCTGATAGTCCGGCCAGGGCGTGGAAATGGCGTTGCGCAGCGTGTTGACGTAGTTCGACAGCGAATTGAAGCAGATCTTGAGCTGCTCCTGCACCGTATTCTGGTAACCCAGATCGGACATGCGCAGCGTCGTGGCGTAGGGCGCTATATAGGTATCGTCGCCCAGCGGCTCGAGCTTGGTAGGCACTTTCTTGCCGTCGAGAAAGCTCTTGTCGATGGCAGGCGACGCGCCGAACAGATAAAGCAGCAGCCAGCTGTGACGACGAAAATTGCGGATCAGGCTGAAATAGCGCGTCGACCGGTAGTCGTTGAACGCCGTATCGTCCTCGCTTTCGACTTCGCGCAGGGCCTGCCACATCTCATCGGGCAGCGAGACGTTGTAGTGCACCCCGGCAATGGCCTGCATGATGCGCCCGTAGCGCACGTCGAGCCCCTTGCGATACACGCGCTTCATGACGCCCGAGTTGGAGCTGCCGTAATCGGCGATGGGCACGCTATCGTTTCCCGAGAGCCTGGACGGCATGCTCGCCGGCCAGATCCACTCGCCCTCCAGGTGACGATAGCTGTAAGCGTGCAGATCAGAAAGAAACGCCATCGCTTCCCGGGGCTCGCTGAGCACCGGCGTGACGTATTCCAGCAGCGCTTCGGAATAGTCGGTGGTGATGTGCGGGTGAGTCAGCTTCGAGCCCAGCGCCTTGGGGTGTGGCGTCTGGGCAATATGGCCACTCGCATCCACGCGCAGCCCTTCTTTCTCGATGCCCCGGCGCAGGCGGCCAAGGCGCCCGTCGCGTGCCGCCGGCAGCAGCTTCTCGATGCGTTGGCCAAGCGTGGACGACACGGTGAGTGGTTCAGACAAGGGGTGCACTCCCAGTTAAGCGGCCCGCCGTCGCGGGCCTGAATGCCTGGTTCATCGGCTCGCCGTCGCGAGCCTGCATAAAAGCGTCAGGCTGTACCATCGGGGTACAGCCAAAAAACGGTTACGCGTAAGATATGATGCCTGGCTAACGATATTCAAGCGGTGTTACTTGCCGCCCCTGGCCTTCAGCAGCGCAGCGCCCAGCGCCCCGACGTCAGCTTCCTTGCTGTCTGCCTTGCCGCCGCGCGATCGGCGGCGGGATTTGTTGGCCCCGGCCTTGCCGTCGGCTGCGCTTCCGGCATTGCTGCTGGCGGCATCCGCCTTGTCCGCTTCCGGCTGGTCATCAAGGCGCATGGATAGCCCGATACGCTTGCGCGGAATGTCCACGTTCATAACCTTCACCTGAACGATATCGCCGGCCTTGACCACGCTGCGCGGGTCTTCCACAAAGCGGTGGGAAAGCGCCGAGATATGCACCAGGCCGTCCTGATGCACGCCGATATCCACAAAGGCGCCGAAGTGGGTGACGTTGGTGACGGTGCCTTCCAGCACCATGCCCGGCTCAAGGTCGTTCAGGGTTTCCACGCCTTCGCGGAACTCTGCGGCCTTGAACTCGGGGCGCGGGTCGCGGCCGGGCTTGTCCAGCTCGGAAAGAATGTCGGTGACCGTGGGCACGCCAAAGCGCTCGTCGGCAAAGTCGGCGGGCTTGAGCGCCTTGAGCGTGGCGCTGTCGCCGATCAGCCCCTTGAGTTCGCGGCCGCTCTGGCGGGCAATGCGCTCCGCCAGCGGGTAGGCCTCGGGATGCACGGCGCTTGCGTCCAGCGGGTTGTCGCCGCCGGTCACGCGCAAGAACCCCGCGCACTGCTCGTAGGTCTTGGGCCCCAGGCGGTTGACGTCCAGCAGCGCCCGGCGGCTGTTGAAGGTGCCGCGCCGGTTGCGCTCGGCGACGATATTGTCGGCAAGCGTGGATGACAGCCCCGCCACCCGAGAAAGCAAGGCGCTCGAGGCGGTGTTGAGGTCTACGCCGACGGCGTTCACGCAGTCTTCGATTACCGCCTCGAGGCTTTTGGACAGCTGCAGCTGGGAGACATCGTGCTGATACTGGCCCACGCCGATGGACTTGGGCTCGATCTTGACCAGCTCGGCCAGCGGGTCCTGGAGGCGACGGGCGATGGACACCGCGCCGCGCACGGTGACGTCGAGGACGGGAAGCTCCCGGGAGGCGTATTCCGAGGCCGAATACACCGAGGCGCCGGCTTCGGACACCATTACCTTGCTCAGCGGCTGCGAGGCTGACAGCGCCTTGACCAGCTCGCCGGCGAGTTTGTCGGTCTCGCGGCTGGCGGTACCGTTGCCCACGGCGATCAGCGCCACGCCGTGCTGCTTGACCAGGCGGGCCAGCTCTTCCAGGGATTCGCGCCAGCGGTTTTGCGGCGCGTGGGGGTAAATCGTGGTGTGGGCGAGAAACTGCCCCGTGGCGTCCACCACCGCCACCTTGCAGCCGGTGCGCAGCCCCGGGTCAATGGCCAGCGTCACCTTCGGCCCGGCGGGGGCGGCAAGCAGCAGATCCTGCAGGTTGGCGGCGAATACTTCGATGGCGGTAAGCTCGGCCTGCTCGCGCAGCTGCCCCAGCAGCTCGGTTTCAAGCGCAGTGTAGAGTTTCACCCGCCAGGTCCAGCGCACGACTTCGGCGAGCCACTTGTCGCCGGCGCGGCGGTCTTCAACGGCCGAGGCCAGCCTGATACCCACCTGCTTGGCAATCATGACCTGAGCCGGATGAATCGGCGCCTCGTCTTCGCCGGGCAGGCGAATGGCTAGGCTCAGCACGCCTTCGTTGCGCCCGCGAAACATCGCCAGCGCCCGGTGAGACGGCACCTTGGCCAGTTTCTCATCGTGCTCAAAGTAGTCGGCAAACTTGGCGCCCTCGCGCTCCTGACCGCCAAGCACCCGAGCGGAGAGCTCGCCTTCCTGCCACAGCCGTTCGCGCAGCCGGCCGATGAGCTCGGCGTCTTCGGCAAAGCGCTCCATCAGGATCTGCTTGGCGCCGTCGAGTGCGGCCTTGGCGTCTTCCACCGCCGGCGTCTCGCCCTCGGCTGGGCGCAGGTAGGCCTTGGCTTCCTGCTCGGGATCGAAGCCGGGGTCAGCAAGCAGCGCATCGGCGAGCGGCTCAAGGCCGGCCTCCCGAGCCATCTGGGCCTTGGTGCGGCGCTTTTTCTTGTACGGGCGGTACAGGTCTTCCAGACGCTGCTTGGTATCGGCGGCGTTCAGGTCGGCGGCAAGTTCAGACGTCAGCTTGCCCTGCTCGTCAATCGCGGCAAACACCGCCTCGCGGCGCTCTTCCAGCTCGCGCAGGTAGCGCAGGCGCTCGTCCAGGCGCCGCAGCTGAGTATCGTCCAGCGCGCCGGTGACTTCCTTGCGGTAGCGGGCGATAAAGGGCACCGTCGCGCCCTCGTCCAGCAGGCCTACCGTGGCGGCTACCTGGGCAGTGCGAACGCCCAGCTCATCGGCCAGGCGTTCCAGAATACGCTGATTGACATTCATATATCGCAACTAACTCATGCAGCAATGAAGAGGGCCACAAGGTACCACACTCGTCCGCGCCCCGCTTCCGGCAGCGGCAAACACGGCAGCGTCCCGAAACGCCGATACTGGCGACGCCTTGCAAGTGACCTACGTAACGATTAAAAAACCCTTCAGGCTAGGGCCTGTTGACGTTTCACATTGGTAGCCATAAAAAGCCGCATGCCAAGGCCACCATGCTTTCGTAATTTCGTTTGAGCTTATCGTAGCGCGTCGCAATGGCGCGATACGGTTTCAATCG
>NZ_JASSZF010000006.1:0-102475 GCF_031935715.1 Halomonas garicola | reverse complement strand
CGATTGTCCTTGGCAGTTACCCCACAGTCTGAGGCTTTGCCGGGGAGCAGGTGCTCGATTCGCTCCCACTGATCATCGCGTAACTTCAACCGACTCATGGCCCACCAAAATCTATGAATACTAAATCAGTTTAAACGAAACTAATGATTGTTAACACACCCTAGCTGAACGAGACGGCCCGTCCGAGCCTCAAATTCCCCGGCGCCGTGTCAGACTGCTGTCAGGATAGCAGGCTACAGTAACCGTATGTCTCAGCCCCAGAGGATCATAACCATGAAAACTCTATGGCAAACAACCGCGACGCTTTGCGCACTGCTCATCGCGAACATCGTCCAGGCAAGCCATGGCTGCAAGGATCCGGTAGCCGATTGGCAACCGCGCGATGCCTTGCGCCAACAGCTCGAAGATAAAGGCTGGGAAGTGCGCCGTATCAAGGTTGATGACGGCTGCTACGAAGCCAAAGGCTTCGACCGGCACGGCAATAAAGTCGAGGCCGACTATATGCCTTCATCGCTGCGCCTGCGCGAACTGGAAATAAAGTTCAAAGAAGACGCCGTCATACCCGACGGCCTCTACAGCGGCGGCATCGATAACGCCAACACGGAGAAAGACACAGAAAAAAGGCAGAGAAGAACCCGCCATGAAAGTGTCACAGGCAAGGGACACAAATGATCTGGAAGAATTGGTCTCACCCTACCCGGATGCCTCTACACATACTCAGGAATGCCAAGGTTAATCTTGGCCGATCGGGCTAATCGCTGATAGGGACGACCAGACAGGTAACGTCAGCGTGCGACGCAAAACGGGGAGAAGAAAGTAAACAGACACGCGAAAAACCGTGGTCAGGAGACGACGATGTAACAGAAGACAGAGTAGTTAACTTCGCAATCGAAGGGGATCGATTGAATACCGCGGTGGCTGGCTCCCCGAGCAGGATTCGAACCTGCGACCCAATGATTAACAGTCATTTGCTCTACCGGCTGAGCTATCGGGGAATCGTGCAGCGCGTGCGATGTGTCTGGCTCCCCGAGCAGGATTCGAACCTGCGACCCAATGATTAACAGTCATTTGCTCTACCGGCTGAGCTATCGGGGATCCGCTGAAACACGCTGCGTAGTATACCCGTCACGCACGGCGAGTCAAGTACGGTTTTGCCGGATGCTAGCAGAGCCCCGCCCGTATCCGTATAATGTGCCCAGGCACAAAACGCGGCGGCGCCGCGCCACCATTCATCCTCGTCCCTTGACGACCCATAGATCACAGGTACCGATGGCGAAGAAGCTTTTCATCAAAACGCACGGCTGCCAAATGAACGAGTACGACTCGGCGCGCATGGCGGACATGCTCGGCGAGTCGCACCAGCTTGAGCTCACCGACAGCGAGCAGGATGCCGACGTCATTTTGCTCAATACCTGCTCGATCCGGGAAAAGGCCCAGGAAAAGGTGTTTCACCAGCTGGGACGCTGGAAAAAACTCAAGCAGGCCAATCCCAATCTGGTGATTGGCGTAGGCGGCTGCGTGGCCAGCCAGGAAGGCGAGGCCCTGCGCAAGCGCGCCCCCCAGGTCGACATGGTATTCGGCCCCCAGACCCTGCACCGGGTGCCCGGCATGCTCGACAAGCACCGCGACAACCAGATCGCCGCGGTGGACGTCACCTTTCCCGAAATCGAGAAGTTCGATCACCTGCCCAAGCCCCACGCCGACGGCGCCACGGCCTTTGTCTCGATCATGGAAGGCTGCTCCAAGTACTGCAGCTTCTGCGTGGTGCCCTACACCCGGGGCGAAGAAGTCTCGCGTCCGTTCGATGCGGTCATCGACGAAGTCATGCACCTGGCCGACCAGGGCGTGCGCGAAATCAACCTGCTGGGCCAGAACGTCAACGCCTACCGCGGTGAAGATGACCTGGGCGATGAAATCGACCTGGCCGAGCTGATCGCAAGCGTGGCAGCCATCGACGGCATCGACCGCATCCGCTTCACCACCTCGCACCCGGTGGAATTCAGCGACAGCCTGATCGAGGCGTTTGCCGAGATTCCCGAGCTGGTGAGCCACCTGCACCTGCCGGTGCAGTCCGGCGCCAACAACATCCTTGCCGCCATGAAGCGCGGGCATACCGCGGAAGAGTACATCGACAAGATGGAGCGCATCCGCGCCAACCGCCCGGATATCAGCTTCTCTTCGGACTTCATCATCGGCTTTCCCGGCGAAACCGAGCAGGACTTCACCGACACCATGGAGCTGATCGGGCGCATCGGCTTTGATCACTCCTTCAGCTTTGTCTACTCCGCTCGCCCGGGCACCCCTGCCGCCTCCCTACCGGACGAAACGCCGGAAAGCGTGAAGAAGGAACGCCTGGCCATTCTCCAGCAGCGCATTCTGCAGCAGGCCGGCCAGATCAGCCGGCGGATGGTCGGCACCACCCAGCGGATTCTGGTGTCGGGCTTTTCGCCCAAGGACCCCGGCGAGCTCTCCGGGCGCACCGAGAACAACCGCGTGGTCAACTTCCGCGCCGCCAACCCCACCGAGCTGATCGGCTATTTCGTCGACGTCGACGTCGTCGAGGCGCTGCCCAACTCGCTGCGCGGCGAGCTGGCCTCACCCGAACGCTACTGATCCGGCCTCGCGCCTCCCCTGCCCCGGCATAATTGCCCCGACACCGTTCGGGGCAGTAAGCTGGGGTCACATTTAACAACCGACGGGTTTTCCTCTCTTGAGCCAGCCATCATCTCAGGCCAACCGCATCATCACCCTAAGCCTCGAACCCAACGATCCCCAGCGGCTCGCGAGCCTTTGCGGCCAGCAGGATGAGCATCTGAAGCTGATCGAAAGCCGCCTGGACATCACCCTGCGCAATCGCGGCAACGTCTTTCAGCTGGCCGGTGCCGCCAACCGCATCAAGGCGGCGGCCAACGTGCTCGAGCACCTCTATCGCGAGACCGCCTCTCACGAGCTGGAAGCCGATACGGTGCACCTGTTCCTGCAGGAATCCGGCCTCGAGGCGCTGGCAGAAGAAGACGCCGGCGATCCCGACGATGACGTCGTGATCCGCACGCCGCGCACCGTGATCAAGCCGCGCGGCGCCAATCAGCAGCGCTACGTCGCAAGCGTGCGCGAACACGACATCAACTTCGGCATCGGCCCGGCGGGTACGGGCAAGACCTATCTTGCCGTAGCCGCCGCGGTGGAAGCGCTCAACCAGCAGGAAGTGCGCCGCATTCTGCTGGTGCGCCCGGCGGTGGAAGCCGGGGAAAAACTCGGCTTTCTACCGGGCGATCTCGCCCAGAAGATCGACCCCTACCTGCGCCCGCTGTACGACGCGCTCTACGAGATGATCGGCTTTGAGCAGGTCGCCAAGCTCATCGAGCGCCAGATCATCGAGATCGCGCCGCTGGCCTACATGCGCGGGCGCACGCTGAACAACGCCTACATCATTCTGGATGAAAGTCAGAACACCACGCCCGAGCAGATGAAGATGTTCCTCACCCGGATCGGCTTTGGCTCCACCGCGGTGATCACCGGCGACGTGACCCAGGTCGACCTGCCCAAGGGCCAGCGCTCGGGGCTGATTCAGGTGCTCGACGTGCTCAAGGAAACCCCCGGCATCGGCACCACCCACTTTGCCGCCAAGGACGTCGTCCGCCACCCGCTGGTACAGCGCATTATCGAGGCCTACGACGAGTTCGAGTCCCGGGAAGAAGCCGAGGAGCGCAGGCGCCACGAACAGCGCAAGCAGGAGCGCGAGGAACGCCTCCGGGCCCGCGACGGCTCCTTATGAGCCAGCCCCAACGCAGTGTCCCCTCGCCCGGCGCCGTCATCGACCGCCAGGTCGCGGTCACGGCCCCCGCAGACGCCGCGCTTCCCGGCCAGCCGGCCCTTGCGCGCTGGGCCGGCGGCGTGCTGGCGCACCACCCGGACAGCCCCGGCAACGAGCTCACCGTGCGCTTTGTCACGGCGGAGGAAAGTCAGTCGCTCAACCGCGACTACCGCGGCCGGGACAAGCCCACCAACGTGCTCTCGTTTCCGTTCGAGGCGCCGCCCGGGATTCATCTGGGGCTCTTGGGGGATCTGGTCATCTGCCACGCCGTGGTAGCCGACGAAGCGCACGCCCAGCGCAAGGCGCTCGCCGATCACTATGCCCATATGGTGGTACATGGCACCCTGCACCTGCTGGGGTATGATCATGTTGACGACGATGAAGCCGACGTCATGGAGCAGCTGGAGCGCGAGATACTCGCAGGGTTCGGTATTGCCGACCCCTACGCCGCCGGCTGACGTCATGCCATCGCCCCTGTCGCACGGCCCCCGTGCGATATCATCCAACGCGATACCACAAGGGAACCCGCGCATGAGCGACGACCGATCGAGCACGTCAACGTCCAAAAACTGGATGGGCAAGCTCTTTGGCGCCTTTTCCGGAGACGGCGACGACCTGCATTCACGCGACGAGCTGATGGCTTTCCTGCGCGATACCGCAGGGCGGCTCAAGCTGGACCAGGACGCCCTGACGATCATCGAAGGCGCCCTGCATATCAGCGACCAGCAGGTGCGCGAAATACTCATTCCGCGCTCCCGGGTGGTGGCCATCACCCTCGACCAGCCGGTAGAGGGCTATCTGCCGCTGATCGAGGAAACCGGCCATTCGCGCTACCCGGTCATCGGCGACAACCTCGACGACGTCAAGGGGGTGCTGCTGGCCAAGGATCTGCTGCCGCTGCTCTCGCGCCCCCAGCAGCAGCGCGACACCTTCAAGCTCGACGAGGTGCTGCGCCCGGCCATGTTCGTGCCCGAGTCCAAACGGCTGAACAGCCTGCTCAAGGAGTTTCGCGACACCCACAACCACATGGCCGTGGTCGTCGACGAATACGGCGGCACCGCCGGCATCATCACCATCGAGGATATTCTTGAGCAGATCGTCGGCGATATCGAGGACGAGCACGACACCGACGAAGACGACGATATCCGCCCGCTCGACGACGGCCGCTTTGCGGTGCGCGCGCTGACCCCCATCGACGACTTCAACGCGCGCTTTGACACCGGCTTCAGCGACGACGAGTTCGATACCCTGGGCGGACTGGTGATGCAGCAGTTCGGCCACCTGCCCCGGCGCGGCGAACAGACCTGCATTGGCGGCTACTGCTTTACCGTGCTCAACGCCGACAACCGCCGCATCCGCCTGATCGAAGTCGCGCCCGACCCGGGCGATACCCCCGCCTCTCCCGACGCCTGACCGGCGTTTGCACAGGATACCGCTTGATGAAGGACCCCCTTGTTAGCCGTCACCCGCTGGCCCTTTACGGCCAGCTTGTGGCTGCGCTGATCGCCGGCGTGTTCACCACCCTGACCGCTTCGCCGTTTTACCTCTGGTGGCTGGCCCCCGTGGCCATCGCGCTGGTGTACACCGGCCTCTACCGCCTGACGCCTTTCCAGGCGGCGCTCAAGGGGTGGCTCTACGGCGTGGGACTCTTTGCCAGCGGCACGTCCTGGGTCTACGTCTCGATCCACGACTACGGCTATACCGGCGTGCCGCTGGCGGTGTTTCTCACCGCGCTGTTCGTCGCCGTGCTGGCGCTGTTCTTTGCCGCGACGCTGTGGCTTTACCGGCGGTTTTTCACGCCGCGGCTGGCGTTTTTAAGCTTTGCCGGCATCTGGGTGCTGGGCGAGGTGCTGCGCACCTACCTGTTTACCGGCTTTCCCTGGCTGCTGCTGGGCTCAAGCCACGTGGACTCGCCGCTTGCAGGCTTTGCCCCGGTGGGCGGGGTTTACCTCCTCTCGCTGCTGGTCGCTCTCAGCGGCACTCTGCTGGCCGAGCTCGCGCTCTACCGCCGCGTCTGGGCGGTAGCGCCCCTTGCCGCCATCTGGCTTGTGCCGCTCGCCCTGCCCGGCCAGTGGACGCACCGGGCCGACGCCGAGCCCACCCGGGTTGCCCTTCTTCAGGGCAACCTTTCCCAGCTGACCAAGTGGACGGCCGAAGGCCAGCGCGAAGCCGCCAACACCTACGCCAGGCTGACCCGGCAAGTCGAGGATGACGTCGATCTGATCCTGTGGCCGGAAACCGCGCTGCCCATGGCCGAGGGCGACGCCCGGGCCGTGCTTTCCCGGGTGCAGGCCAACCTGGCGCCGGATACCGCGCTGATGACCGGCATCGTCCAGCGCAACGAGGCCGGGCAGTACTTCAACAGCGTGGTCGGGGTGGGCGACGTTAAGGGCAGCTACCAGAAAGAACACCTGGTCCCCTTTGGCGAATACCTGCCGCTGGAAAGCGTGCTACGCGGCACCATCGACTTTTTTGACCTGCCGATGTCGACCTTTGCCTCCGGCGCCAGCGAGCAGGCGCCCATGCGCGCCGCGGGGACGGCGCTGGGCAACGCCATCTGCTACGAAATCATCTATCCCCAGCTGGTCGCCGAGCGCGCCCGGCACAGCGACGCGCTGATTACCGTCTCCAACGACACCTGGTTCGGCGGCTCCATCGGCCCCCACCAGCACCTGCAGATGGCGCGGCTGCGCGCCCGGGAAAACGGCCGCTACGTGCTGCGCGCTACCAGCAACGGCATTACCGCCATCATCAACCCTCAGGGCAAGGTCGAAGCCCGGGCGCCACAGTTTGAAACCGCCAGCCTCACCGGCGAATTTTACGCCATGGAAGGGCTTACGCCCTTTACCCGGCTCGGCAGCTGGCCGGCCTGGCTGCTGGCCGGCGCGCTGGTGATACCGGGCCTTGTGCGCCGGCGTCGGGCGCCCGCCGGTCCGGACAGCTCGCGGCGCTAGCCCACCTCGCCGTTCTGGCCGCGCTGACGCAGCCAGTGATCCATCAGCACAAGCGCCAGCATGGCCTCGGCAATGGGCGTGGCGCGGATGCCCACGCAGGGGTCGTGGCGGCCCTTGGTCACCACCTCGACGGCCTCGCCCTGGACGTTCACCGAGCGCCCGGGGGTGGTAATGCTGGAGGTGGGCTTCAGCGCCAGCCGGGCCACCACCGGCTGGCCGCTGGAAATACCGCCCAGCACGCCGCCGGCGTTGTTGGTCAAAAAGCCGTCGCCCGGAGTCATTTCATCGCGGTGTTCGCTGCCGCGCTGGCTGACCGCCGCAAATCCCGCGCCGATTTCGACCCCCTTCACCGCGTTGATGCCCATCAGGGCGTGGGCGATGTCGGCATCCAGGCGGTCAAACACCGGCTCGCCCAGGCCCACCGGCACGCCTTCGGCGATCACGGTAATTTCCGCGCCCGCGGAATCCTGATCCCGGCGCAGCTGATCCATAAACGCCTCAAGCTCGGGCACGCGCTCGGCATCGGGGCAGAAAAACGCGTTCTGCTCCACGGCGTCCCAGTCGTTGAAGGCAATCTCCAGCGGCCCAAGCCTGCTCATGTAGCCGCGGATCACCACGCCCCGGGCGGCCAGGTATTTCTTGGCGATGGCGCCGGCGGCCACGCGCATGGCGGTTTCCCGGGCGCTTGAGCGTCCGCCGCCGCGGTAGTCCCGGCGGCCGTACTTGTGGTGATAGGTGTAGTCGGCGTGGGCCGGACGGAACTGGTCCTTGATCTTCGAGTAGTCCTTTGAGCGCTGGTCGGTGTTTTCGATCAAAAGGCCGATGGGCGTGCCGGTGGTTTCGCCTTCGAACACGCCGGAAAGGATCCGCACCCGGTCGGCTTCCCGGCGCTGGGTGGTATGGCGCGAGCTGCCCGGCCGGCGGCGGTCAAGGTCGCGCTGCAAATCCTCCTCGCACAGCGGTGTCCCCGGCGGGCAGCCGTCGATAATGGCGCCAAGGGCCTCGCCGTGGCTTTCGCCGAAGGTGGTCACGGTAAACAGTTTGCCAAAGGTATTGCCTGACATGGGCGTTATGTCCTCACGCGAAAGACGCCGCACGGGCGTCGAGTTCAGCGGCGGAGAGCGCAAACACGCCCTGCCCGCCGCGCTCGAATTCCAGCCACATGAAGGGCACGTCGGGAAAGGCCGCTTCCAGGTGGCGATCAGAGTTGCCGACTTCCACGATCAGCCAGCCGTCGTCGGTCAGATAGCCGCGCGCCTCGCGCAGCATGCGCCGAACGATGTCCAGGCCGTCGCGGCCTGCCCCCAGCGCAAGCGCAGGCTCGTGGCGAAACTCCGCCGGCATGGTGGCCAGATCCCAGGCATCGACGTAGGGCGGGTTGGCGACGATCAGCTCGAAGCGCTGCCCGGCCAGGCCGTCAAAGACGTCGGCTTCCACCGCGCGAACCCGGTCGCCGACGTCGTGGCGGGTGATGTTTTCCTTCGCCACCGCCAGCGCTTCCCGGCTGAGATCGGTCAGCGTTACTTCGCAGGTCGGCAGATACTGCGCGGTGGCGATGCCGATGCAGCCCGAGCCGGTACACAGGTCCAGTACCCGGGCCGGCGGCTCGTCGCCAAAAAAGGCGCTGAAACCGTCTTCGATGAGCTCGGCAATCGGCGAGCGCGGGATCAGCACGCGCTCGTCGACGTTGAACGCCAGGCCGGCGAAAAACGCCTCGCCCAGCAGATAGGCCAGCGGCTCGCGGCGGGTGATTCGCTTGCGTGCCAGCGCCACGATGCGCGCTCGCTCCACGGGCAGTAGCGTGGCGTCGAGCACCGCCGGGTCCACGTCCCAGGGCAGATGCAGCGCGCCAAGCGTCAGCGCCACGGCTTCGTCCCAGGCGGAGTCCGTACCGTGGCCGTAGTAGAGCCCGGCCAGATGAAACTCACTGGTCACCCAGCGCACGCAGTCGCGCAGCCGGGGCAGCCCGGCGGCAAGCGCGGCGTCGGACTGGGCAAGCGTCGAGGCGAAGCGGGGCGTATGGCGGGCAGCAGAGGGCAGGCGGGTCACGATGACTCCTCGGGCGGTCAAGATGGCGATAGCATTAGCGCGCGGCAAAGCGTTGATTGTACCTTTCGCGCCGGCCGGTTCACAGCGGCGCCTGTCACGCTATACTGTGCCCCTTGCGAGACATTTTCCTGCGATTTGCCCTTTGGACGCCGAGCCTGCCATGAACCGCCGCCGCCACCTGCCCGACGACGACCCGCCTCATGACGATGACTTCAACGCCTTTCGCCAGGCGCTCGAAGCCGCCGGGGTGCGACGCCTGAACACCAACCGCGCGGATACCGGCAAACCCAAACCGGCGATTGCCGACAAGGCGGCGCGGCGCAAGGCAGCGGTCGAGAGCCAGACGCTGAACGCCACCGGGCGCACCTCGGACGGCCGGGTCGAGGCCGTGCGCCCCTCGGAATATCTGGAATTCTCGCTGCCGGACCTGCCCTGGCGCACCCTGAGCCAGCTGAAGCGCGGCCGGACGGCCTGGCAGGCGGGGCTTGATCTGCACGGCTATACCCTGGAAGAGGCCCGCCTGGAGCTTGAAAGCTTCCTGCGCGACGCCTCTGCCCGGGGGCTGCGCTGCGTGATCGTGGTTCACGGCAAGGCCTGGGGCGCCACCGCGGACTTTCCCGTACTCAAAAGCCACACCAACGCCTGGCTGCGAGAGTGGCCCGGCGTGCTGGCGTTCTGCTCGGCGACGGACGCCGACGGCGGCACCGGCGCCCTTTACGTGCTGCTGAAAAAGCCCGGCCGCGGCTAGTCGCCGCCGACCGGCGGGTCGTCGGCGCAGGGCAGCTGCGCGCGGGCGTCGCTGCTTAGATGATGCTTCAGGGCGTCGTCGCCCAGGTGGCGTCCCAGCCGGATCAGATCCTCCGCGCGGTGAAACTCGTAGGCGCTGCACACGGTCTTGGGCACGTCGATCAGCACGTCGGGCGGGTAGCCGGCAATCTTGTACTTGGCAAGCGCGGCCTGGGTAATGTCGAAGGATTCAAGGATCATGTCCAGCTTGCCCCATTCGCGCTTGCCCCGCGCCTCGGCATCGTCGTCGCTCCTCTCGCCGCCGAGGCTGCCAAGCCCCTGCCACAGGCGGCGGGTCGCTGCGCGCACCTCGCCCACCCAGCGGCTGACCACCTGGGCATTTTCGCTCATGTCCACCACCCGCTCGGCGGGTCTTTCCGGCAGCATCTCTTCGAGCGTGACCGCCCGGGCGCTATGGGCCGTGGCGTTGACCGCCACCACGATATCCGCTTCGTGGGCGGCCAGCACCGGCATCAGCGGCAGCGGATTGAGCAGGCCGCCGTCCACCAGCACCTGATCGCCCAGGTTCACCGGCGTAATCACCCCGGGCACGGCAATGGAGGCGCGAATGGCGCGAAGCAGCGGGCCGTTCTGAAACCACACCTCGCGCTGGCGTATCAGGTCGGTGGCCACCGTGGTCACCGGAATCGGCAGCTCTTCCAGGCGGATGCCGTGGATCATGGCGTCCAGCTTGTCCATTACCTTGTCGGCGCGCATGGCACCCATGGGGCTCCAGGTCACGTCCACCAGCCGCAGCACGTCCAGGTAGTCCAGCTGGCTCACCCACTTGCGATACTCGGGCAGCTTGCCCGCGGCGTAGATGCCGCCGACCAGCGCCCCCATCGAGCAGCCGGCGATGGAGACGATCTCAAACCCCCGGGCTTCCAGGGCGTCGATCACGCCGATGTGGGCATAGCCCCGGGCCCCGCCGCTGCCCAGCACCAGCGCCACCTTGCACCGGCTGGCCTTCGCTTGTTCGCTCATGACGCCTTAGCTCACCGCCTTGCCGACCGGGCAGCCGTTGACGACCGCGTCGGCCACGGCGTCAACGCGGTCGCGTTCCAGATGCAGATGATGCCCGCCGGGCACCACATGGCGGGTGAGGTCAGGCACCGCTCCCCGGGCCTTTGCCGCAAAGGCGCGCTCGCCGAGAATGCCCTCATCGCCCTCCACCAGCTGCACCGGGCAGCGAATATCGGCCAGCAGCGCCAGCACCTGGGCCGGGGTAAAGCGCACCGGCGAGGGCTTGAGCAGCCGGCTGTCAGTACGCAGGGTCACACGCCCGTCTTCCAGCCGGCGGCTGTTGCGCTCGACCAGCGGCGCGGCGGTATCGGCGTCGATGGGCGTGACGCCGCCGGCCACCCGGGCGGCAACGGCGCTTTCCACGTCCGCATAGCCGGGCATGCGCGACGCGCGCATGCGGTGGGCAAGAAAACCGCGGCGCAGCTGGGAGGCGGTATCTTCGGCGGCGGTGGAGAGCATCCCCAAACCGTCGATCAGCACCAGCCGGCGCACCCTTTCGGGCAGCGCGGCGGCCAGCAGACAGGCCACCGCCGCGCCCATGGAGTGTCCGACCAGCACGGCGTCGTCGAGCCCCAGGGTGTCCATAGCGTCGAGCACGTCGTGGCCGTAGTCCCAGAGGGCGTAGTCGTCGGTGGCGCCTTCATTGGCGGCGGACAGGCCGTGGCCACGAAAATCCAGCGCCACCAGGCGTATATCCAGCCTCTCGGCGAGCAGCGGCCCCAGGCGCGAGAAGCTCGCGGCGTTATCCAGCCAGCCGTGCAGCGCCAGCCACACCGGCGCCTGCTCGCGCCCCCAGGCAAGCGCCGCCACCCGACCCTCGGCCAGCGAAAGCGAAGTGACGTCCGCCGCGCCAGCGTCTACCATGCCGGCACTGTCTTGCACCATCGTGCTGTTCATTGTCATCCATCCTCAAGGAGCTCGTCATGAAGCCACGCCGCGATACCGCCGCCCGCAACCGGGTCTTTTTCATCGCCGTGATTGCCGCGTTGGCGGTGGCCGCCTGGCTTTTGCGCTAGCGCGCTGCCGGCGCCCGGCCAAGCCTTGGGCTCAACGCCTCGCCGGCCACCACCATGGCCACCAGAATGCCCAGCAGCCACGGCCAGTCCGCGGCAAGCGATACCTGATAAAGCCCCAGCGCGTTGATAAAGATCACCACGATGCCCAAGGGGCTTACGTAGCGCACCATAAAAAGCCAGGCGGCATAGAGTGCCGGCGGCAGCGAAAGCTCGTCGCGAAACGTTTGGCTTTTGAGCACAAATCCCGCCAGCACTACCATGCCAAGCCCGCCCAGCGGCATCAAAAAGCGCGACGTCAGATAGTCGAGCCAGTCAAAGAAGTTTCTGCCCAGAAGCGTCCAGTCGGCGCCGACGTTAAACGACAGCATGGCAAGGGTGCTGACCAGCCACAGCGCGATACCCGCGCTCCAGGCGGCCTGGGGGCGCGACAGCCCCTTATTGTCGCACAGCCAGGAGAGCGTGGCCTCGATCATCGAGATCGACGACGTCAGCGCGGCCATGGACAGCATGATAAAGAACAGCACCCCGAACAGGGTGCCAAAAGGCATCGACTGAAACGCCAGCGGCAGGCTCATGAAGATCAGCCCCGGGCCTTCGCCCGGGTCCATGCCGTTGGCGAAAATCGCCGGGAAAATGGCCAGCCCCGCCATCAGCGCCACAATGGTATCGGCAATGGCCACACCGATGGCGGTGCGCCCGATAGAGGCGCTTTTGGGCAGGTAGCTGCCGTAGGTCAGAATCGCGCCGGAGGCAAGCGACAGGGTAAAAAAGGCGTGCCCCAGCGCCGCCAGCATCCCTGCACTTGACAGGCTGCCGGCGTCAAAGGCAAACAGAAAGCGCACCGCCTCACCGAAACCGCCGGAAAACAGCCCGTAAACAATCAGCACCAGCAGCATCAGCACCAGCCCCGGCATCATCCAGCCGACGCTTCTTTCGATGCCTTTCTGGACGCCCTTGCCGACGATGAACATGGTGGCCACGGTCACCAGCGTACTCCAGAACCCGAGGCTGAGCGGATTCTGGTTGTTGGCGGTAAATACCGCCACCATGTCGTCCACGCTTGAGCCGCTGATGCCGCCGGTGAGCATCTTCCACACGTAGGCGAACGACCAGCCGGCCACCACCACGTAAAACGACAGCACCATGAAGCCGCAAAGCATGCCCATCCAGCCCACCAGCGCCCACACCGAGCCGCTCCCGGACTCGTTCACCACGCGGCGGATGGCATCCACGGGACTGCCGCGCCCGCGCCGCCCAAGGGCAATCTCGGTCATCATCACCGGCACGCCCACGGCGAATATGCACACCAGATAGACCAGCACAAAAGCGCCACCGCCGAATTCACCGGTAATATAGGGAAATTTCCAGATGTTCCCCAGCCCCACCGCCGAGCCGGTGGCCGCGAGTAGAAAGCCCCAGCGGCCCAGCCACTGCGCGCGTGGTTGTTGTGACGTCGTCATGGATACTCCGTTATTTGCGTCCGTTTCCCGGCCATGGCCTGTGCGCCGTATTGTAGGCGATTTTACCCCACCCGTAGCGCCCCGCCTATGGCCCACCACCTGCCCCGCCTTGGGTTCTGCCTTTTACGCCCCCATCTGTTATCACAGATGAGGCTTGGCAGGTCATGCCATACTTGCCATACAGCATCTGCCATACAACGGCCGGCACCGCCGGCGCGCCCATCCGGACTCACCCGGAATAAGGAGTCACCATGAGTCAGACCCAAGCCCCCTGGAAACAGCCCATGCCCGACGCGCAGTTTTCCCTGATGCGCGACATCCTCGCCGCCCCCAGCCCCGTGGGTCTGGAAGCCGCCATGACCTACGGCGTGCTCAAGCCACACTTCGAAAGCTTTGCACCCAACGGCTGGCACCTGCATCAGTTCAAGGGCAACGCCGGCGTGGTGCTCGATACCCACCCCGGGCGCGACGACATGTTCAAGCTGATGCTCATCGGCCACGCCGACAAGATCCGCATGCAGGTGCGCTCCATCGGCGAGGACGGCAAGGTCTGGATCAACACCGACTCGTTCTTGCCCACGGTGCTCATCGGCCACGAGGTCAAGCTGTTCAGCGAAGACCCGGAAAAACCCGGCGAATACCGCTGCCTGGAGGGCGGCACGGTGGAAGCGCTGGGCGCCATCCACTTTTCCGATCCGGCCCAGCGCACCGGCGACAAGGGCATCAAGAAAGAACAGATCTATCTCGACCTGCAGATCCACGGCGACAACAAGAAGCAGCAGGTGGAAAACCTCGGCGTACGCCCGGGCGATTCGATCATCTTCAACCGCCCGATCCGCGAAGGCTTCAGCCCGGACACCTTCTACGGCGCCTACCTGGATAACGGCCTGGGCTGCTTTGCTACGGCCGAAGTGGCAAGGCTGATCGCCGAGGCCGGCGGTACCGAGCAGGTGCGGGTGATGTTCGCCATCGCCAGCTACGAGGAAATCGGCCGCTTCGGCAGCCGGGTGCTGGCCGGCGAGCTCAAGCCCGACGCGCTGATCGGCGTTGACGTCAACCACGACTATGTGGCCGCGCCGGGCATCGGCGACAAGCGCATGCAGCCGCTGGAAATGGGCAAGGGCTTCACCATGTCGGTGGGCTCGATCGCCAGCGAACAGCTCAACCGCGTGATTGCCCAGGCCGCCGGCGAACACGACATTCCGCTGCAGCGCGACATCGTCGGCGTGGATACCGGCACCGACGGCATGGCCGGGGTGCTGGCAAGCGTCGACTGCGCGGCAACCTCCATCGGCTTTCCCATCCGCAACATGCACACCATCTCGGAAACCGGCAACACCGGCGACGTGCTCGCCGCCGTCCACGCCCTGACCCATACCATTCAGGCGCTGGACAAAATGCCCGACCTCGACCGCGCCTTTTTGGATAACCACCCGCGGCTGGATAACGCCCGGCCCCTTGGCCACCAGGGCAGCGAAGCGCCGCAAAGCGATGAGGAAGACGAGGAATAAGCCCCGGGCAAGGCGCCGCCGCGGCTTTCCCGAGGGTTAAAGTTAGCGGACTAACCGCTAAGCTGATAAAGTAACGCCCGCCGGTTTTAAAACGGTGTTTTTAACGGGAGAATAGCTATCTCCCGTTGCTAACCTCCTGCTTTGGAAGCCGGCGGGATTTTTTATCCGTTGCGCCTCGGAGACAGCCATGCCCGCTCGCCGAATCCTGATCCTCAATGCCCTCGGCGCTGCCCTGCTGCTCAGCTGGGCGCTACCGTCGTTTACCGTCTGGGCCTACCTTGACGACGCCGTTTTCTGGTTTTTCAATCACACCATCAGCGTCGACAACCCGCGCTGGACCATGCTTCTTGCCGCGCTCAACAACCGCAAGTTTGACATGGTCATCATGTTCGCCATGCTGGCGATCATGGTCAGCGCCAGCTACCGCGACAGGCGAGGTGGGTATCGGCGCTGGTTCGGCATCGGCGTAACCATGCTGATCACCGCCGGGCTGATGAACGAGCTGGTGCGCAACCTGATTACCTACTCCCACCCCAGCCCGACGAAGGTATTCGACGACGCCAACCTGCTTTCGCAGCTCGTGCACTTTGCCACCAAGGATCAGGCCGGCAACAGCTTCCCCGGCGATCACGGCATCATGGCGATGATATTTGCCGCCTTTATGCTCGCCTTCGGCGACCGTGCCACGCGCATTGCCAGTCTGCTGCTGGTAGCCTGTGCGGTGGTGCCCCGGGTCATGGCAGGTGCGCACTGGCTAAGCGACGTGCTCGTCGGTTCGCTGTCCATCGTGCTGCTGCTACCCTGGGTGCTGTGTACGCCTATTGCGCGTAAAAGCAGCGCCGCCATCACTCGCGCCCTTGAGCGCGGCGAACAGAAACTCGCTGCCCTGCGTGTGCGCCGGCCCCACTGAGCCGGCCAGCGACGTTCGCCTCGGGCAGCCGCAAGACACTCCGGGAGACACAACATGGGAGAGCATGAAGAAGCGCACGAAAACGCTTCCGGTTCAGGCACTGCTGCACGTATCGGCCTGATTCTGGGGCCATTGTGGCTGCTGATAACATGGATTTTGCCGGCCCCGGCCGGCATGTCGGAGGCCGCCTGGTCGTGCCTGGGCATTGCCCTGCTGATGGCGACCTGGTGGTCCACCGAGGCCATCCCGATTCCGGCCACGTCGCTGCTGCCCCTGGTGCTGGTGCCGGCGTTCGGGATCGACACCGTCAAGGCAACCTCAGCCAGCTACGCCAACCCCATCATCTTCTTGTTCCTGGGCGGCTTTCTGATCGGCATCGCCATGCAGCGCTGGGACTTGCATCGGCGCATTGCCCTGCTGGTACTGCGCCTCGTCGGCGCCCAGCCCCGGCGCCAGATTGCCGGCTTTATGCTGGCGACTGGCTTTTTGAGCATGTGGGTCTCCAACACCGCAACGTCGATCATGATGCTGCCCATCGGCATGTCGGTGATCACCCTGCTCGATGACAGCGACCCCAAAGAGCTTGCGCGCTACGCCACCGCGCTGCTGCTGGCCATCGCCTACTCCGCTAGCATCGGCGGTATCGCCACTCTGATCGGCACGCCGCCCAACGCGCTGCTGGCAGGCTATCTGCTCAACGAGCAGAACATCGACATCGGCTTTGCCCAGTGGATGCTGGTCGGCGTCCCCGTCAGCCTTTCCATGATGGCATTGGCCTGGCTGTGGCTTAGCCGCGGCGGTTTCAACATCAACACCGGCGAGGACAGCGGCGCCATGATCCGCCAGGAGCTGGCGCGCCTGGGCCGCATGAGCCGGGCAGAAAAGCGCGTGGGCTGCGTCTTCGTGCTGGCCGCGCTGGCCTGGATCTGCCGTCCGCTCCTTAACAACGCCGGCCTCGACTGGCTCTCGGATACCGGCATTGCCATTGCCGCCGGCATTGCGCTGTTCCTGATTCCCAGCGGCCAGCAGAACGGCCAGCGCCTGCTCAGCTGGCCGGAAGCGGAAAAGCTGCCGTGGGGCGTGCTGCTGCTCTTTGGCGGCGGCCTGGCGCTGGCCGGGGCCATCACCCAGTCGGAGCTCGCCGACTGGATCGCCGAGCAGCTTGCCCTGCTGAGCACGGTGCCGCTGCTTGCGCTGATTGCCGCCGTGGTGCTGGTCATTATCTTCCTGACCGAGGTTACCTCCAACACCGCAACGGCCGCGGCCTTTCTGCCCCTGCTGGGAGCCCTGGCGGTGTCCATCAACCACGAAATACTGCTGATTACGGTGCCGGCCGCCATTGCCGCCAGCTGCGCATTCATGATGCCGGTGGCCACGCCGCCCAACGCCATCGTGTTTGCCACCGGGCACATGAGGATCCAGTCCATGATCCGCGCCGGCTTCGCCCTCAACCTGGCGGGCACCGCCGTCGTCACCCTGCTGGTCTACCTGCTGATTACGCTTCTCTGGTAGCGCCCTGCCGCTCTGATCGCCGGCGCCACGCGAGGCGCCGGCGATACCGGGGCCTGATTGACCAAGCCTGCATAGCAACGCGCCCCCGATGGCAGCCATCGGGGGCGCGTTGCGCCGTTTGCGTTCGGCTTAAAGCGTCATGTAGGGCGTCGCTTCATGTTCGCTGAAGGTGTAGACGTTGTACGGCTCAGTTTTGGCGCCCGGCATCCCCGGCGTGCCGCTGGGCATGCCGGCCAGGCCGATACCGGCAGTTGCCGGCGCCTCCTCGAAAAAGGCCTCCAGCGCGGCCATGGGCACGTGGCCTTCAATCCAGTAGTCGCCGGCCTTGATCGTATGGCAGGAGCCTTTGCCGTAGGGCACGCCGGCTTGCGTCTTGACCTCATTCATGTCCCTGTCGCTTACCACGGTGACATCGACGCCGTGCTCTTCAAGATGGCGGGCGTAGCCGTCGCAGCACATGCACTGCGGGTTCTTATACAGCGTGGCGGTTTCCGGTAGCGCGGCCTGGGCGGCGGTGGCGCTCAGTGAGGTCAGGCCGGCCAGCAGTAGCGGGGTGAATACGCGGCGCATGGCGTTCTCCGTGTTGATGCATTCAGGTGCGTTCATTAGCCCGGCGCTTTGACGCCACGGTTCGCGGCCTGCCGGCGTTCGATAGAGCATACAACCTGCGGGCTGCCCCGGGGTCAAGCGGCGTTGCCCTCCGGCAGGCCGCCAATCGCCATCACCTTGATCGGCGGCAAGAAACCGGGCGTTTTTTTACAAATCCTCGGTACGCGGCGGCTCGCCTACGCTGGCTTTCTGGATATCCTCCTGGCGCAGACCGCGGAACAGCCCGATCATCATGATGAACGCCAGAATGAAAATGGGCAGACCGATCACCGTAATCACCTGCTGCAGCGCTAAAAGCCCGGTTTCCCCGGCCAGCACGATAAGCATGGCCGCGAGCACCCCCTCGGAAATCCCCCAGAACAGGCGCTGGCGTACGGGGCCCGGGTCCGGCGTGCCGGTGCACAGCATGTCAACCACCAGCGACGCCGAGTCCGACGAGGTGGCAAAAAAGATAGCCACGATCAGCACCGCCAGCCCCTTGATAACGGTGGCAAAGGGGAAGTGCTCGAAGAAGGCGAACATGGCCAGCGGTATGCTCTCTTCCACCGCGGCGGACAGCGCGCCGGCCTGCTCGCCCAGGGCTGCGCGAGCGTCGGCGCCGATGCCGTCGATCTCCATGGCCGACCAGCCAAAAATCGAGAACCACACCAGGGTAAAAACCGACGGCGCAAACAGCACCCCGAGAACGAATTCGCGAATAGTGCGCCCGCGGGAGATCCGCGCCACGAAAATGCCGATAAACGGCGACCAGGTCACCGTCCATGCCCAGTAGAAGACCGTCCAGTTGCCCTGCCAGCCCCAACCGCCGTTTTGCTGCTGGTACTGGGCCAGGGTGTCGTTCCAGAATGCCATGGGCACGATGTTGGCCATATAGAGACCGAACGTCTCGATGGTGGCGCGCAGCAAAAATACCGTGGAGCCGGTAAACAGCACGAAAAACATCAGCCCCACGGCCATGCCGATATTGATATTGGAGAGCCGCTTGATCCCCGCGTCCAGCCCGGCAACGATCGACCCGACGGCAACCGCTGTCAGCAGCGCGATGATGATGACCTTGGGCGCGACGGCGTTGGGAATACCGAACAGCTCGCTAAGGCCGGCGTTGATCTGCTGGGTGCCCAGGCCAATGGACACCGCCACCCCGAACAGCGTGCCCAGTACCGCAAAAACGTCCAACGTCTTGCCCAGCGGGCCGTAGATGCGATCCCCGATCAGCGGGTAGAACACCGAGCTGTAGCGCATGGGCAGATCATAGCGGTAAATGAAGTAGGCAAAGGCCAGGCCGGGCAGGGTAAAAATCGCCCAGGTATGCAGCCCCAGGTGGTAGATGGCAAAGCCGATGGCGTCGTCGGCGGCCTCCACGGTAAAGGCGTCCACGTCCGGGTGCGGCGGGTTGGAAAAGTGCGATATCGGCTCGGCCACGCCCCAGAACATCAGCACGGTGCCGATCCCGCCGGCAAACAGCATGGTAAACCAGGACACGTTGCCGTAGTCGGGCTTGGCGTCGTTGCCGCCCAGGCGAATGGCGCCGTAGCGGCTCATGGCCACCCAGAGCAGAAACACTACCCAGCTGGTCACGCCGAAAATGAAAAACCAGCCCAGGTTGGTCACAATCCACAGGCGCCCGGCGCCGAATGCCTCCTCAATCGTTTCGGGAATCAGCAGCAGCGTGATCAAAAACACCACCATGATGCCCGCTGCCACAAAAAAGATAACGGGGTCCGTCCTCAGTCCAAGCCTGCGCGCCAGTTTCTCCATCGTTGTTATCCTTGTGGTAGAGAAAGGGAAGGGGAAACAAGGCAGTAGAAAAAGCCCGCAGCGTGCGGCCGCCCGCTCCGGTCAGCGCCCTGCTTCGCTTTTCAGATTAGAAGCACAACCGCCGGGTGTCGAATATCGCGTTCGGCCAAGACGGCAGATTCGCTCGCTCCGGGAGTCGAGCGCCATAATGTCGCACGGCGTTGCTCGCCATAGGCGATCGGCATAAACTTGATCCATGACAACTTCTCGCTCTTTTTGGCTGGTCCTCGCCCTGCCGGTTGTGGTAAGCGTGGCGCTTGGCGCGCTGATATTCGGCGGCGAGGCGGTATCCGCCAACGGCGTCGAAGCTGACATTCAGCAGGCCCTGGCCGAGCAGACCGCCGCCAGCGTCTTCGAGCTGCGCAACCTCCAGGAGGTCCAATACGGCTACGGCGTCTGCGGCTCCTACCGCCCGTTGGACGGCGAGGGCGGCTACGCGTCGTTTTTCTACGATACGGTCAACCACCGGGTGGTGCGCGATGTCAGCACCCGTGCGTTTACCTCCCACTGCGATCTCTCGGCCATCTGCCGGGATACCCGCTAGCCTTTTTCGTCCCATGACACGTTTTCCGCCCATGACACAGGAGCCATGCCATGCCCGCGCTTTCGTTTACCCACCGCCTGCCCACCCTGCTGCTGGGCGTCTTGCTGCTGGCTGCCGGCAGCGCTGCCGCCGCCGAGCTTGAAGCCACCGACGCCAAACTGCGGCTGCTTCCCGGCGACCTTCCCGGCGCCGGCTACTTCACCCTGCACAACAACGGCGACGCCCCTGTCGCCCTCACCGGTGCGGCGAGCGAGGCCTTCGACAAGGTGATGCTGCACGTCAGCACCGAAGAGGACGGCATGGCCGACATGCACGCGGTTGACGCCGTCGAGGTGGCGCCGGATGACGCTTTCACCTTCGCCCCCAGGGGCCACCACCTGATGTTCATGCAGCGAAGCGCTGATCTCGCCGTGGGCGACAGCGTCGCCGTCGAGCTTGAATTCCAGCATCGCGACCCGCTGAGCGTGACCTTTGACGTAGTCTCACCGGCAGAGCGCTGATGTTAAAGCGACTTCTGTTCGGGCTTGCCGCCCTGGCGGTACTCATCACAGTGGCCGGCTGCGAAGAGGCCCGTGAATGGCGCACCGCCGATATCTCCGACCGCTTGCCGCCGCTGGATTTTACCCTGACCGATGAAAACGGCCGGACCGTGGACGAAAGCGACTATGCGGGCAAGCCGGCGCTGGTGTTTTTCGGCTATACCCACTGCCCCGACGTCTGCCCGGTCACTCTGGCCCGGCTGGCCTCGGTGATCCGCCAGCTGGACGCCGAGGAGCGCGACCAGGTGCAGGTGCTGTTCGTCTCGGTGGATCCGGCCCGGGACACGCCTGAGGTGCTTGAAGCCTATACCGACGCCTTCCACCCCCGGTTTGTGGGGCTTACGGGGAGCAAAGAGCAGATCGACGCCGTGACCAACCGCTACCGGGTGCACTACAGCTACGGCGACAAGGATGCCGACGGCGACTATGCGGTGACGCACTCAAGCGCGGTGATGGCCTTTGGCCGGGACGGCGAGCCGGCCTTTCTCACCCGAGACACGGACTCCGACGCAGCGCTCATCGACGACCTGGAAGCGCTGCTGAAATAAGCGCCTCACACCAGCTTGAACGGCTCGATATCGCGGAAGATGCCGGTTTTGGTCATGTCCCTTCGCAGGGTAAACGCCTCTGCCGCCGCGACCGGGTCGATCTGCTCCAGGGCATCGAAGTGGATGCGCTCCCAGCGCTCCCGAGTCACCTTGATGCTGTACAGATACTGATCGCGCGCCTCGCCAGTGGCGGCATCCGCCGCCTGGCGATAGCCCGACACCCGCGCTTCGCGCACCGCCGGCAGGCGGGCAAAGACCGCCCCCAGCACGCGAAAGGCAATGCCGTGGACGTGATCCCGATAGAGCTGGCGCTGGCGCGTGGCGCTGAGCTTTTTGGGCGTCAGCTTGAGCCGCTTGGCCGGCATGCCCCATTCGCAGTCGGGCATTTCGTCTTCGCCGGGCAGGGCGATGTCCACCGCGATGGTGCGCTCGTCCGCGCCCAGATCGAAATCGACCGCGGTTTCCCGGGGCCAGTCGATTTCCTCCAGGCGCTCCTGAAGCGTCCTGGCCATGGCATCAAGGTCATCCCAGACGCCCCGGGATTCGCGCTGCTGGCGCGCAAATTCGGCGGCGTCGAACTCGGCCTTGCGCCACTCCCACTGGCGATAGGCCTTGTCGAAAGCGGCGCGGCGACGCCTATTGTCATTGAGGCGCCGGCGCTCGCCCGGGGGCCAGAACCGGTGCCACCAGCGCAGCGGCCGCGTGCTGAGCGCCGCCGGCGGCGCTTCGATGAACGGCCGCGGCGTGTAGCCGCCAAGCGTGGGGGCCGGCGTATCGTGGTGCAGCTGACCAAGCGCCACCAGGTCGGCATTGCGCTGCTCGCAGAGCGCTTGCAGCCGCTGGCGAATGGCGTCTTCGCCATCGCGGCGAACGTCCCGGGCCTCGGCCTCGCTCAGGGGGGTGCCGTCGGCATGGAAATAGCTGACGTAGCCCCGTTCATCGATCGCAAGCTCAAGTTCAAGCGTGCCGCCCTCTTCCCGCGGTGCCTCCGTTTTCGCCTCCGACCCTGACTTGGTGCTATCGCCCTTTTTATTCAGCCGGGTACGATACCCAAGGCCGGTGCCGGGAACCCCCGCATGGGCGTGTGCCCCGCTCGGCCCCAGCGTAATGCTTGCCCCGCGCGGCCCCACGGAGACCCCCGCTCCGCGCTTGCTCAGATTCAACCGCACGCCGGGCGCCAACGTAATACGCCGCCGAAAACGAAATGCCATGACTGCCTCCCGCTTGCCTAACCCTTTGTCGATACACGCCCGCTGCGCACTCGGTCGCGCTGATCCTTGATCGCCACCATAAGCGCTGTGCAGATCACCAGCGCAATAATCCCAAAGCCGCTAGCCGCCGCGACCGACCAGGACGTTACCTTAAGCAGGCCAAACACCGCCGCGGTAATCACCGCGATGCCCACCGAGGTGCCGATGCGCTGGCCGGTCTGCATGATCGCCCCGGAGCTTCCGGCGTAGGCCAGCGGCACCTCGGCAAGAGTCAGCGTCTGGTTGGGGCTGACCACCGCGCCCTGGGCCGTGCCCACCAACGCCAGCGACGCCATCAGCCACCAGGGGCTGATATACCCACCGGCGTGCAGCAGAATCACCGTAATGCACAGCAAAAGCCCTAAAATGGCGCAGCACAGCCCGCCGACCACCACTTTACGACCATAGCGCGATACGCGCTTGCCTGCCCAGTTGGCGGCAAAGGCCGACATCATTGCCGAAGGGATGCCCACCGTCCCCGCTTCCAGCGCCGAGCGGCCGATACCTTCCTGCATATAAAGCGCCACCAGCACCCAGATACTGGTCATGCCCAGAAAGTACAGCGTCATGATCAGCGAGCCGTTGGTGAAGCTGCGGGTGGCAAAGATATTCAGGTCTACCATGGGGCTTCGCCCCTGGCGGGCATAGTGGCGCTCCCAGCGCACCCAGGCCACCACCAGCGCCAGGCCTGCCGGCAGCCACAGCCAGGTAAGCGGCGAGTTGCGCGCCTCCATGAACGGCAGCAGCACCGCGAACACCGCCAGGCCCAATAGCAGGGAGCCCACCGGGTCAAGCGAGCGGCCGATATGCAAAAGCCGGTGGGAAACGCTCGCGCTCCCGCGCGGCCCGCCACCGCCGCTCAGCAGCGGCCGGGGGAACCAGGCAAAGGCCAGGATCAGCGTCAGCACGCCGATGGGCACGTTGACCAGAAACGTCAGCCGCCAGCCGATATCGGCACCGCCAAGCTCGATCAAAAGCCCGCCGAGCAGCGGGCCAATGCCCACCGAGACCCCTACCACGCTGCCGAAGTAGCCAAACGCCCGGCCGCGTTCGCTGCCACGAAAATACTGCTGGATCATGCCCACGCCCTGGGGATTCAAAAGCCCCGAGCCCACGCCCTGGACAAACCGCGCGGCGTTGAGCGCGGTGGCGTTAGGCGCCAGCCCCGAGGCGATCGAGGCGGCGGTAAACACCGTCACCCCGATGATGAAAATGCCCCCGCGGCCCATGATATCACCCGCCCGGCCAGCCGCGACCAGCACCACGCCGAACGTCAGCGCATAGCCCGAGAGTACCCACTGCAAATCCGACTGCGACGCCCCCAGCCCTTGCTGCACCGAGGGCAACGCCACGTTGACGATGCTCACGCTGATCAGCGACATGGCAATCGCCCCCAGCAGCACGATCAGGATGCGCCAGCGTATCGGGTCCTGCGTTACGTCATACTCTGCTGCGTTTGACTCAACCTGCTTGTGCACGAATAACCGCTCCCCTTTCACCCGGCAAACCCGCCGGCAACTATACGCAACGGCAAAATAAAGGGGCGCCGGCCATCGCGAGCGCCCCGGGCATTGAGTATAACAGCCGGTTAGCGGCCTATCCCCGAGAAGTGAGGTTGTAGGCAAGCCAAGGTCTGAGAAGCCTTTCATTCAACGCAAAGCGGCGGCAAACATGGCCACCGAATACGACGTGCTTATTGCACCTTAATCACCGAACGGCCCAGCAGTTCGCGACCGGCAACGTCCAAAAATCGGACCTCATAGGTGCCTGATTCATCCGGTATGGTAATCTCCATGGACTTTTCCTCACCGATAGATTGAACGCTGATCCAGCTGAATTCCGGCTGATCCTTACGCGCCAGAGCAATGCGCTGATCTTGACTGCCGCTACCCCCGCGCCAGGTAATCGTGACGGTTTCACCTGCCTTTGCGCTGCTGGGAACATCAAGGCCTGCGCCGCTATCCAGCGGGGCATCGGCAGCAACCACCTCAAGCGGGGCGCTGGCAAGCGTTTTCATGCCTTCGCGCAATATGTAGCGCACCTCATAAAGCCCCGGATCGGCGGGAGCGGTGAGCTTGCCCTCGCTTTTTTCACGCACCAACCCACGGTCTCCCGTTTTTCCCTCGTCAGCACCCGCCGGCACAACGGTGTAGTAATCATCGGTGGCGATCGTACTGCTCCAGCTGACCGTGACAGGCGTAGCGGCGCGTACTATGTCAGGGGCGCTGATAGTCACGTCGGCATCGACTACCTCAAGCGGGGCGCTGGCAAGCGTTTTCATGCCCTCGCGCAATACATAGCGCACTTCATAGAGCCCCGGCTCGGCGGGAGCGGTCAGCGTGCCCTCGCTTTTTTCACGCACCAGCCCCCGATCTCCCGTTTCGCCCTCGTCAGCCCCCGCCGGCACCACGGTGTAATAGTCGTCGGTAGCGATAGTATCGCTCCAGCTGACCGTAAAACGTGCCCCGGTAGTCGCCTGCTCGGGTGCGCTGATGCCAAGCTCAGCCGCCACCACCTCCAGGGGGGCACTGGCCAATGTCTTCATGCCCTCGCGCAATATGTAGCGCACTTCATAGAGCCCCGGCTCGGCGGGGGCCTTGAGCGTATCTTCGTTTTTTTCACGCACCAGACCCCGGTCTCCCGTTTCTCCCTCGTCAGCACCTGCCGGCACCACGGTGTAATAGTCATTGGTAGCAACGCTATCGCTCCAGCTGACCGTAAAATGTGCCCCGGTAGTCGCCTGCTCGGGTGCGGTCAGCTCAACGCCGGGCAACGCCGGCTCCGGTTCCGGCTGAGGTTCCGGCTGAGGTTCCGGTTGCTCCATGACAACCTGCACCTGAGCCAGCGCGTCATGCAGCTCGGCGGCACTGTTGGCCGGCACAAAGATGCCGCCGGTGTTGTCGGCAATACAGGCAAGGCTCTTGTGGGCATCGGCTTCCAGGTCAAAGCCTACTACGTGGGTCGTCAGCCTGACGCCCTGCCGAGCAAGCTGCTCGGAAAGCTCGCAGGGATCGGCATTACAGGTTTCCAGCCCGTCGGAAATCAGCACGATAGTCGCCTGGCTATCACGGTACGAAAGCAGGTCGGCAGCGTGCTCAAGCGAAGCCGAGATAGGCGTTTTGCCCTTGGGCCTAATCGCATTAACGGTGTTGATAAAGTCCGTTTTGTTTAACGATCCAGGCTCGATAAGGGTTTCAATATCCTCACAGTCACCCTGGCGGCGATGCCCGTAGGCCACCAGCCCCAAAGGCGTATTTTCATCCCACTCATTGATCAGATCGGCCATCACGCTCTGAGCAATTTCCATTTTGCTCACGCCGTCAATTTGTCCCCACATGGAGCCTGATGCGTCGTAGACAATGACCACATCCTCTTTCGCCTGCGCTTCGGCGGCACAGGCAAGGCCGGCTGCCGCCAGAGCAGCTAACAGCGTTGATATAAGCCGTTTCATTGGTTTTCTCTCCTGTACTGCCCCGCACTAGCCACGAACACTCTTTATCAACATCAGCCATGGACACACGCTACGGGCACTCGCCTATGGCCCACGCACTTTATGCCTTGCCCCTCATGTTCGCAGCTGGTGCTGCACTTGCCCCCGTTTAATCAGACAGGAAAACCGAGCCGAACCATGCTCTGAGTCAAACGACTACACTAGCTAACACACTCCATGGCTCGACAGGAGATGAATCATGTGGCGATTATTCACAATATGGCTCGGCGGACTTACCCTGATAGGCACGGCCACCCTTGCCAACAGCGCGCCCCGGCTACCCGAATCGGTAGCAGCGAAAGACGCAGCGCCGAAGCAGACTTTACTTCAGATAACGGGCAATACCCGTGGCAAAACCGTCGACCTAACCCGGGCAGACTTACGCGCACTGCCCAACGCGACGCTGACTACCTCTACAGTAGTGACCGACGGCACGCACGAATTTCGCGGCTTTTTAATGCGCGATCTGCTGGAGCAGATGGATATCCAGGGCAGCCAAGTAACCGCCATGGCACTTAACGACTACGCCGTGAACATCCCCGTGGAGGATTTTTACCGGTTTAATGTAATCGTGGCCTACGCCATGGACGGCAAGCGCTTAAAACGAGCAGGCAAGGGGCCATTGTGGATTGTCTACCCGCGCGATGCGCATAAGGCGCTGCAGGATATCCGCTATGATTATCGCTGGGTATGGCAACTCTACCGACTGGAGGTGCAATGAAGCGCCGCAGTTCATCCATTTTCGGCATCTGGCTGCCGCTGGCGGCCGTGCCCGCCTTTGCGTTGCTACTGGCGTTCTCATTGATTCGCATGCTGGATGTGGAAAGCAACATGCGAGTCGATGCCGAGCAGAACATGCTCTGGGTGCTGCACCAGGCAGAAGTCGCGGCGCTGCGCCTGACCAGCACCATTGCTCTGGCAGAAGCGGGGGCCGCATCAACGGACGACGTTGCCCTACGCTTCGACATTCTGCAAAGCCGGATTGCATTGCTCCACGCCGGACCGCAGCATCGCTTTATCGAGCAGATTAACTTTACCGACACGCTGGATCAGCTAAGCCGTACGCTGGATAGCCTGGTGCCGGAGATCGCCGCTTTTACCCCCAATGCCGGCCCCGGCCTGCGCAGTCAACTAGCACCTTTTGCACGCCGCCTGGGTCAAGCCGCCAATGTGGCCATGATCACCGAGTGGGATGATCTCGGCGGACGCCTGGAAGCCCAGCGCCAGCAGCTCCATCAGGCCATTGCTTCGCTCGTCGGCATTATGATCGCAGGCGCTGTCCTGACCGTGACGCTGATTCAGGCACTGCGTCAGTCCCATCGTCGCAACCGGATGCTGCGCCGGGAGCGCGATTTTTCGGCGCTGCTGATTGCTTCCAGCGGCGAGGGCATTCTGGCGGTGGGCAACGACGGACGCTGTACGCTGTGGAGTTCCGCCATGGCCGACATTACCGGCAAGTCAGAAGGCCAGGCAATGGGCAAGGCGCTGGCAGACATCGCCAATTTCTTTGCTACGCCGGCGGTGGATCAAGGCGTTACCCGAGCGCTTGACGGTACCGCATCGCGGTTGACGCTACAGCCGCTGATTCAGCCCGGCGGTGCGACAACCCTGCATGTGGACCTGCACGCCTTTCCGATGCGCGACGACGGCGCTGTTCTGGGGGCCATTTTACTACTGCACGACGCCTCAGACCGGTACGCTGCCCAACAAAAACAAGCTCTCGACCGCGACCGGCTGGAAGAGCTGGTTATTGAACGCACCCAGGATCTGGACAGTGCCTTGCAGCGCGAAAGATCGGCGGCAGAGCTTTATCGTAATTTTGCGGCCATGGTGTCACATCAATTTCGTACGCCGCTGGCAGTGGCAGACTCGGCCCTGCAGCGGCTGATACGCCGAGGCTCCCGAGCCCGGCCGGATGAAATCATCGAGCGCGCAAACCGTGCCCGTGGTGCCATTGCCGGCTTGACGCGGTTGGTAGACAGCACGCTGGATACCGCCAGGCTGGATGCCGGCCAGATCAGCACGCGCCAGGTCGAGTGCGACCTGGGCAAGATCGTTGAGGCTGTCTGCACGCGCCAGCGTCAGGCCACACCAAGCCACCGGCTCGTGCTGCACAAGGAAAGCGATAACGACAGTATCGCCCTCTGCGATCCGGCACATGCCGAGCATGTGCTGGAGAACCTGTTGTCCAATGCCATAAAGTACGCACCCCCCGAAGCTTCCATTACGGTAAGTATGCACGGCGACGAGCAAACGCTGTCCTGCGACGTGCATCACGATGGCGAGCCGATTCCCGAGCACGATCGTGCGCATCTTTTTGAACGCAACTACCGCGGCGCCAGCAGCGTCGGTATTGCCGGTACCGGTATCGGGCTATTCATGGCACGCACCCTGATACGCATGCAAGGCGGCGAACTTAGCCTTCAGCCGGATAGCCACGGGGTTACCTTTCGTTTAACGCTGCCCCGCGTAGCAGGAGCAAAGACATGATCGCAACAACTGCGCTAATCCTGGTGGTGGAAGATGAGCAGGCGCTGCGCAATGATATTGCCGAAGAGTTGCAGGAAGCCGGCTACCGCACCTGCGTGGCGGCTGATGGCCAGCAGGCACTAACGCTGCTGATAAACACCGCACCGGATCTACTGCTGTGCGATATCACCATGCCCGGCCTCGACGGCTACGAGCTGCTTGACACTCTTCGCGCCCGGCACCCCGAGTTCGCTGCTACGCCGTTTATCTTTCTGACGGCACTGGCCGAGCCCCGCGAAGTGGTCAAGGGCAAGCTGCTGGGCGCCGATGACTACCTGGTCAAGCCGCTCGATTACGACCTGATGCTGGCAACTGTTGAAGCCCATCTGCGCCAGGTGAAGCGCCTTCGCCAGCAGCACCGTGATGAGGTTGCAACGCTACACAAAGCCGTTAGCGGCCTGTCCGGCGACGGCGCCGATCAGGCGCTGGATCTTATTGCCCTGGGTATCGTACTGCTTGATGATCAGGGAAAAACGACTCGTGTTAATCGCGCAGCTCGACATATGGCCGACGATGCCAATGTTGTGCGCATTGATGAAACGGGTATTCAAGCGCTTGATAGATTTTCCAACCGAGCGCTACAGGCGGCACTTGGCGACGTTAATAACGCCGCCGTGGGCGGTGAAGAAAAGGTGATGGGCGTCATGCTCCAACGAGAACAGCAAGAAAACAGCGTATCGGCATTAGTTTGCGCGCTACCCCAGGCCACAGCGGAAAATTCGTGGCAACGGCCCGGCGTCGCGGTGTTTCTTTCTGCTTCGCACTTTCGTCAGCGGGCATCAAAAACGCTGCTGATGGAACTCTTTGACCTGACGCCGACCGAGGCGCGGGTCGCCGGAGCGCTGGCCGGCAGCGCACGCAAGGCGGATATCGCCGAAGAGCTTGGCATTACTCAAACGACTGTCGCCTTCCATATGCGCAACCTGTTCGATAAAACCAGAACTCACCGTCAGGCCGATCTCATTGCACTGATACTCGCCGGCCCAATGATGGTTCAATCAGGATGACTCGCGTTGAAGTGGTCCAACGAGGCCACTTCTTCATGCACCTTCGTTAACACAGCCGTTTTAATATCCCGCCTACCTGCTGATATTTCCCACGTCCCAGTTCATTCAAACGGGGCGCCATCAGCGTTTGTTCCATAAACTGAAAGTGCTTTTTCGTCGACGGTCGGCTGCGTTCCCAGGCTTTCTTTATTCTCGGCGTTGCCGCTCTTTTGCTGCTTTTTGCAGCGCCGAGCGTCTTCAATAGGGTGGTGCAGGTCGCCGACCAGGCGCCGGTCTTAAGCGCCACCAACGGGGTGACGGAGTATCTACCATGAAAGACTTTCAAGTGGGCACTATTCTCGGCCTGCTGCGCCGCACTATGCCATTTTTGATCTTTCGCTTTCTGGTCTACTTCGGCATTACGCTGAGCTATGTGCTAGCCACCGGCGCCGGTGCAGGCGTGGGCTATACTGCCGGAGCGGTATTCGGCAATGCCGGCGGGGGAGCTACCTGGGGCGGCCTTCTCGGGTTCGGCCTGGCCGGTGCAGTGATGTATTTCTTGCGCGAATACCTGCTGTACATGGTAAAGGCCGGCCACATCGCCGTGCTGGTCGAGCTGATGGACGGCAGCAGGATTCCCGGCGGCCGGGGCCAGCTGGATTATGCCCAGAGCGTAGTTAGAGAACGCTTCACCGAGTCCAACGTGCTGTTCGGCGTTGACCAGCTGATCAAGGGTGTTATCAAGGCATTCAATCGCACTTTCTTTACCCTGGCAGCGATTCTTCCCATTCCCGGTATCGAAGGGCTGGCCAAGCTCGTCAACACCGTCATCCGCCTCTCACTCACCTACCTGGATGAAGTTATCCTCGCCCATAACATCCGCACCCGCAGCGACAACCCCTGGGCTACCAGCCGTAGCGCGTTGATTCTTTACGCCCAGAACTACAAGGCCTTTTTGACCAATGCCGTACTGCTCACCTTTATTACCTGGGGGCTGACGCTTGGCGTATTCCTGCTGATTTTGGCCCCGGTAGCCGGCCTGGTCGCACTATTTCCCGGCACCGCTGGCGTCCTTACCTTCGCCGTGACGCTGGTATTTGCCTGGGGCGTCAAACAGGCCGTGATTGAACCCTTTGCCATGACCGCCCTGATGCAAGTGTTCTTCAAGGTTACCCAAGATCAGCAGCCCGATCCGGAATGGGAGTAGAAACTGGATTCCCTATCCGGCCAGTTCGGCGAGCTGAAGAGCAAAGCCAAAGAGTGGGGCCATAGCCGGCAGGAACAGGAAGTGGCGGGAAAAAACACTGTGCCATAGTGCACCAAGCGCTCTACTACTTAGATAGCCATCACACCCACAGCGGAAAAACAACATGAACCAACAACAACGGAATTTTCCTACTCGACTCCGGCCTGCAGCCGCGCTTTTCCTTCTCCTGCCTGGCCTTGCGCTGGCCGGCGGCAAGGCTACTCTGATAGAAGCCGGTCACTCCATGCCGATTGGCAATCAAGCGATTAAAACGGGTCCAACCGAGATTTCCATTACCTGGCAGGACGCCGATACGGTACGGATGGATTTTGACGAAGACAGCTCGCTATTCCGCCTGGACGGCAAGACATATACGGTAAGCCGCAGCGACGGCGATATAGAAGTCATCGATATAGGTGCCATGATAGAGATGATGCATTCCATGACCAATCAGGGAGAGGGTCAGGATGATAAAGACTCGCTCGACGAAAGCTTTTCAACCCAAGCGACCGGCAGAACCGAAACCCTAGCCGGCTTCGAGGGCCGAGTCTATCAGGTGCAGTCGAATCTTTTTGACGAAGACGACGGCCCCGACGAAGTCGTCTTCACCGACGATCCTCTGGTCGTGGAAATGACCCACGCCTATTTCGGCGTGATGGACGGCATGGCCAGCAAGGAAATGGGACAGAGCTGGCTGGATGCCCTCCCTGGCAAGGATCGAGGTCTGCTGCGCCTTGGCGATCAACTCAGGCTTGAATCGATCCAGCGCGCCGACCCGCCTGCCTCCGCCTTTGAGCTACCTGCCGAACCGATGGACCTGCAAAGCCAGATGGGCGGCATGGGAGCACCTTGACACGCCTCGTGATTGACGGCTAGCGCCTCCAGACACAAAAAAGCCCGCTCTAGGCGGGCTTCTTCGTTATATTCTGGCGGAGGAGGAGAGATTCGAACTCTCGAAGCCTTTCGACTTACTCACTTTCCAGGCGAGCTCCTTCGACCACTCGGACACTCCTCCGCAAACTGTCGTTCTGCACGGGGTGGGCGCTTGCCTTTATCCGCGAGAACGGCGCGTATATTAATGGCTAAGGCGGGGAATGACAAGGTTTTTTGTCGCTTCTCCTGATGGCAGAGCCTAAACGCCGGCGGAGAGCACCGCGTAGCGGGCCGCTTTTGGGAAACGCGAGCGGCGGATAGGACGCCCTTGAAAGGCACTCAGGCGCGGCTTAATCCCAGCGCTCGACGAAGTCGGCGATATCGTGCTCGGGGGCGGGCCTCAGCCGGCCGCCGGGGGTGCCGACGTACAAAAAGCCGATCAGCTCGTCGTCGTCTTCCAGGCCCAGCCCCTTGTGCACCACCGGGTCAAACGCGTACTTGCCGGTGCGCCACATAGCGCCAAAGCCCTGGGCGTAGGTCGCCAGCAGCATGGCGTGGGCGGCGCAGCCGGCAGAGAGCACCTGTTCAAGCCGGGGCACGCCGGGCACGTCGGGCTGGACCCTGGCCACCACGGCGATCAGCATCGGCGCGCGCAGGGGCTTTTTGCGCGCGCTGGCGAGCACGGTGTCGCTGGCGTCGGGGTCGGCCTGGAACTCGGCTTCGGCGTAAACCTCCCCCAGGCGCTCGCGGCCCTCGCCGGTAAACTCGATAAAGCGCCAGGGGCGCAGCTCTTTATGGTCCGGGGCGCGCAGGGCCGCCTGGTAGATAGCTTCCAGGGCCTCGCCTTCGGGGACCGGGGCCATGAGTTTGCCCATGGAGCGGCGTTCGTGCAGAAGCGTCAGTGCATCCATCAGTGACTCCGTTTCAGCGGTAGGAGCGCTACTCTAGCGCGGGGGTTACTGCCGTGCCAGCCGCAGCGGGCTCGGCGGGCGCAGGCCCGGCGTGGCGCGCCAGGGGCTGATATCAAGCCCGCCCCGGCGTACGTAGCGGGCCAGTACCAAGAGCTCCTCAGGGGCGGCTTTGGCGACCAGGTCGGTAAAGATCTGCTCGACGCAGTGCTCGTGAAAGCCCTGCTGCAGGCGAAAGCCGACGAGGTAGCGCAGAAGCCCTTCGCGGTCGAGCTTCGGCCCGCGGTAGCGCACCATTACGCTGCCCCAGTCCGGCTGGCCGGTGACCGGACAGTTGGACTTGAGCAGGTGCGAATGCAGGGTTTCCTCGACGATGTCGGCATCCGCGGCGCTGCCGCCTTCTACGCCCAGGTGGTCCGGGTCGGGGGTGTAATCGCTGATCGCGACATCCAGTTCGTCGATGCACTCGCCGGGGAGCCGACGCGGGGTGAGCGCGTCGTCGTCAACCGTTAAAAGGTCAACGCTGACGCGACCGCCAACGGCGGCGGAAAGGTCGCGCTCAAGCGTGGCGGCGACTTCTTCGCCGCTGGCAAACCGGGTCTGGTTGAAGCTGTTGAGGTAGAGCTTGAACGACTTGGACTCGATCAGGCCTGGCGCGTCGGCGGGCAGGCGAAAGCGCCCCACCGCCACCACCGGCTTGCCCCGGGCGTTGAGCCAGGAAAGCTCGTAGCCGTGCCATTCGTCCTCGCCGGTAAACGGCAGCGCGTCGCCTTCAGCCAACCCCAGCGCGGCGCGGTTCTCCGCCCGGGCCAGGGGGAAGAGCAGCGAGGCATCGTATTGATCGGGGTAGGTAGCGCTGCGCCCCAGCGGGGAGTGCTCAAGGGTTGCGGGGGTATCGCTCATCGGAAGTCTCCTTGTATCTGGCCTGCGGGATGCAACGGGGCTTAGCTGCGGATGCCGTAGCCGCGTTCAAGCATTACCAGCGCAACGGTATAAAGGACGGCAATGAACGCAAGCGATGCCGACAGCGCCCACACGGCGGGAATGTCCGAGACGCCGAGTATGCCGAAGCGGAAGGCGTTGACCATGTAGAGGATGGGGTTGAGCATCGACACGCCCTGCCAGAAATCCGGCAGCAGCGAGATGGAATAAAACACCCCGCCGAGATACGTCAGCGGCGTGAGCACGAAAGTCGGCACGATGGAGACGTCATCGAACTTGTTGGCCAGCAGCGCGTTGATAAAGCCGCCGACGGAAAACAGCGCCGAGGTCAGAATGACCACCAGCAGCGTAAGCAGCGGGTGCGCCACGCTCAGCTGGGTGAAAAACAGCGACACTACGGTGACGATGGCGCCCACACCCAGCCCCCGGGCCATGCCGCCGAGCACGAAGCCCGAGAGAATCACCCAGCTGGGCATGGGCGAGACCATCATCTCTTCCACGCTGCGCTGGAACTTGTTGGAAAAAAAGCTCGAGGCCACGTTGGAATAGCTGTTGGTGATCACCGCCATCATGATCAGTCCGGGGACGATGAAGTCCATATAGCTGAAGTCGTCCATGGTGCCGATGCGCGAGCCGATCAGATTGCCAAAGATGATGAAGTACATCGCCATGGTGATCGACGGCGGCAGCAGCGTCTGCGGCCAGATGCGGGTAAAGCGCTTGATTTCCTTGATGACCAGCGTCCACAGCGCGACCAGTGTCTGGGTGGCGTTCATGCCCTCTCCTCCTCTTTTTCGCCTGCGGCCCCCTCCTGGCCATTCGCAGCCGCCGTCTGGCCAGCGTCTTCCGCCTCGTCGTTCACCATCGAGACGAACATTTCTTCCAGCCGGTTGGCGCGGTTGCGCATGGACGTCACCTGGATGCCCTTGGCGCTAAGCGCCTCGAAGATGCTGTTAAGCCGCTGGCCGCGGCGGATGACCACCGCCAGCTGGGCGGGCTCGCTCTGGTACACCTCAAAGCCTTCGATGGTCGGCACTTCGTCCGAGTCCAGCGGGCGCGTGAGGTCGAGCAGGAAGGTCTCCGCATCCAGCTCGGCCAGCAGGCTGCGCACGCTGGTGTTACGAATGATGTCGCCGTGGTTGATGATGGCGATGTTGCGGCACAGGCTTTCTGCCTCTTCCAGGTAGTGCGTGGTGAGGATGATGGTGGTGCCTTCCTCGCGGTTGATGCGGCGCATGTATTCCCACATGCTGCGCCGAAGCTCGATATCCACGCCGGCGGTGGGCTCGTCGAGGATCAGCAGCCTGGGCCGATGCATCAGCGCTCGGGCGATCATCAGCCGGCGCTTCATGCCGCCGGAGAGCATCCGCGCGCTGCCGTGACGCTTATCCCACAGGCCAAGGTCAGACAATAGCTGCTCGGCCCGGGGCAGCGCTTCCCGGTGCGGCATGCCGTAGTAGCCGGCCTGGGCGATGACGATATCGATCACCCGCTCGAACTGGTTGAAGTTGAATTCCTGGGGCACCACGCCCAGCTGGTACTTGGCCCGGGCAAAATCGCGGTCGATATCGATGCCGAACAGCGATACCTGCCCGGCGGTTTTTTGTACCAGCGAACACACCACCCCAAGCGTGGTGGACTTGCCCGCGCCGTTGGGGCCCAGCAGGGCAAAAAAATCGCCCTGCTCGACGTCCAGATCAATACCTTTCAGTGCCTGAAAGCCGTTGCCGTAGACCTTGGTCAGGCCACGGATCGACAATGCCGGTTCGGCCATGAAGCTGTCCTGTCAACAAAAGTGAGACACGTACGCAACGACTACGCGAAGACACGAATCGTTTAATAATCTGTCAATATTAGGGCATTAGCCGGACTTTCAAGGCGCCGGTCGGTATACAGCCACTGCAACGGGCGTGACGAGCAGGCATGCAAAACCCCGGCCCTGAGCCGCGCGGGTATCGGTAAGGCAAGGCGATGATGGATGCTTGGTAGTCGATCGGCCCGAAGTAAGGGCGGTGCGCCTGGAGCGGGAAAGGAGATTCGAACTCCCGACCCTCGCCTTGGCAAGGCGATGCTCTACCACTGAGCTATTCCCGCAGCGCTTGGAGGGGCACGACGTTGACAACGCGTGAGGCGAGATGGCGTCCCATAGGGGGTTCGAACCCCTGTTACCGCCGTGAAAGGGCGGTGTCCTGGGCCACTAGACGAATGGGACACTGGAGCGGGAAAGGAGATTCGAACTCCCGACCCTCGCCTTGGCAAGGCGATGCTCTACCACTGAGCTATTCCCGCTTGGCTGCCCGTTGTGAAACAGGGCTCTCGCTGATCGATTGGCGTCCCATAGGGGGTTCGAACCCCTGTTACCGCCGTGAAAGGGCGGTGTCCTGGGCCACTAGACGAATGGGACACTGGAGCGGGAAAGGAGATTCGAACTCCCGACCCTCGCCTTGGCAAGGCGATGCTCTACCACTGAGCTATTCCCGCAAACCGATACCTGACGTGACAAGTGGCGTCCCATAGGGGGTTCGAACCCCTGTTACCGCCGTGAAAGGGCGGTGTCCTGGACCACTAGACGAATGGGACGCTGTATCGCCTCGTCGAGGTGGCGCGTATGATACTCAGCGGGTTACAGGGTGTCAAGGTTTTATCTTCCTCGCTCCGAGCGCTCAGGATACGGCGCAACGGGGCCGGCAGGAACCCGGGCGCCGTCGCGGCGTCTGATAACGGCAAGGCACCCCAAGCGCTACCGGCAAAGCGTTAACCGGATACACCATGCGCAGATACATGAGCGAACCGACAGGAGGCTTATCATGGCCAAACTGGAAAAAACGCCCAAACAGTGGCGCGAACAGCTGACCGAGGAGCAGTACCGGGTCACCCGGGAAAAAGGCACCGAGCGCCCTTTCACCAGCGACTGCGACGTACACCAGGGCCAGGGCATCTACCACTGCGTGTGCTGCGGGGCGCCGCTGTTTGAAAACGAGCACAAGTTCGACGCCGGCTGCGGCTGGCCAAGCTTTGACCGCCCGCTCGGCCGGCAAAGCGTGGAAGAGCATCACGACACCAGCCTTGGCATGACGCGCACCGAGGTAGCCTGCGCCAAGTGCGACGCCCACCTGGGCCACGTTTTCCCCGACGGCCCGCCGGACACCACCGGCGAGCGCTTTTGCATCAACGGCGTGGCGCTGGATTTTCATCCCGACGAATGAGCCTCGTCGCGCCTCAACGCACGCCAGTCCGGGCGCCTTCTGTTAGAATGGGCGCCCGATTTTTTGCAGCGCCGCCGGGCGGGCTGCCGGAAGCTGTCAGGAGAGTGCCATGCTGGGCTGGTTTCCCGGTCACATGAACAAGGCGCGCCGCCAGATCAAGGAGGCGCTGCCCGAAATCGACGTGGTGATCGAGGTGCTCGATGCGCGCCTGCCCTACTCCAGCGCCAATCCCATGCTTGCCCAGCTGACCCGGCACAAGCCTGTGCTTAAGATCCTTTCCCGGGCGGATCTCGCCGACCCCGAGCGCACCGCCGAATGGGTCGCCCACTTTGACGCCGAGGACGATACCCGGGCGCTGGCGGTCACCACCACCAACGCCCGGGAGCTCAAGCAGATCCCCGACCTTTGCCATACGCTTGCCGGCCAGGTACGCGCCGACCGCGACGTTCGGGTGATGGTCATGGGCATTCCCAACGTGGGAAAATCGACCCTGATCAACGGCTTGGCCGGGCGCAAGATTGCCAGCACCGGCAACGAGCCGGCGGTAACCAAGCGCCAGCAGAAAGTGCCCATCGGCAGGCGCGTGGCGCTGACCGATACCCCCGGCGTGCTGTGGCCCAAAATCGAAGACCAAGCCAGCGCCTATCGGCTGGCGGCCAGCGGCGCCATCCGCGATACCGCCATCGAATACACCGACATCGCCATTGTCACCTGCGCCGAGCTTGCTAGGCGCTACCCCGAGGCGCTTCGCGCGCGCTACAAGCTCAAGGAGCTGCCGGCTTATGCCGCTGAGACGCCAGGCAGCGTGGATAGCGACGGCCCCGAGCGCCCGGACTTTCTCGCCCTGGCGGGCTTTGACGGCCACGCTATCCTTAGCGAGATTGCCCGCAAGCGCGGCGGCCTGCGCGCCGGCGGCGTGGCGGACCTGCACCGCGGCGCCGAGGTGCTGCTCCACGAGCTGCGCGACGGCAAACTTGGCCGCCTGACGCTGGAAACGCCGGCGGACATCCCAGCGCCGGAAGCGCCTGACGCCTCGAACCCAACGCCGAACGACTCCTGACTTCGCCTACTTTTTCTGGAAACGCGCCATGGACACCCTCACCTTCCCCGAGCCGGTTACGCTCAACAAGTCCCACAAGCTGAACAACGTCTGCTACGACATTCGCGGCCCGGTGCTGGAACACGCCCGGCGGCTGGAGGACGAGGGCCACCGCATTCTCAAGCTCAACATCGGCAACCCCGCGTCGTTCGGCTTCGAAGCGCCGGAAGAAATTCTCCAGGACGTCATGCGCAACCTGCCCTCCGCCCAGGGCTACTGCGACTCCAAGGGGCTTTATTCCGCGCGCAAGGCGATCATGCAGGAGTGCCAGCGCAAGGAGATCCCCGGCGTCGACATCGAGGATATCTACATCGGCAACGGCGTCTCGGAGCTCATTGTGATGGCGCTGCAGGCGCTGTTAAACGACGGCGACGAGGTGCTGATCCCGGCGCCGGACTATCCGCTGTGGACCGCCGCCGCCAACCTTTCCGGCGGGCACGCTGTGCATTACCTGTGCGACGAGCAGGCCGGCTGGACCCCGGACATGGACGACATCCGCCGCAAGGTCACCGCCCATACCCGGGCGATTGTGCTGATCAACCCCAACAACCCCACCGGCGCTGTGTACCCGCCCGAGGTCGTACGCGAGCTGCTGGCCATTGCCCAGGCCAACGACCTGGTGGTGTTTGCCGACGAGATCTACGACAAGATTCTCTACGACGACGCCACCCACACCGCCACCGGCGCCCTGGCCGATGACGACCAGCTGGTCATCACCTTCAACGGCCTGTCCAAGAGCTACCGCTGCGCCGGCTTCCGTTCGGGCTGGATGACGCTTTCCGGCAACGTAGCCAAGCAGCGCTCGGAGAGCTTCATCCAGGGGCTGACCATGCTCGCCTCCATGCGCCTGTGCGCCAACGTGCCCGCCCAGCACGCCATTCAGACCGCCCTTGGCGGCTATCAGTCGATCAACGATCTGATCCTGCCCGGCGGGCGCCTGCGGGCCCAGCGCGACATCACCTATGACAAGCTCAACGCCATCCCCGGGGTTAGCTGCGTCAAACCCCAGGGCGCGCTATACGCCTTTCCCCGGCTCGACCCCAAGGTGTTCAATATCCAGGACGACCAGCGCATGGTGCAGGACCTGCTGCTGCAGGAAAAGATCCTGCTGGTTCAGGGCACCGCGTTCAACTGGCCCGAACCGGACCACGTGCGCATTGTAACGCTGCCCTGGGCCGACCAGCTGGGCGACGCCCTGGACCGCTTCGCCAACTTCCTCTCGCGCTACCGGCAGTAAAATGCGAGCCGCCGCGCTTGAAAAGCCGGCGGCAATACCGATATATAGCTAGCTCTGACGGATCTTCACGCCGCGCGGCCATTGCCCGGGCGGCGGCTGCTGTTTGATCATCCCGGCTTGACGGAGGCCTTTAGCGATGATGCGAATCGTACTGTTTCTTGCCACCAACCTGGCGGTACTGCTGGTGGCCAGCGTTACTCTGCGCCTGCTTGGGGTTGAGAGCTATCTCACCAGCCAGGGCCTCAACTTCACCAGCCTGCTGATTTTCTGCTTTGTGTTCGGCATGGCGGGCTCGGTGATATCGCTGTTCATTTCCAAATGGATGGCCAAGCGCTCAACGGGCACGACGATTATCGAGCAGCCGTCCAACGCAACCGAGCAGTGGCTCGTGGACACCGTGGCCGAGCTTGCCCGAGAGGCCGGCATCAAGACGCCGGAGGTAGGGATTTTCCCCGCCCAGCAGTCCAACGCCTTTGCTACCGGCTGGAACAAGGACGACGCCCTGGTGGCCGTCTCGGCGGGGCTTTTGAACCGTATGCGCCGGGAAGAAATCCGCGCCGTGCTGGCCCACGAGATTGGCCACGTGGCCAACGGCGACATGGTCACGCTGGCGCTGATCCAGGGCGTGGTGAACACCTTCGTGATGTTCTTTGCCCGAGTGGTAGCGCACCTGGTCGACCAGCTCCTGCGCAGCGACGATGACGGCGGTGGCCTGGGCTTTTTCGGCTACTTCGCCGTAGTCATGGTCGCCGAGGTGGTATTCGGCATTGCCGCCTCGACCATCGTCGCCTGGTTCTCGCGCTTTCGCGAATACCGCGCCGACGAAGCCGGAGCGCGCCTGGCCGGAAGCGGAGCCATGATCGGCGCCTTGGAGCGGCTCAAGGCCGAAACCCAGGCGGCCGATGAAATGCCCGACACCCTGCGCGCCATGGCGATTACCCAGGGCCAGACCCGGTCGCTGATGGAAAAGCTGTTTGCCAGCCACCCGCCACTGGATGATCGCATTCGCGCTATTCAGGAAGCCTCTTACCGCCGCTAGGCTCTGCCCCGCTCCCCGTCAGGCAGCCAGCGTAAACCCCGCTGCCGCAAGCGGCCCGGCAAGCGTCCGGGCCTCGCCTTTCAGCCGCACGCTCAGGGTGGCAAACTCCCGGCGCAGCGGGTAGCCGGCTCGGCAGGCGTCAAACCCTGCCGCCATGCCCTTGCCTGCCGCCCGGCGGACGAGGGCGTCGTGGTCGCGGCGGCTGTCATAGACGGCGCGCGCGCACAGCCGCAGGGCCTCTTCCACCGGCAGCGCCTGGCCAAGCGTGAGCTCCGCCAGCGCCGGCGGCGGGCAGATATCATCGAACGCAAGCGCGCTTTTACCCCCCAGGTGCGCTGCCAGCGCGTGATGAATCATCAGGCTGCCGCGCAGCTTACCGTCCAGGCTATAGCCGGCAATATGCGGGGTGGCAAGGGCCGCCTGGGCGTGCAGCGCGGCGTCGATTACCGGCTCGTTTTCCCAGACGTCGAGCAGCGCGGCGATATCGCCCAGCACCGTCAGGCGACGGTAAAGCGCGGCGCCGTCGACGCAGTCGCCGCGCCCGGCGTTCAGCACTACGCTTCCCGGCAGCAAACCGGCAATGCGGTTAGTGCCCAGCAGATGGCGGGTAGCGTGGCGTCCCTCGCGCACCAGGGGCGTGTGCAGGCACAGCACATCGCAGCGCTTGACCAGGGCATCGAGCCCGGTAAAGCCTGCGCTGCCTTCGCGCTCGGCCCGGGGCGGGTCGCACACCGCTACGTCCACCCCCAGGCCCTCAAGGCGCGCCTGCACCCGGCGGCCGACGTTGCCGGCGCCGACAATCCCGACCCGGCGTTCAAGCAGCGGCTTGCCTTCGCGCTCGGCGTGGGTCAGCAGGCTCGACAGCACGTAGTCCGCCACGGCCTCGGCGTTACAGCCCGGAGCGCTGGCAAAGCCGATGCCGTGCGCCGCCAGGTAGTCGCGGTCAACGTGGTCCGTACCGATGGTACAGGTCCCCACAAAGCGCACCGGCGTACCGGCCAGCAGCGCCTCGCCCACCGGGGTGACCGAGCGCACGATCAGCGCATCGGCGTCTTCCAGGTGGGCGCGAGTGATCTCGCGTCCGGGTACTCGGGTGACCCGCCCGAAGACGCCAAAGCAGGCGTCGGCGGCGGGTATATTGGCATCCACAATCAGGTGCATGGCGTTTTTTATCTCGACCTTTACAATACGCTCGCCGGCGGCCGGATAAAGCAGCGGCGCGCCGCGGGCGTGATGAACAGCACGTTAAAGCCGTGCCAGAAATACGACGGGTAAAGCAAGAGGGTATCGCGTGATCATACGGTGGGAAACCGAACATGACTATGTGCTGATCCATATCCATCAGGATATGTTCGGCGACTGGATTTTCAGCCGCGCCTGGGGCCAGATTGGCACCCAGTTCGGCGGGCTTGAGCACCGCCTGGCGGATACGCTGGGGCAGGCGCAGATGTGGCTTGATGACGAAGCCACCATCCAGCGCTCCCGGGGGTTTGCCAAAGTCCTCGACGTCGACGCCGAAACCCCCGAAGGCCGCCAGGCCATGCGCCAGCTCTCGCTGCTGGATGAGGGCTGAGGCCGTTTCCATGCCGTGTCTGGCACCGCCGATAGCGCCCGAGTCCTTTCACCCCGGCCGAAATCGAGCACAACCGGGAAATTGCAGCTAGCTTGTATAGTGCACCAAGCCCATTCGTTTCTTTCCGACTCTTTGGAGGCCGCTTACATGCAGGCTGCAGACATCATGACCCCCAACGTGATCACGGCTCACGCCCAAAGCGAGGCCAGCGACATTGCCGAGATGCTGTTGACCTACAACATCAGCGCCGTGCCGATCGTCGATGCTGACGACCGGGTGCTCGGCATGGTCAGCGAAGGCGACCTGATGCGCCGTATCCAGAGCAGCTCCGATGAGCCTCGGTCCTGGTGGCTAAAGCTCTTCGGCGACGGCTCCGAGGCCGCGGACTACGTCAAAAGCCACGGCCGCAAGGCAAGCGAAATCATGACCACAAACCCGGTCACAATTACCGAGGATGAGCCGCTCCACCGCATCGCCGGGCTGCTCGAAAAGCACCGCATCAAGCGCGTGCCGGTGATACGCGACGGCAGACTGGTCGGCATCGTCAGCCGCTCCAACCTGCTGCGCGGCTTTTCGGCGAGCCGCATCAACGCCGGCGGCGGCAGCGACCGGGAAATTCGCGACGCGATTCTCGGCGAGGTGGAAAAAAGCGTCGGCATGCTGCTCTACCGCCTTAACGTCATCGTCGCCGACGGCAACGTACAGCTTTGGGGGCTGGTCGACAGCCATGACCAAAAGCGGGCCGTTCAGGTCGCCGCCGAACGCGTAAACGGCGTCAAGGACATTGAGAACAACCTGGGGTTCCTCCCTCCGGGCGTGGGCGCTTGAGACAGCCCACCCGCCGTTCGCTATCCTAAATACCGCCGGCCGTGGCGCCGGTAGGCCGCCGTGGCCCGGGGCGCCTCCGGCGGGCTAAGCCAGGCGGCAAGGGCGGCTTCGTCCAGCCAGCCCCGGCGGCGCAGCCACTCGCCCAGCCGCTTGGGGTCGAGGCCGCGGTCAAGCTCTGCGCCGTGATGATCGGCGAGCACCGGGATGCGCACGCCGTAGCGCTCGGCAAGCGCTGCGTCTGCGCTGATCTCGATGTGCTCGAGCACGACCTCGTCGTTGGCCAGCCTGTGCACCAGCCCTTCCAGCTGGGCGCAGAGATGGCAGCCAAGCGTCGTGTAGAGCGTCAAATGGATCATGCGCCGCCTCCTTCTTTGCCGTTCTCTTCTTTGCCGCCTGCCGCTTCGCCGTCCGCCGCGTGGCGCACCAGAAAGACGTGGTGCAGGCCGGTGCTGCGCGTGAAGTCGGGATCAAACGTCTGCGCGGAGATATTTTCCACCGCGTAGCGCTCAATGAGCGCCTCATCCAGCTTGAAGCGGCGCTGGTTGTTGGAAAACACCAGGGTGCCGCCGGGGGCCAGCCGTGCCATGGCAAGCTCGATCAGCCGGGCGTGGTCGCGCTGAACGTCAAAGCTGGCGCGCATTTTTTTTGAGTTGGAAAACGTCGGCGGGTCCAGGAAGATCAGATCAAACTCGGTGCCCGCGGTTTCCAGCCACTCGATGCAGTCGGCGCGCATGACCCGGTGGCGAGCGCTATCCAGCCCGTTCAGGGCAAAGTTGTCCCGGGCCCAGTCCAGGTAGGCGTTGGACATGTCCACGCTGACGCTTTCGCTCGCGCCGCCCAGCGCCGCGTGCACCGTGGCGCTGGCGGTATAGCAAAAGAGGTTCAGAAAGCGCTTGCTCGAGGCCATCTCGCCAAGCATCCGGCGCACCGGGCGGTGATCCAGAAATAGCCCGGTATCCAGGTAGTCGCGCAGGTTGACCCACAGCCGCGCCTGGCCTTCCGCTACCTCGAATCGCTCACCGCTGGCCGCGCGCTTTTCATACTGGGCTTTGCCCGCCTGGCGCTCCCGGCGCTTGACGTAGATATGGCCGGGCGCCACGTTAAGCTCCCGAGGCAACACTTCCAGGGCGTCGAACAGGCGCTTTTGCGCCTGGGCCGAGTTGACCGTACGCGGCGGGGCGTATTCCTGGACGTGAACGCGGTCGCCGTAGATATCCACGGCCAGGGCATATTCGGGCATATCGGCGTCGTACAGCCGGTAGCAGCGCTCGCCGCTTTGCTTGAGCCACTTCTTCAGCCGCCGGCGGTTTTTCCGCAGCCGGTTGGCAAACATCTGCGCGCTGTCTGCCGCCGGCGCCGCCGATTCGGGCTGGCCCTCCTCCCTGCCGGCGGCCTTTTGCGCTTCAGGCGCCTGCTTCTCGTCCTTGTCTGCCTGGCCAATGGCCATCAGCAGCAGCTTGGCGTCCAGCGGGCCGTTTTTCAGCGCGTACTGCCTGTGCGCCCGCAGGCCCAGCCGGTGGCCAAGGTCCGGGTTGCCGGTAAACAGCGCCAGCGTCCAGCCGGGGAACAGCGCTTTTGCCTGCTCGCCGATGGTGGCATAGAGATTGACCAGCTCGGGCAGCTCGCCCAGCCGCTCGCCGTAGGGCGGATTGGTAATGATCAGCCCCGGGCCCTTCGCCTCGACGCTTGTGGGGTCAAGGGCGGCCACGCCCTCGCCCTTCAGGGTAAGCAGGGCGGGAATGCCCGCGCGCATGGCGTTGGCCTTGGCCGCGGAAAGCGCCGCCGGGCTTTGGTCAAAGCCGTAAAAAGCGCTTTTGCAGCGCTTGCGCCCGATGGACGCCCGGGCTCTGGCTTCGCGCACCAGCTCCTGCCAGGCCGCCGGCTCAAACTGCGCCCAGCCGTGAAAGCCGAAACGCTTGCGGTGAATCCCCGGCGCCTGGTCTGCGGCCATCAGCGCCGCCTCGATTAGAAGCGTGCCCGAGCCGCACAAAGGGTCGACCAGGGGCTCGCCGGCCCGGGCGCGCTCGGGCCAGCCCGCGCGTACCAGCAGCGCGGCGGCGAGGTTTTCCTTGAGCGGCGCATGGCCCACGTCCCGACGATAGCCCCGGCGATGCAGGCTTTCACCGGCCAGATCGATCCCCAGCGTCAAATTCTGGCGGTGCAGGTGGGCGTAGATCTGCACGTCCGGGGCCTTGTTATCCACTACGGGGCGCGCACGCCCTGCCCGGCCGAGCGCATCGACGACGCCATCCTTGACCGTTTGCGCGCCGAACAGCGTGTGGCGAATATGTTCGCTGCGGCCGTGAAAATCCACCGCCAGGGTGGCGCCTTCGTCAAGGTGCTGTGCCCAGTTGAGACGCGCCGCCGCCGCGCGGATCTGCTCCGGCGTCTCGATCAGGGTATCCCGACTTAGCTGCACAATGACGCGGTTGGCAAGCCGCGACCACAGGCAGAGCCGGTAGGCGTCGGCGTGGTTTGCCGTGGCGTATACGCCGGCCACCGTGGTTTTCACCGGGATGGCGCCCAGCCGGGCCATCTCGTCGGCCAGCAGGGCTTCGATGCCCTTGGGGCAGGTCACCAGAATATCCAGCTCGGGCGTTGCCGGCGGTAGTAAAGAAGGAGAGGTTTGGCTCGGCTCGGTCATGATTATCGGGCGCCTGCGGCGCGGCATTCCTGGTCGATGAAGAAGGTCGATGAAAAAGGGAACAAAAAGGGAAACGTTAATTATTGTCGTCGGATGCGGCCTAAAGGCTCGACAGCGGCTCCATTGTGGGCTAATCATAAGGGTGTAGCTACACAAAACGCATGCGTTATCGGGCCGTGCCTCAAGGCACGGTATCAGGGTAACCGGCGGTACGCTCCGCATGGGAATGCACAGCACTTTGCCGCCCGGTTCCCGCCGCTCTTTGCTTGCCCACTGCCGCACGGCCGTTCATTTGCCCGCGGCGTTTCGAGTGGGTATCGAGTCAGCGCTTGCCCCGGCGCCGGGCACAGCACGACGCCTGATTGACCGCCAGTCGGCAGCGCGCTGCTTTTCGTCAAGGCTTTCATAAAAAGAGGTTAGCCCATGAAACGACAAAAGCGTGATCCCTTTCAGCGAGCCTATGTCCGTGGTTACCAGGCCGGCGTTAAAGGCCGTTCCCGCGATGAGTGTCCAAGTGATAACGTCAACGTGCGCGAGTACTGGATGAGCGGCTGGCGTGAGGGTCGCGGCGATCAATGGGACGGCATGACCGGCGTCGCCGGCATCCACCGAAGTCCCACCGTTTCTGTCTGAATGCCCCGGTGACACAAGCGTCACGACGGCCGCCTTCAGGCCTGGAAAGCCCGCTTATCCGGCGGGCTTTTTTGTGCCCGCCGTTTGCCCCGGCTAATGTCGCTCAATTAGTTTTCCTCGGCTAACGCTCCGGCGCATTCGCCTACCAGCCCGGGGCCCTGGTAAATCAATCCGGTGTATAGCTGCACCAGGTCTGCCCCGGCGGCTATTTTGGCCTTCGCCGCCTCGCCGCTGTCGATGCCGCCCACGCCAATAATCACCATCTCGGGCAGGTGCTCGCGCAGCTGGCGAATCACGCGATTCGAGGCCTTAAACACCGGCCGGCCAGAAAGCCCGCCGGCCTCTTCGGCCTGGGGGGCATCCTGCACCGCCTCCCGGGAAATCGTGGTGTTGGTGGCAATCACGCCGTCAAGGGCGTTGCGCGCGATGCTTCCGGCCACCAGTTCCACTTCGTCGGCCTCCATGTCCGGGGCAATCTTGACCAGCAGCGGCACGCGCCGGCCGTTTTCCTCATCCAGCTCAAAGGTGCGCGTGCGCAGCGGCGCCAGCAGCGCGTCCAGCTGCTCGCCGAACTGCAGAGTGCGAAGCCCCGGCGTGTTGGGCGAGGAGATGTTCACCGCGACGTAGTCGGCGTGGGGGTGTATCGCTTCCAGGCAGGTCAGGTAATCCCGCAGGGAGTCGTCCACCGCCGTTGCCAGGTTCTTGCCAATGTTGATGCCCACCACGCCGTCAAAACGGCGCTTTTGCACCCGCTCGACCAGGTGCGCCACGCCGTGGTTGTTGAAGCCGAAGCGGTTGATGATCGCCCCGTGTTCGGCCAGGCGAAACATCCGCGGTTTGGCGTTCCCCGGCTGGGCCTTGGGCGTCACCGTGCCCACTTCCACAAAGCCAAAGCCCAGCTCGCCCAGCGCATCCAGATGGTCGGCGTTCTTGTCGAGCCCCGCCGCCAGCCCGACGCGGTTGGGAAAGCGAAGACCCATCAGCTCCACCGGGTCCTCCACGCGCTTGCCGGCAATCTTTGGCACGCCGCCGGCGCGGTGGAGCCACTCCAGGGAGGTAAGCGCGGCGCGGTGGGCGGCTTCCGGATCCAGGCGGAAAAATAGCGGGCGGACAAAGTGATACATCGTCTCTCCAGACGTTGGGCAGGGGCGCGGCGAGTATAGCGCAAAGCAGAGTGGGAGAAAAAAGCACGCCGCAAAAAAGCGCCCCGAGCGGCGCTGGATGACGTCGCTCGGGGCGCTTGGGCCGGCCTTAGCCGGCATCTTGGCGCGGCATGCGCCGGGCGTTCGGCTTATTCGCTGCCGCTTTCGGCAAGGCCCACCAGCGCCCGTACCGCAACGGTGAACAGGGCAAAGCCGGGCTCGTTACCGCTGCGCACTTCGCTGATCAGGCGGCACCAGCGGTCGTGCAGCTCGGCGTGCTGCTCGAGCCACCGGTCTACCTTATCGGCGGCGCTGCCGCTGCTTTCCTCAAGCGTCAGCACGCCGGTGGTCAGCGCCAGCTGCTGGCGGTCGATGTCGTCGCGGAAGGTTTCCCGGGCCTGGGCCTGCCAGGCGTCCCGGGCTTCCAGCCGATTCACCTGCTGGATCATCCACGGAAGCTCCAGCCGGCTGCCGACCTCGTAGAACACCTCGGCCACGCGCTCGGGCGCCTCGTCGGCCTGGCGAGCGGCCTGGATAATCCCCAGCCCGGCATACAGGCTCGGCGCGGCGGCCACGGTCACGGCCAGGCTCTCCGGCACGCCGGCCTCCGTCAGCTCGTCCCGGCGCGCCTGCCAGGCCTCGAGCTCTTCGCCGCTCAGCAGCTCGCCGATGCTGCTTTGCAGCGTCGCCAGTCGCGGACCGAAATACTCGATGGTGTCGGTAATCGAGAGCCCGGTGTGCTGGCGCAGGAACCAGCGCGTGGCGCGGCGGATCATGCGCATCAGATCCAGCATCATCGAGTACTGCACCTGGCCCGGGACCTGGTTGTCGAGCGCTTCGATCTCGCCCCACAGCGCGGACAGGTTGAAGCTGTCCCGGGCGACGATGTAGGCCCGGGCGATGTCCGCCCGGCCAAGGCCGGTGGAGTCCGTCAGCCGGCGCACAAAGACGATGCCCATGCGATCCACCAGATCGTTGGCCACCTGGGTGGCAACGATTTCGCGCTTCAGGCGGTGGCCGTACATTTCGTCGGTGTAGCGCTCGACCAGCACCTCGGGAAACAGGCGCTCCAGGTGCTTTTCCACGTAGCTATCGTCGGGCAGTTCGGACTCGTTCAAATCGCCCTTGAGCGTGCTCTTGGCATAGGAAATCAGCGTCGCAAGCTCGGGCAGCAGCATGCCCTGGCCGCTGGCCGTACGCTCCTTGAGCACGTCGTCGCTGGGCAGCGCTTCCAGCTCGCGATCGATCTCGCCGACGTTCTCAAGCTCGCTGATAAAGCGGCGGTACGGCCCGATGCCCTGCTGCGAAATCAGCTCGGACAGATCCAGCGCCTGGGTCTGGCGATAGTTGTCCTTGATCACCAGGTCGGCCACTTCGTCGGTCATCTCGGCCAGCAGTTCGTTGCGCTGCTTGTCGGTCATGTCGCCGCGCTTGACCACTTCGTCAATGAGGATCTTGATGTTGACCTCGCGGTCGGAGCAGTTCACCCCGCCGGCGTTGTCGATGAAGTCAGCGTAGACGCGGATGCCCTTGGCCGCGGCTTCGGTCCGGCCAAGCTGGGTGCAGCCCAGGTTGCCGCCCTCGCCGATCACCCGGCAGTTGAGGTCGGCGCCGTTGACGCGCAGGGCATCGTTGGCCTTGTCGCCCACCTCGGCCTGGGTTTCTTCCGCCCCCTTGACGTAGGTACCGATGCCGCCGTTCCACACCAGATCCACCCGGGCGGTGAGCATGGCGCGAATCAGCTCCGCGGGCGCCAGCCGGTCCTCGCTGATGCCGAAGGCTTCCTGCATCTGCGGGGTAATGTCGATGGACTTGGCGCTGCGGCTGAAGACCCCGCCGCCTTCGGCAATCAACGAGGTGTCAAAGTCTTCCCAGCTGGAGCGCGGCATCTCGAATAGACGCTTGCGTTCTTCATAAGTGGACGCGGCGTCCGGCGACGGGTCGACGAAGATGTGCAGATGGTTGAACGCCCCCATCAGTCGGACCTGGTCGGACAGCAGCATGCCGTTGCCGAACACGTCCCCGGCCATGTCACCCACGCCCACCACGGTGAAGGTATCGTTCTGGGTGTCGACGTCGAGCCCGCGGAAGTGGCGCTTGACCGACTCCCAGGCGCCGCGCGCGGTAATCGCCATGCCCTTGTGGTCGTAGCCGTTGGCGCCGCCGGAAGCAAAGGCATCGCCCAGCCAGTGGTTGTATTCGTGGGAAATCTCGTTGGCGATGTTGGAGAAGGTCGCCGTGCCCTTGTCCGCCGCCACGACCATGTAGCTATCGGCATCGTCGTGGCGAACCACGTCCCTGGGCGGCACCACGTCGTCGCCGTCGAGGTTGTCGGTGATGTCAAGCAGCGCGCGGATGAAGGTCTGGTAGCAGGCGATGCCCTCGTTCTGCCGGGTTTCGCGGTCGGGGTTGTCGGGCATCTGCTTGCACACGAAGCCGCCCTTGGCGCCTACCGGGACGATGACCGAGTTCTTCACCTGCTGGGTTTTCACCAGCCCCAGCACCTCGGTACGGAAGTCCTCCAGCCGGTCGGACCAGCGCAAGCCCCCGCGGGCGACCTTGCCGCCGCGCAGGTGCACGCCCTCGATGCGCGGCGAGCAGACAAAGATTTCGTACGCCGGCTTGGGCTTGGGCATGCCGGTAACCCGGGACGGCGCCAGCTTGTAGGCAATGTAGTCCTTGGGCTTGCCGCTGGCGTCATACTGGTAGTAGTTGGTGCGCAGCGTGGCATCAATAAGCTCCATGAAACGACGCAGCAGCTGATCGTCATTGAGGCTGTCCACCTGCTCCAGATGCTCGTTGATGCGCGCAAGGCAGGCGTCGGTATCCCGGTCGTCAAGCGCGGGGTCAAAGCGCAGCCGGAACAGCTCGACAAGCTCCCGGGTAATCTCGGCGTAGCCGTTAAGCGTAGTGGCAATGTAGTCCTGGGACATGCCAAAGCGGATCTGCTTGAGATAGCGGGCGTAGCCGCGCAGCATCGCCACTTCGCGCCAGTCAAGGCCAGCGGAGATGATCAGCCGGTTGTAAGGGTCGTTGTCGGCCTCGCCGGCCCAGATGCGCTTGAACGCCTGGGTAAAGCCTTCGCCCATGTCGCTCAGGCTGACCTCGGCGCCGCTGTGCTCCAGGTTGAAGTCGTGGATCCAGTAGCGCTGATCCGCCGCGACAATTTCGTAGGGACGCTCGCCGATCACGCGCAGCCCGAGATTTTCCATCATCGGCAGCACGTCGGACAGCGGAATCTGGGCATTGTACTGGTAAAGCTTGAGCTTGACCCCGCCGTTCTGCTCTTCCAGCGGGCGGTAATAGGACAGCGCCAGGCGATTCTCGTCATCCAGGCCCAACAGGTGCTGAATGTCGTACACCGCCGTGCGGGCGCTGAAGTCTTCGCGGTAGCTGGCCGAGAAGGCGCCGTCAAAGCGATCCATCAGGTGGTTGGCCTGCTCTTCGCCAAAGCCCTCGATCATGGCCGAATGCAGGTCGTCGCGCCAGCTGCGGGCAAGCCGGGCGATCTTCTGCTCCAGCCGGGCAAGATCAAACTTGCCGGGGCGCTCGCCGTTAAAGCGCAGGATTAGCTGGATACGCGCCAGCACCGACTCCGAGAGGTAAGTGTTGAAGTCGCCGAAGTGAGCGTCCATTTCCTCGCACAGCAGCTGCTGGATAGCGGCGCGCAGGCGGGTGGAAAACACGTCCCGGGGCACGAAAATCAGGCACGAATAGAACTTGCCGCTGAGGTCTTCGCGAACGAACAGGCGTACCTGACGGCGTTCGCGGATATCGAGAATGCCCCGGGCGGTTTTCGCCAGCGCCTCGGTGCCGATATGGAAAAGGTCGTCGCGCGGGTAAACCTCAAGCACCTGCAGCAGCTGCTTGGCGTCGTGGCCGTGCGCGCCGAAGCCGGCCAGCTCCATCACTGCCTTGAGCTTGCGCCGCAAAAGCGGAATGTTGCGCGGCGAGTCGTTGTATACGGTGGCGGTCAGCAGGCCGAAAAAGCGCCGCTCGCCGATGACGTTGCCGTCGTCGTCGTAGCGGTCAACGCTGATATAGTCCGGGTAGGCCGGCCGGTGCACCCGGGAATGGTGGGCGCTTTTGGCAAATGACAAGAGCTGCGGCATCAGCACGTAGCCGTTATTTTCGTCCAGCCCTTCCGGCGCGCGAATATGCTCGTCGTTGCGCGGCTGCTCCAGGCGAAACACCCCAAGCAGGCTGTCGGGGTCACGCTTGAGCGTGCCGTTTTCCAGGCCGTACTCGTCGTAGCCGAGGAAAATGAAGTTGTCCTTGAGCAGCCACTCGAGAAAGGCAATGGCCTCTTCGTGGTCGTCCGGATCCACCTGGGGCGGGCAGGCTTTTTCCAGCTCTTGAATAGCGTCGCCGACCCGCGCGCTGATGCTGTCGTAGTCGCTCACCGCCGTGCGCACGTCGCGCAGCGCATCGTGCAGCTCCTGCTTCACGGCTTCAAGGGCCTCAGGATCGCTGTGGCGGTCCACTTCGATGACGATCAGCGACTCGCGCTGCTCGGGCGCGTTCTCGCCGCGCACCGTGGTCACGCTTTGCAGCTCATGATCGGCATTGCGCTCAACCGCCAGCACCGCGTTCTGGATCGCGTGGATGGTCAGCCCCTGGCGATTGAGAGCAATGCGCACCGAATCCACCAAAAACGGCATGTCCGGATGCAGGACGGCAACGAAGGTGTGGGAAGACTGCCAGCCGTGGGCCTCGAAATCGGGGTTGAAAACCTGCACCTTGGGGCTGTCCGGGTCGTGGTGCTGCAAAAACTGCCAGACGGAAAGCGTGGCGCCGTAAAAGTCGTCCAGCCGGCGGTTGGCTAGATCTTCCATGGGCACCGTGGCGTAGAACTGCCGCGCGAAAGCGTCGATGGCGGCCGCTCGCCCGGGTTTCAGGCGGGCGTCCAGACGCTCCTTTAGCTGCTTCAGCAGATCCTGCCGGCTTTCCTCAATCGCAACGTAATGCATCCGTCACCTCGACTGCCAAGACCGCTATCCGGCCAATATTGAAGGAAGAGAGGCGCTTGCCTCTCCTTGCCCCAGCTTACGCCAGCTGGGCAAGTGACCCAAGCCCCTTGAGCATTTGCTCATACTGCATGTCCGCGGCGCATGGCTGCCACTGGGCCACCTCAGGCGCTGTCGTGGCGGACCAGCAGCACGCCGCATTCGCAGTGGTGGGTAAACGGGAACTGGTCAAAAAGCGCCAGCCGCTCGATGCGGTGAGTAGGCGCGAGCTGCGCCAGATTGTCCGCCAGGGTTTCCGGGTTGCAGGAAACGTAGACGATGCGCTCATAGCCGCTGAGCTGCGCGCAGCTGTCCGCGTCCAGCCCCGCCCGCGGCGGATCCACCAGCACGGTGGAAAAAGCATAGCCGTCAAGCGCCATCTCGGCCACGCGGCGCCCGCCCTTCTCGCCTTTCAGCGCCAGGGCAAAGTCTTCCGCGGACATCCGCGCGACGCGGACGTTATCCACGCCGTTGGCGTCCAGGTTGACGCGGGCGCTGGCCACCGAGGTGCGCGAAATCTCGGTGGCCAGCGCCCGGCGGAAGTTGCCGGCAAGGGCAACGGTGAAGTTGCCGTTGCCGCAGTAAAGCTCGACCAGATCCTGCGCTTCGCTGCCGGCGGTAACGTTTTGCGCCCAGGCGAGCATCTTTTCGCACACCCGGGCGTTGGGCTGGGTGAAGCTGTTTTCCACCTGCTGGTAGGCAAGCGCGCGGCCGTTGACGTAAAGCCGCTCCCAGACGTGGTCCCGGGTAAGCACCAGGCGCTGCTTGCGCGAGCGGCCAATGATCATGATGCCAAGCTCGCGTTCAAGCGCCCGAGCCTCGGCTTCCCAGGCGTCGTCCAGCGGTCGGTGATACACCAGCGTCACCAGCGCTTCGCCGGAAAGCGTGGTCAAAAATTCGATCTGAAACAGTTTTCGCCGCAGGGTATTGCTTGCCAAGAACGCCGCGCGCAGCCGGGGCATCAGGGCGTTGATGGCCTCGCTTGCTACCGGGTATTGATCCAGACGCACGACCGTTTTCTGCTTGTTGCCGGCAGCGTCCCGCGCCACGTCGAACATGGCGTAGTAAAGATCGTCGCCTTCGTGCCAGAGGCGAAACTCGCAGCGCTGGCGGTAATGGCTCGGCGGCGAGTCGTAAACTTCCATCTCGGGGGTATCAAAGTCGGCAAAAAGGCGGCGGACGGTGTCGCATTTGGCCGCAAGCTGGGCATCGTAACGCTGCGGCTCCACCTGGGGTATGGCCAAGGGCTTCTCCTCTTGTGCGGGTAGCGGCTGGGCTTGTAGGGCAATGGCTAGTAGACAACGGCTAGTGGGCGACGGCACCGGCGTCGGCGAGCGCTAACGGCGCGGGCGGCTGAAAGCCGTAGGCGGCAAGCGCGCGTGCCAGCACGGCATTGGGGGCTGTCGCCAATCCGCGGCTTCGTTCGCCGCCGGCCGCGGCAAGCGGTGCTGCCAGCTGCCCTACGCGCCGGGCAATGGCATCGCCGGAATCGATCCAGGCAAGCGGCGTCGGGGCCAGCGCCGACAGCGTCGGGGTCAGCAGCGGAAAGTGGGTGCAGCCCAGCACCACGGTATCCAGCGGGGCCGCACCGGCCCGGGCCGCCTGCCATAGGGGGGCCAGAGCGGCGTCAAGGCGCGCGGCGTCAAGCTCGCCCCCGCCAAGCCAGGTTTCCGCTTCGCCCACCAGCGCATCGGCGGCAAGGCAGGTCACCCGGCAGTCGGCGGCAAAGCGCTCGATCAGCCGCTGAGTATAGGGGCGGCGCACCGTGGCCGACGTGGCCAGCAGGCCCAGGTGGCGCGTACGGCTCAGCGCCGCCGCGGGCTTGATCGCCGGCACGGTACCCACAACGGGTATCGCAAGCGCCCGGCGCAGCGGCTCGAGCGCCAGGGTGCTGGCGGTATTGCACGCCACTACCAGTACGGCCGGGCGGCAGGCTTCCACCGCGGCGGTGCACACCGCCACGATACGCCGCACCAGCGCCGCGTCCGGGCGTAGGCCGTAGGGCAGCCAGGCATTGTCGCAGGCGTAGCACAGCGCCGCCTCGGGGTAGTGGCGGCGCAGGGCCGCCGCGACAGACAGCCCACCGACGCCGGAGTCGAAAATCAGCACGGGGCCGGTCATGGCGGAAAGGCGATCTCCTCAGCGTGATGGCTCGGGACACAAGCCGGCCCGTAGGGCATAAAACCTGAAGGGCATAAAAAAACGGGGCGGCCAGTTTAGCACGCCCCGCTGTCAGGGTTCTCGCTCATTTTATGGCCGCCAGGCGCTAATCAAGGGGCGGCACGTCGGCCTCTTCCAGCTCTGCATAAAGCTCGGGGTAGGCCTCCTTGAGATGCTCGATTTTCTTGTCCGCATTGCTCGGCATCGTCTGCTCAAAGAACTCGGTGCCCTTGGCGTCAAAGCGGGTTTCCAGCAGCGGAAACAGCTCTTCGCGCTCTTGGCGCAGGTATTCCCGGTGCGCTTCCAGATACTGCTTGAGGTCGTCGGCAAAGCGGTCCATGGGCAGAATATTATCCATCAGCACCATGTCGATATCGTCGGAAAGCGCCTCCAGCCGGGGCCTGAGCTTGCGATAGTCGGCCAGCATCTGCTCGGCCACTTCTGAGTGCTCGGGCACGTACTCCTTGAGCTGCTCGACAAACCCCTGCTCAAGGGAGACCGCAAAGTCTTCCATGTAGGAAAGAATATAGTCCACCACTTCGCGCATCAGATGGAAGTTGGGGCGTTCGCCCTGCTGGAGAACCCGGTATTTCAGGTCCAGCACGTGGAGCATCCGCGCCATGTTGGCGTGGTCCAGGCTCAGCTGATTAATCATGGTACCGTCTCCTTTTCACCGCGCCTGCCCCAGGCTTTGCGCGTATGCGCGCCTGATGCGCGTAAGCCTTGCAGGGCACGGCGGGTCTCTTGCACTTGACGTTCATGTCCGAGGTTGCGCTCGACTCTTTTCGCGCTGACTGAAACAATCATGCTAACAGTAGCCGGGCGCCGAATAGATTGCCACCGTATCAGGCAAGCCACGGCACCTGCCCTTCATGACAGCCAACGGCACGGCGTTGTTCAACGGAGTTTGCATGGACCTTTTTTCTACCGCCGCCGGCCAGGCTCCGCTGGCTTACCGTATGCGCCCGCGTCGCCTTGCCGACTACATCGGCCAGCAGGCGCTGGTGGGCGAAGGCAAGCCGCTCAGGCAAATGGTGGACACCGCCACGGTTCGCTCCATGATCTTGTGGGGCCCGCCGGGCGTAGGCAAGACGACTTTAGCCGAAATACTTGCCCACGCCTCAGGCGCGGCGCTGGAGTCCCTGAGCGCGGTAATGGCCGGGGTCAAGGAGATCCGCGCCGTGGTTGAGCGCGCCCGGGCGCTTGCCCCCACGCCGATGGTGCTGTTTCTCGATGAGATCCACCGCCTGAACAAAAGCCAGCAGGACGCCCTGCTGCCCCACGTCGAGTCGGGGCTTTTTACCCTGATCGGCGCAACCACCGAAAATCCTTCCTTCGAGGTCAACTCGGCGCTGCTATCCCGCGCCCGGGTCTACGTGCTCAAACCCCTTGACCACGACGCGCTGATCGAGGTCATGCAGCAGGCGCTCGCCGATACGCAAAACGGCCTAGGCGAACGCCATATCCGGGTGGAAGACGGCGTGCTCGAGGCGCTGGCCCGGGCAAGCGCCGGCGATGCTCGCCGGGCCCTGGGACTTCTGGAAACCGCCTGCGACTTTACTACCGCGGCCGGCGACGGCGAGACGCTGGCGCTTGACGTGCTGGACGACGTCATCGGCCATCAGGCCAGCGCCATGGACAAGCAGGGAGACGGCTACTACGACCTGCTTTCCGCCATTCACAAGTCGATCCGCTCCTCAAGGCCCGACGCCGCGCTGCTCTACATCGCGCGGTTCACCCAGGGCGGCGGCGATCCTCTGGACGTGATCCGCCGGCTCACCGCCATTGCCTCGGAGGACGTCGGCAACGCCGATCCTCGCGCGCTGCCGCTGGCGATTGCCGCCTGGGATGCCTATCTGCGGCTCGGCGATTACGAGGGCCAGCGGGCCATGGCCCACGCCGCCATTCACCTGGCCGTGGCGCCCAAGAGCAACCGCATCGACCGCGCCTGGAAGGCGGCGCAACAGTACGTGCGCGTGCAGCCCCAGGTCGAGGTGCCGACCTACCTGCGCAACGCCCCGACCCGGCTGATGGAGGAGCTGGGCCACGGCGAGGGTTACCGCTATGCCCACAGCGAGCCCGACGGCTACCCTGCCGGAAGCGCCCACGACTGCTGGCCGGAGGGGCTGCCCCCGGCCAGCTTCTATCAGCCGGCGGAGCTCGGCCACGAAAAGCGCTTTGCCGCCATCATGGCCTGGCGCGCCGAACGCGACGCCGAGGCCGACGGCCAGCGCCGGCCATGAAGCCCTCGCTTAGGGCGCATCCTCGCGGATTACATCGACGCCGTCGGGCATATCAAAGCGGAAGCGCGCGTCGTCGATGGGAGTATTCTGGCTGATACCGGAAAAGCGGATAGCGGTGCGCTGGCCGGTGCTGTCGGTCATCCACAGCTCGGTCAGGGTATCACCGTCAAAGGTCATGCTGAGCTCTTCAAACAGCGTATCCGGCGAGACGGGAATCAGAGTAAAGACGTCGTCGCCGTCTTCCTGCTCGTAGAAAACGTCGAAGCTGTCGGTAAGCTCGCCGGCACTGCCGGACAGCAGCAGCGCCGGGGTATAGGTCACCCGGTTATCCAGGCCCTGGACCGTAACCTGCTCCAGATCGGGATCGTAGAGATAAACCTCGTCGCCGTCGGACACCACGGTCTGACTATAGGGGGCGCCGACCTCCCAGCGCAGCATGCCCGGGCGCGATAGCCACATCTCCCCTTCTGCCTGCTGCAGGCGCTCCCCGCTGCTGTCAAGGATCTGCTGATCGAACTCGGCCTCGTAGGTTTCCAGCGGGTCAAGCCGCTCGGTCAGCCGTTCGGCGGCCTCGTTGGCCCACGCCTGGGGGGCGGCAATAAAGCCCAAGGCGCTTGCGGCTAGCGCAAATGAAAACGATCGCGGTGTCTCGATATGGCGCATCTATATCTCCCTGAGGCCTGAGCGGCAAAAATGTCGTCCCCACTATGACGTAAAAAGCGCCGGCAGGTTTCCTCAGCGGCGCTTTTTCCCGATTTTTTCACGTTGTGGTCAGTCTCTGACCGGCGGCGGCGCCAGCACTTCCCGGGCGCCGTTGCTGCCCATGGGGCTAACCACGCCGGCGCTTTCCATGGCGTCCACCAGGCGCGCCGCGCGGTTATAGCCGATCTTGAAGCGGCGCTGCACCGAGGAAATGGAGGCGCGCTGGGTCTCGGTGACAAACTGCACCACCTCGTCGTAGAGCGCGTCCTGCTCGGCGTCTTCGCCCTCGGCCCCTTCGGCTTCCAGGCCGGCCAGGGCGTCGGCGGACACCCCGCCGGAGAGGATTTCCTCGATGTATTCGGGCTCGCCCCGGCGGCGCAGGTCTTCCACCACCCGGTGGACCTCGTCGTCGTCGACAAAGGCGCCGTGCACCCGGTTGGGCGGCCCCGAGCCCGCGGGCAGATAGAGCATGTCGCCGTGGCCCAGCAGGCTTTCCGCGCCGCCCTGGTCGAGGATAGTACGCGAGTCGATCCGCGACGACACCTGAAACGCCATCCGCGAGGGGATGTTGGCCTTGATCAGGCCGGTGACTACGTCCACCGAGGGCCGCTGGGTCGCGAGAATCAGGTGAATCCCCGCCGCCCGGGCCTTCTGCGCCAGCCGGGCGATGAGCTCTTCGACCTTTTTGCCCACGATCATGAACATGTCGGCAAACTCGTCGATCACCACCACGATATAGGGCAGCTTTTCCAGCACCGGCGGGTTCTGATGCATTTCCCAGGGCTGGGGCTCCCACAGCGGGTCGGCCACCTGGGCGCCGGCGCGCTCGGCTTCGTCAAGCCGGGCGTTGAACCCGGCAATGTTGCGCACGCCCATGGCCGCCATCAGCTTGTAACGGCGCTCCATTTCCGCCACGCACCAGCGCAGGGCGTTGGCGGCTTCCTTCATGTCGGTAACCACCGGCGCCAGCAGGTGCGGTATGCCGTCGTACACCGACAGCTCCAGCATCTTGGGGTCGACCATGATCATCTTGAGCTCGTCGGGCCTGGCCTTGAGCAGCATGGAAATCAGCATGGCGTTGACCCCCACGGATTTGCCCGAGCCGGTAGTGCCGGCCACCAGCAGGTGGGGCATTTTGCCCAGGTTGGCCACCACCGGCCCGCCGCCGATGTCCTGGCCAAGCGCCATGGTCAGCGGCGATTCCTTGTCCTGATAGACGTCGGAATCGATCACCTCGCGCAGGCGAATCATCGCCCGGCGGGGGTTGGGGATCTCGATGCCCACCGTCGGGCGGCCGGGAATCACCTCGACCACGCGCACGCTCTTGACCATCAGCGAGCGCGCCAGGTCCTTGGACAGGTTGCTGATCTTCGAGACCTTGACCCCGGCCGCGGGCTTGATTTCAAAGCGCGTAATCACCGGCCCCGGCCAGGTTTCCACTACCTCGGCCTTGACGCCGTACTCGCGCAGGCGCACTTCGAGAAGCTCGGCCATATCGGCAAGCTCCTGATCGGTATAGTTGGGCTGGTGGGGTTCGGGCTGGGTCAGCAGCCGGTAGCTCGGCAGCTCGCCTTCGGGTTCGGGCATGTCGTCGAGCACCGGCCGCTGGTTTTGCAGGTGCTCCACCGTCCACAGCGCCGGCGCTTCGTCGTCCGCTGACGCCGGCGTTTCGGGCATTTCCGGTTCCGGGCGCGCCGGCTCGGGTTCAGGCGCGGGGGTAGGTGACACAAACGCGGGGGGCGCCTGAGGCGACTCGGGCACTTCGTCGTCCTCCTCCCAGACGGGCTCGGGCACCACTTCGGGGCTGCGCGGCGGTGCAGGCGCCGGTTCAGGCTCGGGGCCTGTCTCAGGCTCCAGCTCCGGCTCTATCTCGGGCTCCGGCTCTGGCGCTAGTTCTGGCTCCGGCTCCGGTTCTGGTTCCGGTTCTGCATCGGATTCCGGCTCTGACGCTAATGCCGGTTCCGGCTCTGTCTCTGGTTCAGGTTCAGGTTCAGGTTCAGGTTCAGGTTCAGGTTCAGGTTCAGGTTCAGGCGACGATGCCGCTGCCGGCGCTGACTCGGTCTCAAGGTCACGCTGCGCGTCGGGATCGGGCTCCGCCCTTGCACCAAGAGTTGGTTCCCGGCGCGTGCCGGCTTCGCTGCGCTCCGGGACTTCCGTCGACGGCCCATCGCTTTTTGACTCAGAGGCTTTCGGCTCAGGAGCTTCTCGTGCAGGGGCTTCCGGCTCGGAAGCGCGGCCGGCGGCCTTGCCGGTAAAGTACGTCGCGGCGTCCCAGGGGATCTCGGTGGTATCGGCCTGCTTCGCGGCCGACTCGGTCGCGGCCAGGCTCGGCTCGCGCCGGGAGGGCCGCGCCGGCTCGGGCGCCGGCTGTACGGATGCCGCCGCCGGAGCAGCGCGGGCTCTGCCACGCCGCTTTTCACGAAGGCCCGCCGTGCGCGCCTTGAGCCAGTCGCCCAGGCCGTAGGCGCGGTAGCCTGCTTCATCTGCCACGCGCAGCCAGGACACGCCGCTGAACAGCGGAAAGCCACCGGCCATCAAAGCCGCGGCAATCAGCCCCGTGCCGGCGCTGCCCACCAGCGGCACCAGCGCGCCGACCAGGCCTTCGCCGATAATGCCGCCGGAGCCGTAGGGCAGCACGCTTTGCGGATGATAAAAATGCAGCGCCCCCAGCATGGTAGTGCCCAGCATCAGCAGCACGAGCCCGCCGACGTGCACCGCCAGCGCCACCGGGTCCAGGGTGAAACGCACCTGGCGTGAACGTATCAGCCACCAGGCGGCAAAGCCGCCCATGCCCGGCCACCACAGCGCGCTGGCGCCGAGCAGCGAATACAGGACGTCGGCAAGCCAGGCGCCAATGGTGCCCATCCAGTTGGCCACGTCGCTTTCCGGCCCGCGATAGGACCACCCCGGGTCTCCCGGCTGATAGCTCAAAAGCGCCAGCAGCAAGAAGACACACAGCGCCAGCAGCACCACGACCACGCTCTCACGGGCGGCCCCTTGAAGGCGCACGCCCATGCGCCGCGCCCCTTGTGTCGCTGCCTGGACGCGCCCTTTTGCTACCTTTGCGGACGTCTGTGGCCTGCGCTTGTTTCCCGCTTTATTAACTGTCAAGCGACCCCCTGTTGTACCCCTGAACCTTTGATGGATGCTTCGTTTGCCAGGCGCCGTGCGGTTATTGGTAACGTTCTCGAACGCGCCGGGACGTGGCATCATACCGGGCATCTTTATGCCGTCACAGGGCTCGTCACGCCCTGCCCGTCATCGGAGCACGCCATGCTACCCTGGCTATCCTCGCCTACGCCCGTCTTTCCTCCCGCCCATGCAGCGCTGGATCAACCCAACGGCCTGCTGGCCGCCGGCGGCGCGCTGACCCCGGCGTGGCTGGTCAACGCCTACCGTCACGGCATCTTCCCGTGGTTTACCGACGGCGACCCGATCCTGTGGTGGAGCCCAGATCCCCGCATGGTGCTTTTCCCCGAGGCGTTCAGGCAGCGCCGCAGCCTGACCAAACGGCTGCGCCACGGCGGCTTCAGCGTCACGCTGAACGGTGACTTCGCCGGCGTGATACGCGCCTGCGCTGCCCCCCGGGACGACGAGGCCGGCAGCTGGATCACCGCGGAAATGCACGCCGCCTACTGCCGGCTGCACCGGCTGGGCATTGCCCACAGCCTGGAAGTCTACCAGCACGGCGTGCTGGCCGGGGGGCTATACGGCGTCGCCCTGGGGCCTGTGTTTTTCGGCGAATCGATGTTCTCGCACCGGCCCGACGGTTCCAAGGCAGCGCTTGCCTACCTGGCTGCCGCCATGCGCGCCCGCGGTGGCAAGCTCATCGACTGCCAGATGCACACACAGCATCTGGCCAACCTCGGCGCAGTCAACGTGGCCCGGTCGACGTTTCTCGACTACCTTGATGCCTGGCTGCCCGAGGTTTCCCCCGGCGCGCCCGGCAGCCCGACGGCTCCGCCGCGCGTGCCCCGGCCTTCCTGGCTTGATGCCCTGGCGGCGCCCGACAGCCGGCGGCTGGTCATTTAGCCGGATTTATCCCGCGACTTTTGCCTTGACGCCCGCCTTGCGGCACAATATAGCGCGTTTTCCCCGCCCGGGCGCTGGCCGCGGGCGGCGCCTCCCCTGCGGGAGGTCTATCCAACATTCATTGAACCAGTGAGGAACGGCCTATATGGCACGTGAAGATCATATTGAAATGGAAGGCGTGATCGTCGACACCCTTCCCAACACCATGTTCCGCGTCGAGCTGGAAAACGGGCACGTGGTAACCGCCCACATTTCGGGCAAGATGCGCAAGAACTACATTCGTATCCTGACCGGCGACAAGGTCAAGGTCGAACTGACGCCGTACGACCTCTCCAAGGGCCGCATCGTCTACCGCTCGCGCTAGCACCGGACCCCTGACCTCTCCTTCCGGGCATGCTCTCGTTGCGCTGCCCGCGACGCCTGCCATCCCGCATCTGCCAGGCCCGGATACGCAAGCGCCCCGTCACCGTTATGGACAGGGCGCCTGATGCATTGCCGGCTCAGCGGCTGGCAGCGCCCCTGTCAGGGCGCATCCGCCATTTCCGCTTCCGTTGACAGCTGCAGCTCGCCGTTTTCCAGGCGGACGTGAACCGTGCCGCCGTGCTCGGCCAGCTCGCCGAAGAGGATCATCTCCGCCAGCGGCTTCTTGAGCTTTTCCTGGATCAGCCGTGCCATCGGGCGGGCGCCCATGTCGGGGTCGTAGCCCTGCTCGGCCAGCCAGTCCCGGGCGCTGTCGTCCACTTCCAGCTGCACGCGCTTCTCGTCCAGCTGCGCCTGCAGCTCGATGAGGAACTTGTCCACCACGCTGCGCACCACCTCGATCGGCAGCGAGCTGAACTGGATGATGCCGTCCAGCCGATTGCGGAACTCCGGCGAAAACGTCTGGTTGAGCACTTCCATGGCGTCGGTTGAGTGATCCTGGGTCTGAAAGCCGATGGAGCGCCGGGTGGCAAGCTCGGCACCGGCGTTGGACGTCATGATCACGATGACGTGGCGGAAGTCCGCTTCCCGGCCGTTGTTGTCGGTGAGCCGGCCGCTGTCCATCACCTGGAGCAGAAGGTTAAACACTTCCGGGTGTGCCTTCTCCATCTCGTCAAGGAGCAGCACGCAGTGGGGCTGCTTGGTGATGGCTTCGGTCAGAAGCCCGCCCTGCTCGTAGCCCACGTAGCCGGGAGGCGCGCCGATCAGCCGCGACACGGTATGGCGCTCCATGTATTCGGACATGTCGAAGCGCACAAGCTCGATTCCCATGATGTGGGATAGCTGGCGCGCTACCTCGGTCTTGCCCACCCCGGTGGGGCCGGCAAAGAGGAAACTGCCCACGGGCTTGTCCGGCGACTTGAGCCCCGCTCGGGAAAGCTTGATGGCCGCCGCCAGGGTGTCGATGGCTTCATCCTGGCCGAACACCAGCATCTTGAGATCGCGGTCGAGGTTGGCCAGCAGCTTGCGATCGGAGCTCGACACGCTCTTGGGCGGAATACGCGCCATGGACGCCACTACTGCCTCGACCTGGTCGACGTCGATGGTATCGATGCGCATTTCCGGCGGCAGCAGCCGCTGGTGGGCGCCGGCCTCGTCGATGACGTCGATGGCCTTGTCCGGCAGGTAGCGATCGTTGATGTAGCGATCCGCCAGGCGGGCGGCGCTTTCCACGGCGGCGTCGGTGTACTTCAGCTCGTGATGCTCCTCAAAGCGTGAACGCAACCCCTTGAGAATACTGATGGTGTCGTCCACCGAGGGCGCCAGCACGTCGACTTTCTGGAAGCGCCGGGCCAGAGCGCGGTCTTTCTCGAAGATGCCGCGAAACTCCTGGAAGGTGGTAGAGCCAATGCAGCGAAGCTCGCCGGAGGACAGCAGCGGCTTGAGCAGGTTGGAGGCGTCCATGACGCCGCCCGAGGCCGCGCCGGCGCCGATCACGGTGTGGATTTCGTCGATGAACAAAATCGCGTTGGGCTGCTTTTTCAGCTCGGCGAGCAGGGCCTTCAGGCGCTTCTCGAAGTCGCCACGATACTTGGTGCCGGCAAGCAGCGCGCCCATGTCCAGGGCGTAGACCACCGCATCGGCAATGACGTCGGGGACGTCTTCTTCTACCACTCGCCGGGCAAGCCCTTCGGCCACCGCCGTCTTGCCCACGCCGGCTTCGCCCACCAGCAGCGGGTTGTTCTTGCGCCGGCGGGCAAGAATCTGCACCACCCGCTCAAGCTCGTGGTCGCGCCCGATCAGCGGGTCAATCTTGCCCAGCCTTGCCTGCTCGTTGAGGTTGGTGGCGTAGCCGGTCAGCGGATGCGAGGCGCTGTCGCCGGTGCCCTCCTCGGCCTCTTCAGCTTCCTCCCGGGACGGCGACGGCGAGGCGCCGTGGCCGGACACCTTGGAAATGCCGTGGGCGATGTAGTTGACCGCATCCACCCGGGCCACGCTTTGCTGCTTGAGGAAATAGACCGCCTGGCTTTCCTGCTCGGAGAAAATCGCCACCAGCACGTTGGCGCCGGTGACTTCATTTTTTCCCGACGACTGCACGTGGAAGACGGCACGCTGCAGTACGCGCTGAAAGCCAAGCGTCGGCTGAGTTTCACGCTCGCCCTGGCTTTCGGGAATCAGCGGGGTGGTCGAGTTGATAAAGTCCTGCAGGTCGGAACGCAGCTTGTCCAGATCCGCCCCGCACGCCTTGAGCACGTCCACGGCGGCGGCGTTGTCCAGAAGCGCCAATAGCAGGTGCTCCACGGTCATGAACTCGTGGCGCTTGGAACGTGCCACGGTAAAGGCCGTATTCAGAGTCAGTTCAAGTTCTTTGCTCAGCATGGCAGTCCCCTTTTCGCTACTTCTGCCCGGGGCGTAACGCCACCTGGGGCTGGCGTCGGATCGGTTTCATCCTTCCGCACTCTCAACATCGGGTACAAAACCCCCACTTGCAAGCCTTCCGGCGAGGTTTTTCTCAACGTTTGTGGGAAATTCCGCGCCTAGTCGTCGGCCACTTCGATATCGCTTTTCAGCGGGTGCTCGCACTCCCGGGCGTACTCGTTGACCTGATGGCTCTTGGTTTCGGCGATATCCCGAGTAAACACCCCGCAGCTGGCCTTGCCCCGATGGTGCACCGTGAGCATGACTTCAATTGCCGCTTCGCTGTCCAGATGAAAAATGCTTCGCAGCACCTCTACCACGAAATCCATCGGGGTGTAGTCATCGTTGTGCAGCACTACCCTATACATGGGCGGCTTAGCAAGCGCGGGGTCAGCCGGCGCAACCGATAGCTCATCGTCGCCCGCCGGCGAGCCCGGGCGCGTCATGCCCGACAGCAGCGGGCGAATGGTGTGTGGTTTCAGCATAGATAATTACATAGACAATAGAGGTGGCATCGTTCACGCCGGGTAAGGAAGGCCGCAGGCCTTTCCCCTTGGACGCCCCACCCGGGCAAGAGTTCAGAGCGTCGGACATTCCAGGCTTGCATGGCTAAACGAGGCCCAAAATAGCACAGCCGGGCACGCCGGCATAAAAAAGCCCCGCCCGCGGCAGCGCGGACGGGGCCTGTGGCCGCTATCACGGCCCTTTTAATGTCGCGGGTATGGCGCGCGCCTACATGTTGTCGGCAACCGCCTGGCCAAACTCGGAGCACTTGAGCAGCACGGCGTTTTCCATCTGGCGGTGGAAGTCGTAGGTGACCTCGCCCTTGGCGATGGCTTTTTCCATGCCCTTGATCACCAGCTCCGCGGCTTCCGTCCAGCCCATGTAGCGCAGCATCATCTCGGCGGAGAGGATCAGCGAGCCGGGGTTGACCTTGTCCTGACCGGCGTATTTGGGCGCGGTGCCGTGGGTGGCTTCGAACATGGCCACCGAGTCGGAAATGTTGGCCCCCGGGGCAATGCCGATACCGCCGACTTCGGCTGCCAGGGCGTCGGAGATATAGTCGCCGTTGAGGTTAAGCGTGGCAATGACGTCGTACTCGGCCGGGCGCAGCAGGATCTGCTGGAGCATGGCGTCGGCAATCACGTCCTTGATGACGATATCCTTGCCGGTCTTGGGGTTTTTCATGGTCATCCACGGGCCGCCATCGAGCGGCTCGGCGCCGAACTCTTCCGCGGCAAGCTCGTAGCCCCAGTTCTTGAACGAGCCCTCGGTGAATTTCATGATGTTGCCCTTGTGCACCAGGGTCATCGAGTCGCGGTCGTTGTCGATGGTGTACTGGATGGCCTGGCGTACCAGCCGCTTGGTGCCCTCCTCGGATACCGGCTTGACGCCGATGCCGCACTGCTCGGGGAAGCGGATGTTGGTCACCCCCATCTCTTCGCGCAGAAACTTGATGACCTTGTCCGCCTCGGCCGAGCCTGCCTGCCACTCGACGCCGGCGTAGATGTCTTCGGAGTTTTCGCGGAAAATTACCATGTCCACGTCGGCAGGTTTTTTCACCGGGCTGGGCACGCCCTTGAACCAGCGCACCGGACGCTGGCAGACGTACAGGTCAAGCTTCTGGCGCAGGGCGACGTTAAGCGAGCGAATGCCGCCGCTGACCGGCGTGGTCAAGGGCCCCTTGATCGAGACCACGTAGTCCTCGACCGCGCGCAGGGTTTCCTCGGGTAGCCAGGTATCGGCGTCGTAGATGCCGGTGGCTTTTTCACCGGCGTAGACCTCCATCCAGTGAATCTTGCGCTCGCCGCCGTAGGCCTTGGCGACCGCGGCGTCGATGGCGATTTTCATCGCCGGGGTGATGTCGGTACCGGTGCCGTCGCCTTCGATATAGGGGATGATCGGCTCGTGGGGAACGTTGAGCGTTTTGTCGGCGTTGACGGTAATCCGGCTACCGCCTTCGGGTACAACAATATGCTGATAGTCCGCGTGGTTGGCGCCCATGAAGAACTCCCTTGTGGGGGTCGGCCCCCGGGCCGGGTTAGCCCGGAGCCGACGGGTTGATTCAGTGCGTCCGCGAGTGTAACACCGCCGCTTCCAGGCACAGTAGCCTTGAGGGCGCGCACTGATCTAAAGTCGAGTATGCTATCGCTTTTTCGAGTAAGCATCAGGTGTTGCCAACGCCGCCATGAGCCAACTTTATCTGCTACACAAGCCTTATCGCGTGCTCAGCCAGTTTCGCGACGACCAGGGCCGCGCGACCCTTGCCGATCACCTTGACGCCAAGGGCGTCTACCCGGCAGGCCGGCTGGACTACGATTCCGAAGGCCTGCTGCTGCTCTCCGACGACGGCGCGCTGATCCATCGTATCGCCCACCCGCGCCACAAACAGCCCAAAACCTACTGGGTGCAGGTAGAAGGCCATATCGACGACGCCGCGCTTGCCGCCCTGCGCCAGGGCATTACGCTGAAGGACGGCCCCACCCGGCCGGCCCGGGCCCGGCGCATCGCCGCCCCCGAGGTCGCCGAGCGCACGCCGCCGGTGGACCCCAAGCGCCACCCGCACACCGGCTGGCTTGAGCTTGTCATCTCTGAGGGGCGCAACCGCCAGGTGCGGCGGATGACCGCCCACGTCGGCTTTCCCACCCTTCGCCTGATACGCGCCGCCGTCGGCCCCTGGCGGCTCGGCCGCCTCGCTCCCGGCGAGTGGCGCCGGGAAACCCTGCACGCCCCGCGCCCTGCCAGCCGGAGATCTCGCCGATGACCTTTGAAACACTCTTTGAACCCCCTGCACGCGCCGCCTGCCGTCCGCACATTCGTGCGACGGTGGCCTGCGTCATCCAGCGCCAGGGGCGCATCCTCATGGTAGAGGAAGACCGCGGCGGGCCCGTCACGCTTTACAACCAGCCCGCCGGCCACATCGAAGCCGGCGAAGGCCCGATCGCCGCCGTGCACCGCGAGGTCAGAGAAGAGACCGCCTGGGAAGTCACTCTCGACGGCTACCTCGGGCTGTACGTTTTCGAGCTCCACGGGCTGACCTTTCACAGCCACGGCTTTATTGCCACGCCGGCGCGCTTTCTGGATACGCCCCTGGACGACGACATCCACGCCGTGCACTGGCTCGTCCCCGATGAGATCCGCGCGCTGGCCGCCAACGGACGCATGCGAAGCCCGCGCGTTCTCCCCCGGGTCGAGGACGCCCTGGCCGAACAGGCGTTTCCGCTGGGCGTTATCCGCGAAGGCTAGCCGGCCGAAAAACGATCGCCGGCTGCCACGGCTCGAAGCATCGCCTGCGCATCGTGTATACTTGCGACCTACCTGCACTATTTTAATCGAGGGTGGCCATGACATCCCCCCAAGGCAAAGTGATCGTCGGCATGTCCGGCGGCGTCGACTCTTCCGTCTCCGCCCTTTTGCTGCTTGAGCAGGGCTATGAGGTCGAAGGCCTGTTCATGAAGAACTGGGACGAAGATGACGGCACCGAATACTGCACCGCCAAGGAAGACCTGGCGGACGCCGAAGCGGTGTGCGAAAAGCTCGGCATCCCGCTGCACACGGCCAACTTTGCCGCCGAATACTGGGACAACGTTTTCGAACACTTCCTGGCCGAATACCAGGCCGGGCGCACGCCGAATCCGGATATCCTCTGCAACCGCGAGATCAAGTTCAAAGTATTTCTCGACTACGCCGAGCTGCTCGGCGCCGAGAAAATCGCCACCGGGCACTACGTGCGCCAGGGGCTGGTTCGCCAGGGTCAGGACGACGCTCGCCCGCGGCTGCTCAAGGGGCTCGATGCCAACAAGGACCAGAGCTACTTTCTCCACGCGGTGCCCGAGGCGGCCATTGCCCGCACGCTGTTCCCGGTGGGCGAGCTTGCCAAGCCCGCGGTGCGCGAGCTGGCCGAAAAGCACGGCCTGGCCACCGCGCGCAAGAAAGACTCCACCGGCATCTGCTTTATCGGCGAGCGGCGCTTCAGCGATTTCCTGAAGCAGTACCTGCCCGCCCAGCCGGGCACCATCGAAACCCCGGGCGGCGACGTCATCGGCGCGCACCAGGGGCTGATGTATTACACCCTGGGCCAGCGCCAGGGGCTGGGCATCGGCGGGCTTGCCGACTACTCCGAAGACCCCTGGTACGTGGCGCAGAAGGACCTTTCTCGTAATGTCCTGGTCGCCGTGCAGGGCAAGCACCACCCGCTTTTGTACAGCGACTCGCTTGCCACCGAGCCCATGGAATGGATCGCCGGCCGCCCGCCCGCGACCCAGGGGCGCTTTCGCGCCAAGACCCGCTATCGCCAGGCGGATCAGCCGTGCTCGCTTGTGACCCGCGCCGACGGCGGCGTCGACGTTCACTTTGACGACCCTCAGCGCGCGGTAACGCCGGGCCAGTCGCTGGTGATTTACGACGGCGACATCTGCCTGGGCGGCGGCGTGATCCGCGACACCTGGAACGCCAGGGAGGCCGCCGCATGAGCAGCGCCACACCGATTCACCGCGCCCCGGACGACCCGGCCAGCCGTCAGGCGCTGGCACTTGCCGGCGTGTTTCAGGCGGCAAGCCTGGTCGACGAGCTGGCGCGCAACGGCCACGCCGACCAGCGCCCCTGGGAGACGCTGATGCAAGCCACCGTGGACACCAGCCCGCCCAGCTTCGAGGCGATTTACGGCGGCCATCCCAACAACCTGCGCCAGGGGCTCGAGCTGCTCGAGGCCCTCGTCGGGCGCAAACAGGGGAGCCCGGTGATCATGCGCTACGGCTTTTCGCTGATTCTGCTGATGAGCAAGCTGCGTAAAAATCCCGACATGCTCGATGCGCTGGGCGAGTCGCTGGATCGCATTCAGCATCAGGCCGCGCACTTCGGCGCCACCCACGAAAACGTCATCGCCAACCTCGGCGAGACCTATCAGGAAACGCTGTCTACCTTTAAACACCGCATCGTGGTGCAGGGCGACCCCACCATGCTGCAAAGCCCCATGATGCCCGAACGCGTACGCGCCTGCCTGCTGGCCGGGGTGCGCTTTGCCCTGCTCTGGCACCAGCAGGGCGGGCGCCGCTGGAAGCTGATGTTTCAGCGCAGCGCCCTGCGCCGCGCCCTGGACGATCTGCGCTAGACCGTTTGCGCCACCCTCGGCCTGCGCCCGGATGACGATTGACTGACCTGGAAAACGACCATGCAACTTTCTGCCCTGACCGCCCTTTCCCCCGTTGACGGCCGCTACGGCGCCAAGACCGCCGCGCTGCGCGAGCACTTCAGCGAGTTTGGCCTGATCCGCGCCCGGGTCATTGTCGAAGTGCGCTGGCTTGAGCGCCTCGCGGGCCAGGGGCAGATTGTCGAGGTGCCGCCGCTTTCCGCCGACGCCACGGGCTTTCTCGACGCCCTGATTCGCGAGTTTTCCGAAGCCGACGCTCAGCGCATCAAGGACATCGAGCGCACCACCAACCACGACGTCAAGGCGGTGGAGTATTTCCTCAAGGAGCGCATCGCCGCTAACGCCGAGCTTGACGCCGTCAGCGAATTCATCCACTTCGCCTGCACCTCCGAAGACATCAACAACCTCGCCTACGGCGTGATGCTAAGCGACGGCCTGGGTGCCCTGCTGCCCGTGCTCCACGAAGTAGTCGAGAGCATCGCCGCGCTGGCCGAAGAGCACGCCGCCCAGCCGATGCTTTCGCGCACCCACGGCCAGACCGCAAGCCCCACCACCCTGGGCAAGGAAATGGCCAACGTCGCCTACCGCCTCAAGCGCCAGCTCCGCCAGATCGAAGAGATCCCTATCCTTGGCAAGATCAACGGCGCGGTGGGCAACTACAACGCCCACCTTACTACCTACCCGGAAGTTGATTGGCAGGCCAACGCGCGCACCTTCGTTGAAGGCCTGGGGCTCTCCTTCAACCCCTACACCACCCAGATCGAACCCCACGACTACATCGCCGAGCTGTTTGACGCCATCGGCCGCTTCAACACCGTGCTGTTGGACTTCGACCGCGACGTCTGGGGCTACATTTCGCTTGGCTACTTCAAACAGAAAACCGTGGAAGGCGAGATCGGCTCCTCGACCATGCCGCACAAGGTCAACCCCATCGACTTCGAAAACTCCGAAGGCAACCTGGGGCTTGCCAACGCCGTGCTTGACCACCTGGCCGCCAAGCTGCCGCTGTCGCGCTGGCAGCGCGACCTCACCGACTCCACGGTGCTCAGAAACCTGGGCGTGGGGCTTGGCTACGCGCTGATTGCCTATCGCGCCTCGCTCAAGGGAATCGCCAAGCTCGAGGCCAACCCCGAGCGCCTGGCCGATGACCTCGACGCCAGCTGGGAAGTGCTCGCCGAGCCGATCCAGACCGTGATGCGCCGCTACGGCATTGACAAGCCCTACGAGAAGCTCAAGGAGCTGACCCGGGGCAAGCGCATCGACCAGGCCGGCTTTGCTGCCTTTATCGACACCCTTTCGCTACCCGACGACGTCAAAGGCGAGCTTAAAGCGCTGACGCCGGCCCGCTATATCGGCAACGCCGAAGCCCAGGCCCGCGATCTCACCCAACAGTTGCGTACGCTGTAAACACCTACGTTGTAAACCGGCTACATCGCCAAGGATACCGCCATGAGCCACCATGATACGCCGCTGACCCTGCTGGGAGACTTGACCCCGGCCGAGTTTATGGCCGAGTACTGGCAGCAAAAGCCGCTGCTGATTCGCGGCGCCATGCCGGAGTTTCTGTCGCCGATCGACGCCGACGAACTCGCCGGGCTTGCCTGCGAGGACGGCGTGGAAGCCCGCCTGATCGAAGAAAACGGCCCGGACGGCCCCTGGCAGGTGTCCCACGGCCCCTTTGACGAGGCCACCTTCGAGCGTCTGCCCGAGCGCGACTGGACGCTTCTGGTGCAGGCCGTGGATCACTACGTGCCCGCGGTTGCCGCCCTGCTCGACGAGTTCGACTTCCTCCCGCGCTGGCGGCTGGACGACATCATGATCAGCTACGCCCCGCCGGGCGGAAGCGTCGGCCCCCACGCCGACCAGTACGATGTCTTTCTGCTACAGGCCGCCGGCCACCGCCGCTGGCAGCTCGGCGGCGAAACCGCGGAAGACGCGCCGATCATTGACGGCATCGACCTGAAAATCCTCGAAACCTTTGAAGTCGAGGCAGACTCCGACTGGGTGCTGGAAACCGGCGATATGCTTTACCTGCCGCCGGGCTGGGCGCACCACGGCGTCAGCGAAACCGACGAGTGCATGACCGTCTCGGTGGGCTTTCGCGCGCCGTCTGCCGACGAGGCCGTGACCTCCTACGCCGACTACCTGGGCGAGCAGCTGCCGGCGTCGCTGCGCTACACCGATGCCGGCATGGCGCCGGCACAGACGCCCGGCGAGATCGACGACGCCGCGCTTGAGCGCATGCGCCGGCTGATACTCGATACGCTGGACAGCCCCGTGCAGATGAGCCAGTGGTTCGGCCGGGTAATGACCCAGCCCAAGTACGTCGACCAGCTGATTCCCTTTGACCCGCCGCTGGACGAGGCGGCCCTGATCGAAAAGCTCGAGCGGACACCGCTGCACCCGGCCCCGGGCTCCCGCTTTGCCTGGCGCCGAGACGGCGGCGCCACTACGCTCTTTGCCGACGGCGACGGCTACCCCTGCACGCCCGAGCTTGCCGTCAGGCTGTGCGAAGGCCGGCTGATACGCGCCGACGTGCTCACCGACTTCCCGGGGGCGGCAGCGCTGCTCGCGCAGCTGGTCAACGCCGGCAGCCTCAACTTCCCGCTCGACGACGACTAGCACCGCCCCTCACCTGCCGGGCGACTTGCCCGGCTTTGCCTCTCCTTTCGCCGTTCGCTGACGGAGGCTTTCAAGAAACTCTGCTACAGCATTGGCAGCGCTTCTCTCGTCATGTCGTCACGCTACAACCCCGCCTGCTCCCAAAAGCCAATTGCTGCCGGCAGGCTCCGTCGCGGATAGTAGAGCCACGTACCGCGGCAAGCAGGGCCGCCGGATACCCTTAGCGATACGTCGACGCCACAGGAGACAGCACATGACGGGACTGCTTGAAGAGATTCAGGAACTGAAGAAGAAGCGCGACGCCCACGGCGGCAAGTGGGACAACATCAACCCCGAATACGCGGCGCGCATGCGCCGGCAAAACCAGTTTCATACCGGACTGGACATTGCCCGCTACACCGCCGCCATCATGCGCGAAGACATGGCCGCCTACGACGCCGACAGCAGCCTGTACACCCAGTCGCTGGGCTGCTGGCACGGCTTTATCGGCCAGCAGAAGATGATTTCGATCAAGAAGCACTTCAACACCACCAAGCGCAGCTACCTCTACTTGTCCGGCTGGATGGTCGCGGCCATGCGCTCGGAGTTCGGCCCGCTGCCGGACCAGTCGATGCACGAAAAGACTTCGGTGCCCGCCCTGGTCGAAGAGCTCTACACTTTTTTGAAGCAGGCCGACGCCTGGGAGCTCAACCACCTGTTCCGCGAGCTGGACGAAGCCCAGGAAGCCGGCAACGACGTTCAGGCCAAGGCGCTGGTTCGTGAGATCGACGAGCACCAGACCCACATCGTGCCGATCATCGCCGACATCGACGCCGGCTTTGGCAACGCCGAGGCTACCTACCTGCTGGCGAAAAAGTTCATCGAGGCCGGCGCCTGCTGCATCCAGCTGGAAAACCAGGTGTCCGACGAGAAGCAGTGCGGCCACCAGGACGGCAAGGTCACCGTGCCCCACGAAGACTTTATCGCCAAGATCAACGCCGTGCGCTACGCCTTTATCGAGCTCGGCGTTGACGACGGCGTCATCGTCGCCCGCACCGACTCGCTGGGCGCCGGCCTGACCCAGAAAATCGCCGTCACCGAAGAGCCCGGCGATCTGGGCGACCAATACAACAGCTACCTCGACGGCGACGAGATCGCAAGCGCTGCCGATATCGGCAACGGCGACGTGGTCATCAAGCAGGGCGGCAAGCTGGTCAAACCCAAGCGTCTGGCCTCCAACCTTTACCAGTTCAAGCCCGGCACCGGCGAAGACCGCGTGGTGCTCGACTGCATCACCAGCCTGCAAAACGGCGCCGATCTTCTGTGGATCGAAACCGAAAAGCCCCACGTAGGCCAGATCGCCGGCATGGTCAACCGCATCCGCGAGGTCTGCCCGGACGCCAAGCTGGTCTACAACAACTCGCCGTCGTTCAACTGGACGCTCAACTTCCGTCAGCAGGTGTTCGACGCCTGGCAGGCAGAGGGCAAGGACGTCTCGGCCTACGAGCGCGAGGCGCTAATGCAAGAGCAATACGACAACACCGAGCTTGGCCGGCTGGCCGACCAGTGGACCGCCAACTTCCAGCGCGATGCTGCCCGGGAGGCCGGCGTATTCCACCACCTGATCACGCTGCCGACCTACCACACCGCGGCACTCTCCACCGACAACCTGGCCAAGGGCTACTTCGGTGAAGACGGCATGCTGGCCTACGTGGCCGGCGTCCAGCGCGAAGAAATCCGCCAGGGCATCGCCACGGTCAGGCACCAGGACATGGCCGGCTCCAACATCGGCGACGACCACAAGGAGTTCTTCCACGGCGACGCCGCGCTCAAGGCCGGCGGCAAGGACAACACCATGAACCAGTTCGGCTGATCCCCGGCAGGCGCCGCCTGGATCACCCGGCACATCAACTATCAAGACAGCAACCATCAAGGGAGGCGAACGCCTCCCTTTTTTACTGTCTGGAGACCGGCAAGCCGCCCGCCGAGCACGTCGGGCTGTTCATGAACAGCGTTTCGGCCTATGCTGCACGCCGTAAAGACGTCTTGAGCGACGGGCTTTATCCTATTACGCTGCACATAACATACTGACTGGAGAATGTGCCATGAAACGACTACTGCCCGTTGCCGCGATCAGCCTGCTGACCCTTGCCGGCTGCGTTAACACCTCGCCCTACTCCGGCGACGTTTACAGCGGCAACCAGGCGAAAAGCAGCCAGAACGTTACCTACGGCACCATCCAGGCCGTGCGCCCGGTTCAGATTCAGGCGGACAGCCGCACCGGCGGCCTCCTCGGCGGCGGCACCGGCGCGCTGATCGGCGGCGTGCTGGGTAATCAAGTGGGCGGCGGCAGCGGCAAGAAGATTGCCACCGCTGCCGGGGCCATCGGCGGCGCCATGGCGGGCACCAAGGTGGAAGACAGCGCCAACCGCATCAACGGCGTTGAGCTTGAGATCCGCACCGATGCCGGTAACGACGTGGTCGTGGTACAAAAAGCCGACCGTCGGTTTGAGCCCGGACAAAAAGTTCGCCTGATCGGCAGCGGCTCCAACGTCAGCGTCGCGCCTTACTAAGCCGGCTACGCGCCCTCTTGAGGCGCGTACCGTCGCGGTAACGAAAAACACCGGCCAAAAGGCCGGTGTTTTGCATTCGGTCGGGGTCTTTTGCGCCTCAGGGCATCTTCTTGCCCGCCACGCTTGCTACCTTGGCAACGATCAGCGCGATAATGCCAAGCAGGATCACCACCAGCAGCACGTCGATCGGGCGCACCAGCGCCGTTGCCCCTAGCACGGCAATGGCGGCGACCCAGATATAGCGGTTCTTGCCGTGGCTTTTCAGCATCGCGGTGAGCATCTTGTCGATGCCCTGGCTGACGCCGTCGTTCCAGCGCTTGTTGGCAAAATAGAAGATCAAGGCAAAAGCAATGACCCAGATGACAAAGATTGTCATAGACAGACTCCAGGAGGCAGTAGGTCGGACGTCAAAAGCCGAACGTCAACGGGATAAGTGGCGCTAGGGTAGCTTTGCTCTTTGAACGGCGCAATAGCGCCGGGAAATCGCGTCAAGGAAAATCCCCGCGAGCACTGACATCGGGTCCGTTTCCGCGTTACCATCCGCCGACACGTTTCCAATGCATTCACCGAAAGGTTCTTTCATGCAAATTGCGCAAAACTCGGTCGTCGCATTTCACTACACCCTGACCAACGATGCAGGCGAAGTGCTCGACAGCTCCGAAGGCCGCGAGCCGCTTACCTACCTGCACGGCACGGGCAACATCATCCCCGGGCTGGAAAAGCAGCTGGAAGGCGCCTCCCCCGGCGAAAAACTCAACGTCAGCGTAACGCCTGAGGAAGGCTACGGTGAAGTCCAGGAACAGCTGATGCAGGAAGTCCCGCGCGATGCGTTCCAGGGCGTGGAAAACGTTGAGCCGGGCATGCAGTTTCAGGCCCAGACCGAAGGCGGCCCGCTGATGGTCACCGTCAAGAAGGTCGAAGGCGACACGGTCGTGGTAGACGGCAACCACCCGCTGGCCGGCCAGAACCTGACGTTCGACGTTGAAATCTCCGAGGTCCGCGAAGCCAGCGCCGAAGAAATCGAGCACGGCCACGTGCACGGCGAAGGTGAAGGCGAAAGCGAAGGTAACGCCGAGCAATAAACGCCGGCATGGCGGGGCTTTCCCCGCCAGGGACACGACAAAGCGGCCCTTTTGGGCCGCTTTTTTTATCGCCGACTTATGGCTGGCGGCGCTCTACCCGGCGTAGCCAGGTCGCGATGGCAAACGTCACCGCAAACAGCAGCCAGGAGCCAAGGGTGACGCCGGCCCAGCCGTCCCACAGCCAGAACGGTTCCAGCCAGAAACCGCCAAGGCTTGCCCCGGTGTAATAAAACACCAGATACAGCGCCGAGGCGCTGCCCCTTGCCCGCTGGGCGTTGCGCCCCACCCAGGCGGACGCCAGCGAGTGGGTGAGAAAAAAGCCGAAGGCGTTAACGGTCAGCCCCAGAATGACCAGCATCAGCGAATCGGCCCGGGTCACGGCGGTGCCGGCGCACAGCAGGGCAACGCCTGCCATCATGCAGCGCGCCGGAGAAAAGCGCCCCGCCAGCCGGCCGGACAGCATGGAGCCCAGGGTGCCGCTTAGATAAGTCAGGAACAAAAGCCCCAGGCTGCTCGCCGCCAGGCTATACGGCGCCTGGGCGAGCCGGAAAGTGATGTAGCTGTACTGGTTGATAAACACCATGAAGTTGATGCCGCCAAGCACATAGGCCCCCAGCAGCACCGGCGTGCGCAGGTGCTGGTAGAGGTCAACCGCGGCGGTCTTTACGTGAAACGGCTGGGCCACAAACGTCCGGCTTTGCGGCAGCAGGCGCCAGAATACTGCCGTGCCGGCCAGCGTCATGAGGCCCACGACAATGAAGGACGCCGACGCCCCGCCCAGGTCCGACACCAGGCCACCGACTACCCGCCCGCTGATGCCGCCCAGCGAGTTGGCGGCAATATAAAGCCCCACGGCGCCGGCAAGCGCCCGCTTGTCGAACGTATCCGCCATCCAGGCAATGGCCACCGCCGGCAGCCCGCCGAGCACAAACCCCTGCAGCAGACGCAGCGCTAACAGAGCAGAAAAGCTCGGCGCAAAGGCCAGCACAAGGGAGCCGATACCTGCCACCAGCAGGCTGTAGCGCATGATGCCTTCGCGCCCGATGGCGTCCGACAGCGGCCCGAATACGACCAGCGCAAAGGCCAGCGACAGCGTCGCTGCCGACATCACGAAGCTGACCGCAAGCGTGGAGACGCCGTAGGTCCGGTGCAGCTCGGGCAGCAGCGGCTGGGGAACGTACAGGTTGATGAAAACGAGAAACGAGCCGAGGCACAGCGCAAGCGTAGCGCGCCACCAGGCCGGCGTATGGATTTCGATCATAAAGGGCGGCTCGACCCGGCGGTCAAAGCGTCACAGTACACGGCTGAGCTGGGCCATTTGTGGGCCTTCAAGGGTGCGGCGCGACTGCCAGTAGTAGCGCTGCCAGTAGGTATTATCCAGCTCCGATATGATCACGCCCCGGGACGTGGAGGCGTGGAGAAAGTGGCCGTCGCCGACGTAAATGCCCACGTGGCGGCTGCCCGGCGGGCGGAAAAACACCAGGTCGCCGGCGCGCAGGTTGCGACGCTTGATCGCATGCCCCTTGTTCACCAGCCCCCGGGTCGTTCGCGGCAGGGAAATATCGAACGTATCGCGGTAGACGTTCTGCACCAGCGCCGAGCAGTCCACCCCGCTCTGGGTCGTGCCGCCCAGCCGGTAAGGCGTCCCCGACCAGCTGTCGTGCTGCTCCATCAGCGCTCGGCGGATCACCAGCGGCGGCGAGTTCTGCCGCCGCGACAGCGCCCCATCAACCGGCGACATCATCGCCTCACCGTTTTGGGCCATGCTCGGCAGCGACATGGCAAAGTAGTCATCCGGCGGCTCGGTGTCCTGGGCGCTGGGGGTGCCGGCACAGCCGGCCAGCACCAGGGTAAGCGTCAACACGCAGGCGTCACGGGTGCCCCTGAGACAGTGAGATGGCGCGTCAGCCATACGGCAGTCCTCATCCAACGATAGAAAATGCCCGGCGGCAACGGCACGACTTTCCACAGTCACGGGCCGCAGTCTCGGGCAGAAAAGGCTCAGCGGATATTAGTATAAACGAAAGGCCCTTGTATAAGCGATCACTACGAACCGGCTCCCGGCGCTATCAGTGCAGCGTCCGCCGATCCCCCGGAAGCGTATCGATATGCAGCGGGGCAAAGTGGCGCGGCCGGCCGCCGGGGAAGTCCAGGCTGGCCCAGGCGCCTGCCAGCACCGGCGCGCCGCAGCACCAGGCGACGAGAGCATGGCGCAGCCCGGCCAGAAAGCTTTCGCGCTCGCCGGTCTCCCCCATGAAAAAGGAAAACCCGGTGTACAGGCCTTCGGCGTACTCCTGCCAGCCGCCGTAGTGGTTTTCGGCCAGGGCATAGGCGCGCTCGAGAATCCGCGCCAGCTGCGCCGGGTCGAGCCAGCCAAGCTCGCGTCCGGCAATGGCCAGGTCTACCGTCTGGGCAATGTCCCAGGCGGCCATGTCGCATTCGTTGCAGCCGTCCTCGTTGTCGCGCACCCGCTCCAGGCGCAGCCGGTGGTTGCGCTCCTCGACGTCGCTGTCGCCGGTTTGCAAGACGGCAATTTCATCGTCCAGCCGCGCCCGGTTGAGCGTGTACGGCGCATAGTTGATCTGATACTCCTGGCGGTCGCCGGCTTCCAGCATGGTATCGATAAAGCCGCGCAGCTCCTCGGCGTCGTGCAGCTGGTAATGCTCTTCCACCCAGGCGCGGATGGACTCGCGCTCCCGGGGGCTTTCCGGCTCCGGCTGACGCCAGGCGGTGCTGTTCAGCGGCCCCACCAGCGCCATGGCGGTGAAGTGGCGAAGCGAAGGGCGCTCGCCGGGTTCCTGCCAAGCGCCGGGCTGCCAGTCGACCCAGTGGAACACGCTGCCCGGGTCGTTCAGATGCCAGGCGATGTCGTGCTCAAGCCCGGCCTGGTCGGGCTCGGGCAGGCAGCGCTCCCAGGCAAGCCAGGCCTCCAACAGCCGGGTGGGGGTGGCATAAAAATGGCACAGGCAGCTTTTCAGCGACTGCCCCAGCGCCAGCAGCGCCGCCTCGTCGAAGCGCCGGCTGTCCATGGCGGTATGCAGATAAAAGGCAAACTTCTCCGCCATGTGCACGGTAGCCGCGTGGCGGCTGGCCTGGCCCAGCCGGCCGCGCTCGGCAAGCGCCTCCCGGGAGGGTCGACCAAACGGCGTACGCGAAGGCGCATGGAGGCCGTGGGTGGCATCCGCCGCCATCTGGTTGAGATGGTGCGCCTGGGCCGGGAGCCAGTAGCGCCCGAGCGCCTCGGCTCCCTCGTCGGCATAAAGCTCCAGGGCGTCCTCGAGGTAGCGCTCGGCTTCCCGGCGCTGGGGCTCGGGCAGCGGCAGGCCGGGTTCGCGCTGGCGCAGCGTAAGCTCGGGGTCGCGCACGCCGGCTATCGCCTGCAGCCAGTGGGCAAGCGTGGCGCGATAGCTGCGCATGGCCGCGCGCGAGGCCTCCCGGCTGGCGGGCTCCAAAAGTACCGCCAGCGCGCGCTGCCAGGGTAGGCCCGGCGTCTCAAGCGCCGCCGGGGGCTGAATCGCCGGGTCCAGCCCCCGGCAGTCGGCGCCGACAAACAGGCTGAGCCCGCGCAGGTACGCCGCAAGCACCGGCTGCCAGTCGTCATAGCGGGCGTGGAGAAGCTCGGCGGCGTGGCCGGCGAAGTGCTCCGCCTCGGCCTCGGTCAGGTAGCCGCAGCAGGCTCCGGCCCAGGCTAGCTCCGCCAGGCGCAGCCAGTCCCACGCCGCCCATTCAAGGGGCTCGCCCGCGGCCACCCAGTCGGGCAGCAGCACGGCATGGGGCGCGTCTTCCGCCGGCGTTTGCTGCTGCCATTCAAGGCGTTTGGGCACGCTCATGGCCTTGAGCCCGGCGGCATCGATATCCCAGCGCTGGCGCTCGCCCTGGGCGGCAAGCCACAGCATGGCGTCCACCAGCGCCTCTCGGGTATCGATCTGCCATGCCTGGGCCAGCCAGAGGTCAGGGTCGGGCCAGCGGCCCCCGGGCGTGGGGCAGGCAATGCCCAGGTGCCAAAGGTCTTCGCTTGTGGCGGCGGGCAGCGGGCAGGCGCGGTCGCCTGCCGTGCAAAGTTCCAGCTGTTGCCCCCACCAGGCATGTAACGCGTCGAGCAAAAGATTCCCCTATTAAGCACCACGGGCCCGCCAGAGCGGCCGGCACAACGGCGCCTAGTGTAACGGGGCGCGTACGGTAACGGAAAGCGTCATCGGGACCGATGCCGCAAACGCCATCGCCCGGCAGGGCGCCGGGCGATGAACGGGCCTGAGCCCGGTTAAGTAATAAGGTCAGCGGGGCGCTATCGCACCTTGCTCACCACCCACAGCAGGACGGCCGACCCCACCACGGCGGTGACCAGCGAGCCGATGAAGCCGCCGGCGCTCAGCCCCAGCAGGCTGAACAGAAAACCGCCGATGATCGCGCCGACAATGCCCACCCCGATATTACCCAGAATACCGAAGCCGCCGCCGCGCATCAGATTGCCCGCAATCCAGCCGGCAAGACCGCCGATGATCAACCACGCTAGAAAACCCATAACCGTCTCTCCTTGTGTCGTTATCGACAGGGTGCTAGTGAACGCGAAAGGTGAACAATGCATCCCGCTTGTCTTACCATAGCAGACGACTTAAGGTGCCTTGCATGCGCTCACCGATCAATGCCCCGCGTAGTCATACGGGGCTCATGCACGCTATTTCCGCAATTCCTTTTCCCTTGCAGGGCGCTCGGCACCCACTCAACGACGATCACCAGGACGCTTCATGATCCCCGATTCGCTTCAAGAGCGGCTTGACGCCACCGACGACCAGCAGACCCTGACTTGGGAAGGCCGCGAGCTGGTGCTGTTCAATCAGCCCTGGGGGCAGCTGGCCGTAGCGCTGACCGGTGCCCAGGTGGTGCACTTTAAGCCGGCGGGCGATACGCCCTGGCTGTGGCTCACCCCCACGCCGGCGGCGGCGCCGGCCACGCTGCGCGGCGGCATACCGCTGTGCTGGCCGTGGTTCGGCGACGAGCGCTACGCCGACGAAAGCCCCAACCGCCAGGGGCCCTTTCACGGTACGGCGCGGCTCGCCCCCTGGCGTCTGGACGGCGTCGACGAGCACGAGGAAGGCATCGAAGTGCACCTCTCGCCGGAAGAGCGCCTGCACGGCCGGCTGACCGTCCGAGTGGTGATCCAGGCCAACGCGCGGCGCCTGCACGTCGAGCTGATCAGCGAAAACGTCGGCGACGCCCCGGTCAAGACCAGCGCCGCCCTGCACACCTACCTCGCCGTCGACGACGCTTTCGCCTGCCGGCTTGAGGGTCTGGCCGGCGCCCGCTATCTGGACAAGCACCAGGGCTTTGCCGAAGGCGAACAGCAGGGCACCCTGGCCCCGAGCGGCGCCGTTGACCGTATCTACCACAGCAACGCCGCGGTGCGCGTACATGACGGCAGACGCACGCTGCTCGTGGCCAAGGATCAGAGCGACTCCACCGTGGTCTGGCACCCCGGCGAGGCGCCGCCGGATGACACCTCTCCCGCCGCGGCGCGGGGCTTTCTCTGCGTGGAGGCGGCCAACACCCGGCTCGACCCGGTGTGGCTGGTGTCCGGCGCCCAGCACCTGCTGGGGACCACCCTCACCCGCCCGCCGGCGGAGGGCACGGTATGAACCTTTCGCTTCTGATCGATGCGTTTTCCATGGTGTTCAACATCATCGGCATGGTGCTCGGCGTCGGCGGGCTGCTGCTCGCCCAGCGTTCGATCCGGCGCTGGCCGGGCTACAGCATGACCGCGGCGGGCTTTTTGATCGCCACGCTGCCGTTCTGGTACCAGCTCTTTACCACCCTGACGGGCACGGAATAGCGCCCGTGGCCGCCCTACACGACACCCTGGGCCGGGAGCTTGGCAACCTGCTGGAACGCGGCCGCGACCGCCAGCTGCGCCTGGCCGTCACCGGCCTTTCCCAGGCGGGCAAAACGGCCTTTCTGACCTCGCTGGTCAATCAGCTACGCCACGCCGGCGTGGAAGCCCGGCTGGACCTGCTGCCCGCCGCCCGCGACGGCCGCCTGCTGGGCGCCCGGCGCCTTAACCAGCCGGACCTGGGCGTGCCGCGCTTTCCCTACGACCCGGCCATGCAGGCGCTGAGGGAAACGCCGCCGCGCTGGCCCGACCCCACCCGGGGCATCAGCGAGCTGCGCCTTGAGCTGCGCTACCGCCCGGCACGCGCCGGCTGGCTGCGCGGGGCCGCCTCGCACCTGACGCTGGATCTTTTCGACTACCCCGGCGAATGGCTGCTGGATCTGCCGCTGCTGGACCAGGACTACTACCAGTGGTGCCGCACCCGCCCCTTTGATCAGGGCGAGCAGCGCCGGGAGGTGTTTGCCGAATGGCTTGCCGCCGCCGAGCAGCTCGACCCCGCCGCCGAGGCCGACGAAGCGGTGCTCGCCGAGCTGGCCGAAGCCTACGCCAAGGGGCTTAAGCGCGCCAAGCAGCTGGGCTTTTCGCAGCTGCAGCCGGGGCGGTTTCTGCTCCCCGGGGAGCTCGACGGCGCGCCGGTGCTGCAGTTCTTCCCCCTGCCCCACCTCGAGCAGCCCCGGGACGAGCTCGACGCCCTGCCCGACACCAGCGTTTACGCGACCCTTGCCGCGCGCTTTCGCTACTACCAGAAACAGGTGGTGCAGCCCTTCTACCGCGAGCACTTTCGCCGCTTTGACCGCCAGATCGTGCTGGTGGACGTGCTCGGCGCCCTGAACGCCGGGCCGGAGCGCTTCGAAGACCTGTCTCGGGCGCTTGGCGAGCTCATGCAAAGCTTCAGCTACGGCAAGCGCAGCCTGCTGCGCCGGCTGTTTACCCCGCGTATCGACCGGCTCGCCATCGCCGCAACCAAGGCCGACCACGTCACGCCCGACCAGCACGACAACCTGGTGACGCTGCTCAACACCCTGCTCAAGGAGCCGCTCAAGGACCTGCGCTTTGCCGACGTGCCGGTCAAGGCGCTGTCGCTGGCCGCCATCCGCGCGACTCAGCCGCGCGAGGTCAACCAGGGCAAAACGCGCCTGCCGGCGCTGCGCGGCACCACGCTTGAAGGAGAGGACGTGCTGGTGTATCCCGGCGACGTGCCCGCCGCGCTTCCCGACGCCGCCTTCTGGCAGCGCCAGGGCTTTGACTTTCCGCGCTTCCGCCCGATGCCCGAGGTGTCCGGTGCGCTGCCGCATATCCGCATGGATGCCGCCATCGACTGGCTGATCGGAGACAAGCTGACATGACCTCGCCCAGACCGCGCCGGCACTTCCACCTCGACGGCGAAACCGTTGCCACCGCGCAAGCCCACCGCGACGATACCCTGCGCGGCACCTACCGCTTTGACGACACCGCCCGGGAGCAGCCTCTCAAGGACGACGCGGCCAGCCGCGACGCTCTGCCCGAACAAAGCCTGGGGACGCCGCGCAAGCGCCGCTGGGGGCTTTTGTTCACCCTGGCCGGCTGCGCCGCGCTGGGCACCGCCGAGTTTGTCACCGGGCTGCCCGACGCCCTCACCGGCGCCCGCTGGCTGGACGCCGCCTGGCGGCTTTTCGGCATCGGCGTCATCGGCGTTGGCAGCGCGGCCATGCTGCGCGAGCTTTTCCGCCTGCGCCGGCTCAAGCGCCACGACAAGCTGCGCGCCGCCCTTGCCGCGCTGCCTGGCCGCTCGCCGCGCCAGGCCCGCAGCCTTGCCGACCGGCTGCAGACCCAGCTTAAGCTCAGCGACGACGATCCGCACTGGGCGACTTTCACCGCGGCCCGGGAGCCCCACCACAGCGGCGAGGAAACGCTTGCGCTGCTCGACCACCACCTGCTTGCCCCCCGCGACCGCGAGGCCCGCCGGCTCATTTCGCGCATGTGCGGGGAAACCGCCGTCATGGTGGCCGTGAGCCCCCTGACGCTTGTTGATATGGCGCTGGTCGCCTGGCGCAACCTGGCCATGGTCGACCGCCTGTGCCGGCTTTACGGCCTGGAGCTTGGCTACGCCAGCCGCCTGCGGCTGTTCAAGACCGTGCTTTCCAACATGGCCTTTGCCGGCGCCAGCGAGCTTGCCACCGACGCCGGCATGGATATGCTCTCCCTCGACGTCACCGGCCGGCTCTCGAGCCGGGCCGGCCAGGGGCTCGCCGTGGGGCTATTGAGCGCCAGGCTCGGGCTGCGCACCCTGCGCCTGTGCCGGCCGCTGGCCTTCGCCCCGGGGCAGCAGCCTACCCTTGGCGACCTGCGCCGGGACTTGTGGCTCCAGCTGCGCCGGCTCGATAAAAGCCCCGGCGCGGACGATAACGCGACCCCGCCCTGAGCAAAACCGCCGCGCGATTGGCGCCATCGCCCCGAATCCGTATAGTGGCAGCCTACCCTCGCCAACCGATTGAGCCTCATGTTGCAGAACAACTCCATGCTTGCCCAGCTCAAGCAGCAGATTCGTGACACCACGCCGCGCGTTGAAGGTGTCATCAAAGGCACCGACCGCGGCTTCGGCTTTCTGGAAACCGACGACGGTGAATCCTATTTCGTCCCGCCGCCCGCCATGAAGCAGGCGATTCACGGCGACCGCATCGAGGCCGTGATTCATGAAAACGGCGACAAGGTCTCCGTCGCGCCGGAAACGCTCATCGAACAAGGGCTCGACCGCTTCGTCGCCCGGGTGCAAAAGCGCGAAGGCCGCCTGGCCGTGGTACCCGACCACCCGTCGATCCGCAACGTGATCAAGGCACGCATCAAGCGCGGCCTGGACGAAGACAGCATCGCCGACGGCGACTGGGTGGTCGCCCGGCTGGTGCGCCACCCGATGAAAAAGGACGACCGCAGCTTTTTCGCCCAGATCGACGAGCTGGTCGCCAAGAGCGACAACCCGGCCGTGCCCTGGCGCGTCACGCTTGCCCGCCACGCGCTGGAGCAGGAATGCCCCGACGCCGGCAGCGAGTGGCCGCTGCACGAAGAAGGCCTGGAGCGCGAAGACATCACCGCCATGCCCTTCTTCACCATCGACAGCGCCTCCACCCGGGACATGGACGACGCCCTGCACGTCACCGAGCGCGAAGACGGCGGCTGGCGCATGAGCGTGGCCATTGCCGACCCCACGGCCTACGTCGACGAAGAGCACGCCGCCGACAAGGAAGCCCGGGTGCGCGCCTTTACCGTTTACCTCCCGGGGCAGAACGTGACCATGCTGCCCGAGCAGCTGGCCGACGATCTGTGCTCGCTGCTTGAGGGGCAAGCCCGCCCGGTGCTCGCCTGCACGCTGGACGTCAACGCCGACGGCAGCCTGGGCGACTACCGCTTCTTCGCCGCCAACGCCATGTCCCACGCCAGGCTTTCCTACGACAACGTCTCCAACTGGATCGACGGCGAAGGCGACTGGGCGCCCGCTGATGACATCGCCCCGCAGCTCACCGCCCTGCGCGAGCTGACCGAGGCACGCACGCGCTGGCGCGAAGAGCACGCCCTAGTGTTCAGCGGAAGCCCGGACTACGAGTTCGAGCTGGACGAAGCCGGCAACGTGCTGGGGATTCACGTCGAAGAGCGGCGCATCGCCAACCGCATGATCGAAGAGTCGATGATCGCGGCCAACGCCTGCTGCGCCGACTATCTCGCTACCCACGTCGGCCACGGCATTTTCAACGTCCACCGCGCCTTCGAGCCGGAAAAGGCCGAAGACGCCCAGGCGTTTCTCGCCGAGCAGGACATCAACGTCGACACCGAGGCCCTGCTTGAGCTGCCGCGCTACAAGGAGCTCAAGCGCGAGCTGGAAGGCCGCGAAGACGCCTGGCTCGACGTGCGCCTGCGCCGCTTCCAGGGCTTTACCCGGATGTCCGCCCTGCCCGGCCCGCACTTCGGCCTGGGGCTTGCCGCCTACGCCACCTGGACCTCGCCGATTCGTAAGTACGGCGACATGGTCAATCACCGCCTGATCAAGCACGTGCTCAAGGGCGAACAGGCGCCGGCCGAGGCAAGCGAAGCGCTCACCGATCAGCTCACCGAGCGCCGCCGGCTCAACCGCATGGCCGAGCGCGACGTCAAGGACTGGCTCTACGTGCGCTACCTGACCCCGGACGCCGAGGCCCAGACGACCTTCGACGCCGAGATCATCGCCGTGAACCGCGGCGGCATGCGCGTACGCCTGACCGACAACGGCGCCACCGCCTTTGTCCCCGCGCCGCTGATGCACAGCGACCGGCGCAAGGTGGTCATCGACGACAAGGAAGGCCGCATCCAGATCGAAGACGTCGAGCGCTACAAGCTTGGCGACAGCGTGCGCGTGGACCTGGTCGAAGCCCGGGAAGAAACCCGCTCGCTAGTGGCGCGCCCGGCGGAGTAAACCGCCGCGCGGCTGTCGACGCCGGCCTTTTAGCCCACGAAACAAAACCGCCCGGACCTTGAAAAGGCCCGGGCGGTTTTTTATACGCCTGGCTAAAGCAGTGGTCTTACAGCAGCCTGCTTACCAGCCGGTCACGGCCTTCAGCGCATCGCCGATGCCCGCCAGCGAACGCACGGTCTTGACCCCGGCGTCTTCCAGCGCGGCGAATTTTTCATCCGCGGTGCCCTTGCCGCCGGCGATGATCGCCCCGGCGTGGCCCATGCGCTTGCCGGGGGGAGCGGTCACGCCGGCAATGTAGGAGACCACCGGCTTGGAGACGTTGTCCTTGATGTAGGCCGCCGCCTCTTCTTCCGCGGTACCGCCGATTTCACCGATCATCACGATGGCTTCGGTTTTCGGATCGTTTTCAAAAAGCTCGAGCATGTCGATGAAGCTGGAGCCCGGAATCGGATCGCCGCCGATGCCCACACAGGTGGACTGGCCAAAGCCGTGATCGGTGGTCTGCTTGACCGCTTCGTAGGTCAGCGTGCCCGAACGCGAGATGATGCCCACGCGGCCCGGCTGGTGAATATGACCGGGCATGATGCCGATCTTGGACTCGTCCGGGGTGATCACGCCCGGGCAGTTGGGGCCGATCAGAGTGACGCCCAGCTCGTCGCATTTCACCTTGGACTCGAGCATGTCGAGGGTGGGAATGCCTTCGGTAATGCACACGATCAGCTTGATGCCGCCGTTGGCCGCCTCGATGATCGAGTCCTTGCAGAACGGCGCCGGCACGTAGATCACGCTGGCGTCCGCGCCGGTTTGCGCAACGGCTTCCTTCACCGTGTTGAACACCGGCAGGCCCAGGTGCTCCTGGCCGCCCTTGCCCGGCGTGACGCCGCCGACCATCTGGGTGCCGTAGGCAATGGCCTGCTCGGAGTGAAAGGTGCCCTGACCGCCGGTGAAACCCTGGCAGATGACCTTGGTGTGCTTGTCGATGAGGATGCTCATTACTTGCCCTCCGCCGCGTTGACGACCTGCTCTGCCGCGTCGGTCAGGCTGGTCGCGGCGATAATGTTAAGACCGCTTGACGCCAGCTTTTCCGTACCCAGCTCGGCGTTGTTACCTTCCAGGCGCACGACCACCGGCACGTTGACGCCCACTTGCTCGACGGCGCCGATGATGCCTTCGGCAATCATGTCGCAGCGCACGATACCGCCAAAGATGTTGACCAGCACCGCCTTGACGTTGTCATCCGAGAGAATGATCTTGAACGCCTCGGCCACGCGCTCCTTGGTCGCGCCGCCGCCCACGTCGAGGAAGTTGGCCGGCTTGCCGCCGTTCAAGTTGACGATGTCCATGGTGCCCATGGCAAGGCCGGCGCCGTTGACCATGCAGCCGATGTTGCCGTCGAGAGCGACGTAGTTCAGCTCCCACTTGGCGGCGTCGGCTTCGCGCTCGTCTTCCTGGGACGGATCGCGCATGGCCTGCAGGTCCGGATGGCGGTACAGCGCGTTGCCGTCCAGATTGACCTTGGCGTCCAGGCACAGCAGATCGCCCTCGCCGGTGATCACCAGCGGGTTGATCTCCAAAAGCGCCAGATCCTTGTCGTGGAACAGCTTGGAAAGACCCAGAAAGATCTTGGTGAACTGCTTGATCTGGGCGCCTTCAAGCCCCAGAGCAAACGCAAGCTCCCGGGCCTGGTACGGCTGGGCACCGACCAGCGGGTCGACTTCCGCCTTGAGAATCTTCTCCGGCGTTTCCTCGGCGACCTGCTCGATTTCCACGCCGCCTTCGGTCGACGCCATGAACACCACCCGGCGGGTGGTGCGGTCCACCACGGCGCCCAGGTACAGCTCGGAGGCGATATCGGTGCCGTTTTCCACCAGAATCTTGGAAACCGGCTGGCCCTTGGCGTCGGTCTGATAGGTCACCAGGTTCTTGCCCAGCCACTGCTCAGTAAAGGCTCTCGCCTCTTCCGGGTCCTTGATCAGCTTGACGCCGCCGGCCTTGCCCCGGCCGCCGGCGTGTACCTGGGCCTTGACGACCCACTGCTCGCCGCCGATTTTCTTACAGGCGTCTACGGCATCTTCCGGGGTGTCCACGGCAAAATTCCTGGACACCGGCAGACCATAGTCGGCAAACAGCTGTTTGCCCTGATACTCGTGAAGGTTCATCGCTTCATGCCATTGGTTGCATGTGACTCGAACGATGGGCGACGTTCGTCCCCCATCCCCGCGCCCTGGCCGCGCGCTTCAAGTGCACGGCCAGGGCCTCACGTCACCCGCAGGTGGCGCTTCTTTACCTGAACTGGATCACTTACGCTTCTTGCGGTTGGCCATGTGGATGGCGTGTCCGTCAACGGCCAGCGCCGCTTCGTGGACCGCCTCGGACATGGTCGGATGCGCGTAGCAGGTAAGCGCCAGGTCTTCGGCGCTGGAGCCGAATTCCATGGCGATAACGCCCTGGGCGATCATCTCGCCGGCGTGCTGGCCGACGATGTGCAAACCGAGAATACGGTCGGTCTTGGCGTCGGCAATGACCTTGGCGCTACCTTCGGTAGCGTTGTTGGCCATCGCCCGGCCGCTGGCGGCAAACGGGAAGTTACCGGTCTTGACCTCGAAGCCCTGGTCCTTGGCCTCCTGCTCGGTAATGCCAACCCAGGCAATCTCCGGCGCGGTGTAGATGACGCTGGGAATGGCGTCGTAGTTCACCTCGGCCTTCTGGCCGGCGACGATGTCCGCCACCATGATGCCCTCGTCGGACGCCTTGTGCGCCAGCATCGGCCCGCGCACGCAGTCGCCGATGGCGTAGACGCCGGGCACGCTGGTGCGGCACTGGTCGTCCACGGTGATCATGCCGCGCTCGTCAAGCTCAACCTCTACGCCGTCGGCAATCACCCCTTGGGTATAGGGCTTGCGGCCGACGCAGACGATCAGCTTATCGAAGGTCATTTCCTGCTCGCCGTCGGCGTCTTCGTACTTGACCACGACTTCTTCGTCCTTGACCTCGGAGCCGGTGACCTTGGCGCCCAGCCGGATATCCATGCCCTGCTTTTTGAGCAGCTTCTGGGTCTCCTTGGCGATGGCGCCGTCGACCATGGGCAGGAAAGTGTCCATGGCTTCAAGCACGGTGACCTCTGAGCCCAGGCGGTTCCATACGCTGCCAAGCTCCAGGCCGATAACGCCGGCGCCGATGACGCCTAGGCGCTTGGGCGTTTCCTGAAACTCAAGCGCACCAGCGGAATCGACGATCAGCCCTTCGGTGAGCGGCGTCGGCGGAATTTCCACCGGTACCGAGCCCGCGGCCACCACGATGCTGTCGGCTTCGTAGGTCGCTTTCTTGCCGTCAAAGTCGGTGACTTCCACCTGCTTGTTGCCGGTCACCTGGCCGGTGCCGTCAATGGCGGTCACGCCGTTGGACTTGAACAGCCCGGAAATGCCGCCGGTGAGGTTTTTGACGATCTTGTCCTTGCGCGCCATCATTTTCTTGACGTCCATGGACACGTCGCCGCCGACGATGCCCAGCTCGTCGAAGTCGTCCCGGGCTTCAACGAACTTGTGCGTGGTTTCCAGCAGCGCCTTGGACGGGATGCAGCCCACGTTCAGACAGGTGCCGCCGTGGGATACCTTGCCCTGCTTGTCCTGCCATTTTTCCACGCAGGCGGTTTTCAGCCCCAGCTGCGCTGCGCGAATGGCGGCAACGTAACCACCGGGGCCGGCACCAATAACAATCACATCAAACTTGTCAGCCATATTGGCTCCTTTGTTCGGGCCGCCTCGCCCCGATAGAGCGAGGGCTATCTTGAATAAAGTGTCTGAACGCGTCAGGCCTTCCTGCGTGCCCGGCCCTGCGTCGAAGGCACAGGCTATACGTTAAGCAGCAGGCGTGCAGGATCTTCCAGCAGCTCCTTGATCGCTACCAGGAACTGCACGGCGTCCTTACCATCGATCATGCGGTGGTCATAGGATATCGCCAGATACATCATCGGCCGTATTTCCACCTGGCCGTCTACCGCCATCGGGCGCTCCTGGATCTTGTGCATGCCCAGAATGGCCGTTTGCGGCGGGTTGAGAATCGGCGTGGATAAAAGCGAGCCGAAAATGCCGCCGTTGGTGATGGTAAAGGTGCCGCCCTGCATCTCGTCGATGCCAAGCTTACCGTCACGCGCGCGCTTGCCAAAATCGCCGATGGTTTTTTCCACGTCGGCCATCTGCATCTGGTCGGTATCGCGCAGCACCGGCACGACCAGGCCGCGGTCGGTAGACACGGCAACGCTGATATCCTGATAGCCGTGGTAAACGATCTCTTTACCGTCGATAGAGGCGTTGACGTCGGGGAAGCGCTTGAGCGCCTCAGAGGCCGCCTTGACGAAAAAGCTCATGAAGCCGAGCTTGACGTCGTGGGCTTTCTGGAACCGCTCCTTGTACTCGGCGCGCAGCGCCATGATCGCGCTCATGTCCACCTCGTTGTAGGTGGTCAGCATGGCGGCGGTTTGCTGGGCCTCGACCAGGCGCTTGGCGACGGTCTGGCGCAGCCGGCTCATGGGCACGCGCTTTTCCGGGCGCTGGCCTTCTACCGGCGCGGGCGCTGCCTTTGCCGTCGCCGCGGCGTCCGCTTTCTTCTGCTCGCCGCCGGACTTGGCCGCGCTGCCGTCCTTGAGCGCTTTCTGGACGTCTTCCTTGAGAATCCGCCCGCCCTTGCCGGTGCCTTCAAGACGCGATACGTCCAGATCGTTTTCCGCGACCATCTTGCGCGCCGCCGGCGCCAGAATCTTGCCGCCGAGATTTTCGTCGGCGCTGTCATCGCTTTCGCCGTGGGTGTCAGTCTTGGCGGAAGAGGCCTTGTCATCCCGGCCTTCATCGCCGCCGTCCGCGTCGCCGGCCCCTTCGGTAAACAGCGCCAGCACCTCTTCGGACTCGACCTGGCTGTCGGCTTCTGCCTTGATTTCGGTAAGCGCGCCGTCGGCCGGGGCCACGACTTCAAGCACCACTTTGTCGGTTTCGATCTCGGCCAGCACTTCGTCGCGCTTGACCGCTTCGCCGACCTGCTTGTTCCAGCTGGCTACCGTGCCTTCCTGCACCGACTCGGGGAACGACGGCGCCTTGACCTCGTGCTGCTTGCCGCCGCTCTTGGCCGTGCCAGCCTGCTTGCTATCGCCGCCCTTGGCCTTCGACGACGTGTCGCCGGACGCCTCGTCATCCGCCTTTTCCTGCTTACCGCTTTCTTCCTTGCCGCTGCCACCCTTGGCAGCGCCCGCGTCGAGCTTGCCCAGCAGCTGCTCGGACTCGACGGTCTCGTCTTCATCGACGAGCACGTCGCTTAACGTGCCCGCTTCCGGTGCCACCACTTCAAGCACCACCTTATCGGTTTCAATTTCCACCAGCAGCTCGTCACGCTCGACGCTGTCGCCGGGCTTTTTGTGCCAGGTGGCAACCGTGCCCTCGGCCACGGATTCCGGAAAATTTGGTGCTTTGATTTCGGTAGCCATGTCGCTTCCCCTTAATGTGTTCGCTAAACCGGTGTGACTCACACCCTAAACAGGCGCTGATTACAGGTTGAAGGCGTCTTCGACCAGCCGGCGCTGCTGCTCGGTGTGCACGGACATATAGCCCGCGGCAGGCGCGGCAGAGGCGGGACGACCGGCAAACTTCAACTTGCCGCCAAGGCCTTCACGCAGCCTTTCGGCAACGGCGCGCATGTGGTGCTGACTGGGGTACCAGGCCCCCTGGTTCAGCGGCTCTTCCTGACACCAGACGATATCTTCCACGTGCGGATAGGCTTTCAGCACCTCCAGCAGTGCATCCTGGGCGAAGGGATACAGCTGCTCGATACGCACGATCGCCGTGTCGTAGCGCTCGTTCTCCTCGCGCCAGGCGGCAAGATCGTAGTATACCTTGCCGGCGCACAGCACCACGCGGTTGACCTCTTCCGCCACCAGGTCCGCCTGGTCGGCGATCACCATGTGGAACTCGCCGTAGGCCAGGTCTTCCAGGGTCGAGGTAGCCGCCTTGTGGCGCAGCAGCGACTTGGGCGACATCACCACCAGCGGTTTTCTCAGCGGACGGATCACCTGACGGCGCAGCAGATGGTAAATCTGGGCCGGCGTGGTCGGCACGCACACCTGCATGTTGTTTTCCGCGCTCAGCTGCAAAAACCGCTCGAGGCGCGCCGAGGAGTGCTCGGGACCCTGGCCTTCGTAGCCGTGGGGCAGCAGCATGGTCAGCCCGCACAGCCGGCCCCACTTGGTTTCGCCCGAGGAGATGAACTGGTCAATCATCACCTGGGCGCCGTTGACGAAGTCGCCGAACTGGGCCTCCCAGATCACCAGGTCGTTGGGCGCGGTGGTGGCATAGCCGTACTCAAAGGCCAGCACGGCCTCCTCGGAGAGGAAGGAGTCGTGGATGGTAAAGCTCGGCTGGCCGTCGCTGATATTTTGCAGCGGCACGTAGGTGCTGCCGTCCTTCTGGTTGTGCACCACGGCGTGGCGGTGGGAGAAGGTGCCGCGCCCCGTGTCCTGTCCGGTGAGGCGGATCGGGTGCCCCTGGTCAAGCAGCGTGGCGTACGCCAGGGTCTCGCCAAAGCCCCAGTTGATGGGCGTTTCCCCCGCCTGCATCTTGCGCCGTTCGCTGTAGATCTTTTCCACCTGCCGCTGGGCCTCAATGCCCTCGGGAATATCGCACATGCGCTCGGCCAACAGCTGCATGCGCTGCATGTCAAAGGTGGTATCGGCGTAGCCGGTCCACTCATGCCCCAGGTACGGCTGCCAGTTGACGAACAGCGCCTCGTTGGGCTTTTGCACCAGGGCGTTGGCCACGTGATTACCGGCCATCAGATCGTCGCGGTACGTCTCCTCCATGGCGTCGGTATCGTCCTTGCTGACGACGCCCTGTTTGACCAGACGATCGACGTAGAGCGACCGCGCCGAGGCGTGCTCCTTGATCTTGGTATACATCATCGGCTGGGTACCGGACGGCTCGTCGGCTTCGTTGTGGCCGCGGCGGCGGTAGCAGACCAGGTCGATGACCACGTCTTTCTTGAACTGCTGGCGATAGTCGAGCGCCACCTGGGTGGCATGGAGGACGGCGTCGGGATCATCGCCGTTGACGTGGAAAATCGGCGCCTGCACCATTTTGGCGATGTCGGTGCAGTATTCGGTCGAGCGCGCATCCAGCGGGTGCGAGGTGGTAAACCCGATCTGGTTGTTGATCACGATATGCACGGTACCGCCGGTGCGGTAGGCGCGGGTCTGGGACATCTGGAATGTCTCCATCACCACGCCCTGGCCGGCCAGAGAGGCGTCACCGTGGACGTTGATCGGCAGCACCTTTTCGCCGTTGGGATCCTGACGGCGGTCCTGGCGCGCGCGCACCGAGCCTTCCACTACCGGGGCGACGATTTCCAGGTGCGAGGGGTTGAACGAGAGCGCCAGATGGACTTCGCCGCCCGGCGACATGACGTTGGAGCTGAAGCCCTGGTGATACTTGACGTCACCCGAGCCGCGTTCGATCACCTTCTTGCCGTCGAACTCGTCGATCAGGTCGGCGGGGTTCTTGCCAAGGATATTGACCAGCATGTTCAAGCGCCCGCGGTGGGCCATGCCGATGACGACTTCCTTGGCGCCGTAGCCGCCCGCCCGCTGGATCAGCTCGTCCATCATGGGGATGAAAGTCTCGCCGCCTTCCAGGCCAAAGCGCTTGGTCCCGGGATACTTGGAGGCGAGGTAGTTTTCCAGCCCTTCGGCGGCGGTCAGGCGCTCAAGCACGTGCCGGCGCACCTCGTCGCTGAATTTGGGCGCGCTGCGTACCGATTCGAAACGGCGCTGCAGCCAGCGCTTTTCTTCGGTATCGACAATGTGCATGATTTCGCAGCCGATGGAGCGACAGTAGGTGCGCTCCAGGGCGTCGACGATATCGCGCAGCGGCGCCTTGTCGATACCCAGAAAAAACGACCCGGTCTGAAACTCGGTGTCCATGTCGTCTTTGGACAGCTGATGGAAGGACAGATCAAGGTCGGGGACGGGGGTGGGGTCACGCAACCCCAGCGGGTCAATATCGGCTTTCTGGTGCCCGCGAAAGCGGTACGCGTTGATCAGCTGGAGCACCTTGACCTGTTTTTTACCGACGTTGTCGTCGGCGGTAACGGCGCCTGAGCGCTGCTCCTGGCCCAGCTTGTAGAACTGATCGCGTACGGGGGTCAGCGGCACATCTTCTTCGGCGCCGCCGTCGGGCCTGGGCAACTCATCAAAATAGCGACGCCACTCGTCGGGAACGGCGTCTGGGTTGTCAAGGTACTGCTCAAATAGCGCTTCCGCATAGTGAGCGTTGCCGCTGCTCACGTGGGAGGAACGCCACATCAACTCCATTATGCCTTGTTGCATCTCTCGGTCACCCTGCACTGATGGGGTGGTATCGCTGCGCCGAGCGCGCGGCGACATCGTGATTGCGTAAAACGGTGCGACGTCGCGCCGCACCGCTTAATGGGCCATGATAACAAGCTACGCGCTGCGGTTTAAGTGGCTGCCGTGCAACTTGATGCAGCAAGCCGCATCATTTGGGCTGCACGACCCGGGCCACACAACCGTAGGGCAGCCGGGCTAGGTCGCCTCGGCTACCAGCATTTCGCGAATCTTGCCGATGGCGCGGGTCGGGTTCAGCCCCTTGGGACAGAACGCCACGCAGTTCATGATGCCGCGGCAGCGGAATACCGAGAACGGGTCCTGAAGGTCGGTCAACCGCTCCCGTGTCGCGGTATCCCGGGAATCGGCGAGAAAGCGATAGGACTGCAGAAGCCCCGCCGGGCCAACAAACTTGTCGGGGTTCCACCAGAACGACGGGCAGGCCGTGGAGCAGCAGGCGCACAGGATGCACTCGTACAGGCCGTCGAGCTTTTCGCGGTCTTCCGGCGACTGCAGCCGCTCGATGGTGGGCTCGGGCTCGTCGTTTTGCAGGTACGGCTGAATGCGCTCGTACTGCTTGTAGAAGATCGCCATATCCACGACCAGGTCGCGGATAACCGGCAGGCCCGGCAGCGGGCGCAGCGCTATCTTGCCTTTTTTCACCACGTCGGAAAGCGGGGTGACGCAGGCCAGCCCGTTCTTGCCGTTCATGTTCATGCCGTCGGAGCCGCATACCCCTTCGCGGCAGCTGCGGCGAAACGCCAGGCTGGAATCCTGCTCTTTCATCATGTGCAGAACGTCCAGCACCATGACGTCGCGGCCTTTTGTATCGACCTGAAACTCCTGCATGTACGGCGCAGAATCGGTTTCAGGATTGTAGCGATATATCGATACCTGAAGATTGGACATCGTGACTCCCTCTCGTCTGCGCGTAATCAGTAAGTACGGATCTTGGGTTCGAACGTGTCGACGGTCTTGGGCGTGAAGTTGACGTCGCGCTTACCCAGCCGCTTCTCGGCGGGGAAGTAAATCGAGTGCTTCAGCCAGTTGACGTCGTCACGGTCGGGATAGTCGTAGCGCGAATGCGCGCCGCGGCTTTCCTTGCGCTCAAGCGCAGAAATCGCCGTGGCTTCGGCCACTTCCATCAGGTTATCCAGCTCCAGCGCCTCGACCCTGGCAGTGTTGAAGGCGTTGGACTTGTCCGGCAGGTAGGCGTTGTCGATCCGCTTGCGCAGCTCGGCCAGACGCTTGACGCCTTCCTGCATCTTCTGCTCTTCGCGGAATACGCCGAAGTCGGTCTGCATGATGTCCTGCAGGGCGCGCTTGAGCTCGGGCACGGACTCGCCGTCGCCGGACTCGTTCCAGCGCTCCAGACGCTTCATCGCCGCCTGGATATCCGCCTCGTTGGCGTCCAGGTACTCGATGCCCTCGTTCAGCGCGCTTTCGATGAACTTGCCCGCCGAGCGGCCAAAGACCACCAGGTCCAAAAGCGAGTTGCCGCCCAGGCGGTTGGCGCCGTGAACCGAGACGCAGGCCACCTCGCCACAGGCAAAGAGGCCGTTGATCACGTGATCGTTGCCGTTTTCGTCCTGCTGGATCGCCTGGCCGTGCACGTTGGTGGGAATACCCCCCATCATGTAGTGACAGGTCGGCACCACGGGGATCGGCTCGTGTACCGGGTCGACGTGGGCAAAGGTCTTGGACAGCTCGACGATGCCGGGCAGGCGCTTGCTGAGCACCTCTTCGCCCAGGTGGTCAAGCTTGAGGAAGACGTGATCGCCGTCATCGCCGGCGCCCTTGCCGTCGAGCATCTCCATGACCATGGAGCGGGCGACGACGTCGCGGCTGGCAAGGTCCTTGGCGTTGGGCGCGTAGCGCTCCATGAAGCGTTCGCCGTCCTTGTTGATCAGGTAGCCGCCTTCGCCGCGGCAGCCCTCGGTGACCAGGGTGCCCGCGCCGTAGATGCCGGTGGGGTGGAACTGCCACATTTCCATGTCCTGCATGGGGAAGCCCGCCCGCAGCGCCATGCCGATGCCGTCGCCGGTGTTGATCAGCGCGTTGGTGGTCGAGGCGTAGATGCGCCCGGCCCCGCCGGTGGCAAGCACCGTGGCCTTGGATTTGATGTGCGCCACTTCGCCGGTTTCGATGCACATGGCAATGCAGCCCACCACGTCACCGTTGGCGTTTTTCACCAGGTCAACGGCGTACCACTCGTTAAGAAAGGTGGTGTTGTTCTTGATGTTGTTCTGGTAGAGCGTGTGCAACAGCGCGTGCCCGGTACGGTCGGCCGCCGCGCAGGTGCGCGCCGCCTGGCCGCCTTCGCCGAAATTTTTCGACTGGCCGCCGAACGGACGCTGGTAGATACGGCCGTTGTCGAAGCGCGAAAACGGCAGGCCCATGTGCTCAAGCTCGAATACCGCTTTGGGGCCTTCGGAGCACAGGTATTCCGCCGCGTCCTGGTCGGCAATGTAGTCGCTGCCCTTGACCGTGTCGTACATGTGCCAGCGCCAGTCGTCCTCGGGGTCAGCCGCGCCGATAGCGCAGGTAATGCCGCCCTGGGCCGAGACCGTGTGCGAACGTGTGGGAAACACCTTGGACAATACGGCGGTTTGCTTGCCGGACTTGGCCAGCTCCAGCGCCGCTCGCAGACCGGAGCCGCCGCCACCGATGATAATGGCGTCAAATGTCAGGCTACGCAGGTTAGACATGAATCAGGCTCCCCACAGAAGTTGAATGCCCCATACCAGGTAGGCAAAGATGGCCAGGATGATCAGCATCTGGACACCCATGCGCTGGTAGGTGGACTTGAGGTAATCGGTGGTCACGGTCCACAGGCCGACCCAGGCGTGCGCCGCCAGGGAAATAAAGGCGAGCAGCGAGAAAATCCGCATCCAGGTCTGCTCGAACAGGCCGCTCCAGGTGTAATAGTCAAGGTCGGGATGAAACAGCAGATAGGCCACGATGAATACCGTGTACACCGCCAGTACCACGGCAGACACGCGCTGCATGACCCAGTCGGAAACGCCGTTGCGACTGAAATTGGTGACGCTGGTTACCATATCCACACTCCTGCCAAAATGATCAGTACGGCGCTGATAACCACGGTGGCCTGCGCCTTCTGGATGCCGCCTTCATGGGTCACGCCGATATCGGCATCCATGAACAGGTGCTTGATGCCGGCCACAAAATGAAATGCCAGGGCCGAGACCAGCCCCCAGGCAATCAGCTTGGCCAGAAAGTTGCTGGCCAGGGCGTCGCTGACCGCATCAAAGCCCGCCGGCGACGACAGCGATTTGCTGAGCGCCCAGAAGGCAAAGATCAGGCCCACAAACAGGATGACGCCGGTGATGCGGTGCACAATTGACGTCAGTGCCGGCAGGGGGAAATGAAACGTTGTCAGATCGAGATTTACGGGTCGTTTGCTATTCACGGCTCTATACACACTCTCTTGGCCCGCTCGGCGGCGATCGGGCGTAGCCCGGGCGGGCGGTGATGGCTGGAAGGGCTCGGCCGTTGCCAAGTCGAGCACACCGCCCTTGCTACCGGCAGTGCGCTGCACGAATTATATGAATCTGAGCGCTGGCTGACAAACCAAACCCTGCGTGACTCGACCATGGTGCAAGATATCGGCACTAGGTCGCTGCTGCTAAAAAGCGCATAATGGCCCGGCCGTCCGGCCCCGCTAGCGCATCGCTTGCAGGCAGGCGCGGACGACGCCGCACCGGCGGCCACCGGCCCAATCATAGACAAAAACTGTGCCATATCACAGTTTTGTACAGCAGCGCGGCTCTCGCCGCCACCCTTGGCATTTCGGCTAATTGACAATCTTTCGGGCCCTTTTATAGTGGATTGGCTTTTTTCCCCGGCGCGCAAACCACCGCAATCTCGTACGTCCCATCCGAATTCGAAAGGAGGCCAGCATGGCTGACAGGAAAGCAACACTGACGGTAGACGGTCTGGACAAGTCGATTGAACTGCCCGTCTACTCAGGCGCCCTGGGCCCCGACGTCATCGACGTTCGCGGCCTGGTCGGCGAAGGCCTGTTCACCTATGACCCCGGCTTCATGGCAACGTCTTCCTGCCAGTCCGCCATCACCTATATCGACGGCGGCCAGGGCATGCTGCTGCACCGCGGCTACCCCATCGGCCAGCTGGCCCAGCACTCCAACTTCGTCGAGCTCTGCTACACCCTGCTGTTTGGTGACTTGCCCAACGACGACCAGTACGCCGAGTTCCAGGCGCGCATCCGCAACCACACCATGGTTCACGACCAGCTCAACAACTTCTTCAAAGGGTTCCGCCGGGATGCGCACCCGATGTCGATCCTGTGCAGCGTGACCGGCGGGCTTGCGGCCTTCTATCACGACCACATGGACATTTCCCGCGAAGAAGACCGCGTCATCAGCGCCGTGCGCCTGATCGCCAAGATGCCGACCATTGCCGCCATGGCGTACAAGTACAACATCGGCCAGCCGTTCAACTCGCCGCGCAACGACCTGAGCTACGCAGAAAATTTCCTCTACATGATGTTTGCCACGCCCGCCGAGGAATACCAGGTCAATCCGGTCTACGCCAAGGCCATGGACCGCATCTTCATGCTCCACGCCGACCACGAGCAGAACGCCTCGACCTCGACCGTGCGCATGGCGGGCTCGACCGGCGCCAACCCGTTCGCCTGCATCAGCGCCGGCATTGCCGCCCTCTGGGGGCCGGCACACGGCGGTGCCAACGAGGCGGTGCTCAAGATGCTCGACGAGATCGGCGACGACTCCGAAGAGAACATCCAGCGCTTTATCGACAAGGCCAAGGACAAGGACGATCCGTTCAAGCTCATGGGCTTTGGCCACCGCGTCTATCGCAACTTCGACCCCCGCGCCCGGGTGATGAAGGAAACCTGCGACGAAGTGCTCGAAGAGCTGGGCCTGGCCGATGACCCGCAGCTCAAGATCGCCAAGCGCCTGGAGCAGATCGCGCTGGAGGACGACTACTTCATCGAGCGCAAGCTCTACCCCAACGTCGACTTCTACTCGGGCATCGTCCTCAAGGCCATGGGCATTCCGACCAACATGTTCACCGTGATCTTTGCCGTCTCGCGCACCATCGGCTGGATTTCCCACTGGCACGAGATGCTCAGCGACAGCTACAAGATCAACCGCCCGCGCCAGCTCTACACCGGCCATGACCAGCGGGACTATCCGCAGAAGAAATAACGCGCCGCAGAAGAACGTGCGTTTCTGCTACCACAAGGCCACCTGCGGTGGCCTTTTGCGTGGGCGATCCAGTAACTTGACCTCTCCCTTTTTACCAGCAGGAGCCACCAGCCTATGCGTCCCGTCTCCACCGTTGCCTTTATCGGCCTTGGCGTCATGGGCGGCCCCATGGCCGGCCATCTGGCACGTCAGGGATTTACCCTGCGCGTCTATAACCGCACCGCCGGCAAAGCCGACGCCTGGGTCGAGCAATACGGCGGCAGCGCCCACGACACCCCCGCCGAGGCGGCCGAAGGCGCCGATTTGGTGCTCAGCTGCGTGGGCAACGACAACGACGTCCGCGACGTCACCACCGGCGAACAAGGCGCGCTTTGGGGCATGTCGCCCGGTGCTTTTCTGGTCGACCACACCACCGCCTCCGCTGACCTGGCGCTGGAGCTAGCTGAGGCCTGCCGGCAGCGCGATATCGGCTTTATTGACGCCCCGGTCTCCGGCGGCCAGCAGGGAGCGGAAAACGGCGCGCTGACGATCATGTGCGGCGGCGAGGATGCGCTGTTCCAGCACCTTGAGCCGGTCTTGGCCCACTACTCGCGCGCGGTGACGCTCATGGGGCCGGCGAGCAGCGGCCAGCTGACCAAAATGGTCAATCAGATCTGCGTGGCCGGGCTGGTACAAAGCCTCTCTGAAGGGCTGAATTTTGCCCGGCAGGCAGGGCTTGATGGCCACCGCGTGATGGAGGTGCTCTCCAAGGGGGCGGCCGGCTCCTGGCAGATGGAAAATCGTCATCGGACCATGCTCGCCGGCGACTACGATCACGGCTTTGCCGTGGACTGGATGCGCAAGGACCTTGATATCTGCCTGGGTGAAGCACGCCGGCTGAACGCTGCTCTCCCGGTTACCGCGCTGGTGGATCAGTTCTATGCCGAACTGCAGCGCCAGAGCGACGGACGCCGGGACATCACGGCGCTTTTGAAGCGCCTGCAAGCGCCCGAATGACCCTTGACATTTTCTGAAAATGACGTCGATCGGGGTTTTCCACACTTACTGTGGATAACCCTGTTTACAACCGTTAGAAAACGTTCTCTAGTCGGCATGCAGAGCGGCTCTGCCTTAAATTGGTTATTTTTTAACCTTCAGTAAGTCATTGTTTTAAAACAAAATAAAGATATCAAGCCTTTTTTCGGCCAATAATAGGCAGTTGTGCACAGCGCCCCTTCGCGGAACAGACGAAGTGGACAAGTCAAGCGCAAAACGGCGCAAAAACGCCTTTTTTTGAGGCCAGGCAAGGCGTTTGAGGCTAGCGTTACCAAGGCCCGGGGCAAGCCGGCACAGCGTCGCTTGGCAGCGGACCCAGCATGCAGAAAAAGCGGATAGCCAGGCAGCAAAAAGCGGCCGGCATCATGCGCGGCAGGGAATCAGGCAGACAGCGGAAGTGGCGTCCCATAGGGGGTTCGAACCCCTGTTACCGCCGTGAAAGGGCGGTGTCCTGGACCACTAGACGAATGGGACGCAAAGATGCCGCAATACGGCAGGAAGCAGAACGCTTCGGGGGAAATCCTGAAGAGAATGGTGGAGCCTAGCGGGATCGAACCGCTGACCTCGACACTGCCAGTGTCGCGCTCTCCCAGCTGAGCTAAGGCCCCACTTGTCTCGAGGACGGAGCGTATAATACTTATGCCCCGGGGGCGCGTCAAGAAAAAAGCGCCGCTTTTTTGCAGCGCTTTTGGCTGCGCGATCCGGGTGCCATTCAGCCAGCATTTTGGCCTTTTGCTAGGCGAGATCGCGATACTCCTTCTCCAGGCGCTTGGCCTGCTTTTTCGACACGCCGCCCAGCACGCTGACGGCGTGACGCAACCGGGCACGGGTCATATCCGAGCCGAGAATGGCCATGGCGTCCATCACCGAGGTGCTCGCGCTCGAGCCGGTGATGGCGATAAACACCGGCGCCAGAAACGCCTTCATCTTCAGCTCGAAATACGCCGCCAGCGCTTTCACTTCCTCAAGCAGCGCTTCCTTGTGCCAGGCAGGCACCGTTTCCAGCCGCCACACCAGAAACTGCAGCAGCTTGACCAGGGTCTCTTTCTCCAGCTTGACCGACTCAAACGACGCCTCGGTAATCGCCGGCAGGCCTGAGAAAAAGTGCCCGGCCAGCGGCACCACCTGGGCAAGCGTTTCCACCCGCGGGCGCACCTGGGGCAAAATCTGCCTGACGTAGTCCTCGTTGAACGCCCAGTCGCGAAGCGCCTGCAAAAAGGCGTCGTCGTCCAGGTCTTCGCGGATGTAGACGCCGTTGAGCCAGGTCAGCTTTTCCAGATCGAACACCGGCCCGCCAAGCGACACCCGGTGAATATCGAAGGCGTCAATCATTTCGCCAAGGCTGAATTTTTCCCGCTCGTCGGGCATGGACCAGCCCATGCGCCCCAAGTAGTTGGTCACCGCCTGGGGGAGAAAGCCCATGCGGCGATAATAGTTGATCGAAGTGGGATTCTTGCGCTTGGACAGCTTGGACTTGTCGGGATTGCGCAGCAGCGGCATGTGGCAGAGCACCGGCATGTCCCAGTCCAGGTACTCGTAGAGCAGCTGATGCTTGGGCGCGGAGTTGATCCACTCCTCGCCGCGCAGCACGTGGGTGATGCCCATCAGGTGGTCATCGACCACGTTGGCCAGATGGTAGGTGGGCATGCCGTCGGATTTCAGCAGGATCTGGGCGTCTACCTGAGCCCAGTCCACGTCGATACGCCCGCGCAGCATGTCCTGCACCACGCAGACCCCCTCCTTCGGCACCTTCATGCGCACCACGTGGGGCCAGCCCTCGTCGGCGCGGCGCTGCTGTTCGTCCGCCGTCAGCGCCAGGTCCTCGGGCTTCAGCGCCAGGTGCATGCCGGCCGCCTTGCGCTCCTCGCGCAGCGCGTCAAGCTCCTCGGCGGTGCGATAGCACTTGAACGCGTGCCCGGCGTCCAGCAGCTTTTGCGCGTACTCGGCGTAGATATCGCCGCGCTCGCTCTGCCGGTAGGGGCCGTGCGCCCCGCCGACGTCGGGCCCTTCGTCCCACTCGATCCCCAGCCAGCGCAGCGAATCGAGGATCATCTGCTCGGACTCCGCCGTGGAACGCGCGCGGTCGGTGTCCTCGATGCGCAGAATGAAGTCACCGCCGTGCTGGCGCGCAAAACACAGGTTAAACAGCGCCACATAGGCGGTGCCAACGTGGGGGTCGCCCGTGGGCGACGGCGCGATACGGGTACGTACGGTCATGGTGAAGTCCTTAATGTCACAAGGGGGTGAGCGTCGTCGACAAAAGCGTGGCGCCATTATACGCACCGCAACGCTTGCCGACAGCAGGCGCACCGGCATGGGGGCAAAACCGGCGCGCCTGCCTAGGGCCTGTTGACGTTTCACATTGGTAGCCATAAAAAGCCGCATGCCAAGGCCACCATGCTTTCGTAATTTCGTTTGAGCTTATCGTAGCGCGTCGCAATGGCGCGATACGGTTTCAATCGA
>NZ_JASSZF010000005.1:0-106080 GCF_031935715.1 Halomonas garicola | reverse complement strand
CGATTGAAACCGTATCGCGCCATTGCGACGCGCTACGATAAGCTCAAACGAAATTACGAAAGCATGGTGGCCTTGGCATGCGGCTTTTTATGGCTACCAATGTGAAACGTCAACAGGCCCTAAATGAAAATTTCTTATTTTTTTCATTGAAGTGTAAATTAAGAGCTCTTCGACGTTTCATGTGGGTTTAGCCTGAACCTCCGGCACCCTACATATAAAAACCTATGGCGCAGCCAGGGCTATCGGCTCAAGCGCATCAAGCACCCATTCAAAGCCCAGGCTTATCACCACCAAAAGCGCTAGCGTGATAAATAGCGTCACCCCGGACCAGCGGCCCAGCACATGCACCTCGCCCCGGGGCTCCTTGAACACGGTCACCGCTATCACTCTGAGGTAGTAGTAGAGAGATATCAGCGTATTAAGCGCCGCCGCCACGGCAAGCCAGATATATCCCGCCTCGATGGTGACCTCGAAGAGCAGAAACTTGCCGAAAAAGCCGACCAGGGGCGGGATGCCGACCAGGGACAGCAGAGAGACAATCAGTGCGGCGGTAACCAGCGGCCGGCGATAGGCCAGGCCGTGATAGTGCTCGATGTCCGTCCGCCCCCTAAGGTGGGTGACAATAGCAAAAGCCAGCAGGTTGGCCAGCGCATAGGCCACCAGAAAAGCCAGCAGTGCCGGCAGCGCGCCGCCACCGCTTCCGACGACGACAATGGCCATTAACATATAGCCGGACTGGGAAACGCTCGACCAGCCCAGCAGCCGCCTGAGGTCTGTCTGGGCAAGCGCCGCCAGGTTGCCCAGCGTCATGGTGGCCGCGGAGATCAGCGCGACAACGCCCGGCCACATCAGGGTGTCAGGCAATAGCATCACAAACCGCGCAAGGGCCACCGCCGCCCCGATTTTGGGCACCACGGTTAGAAACGCCGCCACGGGGGCCGGTGCCGCCTGGGCCACATCCGGCATCCAAGCGTGAGCCGGCACCGCCCCGAGCTTATAGGTCAGCCCCATGATGATGCAGGCCACCGCTACGCTGAGCGCTATCGAGTCCGTGCCGGCTTGAAAGACCTCTGCGGTCTGAACATAGTCGGTATCCCCCACCAGGCCAAACAGAATCACCACGCCAATGGTCAACAGCGCATTGGCCAGAGCCCCAATCAGAAAATACTTCATCGCCGCTTCCAGCGCCGGGGTGAAGCCACGATGGTAGGCCGCTAGCGGATAGCTGGCGGCGGAAGACAGCAGCACCCCCACCACCAGCTCCATGGCGTCATGGGCAGACGCCATCATGATCGCACCCAGCAGCGAAAACAGGCACAGCGCGTAATATTCGCCGTGGCGAGGATCGCTTCGCATCCAGTCCGGCGACAGCGCCACCACCACCGCGGCGCTGAAAAGCATCAACAGCTTGGCGAAAATGGCCATGCCGTCCAGCGCCCATACGCCGGAAAATATCAGCCCGGCCGGCGACTCCCACTGGGCAAGCGTCGTCACTCCTGCCACCAGCAGCGTCGCCAACGCCAGCGCTGCCGCCCAGACCTGACGGTGCCGTGGAGCAAAAGACGCCAGCAGCACAATCGCCACCGCGCCCAGCAGCAGCGCAATTTCGGGAAGCAGACTACCGAGGGGCATTAGCGGCCTCCGGTCAGTAGCACGCTGGCGCTATCGATGACTTCCAGCAGAAAACCGGGATACACCCCGATCGCAACAACACCCAGCCCCAGCACGCTAAGTACCGTGAACTCAATGCGGTCGAGCTCCTTGAACTGGTCCAGAGAGGCAGGCAGCTTGCCGAAAAACAGCCGGCGCAAAATGTCCAGAAAAAGCGCGGCGGTCACCAGAATCCCCACTACTGCCGGCACGGCAAGCCAGGGATAGACGGCAAAAGTGCCGGCAAAGATCTGAAATTCCGCCACAAAACCGGCCAGGCCGGGCATACCCAGGCTGGCAAACGCCAGCAGTATGGTCAGCCCCGCAAGCCTGGGGGCCCTGTGCGCCAGACCACCGTAGCCGTCCAGATCATAGGTGCCGGTGCGATACCAAAAGCTTCCACAAATGAGAAATAGACCGCCGGTGATCAGGCCGTGGGCGACCATTTCCACCGTGGCCCCGGTCAGCGCCAGCTGCTTCGCCATCAGGTTGTCGCTGAAGCTGGCGGCTATCGCAATGCCCAGCACCGTATAGCCCATGTGATTGATGGACGTGTAGGCAATACGCCGTTTGAGATTACGCTGGCCAAGCGCCACCAGGGCCCCGTAGAGAATCGCCACCAGCGCGAGCAGACCGACAAGTAACGCATAGCGCTCAAACGTCGCCGGCAGCATGGCCAACGGCAGGCGTATCATGCCGTAGGTGCCCATCTTCAGCAGTACGCCGGCAAGAATCGCGGAGGCAGGGCCTGGCGCATCCACGTGCGCCTGGGGCAGCCAGGTATGTAGCGGCACCAGCGGTGTCTTGATCGCCAGCCCCAGCATCAAACCGAAAAACACGAGTCCCGCATAGAGGCCGCCGCCCGCCAGCGGCTGCTGTTCGATGAGCAGGCGTATATCAAAACTGGGCGAATCCAGCGAGAGATACAGGCCAATGATCGCCAGCAGCAGCGCCAATGAGCCGGCAAAAGTAAACAGAAAGAAGGTCAGGGCAGACAGCTGCGGCCGACCGTGCCCCCAGCGCCCGATGAGGAAATACATGCCCACCAGGCTTAAATCAAAAAACACGTAAAACAGCAGCAGGTCCAGCACCACAAATACCGCCAGGGACGTGGCCATCAAAAACAGCATCCAGCCGTAGTACTGATGCGCTTGCGACCGCTGACTGTCTTCCCGGGTATCGAGCGGATAGGCAATGGCCGCCACAAAAATCAGAGCGCTCATGGTCACCACCGCCAGCGCGATACCGTCGACCCCGACCCGATAGGCAACGCCGATGGACGGCACCCAGGGGACTTCCCACACGTGCTGAAACAGCGGGCCGTCGGGGTCGAAGCCAAACCAGGCCCCTATCAGGATCAGCAATGAGATTACGGCGATGAGGGTCGCAAACGCGCGTGCGTTGCGCTCCGTCCAGCGCGGTACAAACGCCAGCAGTAACGCACCCAACAGCGGTAAGCACCAGGCCAATGTCAACATCGCGGGGTTTGCTCCTTACAGCGCATCGCCGAGTAACAGCAGGGTCAATAAAACGGCAAAGCCGATGGCCATACCGGCGTAGTAATGATGGGTCTGTCCGGACTGGGCCTGGCGCGCCCGGCCGCCCCCGCGATTCACCAGCCCGGAAAGGGAACCGGGCAGCCGCTCCGACAAGGCTTCGCCGGCGGTGGCACCAAAATCTGCTATCCGCGTTACGGCAGAAGCGCTGCCGTACAGGCTGGCATCGACGCCGTCCGCATCGCGCCGGGCCAGGGCAGAAGCGGTCTGCGACGCTTGCCTCGATAAAAGGAGCGTGGCCCTTTCCAGCACGTCGCGATCAAAGCGCGCCAGGCGAGCGCTCAGCTTCACCAGGGTGGCACCCACGCCAAGCGTCAAGGGTTCAAGCCCCCACCAGCAAAAAGCGGAGCGCCGCCACCCCTGATGCCCGTCAAGCTGACCACGCTGAACCAGCACCGCGCCGAGGGCCATGCCCAGCACAACCAGCACCAGCGACGCCGCCAGCAGCCAGAGATGAACGTCGGCAAGCTCCCACCCCGGCTGCTGCTGTAGCCAGCGCTGGACCCCGGGCCACCAGAAAAGCGATAGCCCCAGCGTCAGCGCGGCGAGACCGCTCAGCGCCAACAACTCAAGCCGGCAAGCGCCTGACAGCGGCGGCCTGCGCTGCTGGGTACGCCCGAACCGAACGGGGCCAAACATAGCGAGCTGAAACCGGGTGGCATAGACGGCACTTAGCCCGCCGGCCAGCGCCACGCCGGCCGTCAGCCACGGCGACGCCGCATAAGCCACCGAAATAATCTGCTCTTTGGTCCAGGCAGCCCCCAATGGCACCATCCCGGCAAGCGCCAGAGCAAAGATGCCGCCAAGCAAGGCGCTACCCGGCAAGCGGCCCCCTAAACGCATATCCTCAAGCTGATAGCTCTCCGCCTGCCGCTCGGCTACCCCGGCGGTCAGAAACAGGCCGGCCTTGAAAAAGCCGTGGCTCAGAAAATGCAGCAGGGCCACGCCGGGAAATCCGGCACCTATCGCCACCCACATCAGCCCGTACTGTGCCGAGGTCGACGCCGCCAGCAGCTTTTTGGCGTGGCCCTGCACCAGGCTTACCACCCCTCCCAGCAGCGCCGTCGTCAGCCCGATCAGCATAATCGCCGGCATGAGCCAGGCGACGTCTGCCAGCAGCGGCTGCAGCCGTGCCAGGACGTACATCCCGGCGGCCACCAGCGTGGCCGCGTGCAGCAGAGCGGATACCGAGACCGGGCCGGACATGGCGGCAAACAGCCAGACCGAGAAGGGCACCTGCGCCGACTTGGCCATGGCGGCCAGTAAAATACCCGCGGCCGCCACCTGCATCAGGCTGCCGTCCAGCCCGGCAAGCTGCGAATAGCCAAAGCCACCGCTACCCGCAAACACGGCCGCGGCCGCTATATAAAGCCCCAGGTCGCCAAAGCGCGTGACCAGAAATACCTGAACGGCATTTTTCACCGTATCCCTGTCCCGCCAGTAATGAGACACCAGCGCCCACGAACAGGCCCCTATCAGCTCCCAGGCGACCAGCAGGGTCACCATATCCTGCGCCAGCACCAGCAGCTCCATGGCACCGACAAATGCCACCATGATCGCCAGTAGCCGCCCGAGCGGGGCCTGTTCATGTACGCCGGCGAAGAGCAGCACCGGAAGCGCCATGATGGGTATGGCCAGCGCCACGAATTGACTTGACGGTACCAGCCCCACCTGCAGCACCAGCGCGGCGTTCAGCGCGTAGCTCCCCTGCCAGTCATTGGCCATCGCCAGGGCTAGCGCACCGATAACCGCTATCAGCGCGGATAGCGCCAGCAGCGTCACCCCGGTACACCCTTCCCGGCGGCCGCTCAGATAGATCAGCGGTGCCATGAGCACCGGCAGTAATGGCACTATCCACAGCATCATGTTTTCAGCCCTTCAAGTCCGCGATAGACTCCGTGACATCCGCCTGCTTGCCCCGATAAACCGCCACCACCAGGGCAAACCCCATGGCCATTTCAATCGCCATCACCGCCATGACCACAATGGCCAGCAGCTGCCCTTCGGGCGCGCCGGCACCGCTCATGGCCCAGAAACCGATAGCCGCCAGCATCACGCCGTTAAGCATCAGCTCAAGCCCCATCATCAGCATCACAAAGGACTGCTGGGAAAGTGCGCCGTAAACGCCGATACCGATCAGGGCGGCTGCCAGCAGCAATACCGCGGTCAAGGTCATGGTCAGCTCCTTTTAATGGCAGTGGTGATGGCCGTGGTGGTGATGCCCGCCGGCTTCTTCATCGTCGTCGGGCATTCCCGCCGGATCACCGCCGGGTTCGAGCCCGGGCGGCATCGAGCCGTGCTCGGCCGAGCCAAAGCGCCCTCGCTGGCTCGATAGCACCACCACGCCAATCATGGTGGCCAACAGCACCACACCGGCGGACTCAAAGATCAGCATGGAATCTCCCAGCAGCTCATTGCCCAGAGCCACCACGGGCTCCAGGTCATCCGGCAGGGGGCGCTGGGGGAAGCCGGCCAGCAACGCCATCGCCGCCAGTATCACGAAGCTGGCAATGCCCGCACCGATGGAAAGCCTGTGCTGGTGCACCATCATCATGGGGTTGAGGCCTGCCGGGTTCATCATGAACATCACCATGAACAGCGCCATGACCATCATCTCGACGCCCATCATGAAAAACATCGCCACGCCCAGGTACACCGCCGACAGCAGCAGCATGATCACGCCGACGGCAATAAAGGAAAGCAGAAGAAAAAACGAGGCTCGCACCATGGAGTCGGTGCGAAATACCCGCCACCCCGTATAGACGGCAAACACCGCGAGCAGCCAAAAGGCCACATCAACAACGACGGACGTATTCATAAAAGCGCCACCACTCCCGCCCAGATAAGGTCGATAAACGCCAGCGGCAAAAGAATGAGCCACATCAGGCTCAGGCAGCGGGACGGCGTGATGACGGCAAACCAGCGCCCGAGCCAGGCCTGCACGGCGAGTATCGCCAGCATCTTGAGCATGACCCACAGCGGCCCGGGCAGCCACGGCCCCAGCCAGCCGCCCAGAAAGACGGTGGCCGCGATGCCGCTAAAGGCCACCAGCATGGCGCTGCGCGCCAGCTCCCAGACCAGGCGCGGAGGGCCCGAGACCTCGACGCTGGTACCGCCGGCAAGATCCTGGCTATCGGCCAGATTGAACGGGCCGCGAAAGGTGAGCGCCAGCCCCACCAGCAGAAACAGCGGCAGGCCCAGCGGCTGGCGCACTACGTTCCAGACGTCCTGCTGAGACGCCACTATCCGGGTAATTGCCAGCGACTCCGCCGGCAGCGCCACCCCAATCAGAACGAACATGCTGATGAGAATATAGGAGAGTCCCAGCGCCACGTAGCGGTAGGCGCCCATCAGGGCAAAATGGCTGTTGGCTGACCAGCCCTGCAGAAAAATCACCACGGTGGCAAGCGCCTCCACGCTCCCCCACAGCACCAGGCTGGTTGCCAGATCCGTTGCCACCCAGTCCCGGGACCAGGGCACCAGCGCCAGCCCTACCGCTGCCAACGCCAAATAGAGCGCCGGCGCCAGGCGCCAGCCCCAGCGGTCAGGTGCCTCGGTATTATTGGACTGCTGGATCAGCAGCCAGGCGCCTCGGCTCAAGGGCCGCTGCCAGACGCTTTGCGCCCGGGGCAAACCGAAAGAGCGCGCTGCCAGGCCGTCGAGCACCGCCCAGAGATAGACCCCGCCACCCAAAGCGGCAAACACCATCGCCAGCGGCCAGACCAGCTGCTCAAGCATCACGGATGCGGCCATGGGGACACCTCCGCTACGTCAAGACTTGCCAGGGTGGCCAGCGCTTCGCTCCACTCAAGCCCCGGCAGCAGGTTTTCCAGCAGGTTATCGGCATTACCGGCACCGCGGGGCAGTTCTATCGCCTCGGTCGAGGCCGTGACGGCGTCGCTCTGCTGCGCGCGGGCGATCAGCGCCAGCGACTGCTCCACTTCGGCCAGGCGCTGCCGCCACCGCGCCGGCACGTCGCCGGCCTGCTGGGTAATCACGGAGAACCCCAGGCGGCGATAGCCTTCGTCCGCCTGGCGCGCATCGTCTTCTACGCCGGCCGCCCGGGCAGCAAAGCCGGCCAGGGTACGGGCGTGCTCGCTATCCAGCGTGCCGCCTTTCGGCAGGTAGAGGGCAAAAAAGCCGCGGCGGGCAAGCGCGCGCGCAAATGCCTTAAAGGCCTTGCCCAGCTTCTCCACCGGCCGGCTATCGCACTCTTCCGCCAAGCCCAGCGCGCGCCAGGCAAGATCCGGCAGGTGCGCCAGGCGCAGGGCGTGAAATAAAGCGCGCAAATGGTATTGCATGCGCTTGCGTTCCAGCCGCGCAATGGCAACCGGCCTGCTTTGCGCCTCAAGGAAGACCGACGGCACGGCGCGGGGATACGGCGCCGAAAGCACGGAAAACTGCTGCACGATATCGCCCTGCAGCGTCACCTCGGCTTCGAGCCCCGCCGGCCAAAGCGGAAAAAACGGCCCCAGGCGAACCGTCAGAATATCCAGCGCCAGGCCGTCACGCAGATCCGGCGCCGGCGGCATGGCCATGGGCCGGCCGTAAGGCACCCCGCCCATCATGCCCTCGCCGCCGCGGCCATCGTCTCCCAGCCCCTGCCACGGGTTGGGCGGCGTGTCCGGCAGCAGCCGGGAAGCCGTGCCCTGCTCGCCCGCTATTACCCGGCGCCAGGTATCCATGACCGCACCGGGCAGAGCTTCCAGATCATCCATTTTCCCGATGCCCGGCTGCTGCAGCTCCAGCAGCGGCTCGCTTTGATACCAAAGCGTGGCAAACGGGGCCGGCAGCTGGTCGTGCACCCGGCGCAGTGAGTCGTGGAAGTGTGGCGGCACGCCGCCGGCCACCAGCAGAATCGTGGCGTGGCGCGGGGTGTCAACCAGCGTTATGCCAGGCGCCTGTGCCAGCCGGTAAACGGCCTCTTCCCCGTGCATTCCCAGGGCAGGAAACACCGTTGCCGGGCCGCGCATGGCCAGACGCGAAAGCCAGCCTACTGCCACTTGAACACCCCCTCTCGCCAGCCATAAAGAATGCCAACGCCGAGGATGGAGAGAAACATCCCCATTTCCGCCACCGCTATCAGGCCCTGCTCTACATACACTACCGCCCACGGGTACATGAACATCATTTCCATCTCGAAGGCGATCAGCAAAAGCGTCATGGGATAGTAGCGAATATGATAGCGGCTCCAGGCGTGGGTATCTGGCGTGCCTCCGCCCAGAAAAGGAGCGCGTTGCGGATACGTAGGCACAGTTTGACGGTGGCCTGGCCACCGCTGAATCAACAAACCACCACCCAGACTCATTAACAATATAAGTAGAAGGGCGAACAGTTCCATGATAATGCCTTCTCCCTGAATAAGTGGCTCTTTTATATATAGCCTGTTTTACTTAAATCACCACGGGAGGCACCCTAGCACCTGTGAGCCGCCCCAAGGTCAAGGCATTAATGGGAGGATATCTGGCGCATGGCGCCTGATACCTGACAAGAGAGCTATGCGGCAAGGCCGAGCCAGAGCGCTAACGGTACTTTTCCTGTCTTATCGCCTCGCAAGCAGTTTGATCCGGCGCATATCGCGCCCCCTGCCAGGCTCATGCTATAACTTTGACAACTATGCCCACGCCTAATAGCTTTATTTTTAATCATGACCGCTGGTTCATTAACCAAAAGGTGAGCAAGATGAGAACGACGCTATTAGCCATTGCCTTGGCGATACCGGGGCTGGGCACTTTTACCGCCGCCAGTGCCGAAGATACCACCACCGATGCCGAAGAATCGGGCGGGATTAACGTTGGGGAACAGCTGCCGCCAAAGGTTCGGGGGCTGCTGATCGAGGAAATGCAGGGAATCCTTGCTGCCAGCCAGGAAATTCAGGCGGCCATTGTCCAGGGCGACCACGAAACCGTGGCCCAGGAAGCCCAGGCGATTCATGACAGCTTCATCATGGAGCAGGAAATGACCGAGGAGGACGAGCAGGCCCTCCTCGCCGCCGTGCCGGATGAGTTTCTCGAGCAGGACCAGGCGCTCCATAAACTCAGCGAGACGCTGGCCGAAGCCGGCCGCGACCAGAATACAGCGCTTCAGCTGCAGCAGTTTAATGAATTGATGGAAGGCTGCGTACGCTGTCACGGCGACTATGCCTCTGCGCGTTTTCCCGACTTATAAATAGCGCATCACAAGCATTCTTCGCCCGCGACGCGAATACGTGAAAGCCGGAGACAGGCACCTCGTCTCCGGCTTTTTTCATGATTAAGCCAGGAACAGCCGAAACCTTACCGCTCTGCCGCGTGCAGGCGACGGGTGCCGATCCAGTGGTTGGCAAACTGCCAGGCCACCCGGCCGCTGCGCCCGCCGCGCAGGGTGGCGTAGCGTACGGCTTCGGCCCGGGCGGCGTCGTCCCAGTCCGCCGGCGTTCCCAGCTGGCTCACCCAGTGCGCGCAGGTCTGCAGGTACATATCCTGGTTGAAAGGGTGCAGCCCCAGCCACAGGCCGAAGCGGTCGGACAGCGATATGCGCTCTTCCACGGCGTCGCCGTGGTGCAGCTCGTCTCCCACCAGGTGCGACTCGCGGTTGTCATCCATGGATTCCGGCAGCAGGTGGCGACGGTTGGACGTGGCGTACAGCAGCACGTTTTTCGGCGGGCCGGTAAGCGCGCCGTCGAGCACGCTCTTGAGCGCCTTGTAGGCGTCGTCGTGGCCTTCGAACGACAGGTCGTCGCAGTACACTACAAAGCGGTGCGGCAGCGTGCGCAGCTCTTCCACCAGCGCCGGCAGGCGGCCAAGATCGTGACGGTCGACCTGAATCATGCGCAGCCCCTCGGGCGCCAGCGAGTTGAGCAGCGCCCGCACCAGCGACGACTTGCCGCTGCCCCGCGCGCCCCATACCAGGGCGTGGTTGGCCGGCAGGCCCTGCAAAAAGGCCCGGGTATTATCCACCAGCGCCAGCTTCTGGCGCTCGATCCCCAGCAGGTCGTCCAGGGTCACACCGTCGCGCACGGGCACCGGCACCAGCCGCCCGCCCAGAGGGTGGCGCTGCCACAGGGCGGCCACGTGGATGTTCCAGTCTACCTGCTCGGGGGCCGGCGGCAGCCAGTGCTCGACGCGGTCCAGCAGCTGGGTCAGTCGATGCGTCAACTCGGCATCCATCGAATTTCCTCCGTTGTCGATTATGCTAGCGTTACACTCGCTGATTGGTATCCTGCGAGTCTGTTCGTATCTGGCAACTGCTGATAGGGCCCACCCGCCCACCGTTTACTGACCGAGAAGGAAACGTTTATGCGCTGGTTTCGTCCCCTTGCCGTCACCGCCCTTTGTACCACCCTGCTGACGGGGCTTGCCGCCTGCACCACCTCACCCACCGGCCGCTCCCAGCTATTGCTGATGTCCGACGACCAGCTCGGCGAGATGGGCGCCAAGGCGTTCGACCAGTATCAGCAGAAGCTGCCCGCCGCCGACGCGCAAAGCCAGCGCTACGTGCAGTGCGTGGCCCAGGCGATCGTCGCCGAACTGCCCGCCGAGCAGCGCCGGCAGAACTGGGAAGTGGAAGTGTTTCAGGCCGATGAACCCAACGCCTTTGCTCTGCCCGGCGGCTACATGGGCGTGAACAGCGGCATGCTCAAGGTCGCCGAGAACCAGGCCCAGCTGGCCACGGTGCTGGGCCACGAGGTCGGCCACGTGCTGGCCAACCACGCCAACGAGCGCGCCTCCACCGAAAATGCCACCGAGCTTGGCCTTTCGGTCCTGTCGAGCGCCTCCGGCGTGGAGTCCGCCGGCGGCGAGCAGCTGATGGGCCTGTTGGGCATGGGCGCGCAGTACGGTATCCTGCTGCCCTTCTCCCGGCGCCACGAAAGCGAAGCCGACACCATCGGGCTTGAGCTGATGGCCAACGCCGGTTTCGACCCGCGGGAAAGCGTGACGCTGTGGCAAAACATGCAGCGCGCCGGCGGCGGTGCCCCGCCCGAGTGGTTGTCCACTCACCCAAGCCAGGGAAGCCGCATCAGCGGGCTTGAAGCCAGCATGCCCCAGGCGCTCGACGCCTACGAAAACGCCCGTAGTGCCGGGCGCACGCCGGACTGCCCGCGGCCCTGAGCCGGCCCGGGCTCGGCCGCTCGGCGCTGGCAGCGTCGCCCGCTCTTGATTCGAGGACCTCATGATTCGCTTAGGTTTACTGCTACTGATTGTGCCGCCGCTGCTGATGCTCGGCCTTTATTTCTGGGAGCTGGCTGACGTTCGCGCCTGCGAGCTCGACGGCGGCCACTGGGACTACGTGGCCAGCGTCTGCCGCGACTCGGCCCAGGACTTTGCGCCCTGGGTCGAGCGCGCGCCGTTTTTGGTCAACGGCGGCATGATGACTTCAATCGTCGGCCTGCTCTTGTGCATGGTCGGGCTCGCCCAGCGGCGCAAGCGGTAACCCCAGGGTTCAGACGTCAGGCCTCTGCCAGCGTCCGGCGCAGGGTGGCGCGTACGGCGGCGGTCTCCGGGCGCACGCTGCGCCACAGGAAAAACGACTCCGCCGCCTGCTCGACCAGCATCCCCAGCCCGTCCACGGGTCGTGCCCCCCGGGCCTCGGCCCAGCGCAAAAACACCGTGGACGCGGCGCCGTACATCATGTCGTAGGCGGTGGCGCCCTTGGCGAAGAGGGTATCCGGCAGCGGCGGCATGTCGCCGGCAAGGCTTGCGCTTGAGCCGTTGATGACCACGTCAAACGCGCCATTGATCTCTTCAAAACCGCCGCCGCTCACGCGCCCGGCGTCGCTGAACGCCTCCGCCAGCGCCGTCGCCTTTGCCGCCGTGCGGTTGGCAATTACGACCTCCCCGGGCTTTTCGGCCAGAAGCGGCGCGAGTACCCCGCGCACTGCACCGCCGGCCCCCACTATCAGCACCCGCTTGCCCTTCAGCGCCACGTCGTGATGAGCAAGGTCCCGCGCCATGCCGACGCCGTCGGTGTTATCGCCGTAAAGGCGCCCGTTGCCGCCCACGATCAGCGTATTCACCGCCCGGGCCTGGCGCGCGCGATGGCTTACCGTATCGCACAGGGCGTAGGCATCGCCCTTGAACGGCACGGTGATGTTGGCGCCGCGCCCGCCTTCCCGGGCAAAGCGCTGCCAGGCGCCGGCAAAGTCATCCGCGGGGGCCTCGACGGCGGTATAGGTCAGCGCCTGGCCGGTCTGCTCGGCAAAGGCAGCATGGATCAGCGGCGACTTGGAGTGCGCCACCGGGTTGCCGAATACGGCGTAGCGATCGGCCATGATTTACTCCGAATCCTGAGGGGTCTGGTCAAAAGAGCGGCCGGGCGCTTCCGCCAGCCAGTCCCGGGGGGTCAAAAACGCTTCCAGCTCGGCTTCTGCGCTAGCTTCTTCGGGGGCGTAGGCGTATTCCCAGCGCGCCAGTGGCGGCATCGACATCAGAATCGACTCGGTGCGTCCGCCGCTTTGCAGGCCAAACAGGGTGCCGCGGTCCCATACCAGGTTGAACTCTACGTAACGCCCCCGGCGATACAGCTGAAAGTCGCGCTCGCGCTGGCCGTAGGGCGTACCCCGGCGGCGCTCGACAATGGGCAGGTAGGCGTCGAGGAAGCTGTCGCCCACCGCGCGCAGAAAGGCGAAGCACTCGTCAAAGCCGCCGGCAGTGACGTCGTCGAAGAAGAGCCCGCCCACGCCCCGGGTTTCGTCGCGGTGCTTGAGGTAAAAGTAGTCGTCGCACCACGCCTTGTAGCGCGGGTAGACGTCCTCGCCGAACGGCTCGCAGGCGGCCCTGGCCACCCGGTGCCAGTGGCATACGTCCTCGAGTACGGGGTAGAACGGCGTCAGATCGAAGCCGCCGCCGAACCACCACACCGGCGTTTCGCCGGCCTTCTCGGCGATGAAAAAGCGTACGTTGCCGTGGCTGGTGGGCACGTGGGGGTTTTCCGGGTGCAGCACCCAGGACACGCCCACGGCGTGAAAGCTGCGCCCGGTAAGCTCCGGCCGGGCCGCGGTGGCCGAGGGCGGGAGCGTATCGCCGTAGACGTGGGAGTAGTTGACCCCGCCCTTCTCGAACACGGCGCCGTTTTCGACCACCCGGGAACGGCCGCCGCCGCCGGCTTCGCGGTTCCAGCTGTCTTCCTGGAAAGTCGCCCCGCCGTCGGCGTCGGCGATGCCGTCGCACAGGCGCTCCTGCAGGTCGAGAAGGTAGCGTTTTACGTCGTCAAGGTGTTCATGAGCCACGGTTTGCTCCAGGGAACTGGCAGAATGAAACGGAAAGGATAGCCGGTAACGGCAAGGCGCCGGGCGTCAGTCGCGCAGCACGCGCCCGCTTGCCAGATCGCGGATCTGGCTGGGGCGCTCGTGCCCGCCGAGCCTGCCGGGTACAACTCCACCCAGCGCCTCGCCAAACATCGCGCCCGCCTCGTCCGCGGTCATGGCCGGGGGCTCGCCGGCGCGGTTGGCCGAGGTGGACACCAGCGGGCCGCCGAAGGCGTCGCACAGCGCCTGCATGCCGGGGTGGTCAGTCACCCGCAGGGCCACGCTATCGTGCTCGCCGCGCACCAGCTTGGGCGCCGTGCCGTTATCCGGCACCAGCCAGGTTACCGGCCCCGGCCAGCTCGCCCGCAGGGGCGCATACAGCGCCTTGTCGAGCCCTTCAAGCCAGGGCGCCAGCTGGGCCATCCTGGCGGCCACCACGATCAGCCCCTTGGCCGGATCCCGGGCCTTAAGCCGCAGCAGCCGGGCGACCGCCGCCTCGCTGTGCGGATCGCAGCTAAGCCCCCATACGGCCTCGGTGGGGCAGGCAATCACCTGGCCCGCGCGCAGGGCGCCTGCGGCCTTGGCAAGCGCGGTGGCGTCAGGGGTATCAGGGTGGCGGTCAGCCGTTGGCATGGGCTCTCCTCGCGGCATCAAACGGGCGGCGGCCATCGTATCATAGCAGCACCCGCCATCGCCTCGCCTCAGCGGCGCGCCCAGCCGCCGGCCTGGTGGCCCACCAGGCCGTCAAGTTCGAGCATTAGCAGCCGCTGCTGGCATTCGCCCACCGTCAAACCGACCTGCTCCACCAGCACGTCGATAGGCACGGGATTCGCTCCCAGCGCAGCCAGCAGCGGGTCGGCCGGTTCTGCGGGTGTTGCCGGCGCCTGGGGCGCCTGCTTCAGCAGCGCGGGTCGCCCCCCGGTATCCGGCCGGCAGGCGGCGTAGTGCCCGCCCCAGTGGGATAGCTCGGCGACGATATCTTCCGCGTCGCGCGCCAGGCTGGCGCCGGTACGCAGTAGCTGCAATGACCCTCTGGCCTGGACGTTATTGAGCGAGGCCGGCAGGGCAAAGAGCTCGCGCCCCTGCTCCAGCGCCAGCCTGGCGCTTACCAGCGAGCCGCTTTTTTCGGCGGCCTCCACCACCAGCGTGCCCAGCGAAAGACCGGTCACGATTCTGTTGCGCCGGGGAAAAAACGCCGGGTGGGCGCGCGTCCCCGGCGGGTGCTCGGCCAGCAGCAGCCCGCCGGGCGTATTGCCCAGCTGCTGATAGAGCTCCCGGTGGCGAGCGGGGTAGATGACGTCGATGCCGGTGGCGAGCACGGCAATGCTGGCCCCGCCGGCGTCCAGCGCGGCGCGCTGGGCCTCGGCGTCGATGCCCAGGGCCATGCCGCTGGTCACGCAGAATCCGCGCCGGGCAAGCTCCCGGGCAAAGGTGCGCGCGTTAGCCGCGGCTTCCCCCGTAGGCCGGCGGCTGCCCACCACGGCAATGCCGGCCTGGCTCAGCGCGCCGAGATCTCCCTGGGCCCAAAGCACCGCGGGCGGGTCGGCAATCTCGCCCAGCAGCGGCGGGAAGTCCGGATGATCGCGGTGCAGGATCGCCCGCCCCGGGGCCGCCCGCTCCCAGTCAAGGTTCGCCTCGACGGCGGGCGTCAGGGGGCTTCTCGCCGGATGATCCAGCCACAGGCGCAGCGCAGCCGCCGCCTGGCGCGGTAATAGCGCCAGCCAGCCTTCGGGCCACGCCGGCGCTCGCTCCTGCAGTTTGGCCAGGCCCTGGGGGCCCAGCCCCGGCAGGAAGAACACGGCAAGCCAGTCCCGGGTATCCACTGCGGCTCCTTGCGGGCGCTACCCGCTCAAGTTTTTCGCCCCAATCAGCGCGGTGGGTGGACAGCATCCCCCACCGCCAGCGTGCTGGTGGCTTCCATGACGATAGCGTAGCTCACCCGGTCGTAGGGGCGGAACACTACCAGCGTGCCCTCTACCTCACCGGGCAGGCGAACCTGCTCTTCCGTGCGCGGGTCCACAACGCGCTCGCCCTGCTGTTCGATACTCAGCACGTGCCCGGGCTGAATGCCGTCTTCGGTCCCCAGGTCAACGGCGACCACCTGCAGCCGGCCGATAAAGCGCACGCCGCCGGGCACGCCAACGATATGGCCGGCCACGTCACGCTGGGGCACCCGGGGGTCCATCTCTGCCGCGTCGAGGCGCGTTTCCAGGGGCAGGATGATGTCGTTGCTGCGCACTTCCTGAGAAGATTGCTTCACGTTCATGCGCATCATGTCAGCGCTTTTACTGGCCAGCACGCCCTCGCCGATGCTGATCAACTCAAGCCCCAGGGGCTCGCCGGCGGCGTCGCGGTACACCTCGCCCCGGCGGAAAATGCCCAGCCGCTGGCCGCTTTGAAGCTCGGCCGTCGCCGAGGCCTCCACGGGTCGAACGAATATCTGATCCCCGGCGCCGCTGATCAGGCGCTTGTTTTCCGTACCGACGACGTAGGCCAGCTCGTCCAGCGACTCCGGCTTGTCGACCACGCGGTGCTCGCGCAAAAAGGCCTTCAGCACGCTCATGGGCAACGGCAGGACTGCCTCACGGCGCGGCAGCGCGCGCATTTTCGGCGTCATTTTTACCACGTCCTGGCCGCGCTCGAGACCCAGGCAGGGGCGGCCGTCGCAGTCGCGCAGCGTGATCCGGTCGCCGGGGTAAATCAGGTGGGGATTGTCGATCTGGGGATTTTTCTGCCACACGCCGGGCCAGCGCCAGGGGGCGTGCAGAAAGTGGCCGGCGATGTCCCACAGGGTATCGCCGCTTTTCACCGTATAGCGCGCCGGCGCGTCCTGGCGCCAGCGCACCTCGTCCGCCACGGCCGTACCGCCTACCAGCAGGGCGATGACGGCGGCAGCCGCCAGCCTTAGCACCCGGCCGCGGCGCGCTCCCTCAGATCCTTTCATGCTTCTGCTTCTCCCTGTGATGGCTCATGCGGCGCCTGGCGCCCGCTGTCGGCATGCCCGGACGACCGTGATATAATGGCCGGCAGCAAAGCGCCCCAACCGGCCTTCCCCCGGACAGCAACGCACAGCGCCTGGGCGCCTTACCCGAATCAGCATAACGGTACACATAACGCTATGGCTAAACTACCTATATTGACCTTTCCTGACGACCGGCTGCGGACAAAAGCCGCGCCCGTCGAGGCCGTCGATGACGAGGTGCGCGCGCTGGTCGACAGCATGCTGGAGACCATGTACGACGCCCGCGGCATCGGCCTTGCCGCCACCCAGGTGGACGACCACCGCCGGGTCATCGTGATGGACGTCAGCGAGTCGGGCAACGAGCCCTTGGTGCTCATCAACCCCACCTACGAGCCGCTGGGCGATGAGCAGGCGCCGATGTCTGAAGGCTGCCTGTCCATCCCCGAGTACTACGCCGAGGTGCCCCGCCACCTGCGCGTCAGGCTGAGCGCCACCGGCCGCGACGGCGAGCCCTACGAGCTCGAAGCCGACGACCTGCTGGCCCACTGCATTCAGCACGAATGCGACCACCTGGAAGGCGTGCTGTTCGTCGACTATCTGTCGCCGCTCAAGCGCGAGCGCGTGCTGAAGAAAATGCAGAAGCGCCAAAAACAGCTGCTGGACGCTTAGCCCGCGCCGTCTCGCCGAGCCGGATCACCTCGCACCGCGCGGTTTTCCGGCTTTTCGCCGTCGGCCCCGGCGGCCGAATCTATCCGCACCTTTCGCTTCAGGGACATCACCATGTCATCACTGCGCGTCGTCTTCGCCGGTACGCCGGACTTTGCCGCCTCGAGCCTGCGGGCGCTGCTGCAAAGCCGCCACCGCGTGGTGGGCGTTTATACCCAGCCCGACCGCCCTGCCGGCCGCGGCCGGCGGCTGGCCCCGAGCCCGGTGAAAGCACTGGCTCTGGAGCAGGGGCTGGACGTCTACCAGCCGGCCACGCTGAAAGACGCCGACGCCCAGGAAGCGCTTGCCGCGCTCGACGCCGACGTCATGGTCGTGGTCGCCTACGGCCTGCTGCTGCCCCGGGCGGTGCTGGACCTTCCGCGGCTTGGCTGTGTCAACGTCCACGCCTCGCTGCTACCGCGCTGGCGGGGCGCCGCGCCCATTCAGCGCGCCATCGAAGCCCAGGACGCCGAAACCGGGGTGGCGATCATGCAGATGGACGCCGGGCTTGATACCGGCGCGGTGTTCGCCGAGGCGCGCACGCCGATCACCGATACCACCACCGGCGGCGAGCTCCACACCACCCTGGCCGACCTCGGCGCCGAAACCCTCGCCACCACCCTTGACGCCATGGCGGAAGGCCGCGCCAGCGCCACCCCCCAGCCCGAGGAGGGCGTGACCTACGCCGCCAAGCTTTCCAAGGCCGAAGCCGAGCTCGATTTTACCCGCCCCGCCGCCGAGCTTGCCGCCCGGGTGCGCGCCTTCAACCCCTGGCCGGTGGCCTGGTGTACGCTTGGCGATGACGACGCCCGCCTGCGGCTGCTGATGGCAAGCGCCGATAAAGCCGCCGGCACGGCCCAGCCGCCGGGGACGCTTTTGCCCCCGGACGCCGACGCCCTGCGCATCGCCTGCGGCGAGAACGGCGATCAGGTGCTGCGCGTAACCCGGGCCCAGCTGCCCGGCGGCAAGGCGCTTGCGGTGCGCGAGCTGCTCAACGCCCAGTCCCCGCGCCTGGCCGAAGGCAACCGCCTGGGCCGCTACGCCAAAGGAGCCACGTCATGACTCGGGAAACGCCCGCCGGCGCTACCGGCACGGACGTTCGCGCCGCTGCCGCCCGCGGGCTGGCGCCGGTGCTCAAGGACCAGGGCTCGCTTGCCGGCCTCAACGAGGCAAGCGTTGCCCCCCGGGACCGCGCCCTGCTCAAGGAGCTGTGCTTCGGCACCTGCCGCCACCTGCCGCGTCTGGAGGCGCTGGCCGGCGAGCTCTTGCGCCAGCCGCTAAAAAAGCGCGATCAGGACGTCCAGGCGCTGCTGCTGCTGGGGATTTACCAGCTGTTGTACATGCGCATTCCCGCCCACGCCGCCGTGGGCGAAACCGCCGGCGCGGCGAGGCTCCTGGGCAAGGCCTGGGCCACCCGGGTGCTCAACGGCTGCTTGCGCCGCCTGCAGCGCGAGTCCGCCGCGCTCCAGGCCAAGGTCGACCGCACGCCAAGCGTGGCGCTGGCTCACCCCGAATGGCTGCTGGACGCCTTCAGAAGCGCCTGGCCCGAGCAGTGGCGCGCCCTAGCCGAAGCCAACAACCGGCCCGGCCCTATGACGCTGCGCGTCAACGCCCGCCACGGCCACCGCGAAGCCTACCTTGCCGCGCTTGCCGAGCGGGGCATGACAGCGCGGGCCTGCGCCCACGCCCCGGACGGCATCACCCTGGTCACCCCCTGCGACGTCGCCGCCCTGCCCGGCTTCGAGGCAGGCCATGCAAGCGTCCAGGACGAAGCCGCCCAGCTCAGCGCAGTGCTGCTCGGGCCTACGCTTGCCCCGCGCCCGGGAGCCCGGGTGCTGGACGCCTGCAGCGCCCCCGGCGGCAAGACCGCGCACCTGCTCGAACAGTTCGACATCGCCCTGACCGCGCTCGACAGCGACGGCGAACGCCTGGCCCGGGTCGACAACACCCTGGAGCGGCTGGGGCTCAATGCCGAACTGCACCACGCCGATGCGACCCGGCGCGGCGACTGGAGCCAGACCGAATTCGACGCCATCCTGCTCGACGCGCCCTGTTCGGGCACCGGCGTCATCCGCCGCCATCCGGACATCAAGCGCCTGCGCCGCCCCTCGGACATCGTCAAACTTGCCGCCCTGCAGGCGCGCATTCTCGACAACCTCTGGCCGCTGCTGGCCCCCGGCGGCACCCTGCTCTACGCCACCTGCTCAGTGCTGCCGGAAGAAAACGCCGACCAGATCAGCGCCTTTCTTGCCCGCACCCCGGACGCCCGGAACACCACGCCCGACGACGTGGCCTGGGGGCAGCCCAGCGGCGGTGGCCGCCAGCTGTTGCCGCTCGATGACGGACACGACGGCTTTTTCTATGCCAGACTCGTGAAAGCGGCCGCCTGAGCGGCCCATCACCAAGCGCTATTCGGTTCGTAAAGGAGAGTAGAAATGAGCAACGTTTACAAACACGTCGAGCTGATCGGCACCTCGGAAAAAAGTATCGAAGACGCCGTCCAGCGCGCCCTTACCAAGGCCGCGGAAACCCTGCACAACATGCGCTGGTTCGAAGTCGTCGAAACCCGGGGGCACATCGAAGACAACCGGGTCGCGCACTGGCAGGTTACCGTCAAGGTCGGCTTCACGATTGAATAACCGCCCCGCCAGGGCGGCCTGCTCTTTCCTCCGCGGCCGGTTCAGGCCGGCCGCCTTACCCGGGACGGCGCGAAAGCGCCGTCCTTTTGCTGCAGACGCTGAGACGCGATGAAGATCATCATTCTCGGGGCCGGCCAGGTCGGCGGCACCCTGGCGGAACACCTGGCCCGCGAAGAAAACGACATCACCGTGGTGGACACCGACGGCGAGCGCCTGCGCGGGCTGCATACCCGGCTCGACATCCGCACCGTGGTCGGCCCCGGCTCCTACCCCAACACGCTGCGCGAGGCCGGCTGCGAGGACGCCGACATGCTGATCGCGGTGACCAACACCGACGAAATCAACATGATCGCCTGCCAGGTGGCGCACACCCTGTTTCGCACCCCGACGAAGATCGCCCGGGTGCGCACCACGGCGTACCTCACGCGCAAGGGGCTTTTTGCCCACGAGGCCATTCCCATCGACGTGCTGATCAGCCCCGAGCAGGTGGTCACCGACCACGTCCGCCGGCTGATCGAGCATCCCGGGGCGCTTCAGGTGCTCGAGTTTGCCGGCGGGCTGGTCCAGCTGGTGGCGGTCAAGGCCTTCTACGGCGGCCCGCTGGTGGGCCAGAACCTGGGCTTTTTGCGCCGCCACATGCCCAACGTCGATACCCGGGTGGCCGCCATCTACCGGCGCAACCGGCCGATCATCCCCCGGGGCGACACCGTCATCGAGGCCGACGACGAGGTTTTCTTTCTCGCTGCCCGGCGGGATATCCGCGCGGTGATGAGCGAGCTGCGCCGCCTCGAGCGTACTTTCCGCCGTATCGTCATCGCCGGCGGCGGCAACATCGGCGAGCGTCTGGCCGAACATCTCGAGCACAACCACCAGGTCAAGATCATCGAGCATAACCTCAAGCGCTGCACCCAGCTCTCCGAGCGCCTGGACCGCACCGTGGTGCTTCACGGCGGCGCCACTAGCAAGCGCCTGCTGGAAGAAGAAAACATCGAAGACTGCGATATCTTCTGCGCGCTGACCAACGACGACGAGGTCAACATCATGTCGTCGCTTCTGGCCAAGCGCCTGGGCGCCAAGAAGGTGCTCACCCTGATCAACAACGCCGCCTACGTCGATCTGGTTCAGGGCGGCGAAATCGACATCGCCATCTCGCCCCAGCAGGCCACCATCGGCAGCCTGCTCACCCACGTACGCCGGGGCGACATCGTCAACGTCCACTCCCTGCGTCGGGGAGCGGCCGAGGCCATCGAGGCCATCGCCCACGGCGACAAGCAGTCGTCCCGGGTGGTGGGCCGCAGCATCGGCGAGATCGACCTGCCCGAAGGCACCACCATCGGCGCGGTGGTGCGCCGCCGCAAAGTGATGATTGCCCGGCGCGACGTCGTGATAGAGTCAGGCGATCACGTCATCCTGTTCGTCATCGACAAGCGCCGCATCCGCGACGTCGAGCGCCTGTTCCAGGTCGGGCTGACCTTTTTCTGACATGCCGTTTTCTGCCATGCCACACGTGCTGCGCCACCGCGATCACAAGGAGCCGCGCCGACCATGAGCCTGCGGGTGATTCTGCGTATTCTGGGGCTGTTGCTGATGCTGTTCAGCCTTACCATGCTGCCGCCGATGCTGATCTCGCTGTGGTTTCGCGACGGCGTGTGGAATGCCTTCAGCCTGGGGATCGCGATCACCGTGTTCACCGGCCTGGTGCTGTACCTGCCCAACCGCCGCGCGCGCAAGGAGCTGCGCATCCGCGACGGCTTTCTGATCGCGGCCATGTTCTGGGCGGTGCTCGCGCTTTTCGGCTCGCTGCCGCTGATGCTGTTCGGCGAAGGGGCGCTGTCGTTTACCGATGCGGTATTCGAGTCGTTTTCCGGGCTCACTACCACCGGCGCCACGGTGATCACCGGGATCGACTTTCTGCCCGAGTCCGTCCGCTACTACCGCCAGCAGCTGCAGTGGCTGGGCGGCATGGGCATCGTGGTGCTCGCCGTCGCCATTCTGCCGACCCTTGGCGTGGGCGGGATGGCGCTTTATCGCACCGAAATACCCGGCCCGCTGAAGGACTCCAAGCTCACCCCGCGCATCACCGAGACCGCCAAGGCGCTGTGGTACATTTACGCCACCCTGACCGTGGCCTGCATGCTGGCCTACATGGCCGCGGGCATGGGCTGGTTCGACGCCCTGGGGCACAGCTTTTCTACCGTGGCCATCGGCGGGTTCTCCACCCACGATGCCAGCATCGGCTTTTTCGACAGCGCCGCCGTGGAGCTGATCTGCGCCGGCTTCATGCTGATTTCGGCGTTCAGCTTCAGCCTGCACTTTATTGCCTGGCGGGAAAAGCGCCTGCTGCACTATTTTCAGGATCCCGAAGCGCGGTTTTTGATGCTGTTCCTGCTGGGGCTGGTCAGCATCACGGTGTTCACCCTGTGGCTGACCCAGACCTACCAAAGCCCCCTGGGGATGCGCCACGCGCTGTTTGAGGTGGTATCGGTTGCCACCACCACCGGCTTTTCCGTGGCGGACTTCTCCACCTGGCCCGGGGCGCTGCCGTTTCTACTGTTCGTGGCGGCCTTTGTCGGCGGCTGCTCCGGCTCCACCGCCGGGGGGATGAAGGTCATCCGCATCATCTTGATCCTGAAGCAGGGCATGCGCGAAATCATGCGGCTGATTCACCCCAACGCGGTGATTGCGGTGAAGGTGGGCAAGGTCAGCGTTCCCGACAGCGTGGCCCAGGCGGTATGGGGATTTTTCTCGGTCTATGTGATGCTGTTTTTTCTGATGATGGTGGGCGTCATGGCCACCGGAGTCGACCAGATTACCGCCTGGTCCGCCGTGGGCTCGGCGCTCAACAACCTGGGCCCGGCGCTGGGCGAGGCCAGCACCCACTACGGCAACCTGCCCGGCTTTGCCAAGTGGGTGCTGGTGCTGGCCATGCTCCTTGGCCGCCTGGAAATCTTTACCGTCCTGGTTTTGTTTACCCCCGCTTTCTGGCGCCGCTAGCGGCGTCGTTCATTTGTCGACGATTGAGACCTCCTGCATGAGCGAAGATCACGTTCTGTCACCCGCGCCAGAGGCGCTGCCCGCGACCAGCGGGCCGCTGCACACCGTCACCGTGGGCAACACGCACTACACGCTGCTGGGCACCGCCCACGTCTCCCGGGAAAGCGCCGACGACGTCGAGGCGCTGCTTGCCACCGGGGCCTTCGACGCCGTGGCCATCGAGCTGTGCGCCGCCCGCCACCAGAGCCTGACCCAGCCCGACGCCATGGGCGAGCAGGATCTCTTCCAGGTATTCAAGCAGGGCAAGGCCGGCATGGTGGCGGCAAGCCTGGCGCTGGGCGCCTTCCAGCAGCGCATTGCCGACCAGTCGGGCATTCAGCCCGGCGCGGAAATGCGCGCCGCCGTGGAGCAGGCCGAGCGCACCCGGCTGCCGCTGCTGCTGATCGACCGCGACGTGGGCACCACACTCAAGCGGGTGTATCACAGCGTGCCCTGGTGGCAGCGTTTCGGCCTGCTGTCGGGGCTTCTCGGCAGCGTGCTGTCGCGCCAGAAAATTTCCGGCGAAGAGATCGAAAAGCTCAAGGAAAGCGACGTGCTCGAGGCCACCTTCAGCGAGTTCGCCGCCGAGTCCGAGGCGCTCTACACGCCGCTGATCCGCGAGCGCGACCGCTACATGGCCCTGCGCCTGGCCGAAACCGCCCCGCCCGGGCGCTACGCTAACGTGCTGGTGGTGCTGGGCGCCGGCCACCTCCAGGGCACCGAAGAGCACCTCTCGGCGCCGCTGCCGGAAAGCCCGGCGGAAGAGCGCGAAACCCTGGAGGCCACTCCGCCGCCGTCGAAGCTCTGGAAAGCGCTGCCCTGGGTGATCTCGGCGCTGGTGATTGCCGGCTTTGCGCTGGGCTTTTCGCGCAATACCGAGCTTGGCTGGCAGCTGGTCAGCGAGTGGTTTTTGATCAACGGCGTGCTTTCTGCCGGCGCCACCGTTGCCGCCCTTGCCCACCCGGTGACCGTGGTGGCGACGTTCTTCGCCGCGCCGCTCACCTCGCTCAACCCCACCATCGGCGCGGGCTTCGTTGCCGCCGGGGTGGAGCTCTATATGCGCCGGCCCAAGGTGCGCGACTTCGCCACCCTGCGCCACGACGTCACCCGGCTCAAGGGCTGGTGGCAAAACCGGGTCTCGCGCACCCTGCTGGTGTTTCTGCTCGCGACCCTGGGCTCCGCCGCCGGCACCTGGATCGCCGGCTTCCGCATCGCCGGCGCGCTGTTCGGATAACGCTGATGCAACGCCCCCGCACGCTATGGCAGGCCGATGCCCTGCTGCTGCTCGTCACCATGATTGCCGCCGCCGGCTGGATTTTTTCCAAGGAAGCGCTGGCCGGGATGCCGCCGGTGGGCTTTATCGGCACGCGCTTTTTACTGGCGGGCCTCCTGCTGGCCGGCATGGCCTGGTCGGGGCTGCGGCAGCTGTCCCGCTCCGCGCTTTATCGCGGGCTGCTGGTGGGGCTTCTGTTCAGCGCCGCCATTGGCTTCTGGGTGCTCGGGCTTGCGCACTCGAGCCACCTGGGCGAAAGCGCCTTTATCAACAGTTTGGGCATCCTCATGGTGCCCGTGGTCGCCCTGCTGCTGTTCGGCGAGAAGCCGCCGCGCCCCACCTGGGTCGCGCTGCCGGTGGCCCTCCTGGGTTTTTCGCTGCTGTCGCTCAACGCCGGCTTCCGGCTCGAGGCGGGCCAGCTGTTCATGCTGTGCTCGGCAGCGTGCTTTGCCCTGTTGATCAACGCCAACATCCGCGTGGTGCGCCACCTGCCGGCGCTGCCGCTCACCGCCCTGCAGCTGCTGGTGGTTGGCGTGGTTCTCACCCCGACGTCTCTGCTCCTGGAGCACGGGAGCTACCAGCTGACGCCGGCCGTTCTGGGCTGGTTTCTGGCTAGCGCCATCCCCGCCACCGCGCTGCGGTTTTTCCTCCAGATCAAGGGGCAAAGCCTGACCACGCCAAGCCATGCCTCGGTCATCCTGATGCTGGAAGCGGTGTGGACGGCGCTGTTTTCCGCCCTGTGGTTCGGCGAGACCATGACTGCGCTGCAGCTTGGCGGCTGCGGGCTGATTTTTGCCGCCCTGCTGATCAGCCGCTGGCGCCGGATCGTCTCGGCGCTGCGCCGCAGCCCGGCGTAAAGCACTGCTCGGCGCTGGCTTTGCTCACTCCCCCGGCGCGCCGGCGCCCGGCTCCTCTGCTTTAGGCACCGGGCGACGCTTCCACCAGCCGGCGAGCACCGAACCCGAGACGTTGTGCCACACCGAGAAAATGGCCCCCGGCAGCGCCGCCCCAGCGGTAAAGAACTGGCTCGCCAGGCTGACCGCCAGCCCCGAATTTTGCAGTCCAACCTCAAAGGCAATGGTGCGCGCGGTGCGTTCGTCAAAGTGCGCCGCCTTGGCCATGCCGTAGCCGCCGGCAAGCCCCACGCCGTTGTGCAGCACCACCGCCAGCGCCACCGTCGGCCCCAGCGTTAGCAAGCGGTCGGCGTTCAGCGCCACCACAATGGCGATAATCAGCACGATGGAAAGCATGGCAAGCGTCGCAAGGCCCGGCTCTACCGCCCGGATACGCGCCCCCAGAAAGTGGTGCACCACCACCCCGGCCGCCACCGGTATCACGACCAGCTGGGCGATGCTCGCCAGCATCCCCAGGGTCGGCACGTCGACGCTGTGCCCGATCAATAGCAGCGTCAACAGCGGCGTAGCAACCACCGAAACCAGCGTTGACACCATGGTCATCGATACCGATAGTGCCACGCGCCCGCCGGCAAGCCAGGCCATGACGTTGGACGAGGTGCCGCCGGCCGTGGCGCCCACCAGCACCATGCCCAGGGTCAGCTCGGGCGAGAGCGAAAGCAAAAGCGAGATTAAAAGCGCCGCCAGCGGCATGATCAGAAACTGCAGCGCCACGCCCACCAGAATCGGCGCGGGGGATTTCACCACCCGGGCAAAGTCGCACCCGGAAAGCGTCAGCCCCATGGAAAACATGATCACCGTCAGCAGCAGCTGGATCTGCCCCGACATGCCCGTAAACCAGTCCGGCACTACGGCCGCAACGGCGGCCAAGAGCACCGCCCAGACGGGGAAAAGCCGGTTAAAGCGCTCAAAATACTGCATTATTGCTGTCATCCTCTACTCGGGTTTGCCTCGCCAGCAGCCGCTGCATGGCGGGGCTGGGCGCGTCGATTTTGCGGTGGCCGCGGCTGGCGGCGTAGCTTTCGTTAAACGCCTCGAAGTAGTCGTCGAGGGCGCTGGCGGCCTCACTATCGCCGTTCTGGCGCAACAGCTCCGCGGCGACTTCGGCGGTGCTTAAATGCTCGGCCAGGGCGGATTTGCGCAGCCGGTAGCGGCTTTGCCGCGCGGTGCGCAGCGGCAGCACCGGCAAGGCGTCCAGATAGGGGCTTTTGCGAAAGATCCGCCGGGCCTGGCGCCAGGTGCCGTCGAGCAGGAGATACACCGGCACGCGGCCCTCTCTCTGCGCCTTGCCGACCGCACGATTATCCACCATCCGGTCATTATCGTAGTCGGGCTGATCGTCGGGAAATACCACAAAGGGCGCGTAGCGCTCGTCTTGCAAAAGCGCCAAAAGCTCGGCGTCGGGCTCGGTACGATGCCAGGTAAACACCCGGGTATCTTCCAACACGTCGCCGATCAGCCGGCCGGTGTTGGTGGGTTTGTAATGCTCCATGCGGTGGGTTAAAAGCCACACCCGAGCACGGCTTGGGGCGCTCACCCGGTAGGGGCAGAGGCAGTTGAGCGCCGGCAGGTTGCAGCCCTCGCAGCGCACCACGAAGCTGCCCCGCGCCTTGAATTCGCCCCGGGTAAAGGTGGCGTCGGGCGTATTCATACGGCCTCCGAGTCGGCAAAAGACTCGCAGTATAAAGCAGCCGCCCCAGCGTGACGACGCTATTAGCACGCGGCCTGTTCGCATCAGCCGTATCCATGGCTCGCTATGTAAACCATTTTATTTTTTCGGGTTGACACGGAATACGGCGCATCGCTAAAGTTCCGTCAACTTTAAATACGAAAAAGGTTTACTCATGCCCGCAACCGCCTCCCGGCAGCGCCATGACTGGTCGATTGACGAGATCAGCGCGCTGTTCGCCCTGCCGTTTAACGATCTGCTGCTGCGCGCCCAGCAAACTCACCGCGCCCACTTCGAGCCCAACGCGGTGCAAATTTCCACGCTGCTGTCGATCAAGACCGGCGCCTGCCCGGAAGACTGCAAGTACTGCCCCCAGTCCGGCCACTACAACACCGGGCTGGGGAAGGAAAAGCTGATGGAGGTGGACAAGGTCGTGACCCAGGCACGGGCGGCCAAGGCGGCCGGCGCCAGCCGTTTCTGCATGGGGGCAGCGTGGAAAAGCCCGCGCGAGCGCGATATGCCGGCGGTGGAAGAAATGGTCCGCCAGGTCAAGGCGCTGGGGCTTGAGACCTGTATGACGCTGGGTAGCGTCAGCGACAAGCAGGCCGAAAAGCTCGCCGCGGCGGGGCTCGACTACTACAACCACAACCTCGACACCTCGCCGGAATACTACGGCGAGATCATCACCACCCGCACCTTCGGCAAGCGGCTGGAAACCCTCGACCACGTGCGCAGCGCGGGGATGAAGGTCTGCACCGGCGGCATTCTGGGCATGGGCGAAAGCCATCGCGACAGAAGCGCTTTGCTTCAGCAGCTGGCAAGCCTTAACCCGCACCCGGAGTCCGTGCCCATCAACATGCTGGTCAAGGTGCCGGGCACGCCGCTGGAAAACGTCGAAGACCTCGACCCGCTGGAGTTCGTCCGCGCCATTGCCGTGGCACGGATCATGATGCCGCAAAGCCACGTGCGGCTGTCTGCCGGGCGCGAGAACATGAGCGAATCGACCCAGGCGCTGGCGTTTATGGCCGGGGCCAACTCGATCTTTTACGGCGACAAGCTGCTGACCACCGACAACCCTCAGGCCGACCGCGACCGCGCGCTGTTTCACAAGCTCGGCCTGCACCCGGAAACCCGCGACGCCGTCCACGCCGGCGCAGACGACGCCGAGGCCGCCCAGCTGGCCCGGCAGCTGCACCTGGCCAAAGCCAACGCGCTAGCGGTGGACGCCAGTGCCTGAGCCAGTCGCAGAACGCCCCGCTAGTGCCCCGCAGCCGTGGCATGAGCACCTCGCAAACGCCCGACACCAGCGCCAGCAGGCCAACCGCTGGCGCACCCGCCGGGTGATGCTGGATGCCGCGCTGGACTTTGCCGGCAACGACTACCTCGGCCTTGCGCTTGAACCGAGAGTGCGCGAAGCCACCGCCGAGGGAGCCCGCCGCTTTGGCGCGGGCGCGGGGGCCTCGCACCTGGTCAGCGGGCATTTGGCCGTACACGAAACCCTTGAGCGCAAGCTGGCCGAGTGGCTGGGGCGCGAGCGGGCGCTTTTATTCTCCACCGGCTACATGGCCAACCTCGGCGTGATTCAAGCGCTGGCCGACCGCGACACGGCGATTTTTCAGGATCGGCTCAACCACGCCTCCTTGATCGACGGCGCGGCCCTTGCCGGCGCGCGCTCGCGGCGCTTTCACCACCGCGACGGCAAAGATCTTGAGCGGCTGCTGTCGCGCAGCGGTGCCGCACGCAAGCTCGTCATCAGCGACGGCGTGTTCAGCATGGACGGCGATATCGCCAACGTGGCCGAGCTGGCCGCCACCGCCAAGCGTCACTCAGCCTTGCTGATGGTCGACGATGCCCACGGCGTCGGCGTGCTGGGGGAGTCCGGCGGCGGCTGCACCGAAGGTATGGGTGCGGCTGAGGTGCCGCTACTGGTGGGCACCTTCGGCAAGGCGCTGGGCACCGGCGGGGCCTTTGTCGCCGGCGACGCCGGGCTGATCGAGCATATTACCCAGTTCGCCCGCAGCTACGTGTACACCACCGCCCAGCCGCCCGCCGTCACCGCCGCCACCCTTGAGGCGCTGAATATCGTGCGCGGCGAGCCCGAGCGTCGGGCGCGCCTTGAGGCCAACGTCGCGCTCTTCCGCCGCGAAGCCGCGCGCCTGAACCTGCCGCTGGCCGACTCCATCACGCCCATTCAGCCGCTGATGCTGGGCGATGAAGCGCGCACCCTGCGCTGGGCCGCCGAACTTGAAGCCGCCGGTTTAGCGGTCGGCGCGATTCGCCCGCCCACGGTGCCAAAGGGCCAGGCGCGGCTGCGCATAACCTTAAGCGCGCGGCACACCGGGGCCGATATCAAGCGGCTGCTTGACGGCCTTGGGCGCTGCCGGCGGGAGGACGCCCCATGAGCCAAGGCTTAACGCTTACCCTACTCCACGGCTGGGGCGTGGACGCCCGCGTCTGGCAGCCTTTGCAGCCCCACTGGCCAGAAGGCGTGGGCGTCGCTGCCCCCAACTGGCCGGGATACGAAAGCCACCCTGCCCTTGCCGACCCGGCCGAACTTTCTACCACGGCCGATCTTTCTGCCAGCGCCGATATTGCCGCCACGGCCAGCGCCATGGCCGCGAGCCTTCCACAAAACAGCGTGTGGGTGGGCTGGTCGCTGGGCGGGCTTTTGGCCGTGGCCATGACCGACCACCTGCCGCCGCCCCAGGGCATTATTCTGCTCGGCGCCGGCGCACAGTTCTGCTCGCCTAACGGCGTTACCCCCCAAGCCCTTGCCGAGTTTACCTCCGCCTTTCAGCGCAGCCCCAGCGCCGCCTGGCGGCACTTTCTGCGCTGGCAAAGCAGCGGCGAGCCCGAGCCCCGCACCGCCCTAAAACGATTGCACGCGCTTTTAGGCAAAACCCCGCCGGCGGATACCCCCACCCTTGCCGCGGGGCTTGGCTTTCTGGAAACGTTGGATAACCGCGAACGGCTGCAAACGCTGCCCTGCCCCGTGGCCACGCTTGCCGGGGAAAACGACCCCTTCCTAAATCAGCCGCCCGCTGGTGAGACGACGGCAGGCGAGCAAATGGCTCAAGCCGGCCACTGCCCGATGGTTTCCCAGCCCGCGGCATTAGTGGACGCGCTGTGCCGCATCGCGGCTGAAATGACCCAGCCTGGGGAGGCCTCATGAGCACCCTTGCCTTATTGGACAATACCACCAACGCACCCAGCGGCGACTGGCAGGCGCGCGTGGCCCGGGCGTTTTCCCGCGCGGCCGAGCTCTATGATGAACGCGCCAGCGCCCAGCGCCGCATCGGCGAGGGGCTGTGGCAGCGCCTGCCGGGCACGGCTCAAAGCGTGGTGGACGTGGGCTGTGCCACCGGCGGCTGGACGCGAAGGCTGGCCGAGCGCTACCCAGCGGCAACCGTGACCGGCGTGGACATCGCCCCGGGCATGCTCGCCCAGGCGCGCAAGCGCGGCGGGCGGGTACGCTTTCGCGAAGGCGGCGCCGAGGCCCTGCCGGCAGGCGACCAGAGCGTCGAGCTGATTTTTTCCAACCTCGCGCTGCAGTGGTGCCGGGACATTGACGCGGTCATGGCCGAGTTCGCCCGGGTGCTCGCCCCCGGCGGGCGTGCGGTATTCACTACCCTGCTGGCCGGCACGCTTGAAGAAATCGGCGCGGCCTTCAATCGCCCCGGCGCATTACTCGACTATACAAGCCGGGCCGACCACCGTTGTGCCGCCGATGCCGCAGGGCTCAGGCTGACCCGCGAGCGCACCCACCTTGAGCGCTTTTACTACCCGGACATGGCCGCGGTGATGGCCTCGATCAAGGGCGTGGGCGCGCAAATCGCCCGCCCGCAAAGCAAGGGACTAACCCGTCGGGATCTCAAGGCGGCCACCCAACGCATGGAGCAGCGGCGCACGCCCGAAGGTCTGCCCGTCAGCTACCGCTGCTTAACGCTTACCTTGGAGCGCCCGTGAACGCCTACTTTGTTACCGGCACCAACACCGACGCGGGCAAAACTCTGGTCACCAGCGCGCTGCTGTGCGCCGCTCGGCAACAGGGTTTGAGCACGCTGGGGCTCAAGCCCGTGGCCTCGGGCAGCGACGCCACCCCGAGCGGCCTGCGCAACGCCGACGCGCTGGCGCTGCAGGCGCAAAGCGTGCCGGCGGTGAGCTATGACACCGTCAACCCCCACGCCTTTGCGCCGGCTATTGCCCCGCATCTGGCGGCGGATGAGGCCGGCTGCACGCTCAGCGCCGGCGGTTTGGCCAACGGCCTACACAGCACCCTTGAGCGCCACCCGCGGGACTTGTGCCTGATCGAAGGCGCCGGCGGCTGGCGGGTGCCGCTCAACGAGGCCGAAGACTTCGCCGACCTGGCCGCGCGGCTGGATCTTCCGGTGATTCTCACCGTGGGGCTAACCCTTGGCTGTATTAACCACGCGCGGCTCACGGCGGAAGCCATCGCCGCCGACGGTCTGACCCTTGCCGGCTGGGCGGGCAGCGTATTGGAAGCCGATTTTGCCGCCGACACGCCGCGCTTTAGCGCCAACCTTGAGCTGCTGGAAGACCGGCTCGGCGCGCCGTGTCTCGGCGTGATTCCCCACCTTGACGCCCCCGGCGCCGAGGCGGCCTCTCACTATCTCAGCCTTTCTTGTCTGACCGCACAGGAGCCCGCATGACCTCCCCCGTTTGGCACCCCTACCAACGCCTGAGCCATTCCACCGATCAGGCCGCTACGCCACCCAAGGTAGTCGGCGGCGACGGCGTCTATTTTGAGCTTGAGGGCGGCGAGTGGCTGCTGGACGCCTGCTGCTCCTGGTGGTGCATGATCCACGGCTACCGCCACCCGCGGCTAACCCGCGCCATCGCCGAGCAGGCCGAGACGCTAAGCCACGTGATGCTCGCGGGGCTGACCCACGATCCCGCCGAACGGCTCGCTCGAGCGCTGGTGCGCGTCACGCCCGCGGGGCTCCACCACGTATTTTTCATCGACAGCGGCTCGGTGGGCATGGAAGTGGCGATGAAAATGGCGCTGCAGTACCACATCCTCACCGGCAGCCCGCAAAAAACCCGCATGCTCGCGCTCAAGCGCGGCTACCACGGCGATACCAGCGGCTGCATGGCGGTGTGCGATCCGGACAACGGCATGCACAAGCTGTTCAGCCCGCTGCTGCCCCAGCACCATTTTGCTCCCGCGCCCACGGCCCCCTTTGACGCCGCGCCCGAAGGCGTCGAGAGCGACCTGGCCGCGCTGCGCGAAGTGCTGGAATCCCACCATCACGAGATCGCCGCGCTGCTGATGGAGCCTTTGTTGCAGGCCGCCGGCGGGCTCAACATGACCTCGCCGCACTACCTGCGCGGCGCGCGCAAATTGTGCGACGAGTTCAACGTGCTGCTGGTGTTTGACGAGGTAGCCACCGGCTTTGGCCGCACCGGCAAGCTGTTCGCCGCCGACCACGCCGAGGTGACGCCGGACATCATGGTGCTGTCCAAGGGGCTCACCGGCGGCTATCTCGGCCACGCCGCGACCCTGGCCACCGACCGCGTACACGACGCCTTCAGAGGCGAAAGCGACATCCACGCCTTGATGCACGGGCCGACCTTCATGGGCAACCCGCTGGCCTGCCGGGTGGCGTTGGAGAGCCTGGCGGTGTTTGAGGAGGAGAACTATCTGGAGAAGATCGCCCGGCTAAGCGCGGTGCTAACCCGGGAGCTTTGCGAAGACGCCGAGCTTGCCGCGAATCCCGCGGTAGCGGACGTGCGCGTGCTGGGCGCGGCGGCGGTGATCGAGGTCCACGACGCGGCGGATCTCGACGGCCTGCGCGACTTCGCTCGAGCGCGCGGCGTGTGGCTGCGGGCCTTTAACCGCTACCTCTACACCATGCCCGCCTACATCACCACCGAAGCGCAAATGACGACCATTACCGACGTGATGAAAGCCTGGTTTTTGGCGCACCGCGATCGACCGGCCGGCTAGACAAAGCCGAGCACGATCCCCAGGTTCAGCAGCGCCAGCGTGCCCAGCAGCGTGGCCACGTTGATGCCCATCCAGAACGGCAGCCGGGACGGCGCGTCGCAGTCGGCGCTGATCCCGTGCCCCAGCCACACGGCGACCGGCAGCGGCAGCAGCGCGACGGCTGTGGGCCACGGCAGCCACCCCAGCAGCAGCCCCAGCGCCACCACCGCATAGCTTGCCAGCAGCATGGCCGTGACCCAGCGCGAGGCCCGCCGCCGCCCCAGCAGAATCGGCAAGTGGCGCCGCCCGTGATCCTCGTCGGCTTCGACATCGGGAAACTGGTTGACCAGCAAAAGCTCGCTGGTCAAAAGCCAGGCCACCAGCGCCACGCAGGCAGCGGTGGCGTCGAGATGCCCGCCCAGCGCCAGCACGGTACCGACGACCATGACCGGGCCAAAGCCCAGCCCCGGCGCCAGCAGGCACAGCGCCGGCGAGCGCGTCAGCCAGCGGGTATACGCCACCACCAGCGCAATACCCAGCACCCCCGGGTAAAGCAGCGCCGCCCCGCGCAGCCAGATAAAATAGACGCCGATCAGCACCACCCCCAGCAGGCTGAGCGCGCCGGCCGCAAGCACCCAAACGGCCGCTGACGGCATTGCCGGCAGGGTCCCGCTGCCCCCGGAAAACGGCGTGCGCGCGGTGGTGAAGTCAAGCCCCGAACGATAGTCGTCGTACTCGTTGAGCCAGTTGACGGCGGCGTGCCCCAGCAGACCGCCCAGCATCACCAGCGCTATCTTCTGCCCGGCGGGGGCCGCTCCCTGGGCCACCGCCACGACCACTCCCAGCAGCACGCACAGCGGGGCCAACACAAGAAAGCTGGGGCGCGACGCCTGCCAGATGGCGGCAATGTTTTGCATGGACTCTCTCCGGTTGCGGCCGCGATAAAACGGTATTCAATCCGCCCAGGGCGGAATCGGCGTGGCAGGATATCCCAATAAACAACGCCCAACCGCTTTTAACGTCGGGAATACGCCGTGTTACGACGCAAGTCTGACATAAATCAATCTATATTTTCATATAAGCTGATATATTGTTAATAAACAGAGTCAGTCCGTGGCACAGCATGAAGGAAAACACATGAAAGAAAAAAAACCCCGCCGCAAGAGCTTCGTGTGGGGGGCCGGCCTGCTCGCCATCGGCGCCTGCATCGGTGCAGCAGCCCTCTACGGCACGCAGTGGTCGCTCAAGGCGACCTCGACCAACGAGTTCTGCGTCAGCTGCCACTCCATGGACGTTCCCTACGAGGAGTGGCAAGGCACCAACCACTTTGCCAACGCCAAGGGCATCCAGGCCGGCTGCGCCGACTGCCACATTCCCCACGAGGGCTTCGCCTATCTGGAAAAGAAGATGACCAGCGGCATCAGCGACGTGATCGCTGAAATGAGAGGCGGCATTTCCGACGCCGACGCTTACGAGCAAAAGCGCGCCGAGATGGCGAAAAAGGTGTGGGCCGAGATGGAGGCCAACGACTCGCGCACCTGCCGCAGCTGTCACAACAGCGAGCACTGGGATCTCTACGAACAGAGCCCCAAGGCGGCAAGCGAACACCGCTCCATGGCGGACAGCGGCGACACCTGCATCAGCTGCCACCGCGGCATCGCGCACTTTCCGCCTGATCTGGGCGACGAAGCCAAGGCAGCGTCGGGCAAGCTCAGCCAGCTGGCCGCCAACCTGCCGAAAAGCCCGGATACGCTCTATCCCATCCGCCAGCACGCGCTGTTCGAGCACCGCGATGACAACGCGCCAATGGCCCGCATCCTGCCGAGCACACCGCTTGACATCCTCGAGCAGGACGGCGACTGGCGCCAGGTTCGCCTCAAAGGCTATCAGCCGCCGGATGCCGACCGGGTTCTTTATCGCCACCCCGGCAAGCGCATTCTTTCGGCCTCCATCGCCGATGCCGGGCAGCAGCGCCTGAGCGTTGAGGCGGATGACAACGACGCCGGCTGGAAGCACGCGCAGCTAACGGGCTGGGTCCAGCCCGACGCCATGGTCGCAGACGCTCAGGCGATCTGGGACTACGGCGAAGAGCTCAACAACGCCTACTGCGGTAGCTGCCACTCCGTCAAGGGGCCCAAGGACTACACCGCCAACCAGTGGCCAAGCATGGTTGACGCCTACGCCGATCGCACCTCGATCAGCGACGACGACAAAGCCCTGTTGACGTTCTATCTGCAAATCCATGCCAACGACATGCCCAAGCAGGAGACTCACTGATGAATACCCTCTGGAACATGAAGCGACGCACTTTTCTCAAGGGCGGCAGCAGCTTCGTCGCCGCGGCCGCGCTTGTATCACCCGCCAGCGCCCTGCGCGCCTTTGCCCAGGAGCCGGCAAAAACCGTCATCACCGCCGCGCACTGGGGGCCGCTTAAAGTCACCGTCGAAAACGGGCGGATCACCGAGTCGGGGCCGGCGCTGGCTGACCGCCGGGAAAACTACCTGCAGAGCGTAGTCGCCGACCAGGTACACCACCGCGTGCGCGTCAAGCAGCCGATGGTGCGCAAGGGCTTTCTCGACGGCCTCGACGACGTCGAAAACCCCGATGGAAAGCGCGGCAAGGACGAGTTTGTCGCCGTGAGCTGGGAGCGCGCCTACGACCTGGTCGAGCAGCAGCTGCGCCGCGTACGCCAGGAGCACGGCGCCAAATCGATCTGGGGCGGCTCCTACGGCTGGTACTCGTCGGGCAGCCTGCACGCCGCCCAAACGCTCCTGCAGCGTTTTCTGCGGCTCACCGGCGGCTACGTCGACCGCGTCAACTCCTACTCCACCGGCGCGATCAGCGTGATCATGCCCCACGTGATGGGCAACGCCGAAACCACCGTGCCGCAAACCACCTGGCCGGTGATCCTCGAGCACTCGGACGTGGTCATGATCATGAGCGCGAACCCGATGAACACCCTCGAGATCGCCTGGACCAGCTCCGACGAGAAAGGCCGGCTGTATTTCGAAAAGCTGCGCGACAGCGGCAAGCGCATCATCATCGTCGACCCCATGTACTCGGAAACCGCGCGCTTTTTCGGCGACCGCGCCGAGTGGATAGCGCCCAACCCGACCACCGACGTGCCGCTGATGCTGGGCATCGCCCACGAGCTTTTGACCACCGAGCGCCACGACCCGGCCTTCCTCGACGAATACACCGTGGGCTTCGAGCGCTTCGCCGCTTACCTCCGCGGTGAGGACGATGGCACCGAGAAAACGCCGGAATGGGCCGCGGCCATCTGCGACGTGCCCGCCGACAAGATCCGCGAGCTGGCCGCGCTGTTTGCCGACAACCGCACCATGCTCATGGCCGGCTGGGCGATGCAGCGCGCCGACAAGGGCGAGCAGCCCCACTGGACGCTGGTGACGCTTGCCGCCATGCTCGGCCAGATCGGCCTGCCCGGCGGCGGCTTCGGCTTCAGCTACCACTATTCCAACGGCGGCGTCCCGCCCCACGAAGCCATCGTCGTACCGGGCATCAGCGCCACGCCCGACGCGCCGCACCTGGCCGACCAGATCGAAGACACCAGCGAATACACGCTGCCGGTGGCGCGCATTGTTCACGCCCTGGAAAACCCCGGCGAGCAGATGGACTACAACGGCGGCAAGGTGACGCTGCCCGACCTCCGTCTGATCTGGTGGTGCGGCGGCAACCCCTTCCACCACCACCAGGACACCAACCGCCTGCGCCAGGCCTGGCAAAAGCCCGAGGTGGTCATCGTCTCCGAGCCCTACTGGACCGCCACCGCCAAGCACGCCGATATCGTGCTGCCGATCACCACCAGCTACGAGCGCGACGACATCACCATGACCGGTGATTTCTCCAACATGCACATCGTGCCGATGAAAAAGGTGGTCGAGCCCCAGCACGAAGCCCGGGACGACTACGAAGTGTTTCGCGAGCTTTCCGCGCGGTTCGGCGTTGAGCAGGAATATAGCGAAGGCCGGACGCAAATTGGCTGGGTCAAGCACTTCTATGAACAGGCGGCAGACGTTGCCCGCGCCCAGCGCGTGCGGATGCCGCGCTTCCAGCAGTTCTGGGAAGAAAACGCCATTATCAAGAACCCGGTCGATTCGAGCCGCGCCGACTGGGTGCGCCACGCCGATTTCCGCGAGGACCCTATCCTCAATCCGCTGGGCACGCCTTCCGGCAAGATCGAGATCTTTTCCGAGACCATCGACGCCATGAACTACGACGACTGCCTGGGCCACGCCTCATGGCTCGAGCCGGTGGAGTATCTGGGCAATGCCACGCCGGAGCATCCGGTCCACCTGATGACTCCGCACCTGGCGTATCGGCTGCACTCCCAGCTCAACTACACCCGCCTGCGCGACGAGTACGCCGTGGCCAACCGCGAGCCGGTGTTCCTCCACCCGGACGACGCCGCCGAGCGGGACATCGCCGACGGCGACCTGGTGAGGGTGTACAACGACCGCGGCCAGATCCTCTGCGGCGCGGTGCTCGATGAGGGCATCAAGCGGCGCGTGATCGCCATACACGAGGGCGCCTGGTACGACCCCGCCGACGACAGCGACAACGCGCTGTGCAAGAACGGCAACATGAACGTACTGGTCGTCGACCGCGGCACGTCCAAGCTCGCCCAGGGCACCTGCGGCTATACCGCGCTGGTGGAGTTCGAGAAATTCACCGGTACCGCCCCCGAGCTTACCGCCTTCGACCCGCCGACCGGCGCGGCCTGACCCCGGCACGCCCTGGAAAAGGGCGTGCTACTTCCCGTCTGCTGTTGGCAGCGCCAGGCTTCCCGCGCGCTGCCACTGCTCAACGAGCGCCGGCACGCCCTGCCCGGCGGCGGCGCTTATCGGCGCCACGCCCGGCGGGCTCAGCGCGTCGGCGCTCGGGTCCACCAGCGCGCAGGGCACTTTCGGTCCCAGGTAGTAAAGCAGCGTGGCCGCCGGCATCACCGCCAGGGAGGTGCCCACCACCAGCAGGAAATCTGCCTCGGCCACCAGCGCGCAGGCCTCCTCAAACAGCGGCACGGCCTCGCCGAACCACACCACGTCCGGGCGCAGCTGGCTGCCCTTGTCGCACAGATCACCCAGAGCAATGCCGCCCTTGGCGAGCGGATAGCGCATGCGCTCGTCCACGCTCGAGCGCGCGTTCAGTATCTCGCCGTGCAGGTGCAGCACCTGCTGCGAGCCGGCACGCTCGTGCAGATCGTCGATATTCTGGGTAATGACGCTGACGCGAAACCCCGCGGCCTCAAGCTCGGCAAGCGCTCGGTGGGCGGCGTTGGGCTGCGCCTTGCGCACCTGCTCCCGGCGGCGGTTATAAAACTCGAGCACCAGGGCCGGGTCGCGCTCGAAGCCCTCCGGGGTCGCCACGTCTTGCACGTTATGCTCTTCCCAGAGGCCGTCGCTTGCGCGAAACGTCTTGATGCCGCTTTCCACGCTGATCCCCGAACCGCTGAATACCACCAGATGCGGCGCTTTGCTCATGGTTATCTTACGCTCCCGTTGATGGTTGACGGCGGTCAGTGTACCAGCGCGTCAGCGCCGCCGTTAAACCGCTGCTTGTTGCGGTAGGGGTATACGTCGATCACCCGGCCGTCGCGCACGTCCTGCTGCAGCCCCTGCCAGTAGGCCGGATCAAAAAGCTCCGGGTGCAGGCGGTAGAAAAGCGCCCGGCGCTCCGGGTTGGCAATCATGAAAGGGCCGAACTCTTCAGGGAAAATATCGTAGGGGCCGATGGACAGCCCCGAGGCGTCGGCCAGCTGCCCGCCGGGGGTGCGCGGCATGGCGCGGAAGCAGCAGTCGGTGAGATAGCTGATTTCGTCGTAGTCGTAGAAGATGACCCGGCCGTGGCGGGTCACGCCGAAGTTTTTCAGCAGCATGTCGCCGGGGAAGATATTGGCCGCCGCCAGCTGCTTGATGGCGTTGCCGTAGTCGTTGAGCACGGTGCGCACCTCCTCTTCGTCGCACTGCTCCAGGTAGAGGTTGAGCGGCGTCATCATGCGCTCGGTATAGCAGTGGCGGATCAGCACCTTGTCGCCCTTCATCGAAACCTTGGAGGGGGCAGTTTCCAGCAGGTGGTCAAGACACTCCGGGTCGAAGTGATCCTTGCGGGTAATGAAGTTGGAGAACTCCTGGGTGTCGGCCATGCGCCCGACCCGGTCGTGGCGCTTGACCAGCCGGTATTTTTCCCGGACCCCCTGATGGGTAATGTCCTTGGCCGGATCGAAGACGTCGCGGATAATCTTGAACACCGTGCGGTGGGACGGCAGCACAAACACCGCCATCACCATGCCGGGGATCCCCGGGGCGAGAATAAAGCGGTCTTCGCGCCGGGCTACCTGGCGGTTGAGCGTGCGGAAAAACTCGGTCTTGCCGTGCTTGAAAAAACCGATCGCCGCGTAAAGCTCGCTTGCCGACTTGCGCGGCATCAAATCCTGCAGGTAGCTGACGAACTCGCCGGGCACGGGGACGTCGACCTGGAAATACGCCCGGGTGAAGGAAAACAGAATCGAGACTTCGTCGGGCTCGATAAGCACGGTATCCAGCTTCAGGCGGTGCTGCTCGTTGGGAGCCCCATCGTGGAGCACCGGCAGCGCCAGCGGCACCTGCTCGCCGCCGCCGCGGATCCGCCCCACCAGGTACGCGCCCTTGTTGCGGTAAAATACGCTGTGCAAAAGCTCAAGCTCGGCATCGTCCGCCCCGAGAATGGCCGGGGGCAGATGCTCGCGCAGAAAGGCCGCGCCAAGGCCGGTATCCCGGGAAAGATCGGCAAAGGGCAGCGCCAGCGGCGCCTCGTCAAGCGCCCAGACCAGCGCCGCCTGCCAGTCGCCGTCGACCCGCCGCCGCCGGCAAAGCTCGATCCCCGAGCGCCGCGCCGCATCAACCCGGGAACTGTAGACAAACACCCAGTCGTTGCGGATGTGGCGATGCTTGAAAACGGCGCAGAACAGCGAGTTGAAAAACGTTTCGGCAAGCTCGTAGTCAAGCCGCTGGCTGATCAGCTCAGCGTAGTGGCCGCGCGCTTCGCGCCAGTATTCGCAGTCGGTCAGCACGTCCCGGCTGAAGGTGCGCTGCAAACGCTCCCGGGTGCCGTCCACCTTCTCTCTGTACAGGTTGATGCGCTCGGCGCTGGCGCGCTGGGTTTCCTGCCAGGCGGCGGTGCAAAAGCGCCGGCTGGCGTCCCGGGTAATGGCCTGAAAGCGCGCGCGGTATTCGTCAAAGCCGTGGAGCACGGTCGCGGCAAGGCGATAGGCAGCGGAAAGTTTCACGGGCGCCTCCTGTGCGTTTCCTAAAGCTTCGCCGAAGCGGCGCTCGCGTACGAGACGACTTTGGTGGCACCGAAAGCGTCAGGCCACAGCCGCGATGTGCGCCAGGCGCAGGCAGAACGCGCCGGCCCGGCGGTCGGCGATCAGCAGACCCAGCTGATAGATGTCGCCCGGCGCCAGCGCCGGCGCATCGCTTAGGTGCTTGCCCCGGCGGACGGCTTCGAACTCGTGCCAGGCAAAGCGCCACGTCTGCCATTCGCCGGCCTCCGGGGTAAACGCCACGCGGTAGGCGCTGCCCTCGTCCAGGGCGCGGCTTTTCAACCGCAGCTGGTAGGTGCGGCCGTCGCCGTAGACGCGTAGTGCCACGCCGCCGGCGCCTGCCAGCGACGGCTCGAAAGCCGTCGGCTCCCGGCGGATCGAGGCAAAGCCGCCGCCGTTGGCAAGCGAGGTTTCGCCCACAAAGCGCCCCTCCCCCTGTGCCACCTGAAAGCCGCTTTTCGATTCGCCGCCCATCACGCCGTCGTTGACCGCGTACCAGCGCCGGGCCTCTTCCTCAGCCGCTTCCCCGGCTAGCGGGGCAAAATGCAAGTCGCTCATGCGGCCTCCTCGCCGTCTATTTACGTTCGCGCCGATGCTATCGCAAGCGGATAATAATCGGCGGTTAACGTCGCCTTTATCGGCGCCTTCTTAAAACAAAGTCGTAAAACAGTTTATAAAAACACGATTTGTAAAACATGGGATAAAAAAACGGCTTTTAAAGCGTTTGTTAAAACACGACCCTTGAAACATAAAAAAACTTCGTTAGGCTATCTATATTACAAAAAGACATAATAAATCATTCTAACTCCACAAAACAGAAGGAAAAGGGAACGATAACCATGCCAAAGACCATGCCAAAGAAGAACACGCTCAAGTTCGCCATCCAAACGGCCGCTGTTGCGACGGCACTTGGTTTCGCCGGCCAGGCCAGCGCCGTTGACCTGAACGTCACCGATGACACGGAGGTCAGCCTCTACGGCTTCGCGCGCCTGAACATGAGCTACGACTTTGACGGCGACAACGCGGTAAGCACCCGCGCCGGCACCTTCGACATGGACAACGACGACAAGGGCCACTTCGGCGCTGACGCTTACCAGAGCCGCCTGGGCGTCAAGGTCAAGCACGCCACGGGCGTCGACCTCACCGTAGAGGGTGGCTTCCGCGGCGGCGACGGCGGTGACTTCCGCCTGCGTCACGCCTACGGCGAATACCGCGGCTTCCTCGCGGGCCGGACCTGGTCCAACTACAACAGCTTCGTCGGCGCTACCCCCACGCTGGACTTTGACAGCCTGGCGGGGCTTGCCGGCCTCCAGGACCGTACTGAGCAGGTCCGCTATACCACCGGCCCGCTGTCCTTCTCCCTGGAGGACGCCGTACGCGGCCCCGATATTGCCGCCGGCACCCCAGGCCCGGATAGTGAACTGGACCGCGAAGGCGTTGCAAACTTCGCCGACACCCGCCAGTCGGCGCCGGTGCTCACCGCGCGCGTTGAAGACTCCGCCGGAGCGGTGTCCTACTCCGCCGCGGGCCTGGTCAACCGCGTAAGCGCCGACGACGCTACCAGCGACGACAGCGCCATCGGCTACGGCGTCTTCGGCGCCCTGACGCTCGACCTCAACGACATGATCGCGGTGCACGGCGCGGTGAACGCGACCGACGGCGCCAACGACTACCTGTACCGCTCGGGCAACAACTTCTACGGCTCCAGCGCCTACGTTGACGGCAGCGACATCGAAACCATCAAGGGCTACGGCGGCTCGCTGGGTACCAGCCTGGATCTTGGCCAGGGCCGCAGCATCAACCTGGGCTACGGCATGACCAAGCTGGATCTGGACGACGCGGTGTCCGCCGGCGCCATGACCAATGAGGCCGCCGAAAAGAACCAGAACGCCATGCTCAACTACCAGTGGACGCCGGTGAACAACGTCATGATGGGCGTCGAGTACGGCTACTATCACCAGGAAACCCGGGGCGGCGATACCAGCGAAGCCAACCGCGTGCTGTTCGCCACCCAGTATGACTTTTAAGCGGCAAACCGCCTGACAGGGCGCTAGCCTGCTGTTTGACGTAGCAAGATCGAATGCCTCGCAGCAAGACACCCCGCTAGCCGGACGCCCCGTTCGGCCTTCGGGGTTTTTTACGTCTGGGGTTCACCCCGACGCTGGGCTAGACTCGACCCGACGTCACACTTCCGGCCTTGAGGGTCTCCTGCCATGTTCAACACCACCGCCTGGAATCGCCTGCGCTATACCGCCTACGCCCCGGTTTACGACGCGGTGGCGGCGCGGGTGCTGCAAAAGCCCCGGGAAGCGGCGCTGAGCCAGGTGGCCTGGGAGCCGGGCATGCGCGTGCTGCTCACGGGCGCGGGCACCGGGCTCGATCTGCCGCTGCTGCCGCCAGATACCCGAGTGCACGCCACCGACCTGTCGGCGGCCATGATCAAGCGCACCGCCGACCGGGCGGCGCGCCTGGGCCGCGACCTGGACTGCGAGGTGATGGACGCCGAGGCGCTTGACTATCCCGACGCGTACTTCGACGTCGTGGTGATGCACTTTATCCTCGCGGTCATGCCCGACCCGGCCCGCGGGCTGGCGGAGGCGTACCGGGTGCTCAAACCCGGCGGCCAGCTTTGCCTGCTGGACAAGTTCCAGCCCGATCACCGCCCCGCCGGGGCCGGACGGCGCCTGCTCAACGCCGCCACCTCGGCCATCGCCACCGACATTACCCGCCGGGCCACGCCGCTGCTCGAGGACGCCGGCTTTACCGTCAAGCGCGACACGCCGGTGCTGATGGGCTCGGTGGTGCGCGCGCTTATCGCCACCAAGGCGCCGCCGGCAGCGCGCTAGCGCACGCCGTCGCGTCGGCTATCGCCATGCCTGCTCGGGCGTCGCTGTCCTCGGCAAAGAGGCTTAACAGCACCATGATGACCAGAGACACCAGGATGTAGAAGGCAAGGCGCTTCCAGAAGCTGATCCGCATGACAGAATCCTTGATAAAAATCGGGGCCAAAGCCGTTAAAACGCCTTTTCCAGAGCAAAGCGCGGCTGCCGCCTGCCGTCTTTTTCCACCGTTTCGTTGAACATGGCAAGCGGGCGCACCCAGAGGCCGTAGTCGCCGTAAAGCGCGCGGTAGACCACCAGCCGCTCTTCGGTTTCGCTGTGCTGCGCGCCGCCCAGCACTTCGTACAGCGGCCCCTTGTAGTGACGATAAATACCGGGAACCGGGTTCATGGCTACCCCTCTACCGACAGAGTGGATGAAGCACCGGCCGTCGCCTCGCCTCGGGCCCGGGCGTTTTTGGCCAGCCGAGCAAGCACCCGGGAGGCGGCCGTAAAGCCGAAGGTGCCGGTCACGAAAGTAGCGGCGCCAAAGCCGCTGGCGCAGTCAAGCCGCATGGACTCCCCGCCGGCGGGCTTTTGCCCGCACACCTCGCCGTCCGGGGCCGGGTAGGTCAGCTGCTCGTCGGAGTAGACGCACTCGACCGCAAAGCGCCGCTTGGGATTGCGCGAAAAGCCGAACTCCCGGCGCAGCCGGGCGCGGGTTCTGGCCAGCAGAGGGTCTTGCTGAGTGCGCGCCAGATCCGCCACCTGAATCCGCGTGGGATCCGTCTGCCCGCCGGCCGCGCCGGTCACGGTCAGCGGTATTTTGCGCCGCTTGCAAAAGGCAATCAGCGCGGCCTTGGCGACCACGCTGTCGATGGCGTCGACCACGTGGCTGGCGCCTTGGGGAATGCGCGCTTCCAGGTTGGTCGGCGTGGCAAAGGCGGCATCCGCCACCACTTCGATCTCGGGAGCGATCAGCCGGCAGCGCTCGGCGAGCACCTCGACCTTGGGCCGGCCCACGGTGCCGTCCAGGGCATGCAGCTGGCGGTTAACGTTGGACACGCAGACGTCGTCCAGATCAATCAGGGTGAGCTTGCCCACCCCGGAGCGGGCCAGCGCCTCGACCGTCCAGCAGCCGACGCCGCCCACGCCGACCACGACCACATGGGCGTGGCGAAAGGCCTCGGCGGCCCGGGTGCCGTAAAGCCGGCGGATACCGCCAAAGCGCAGGCTATAGTCATCGGCCGGCGCCGGCGCTTCAACGGGCGCCGGTATTGTCTCGGTTGCAGCCATTGGGGTTCTCATGACGTAGTGACGTTAAACGTGAAGGTCGCGGGCCGGTATCGGCGCCAGGCGCTGGCGGTCAACCGGCAGGTGGCCGGCCCAGCCAAAGTGCGCAAACAGCGCGGCCATGGGGGCGTCCAGGGCGCACTCAAGTATCAGCTGCTGCTTTAATACCGGGTGTTCAAACGCCAGCCGGGTCGCCGCCAGCAGCAGCCGGGGCGCCTCCAGGTGGCGGGCAAAAAAGCGGTTGTGCACGCTTTTGCCGTGCTTGGTATCGCCGATGATCGGATAGCCGCGCCGAGACAGGTGCCGACGGATCTGATGATGCCGCCCGCTCAGCGGCCGCGCCTCCACCAGCGAATAGCGCGCCTGGGGGTAGCGATCCACCTGCACCGGCAGCTCGACGCTGTCCAGCCGGGTGATATCGGTCACCGCCGGCATCGCCGGCATTTCCGCCTTGGGGCGACTGCCGTTTTCCTCGCGCAGCGCGTAGTCCAGCCGCTCGCTCTCCGGGGCCACCCCGCGCACCACCGCCAGATAGCGCTTGTCGAGTTGCTGCCCGGCAAAGGCCTCGCACAGCCGCGCGGCGATGTCTGACGTCAGCGCAAACACCATCACCCCGGACGTCGGCCGGTCCAGCCGGTGCACCGGGTAGACGCGCTGGCCGATCTGGTCGCGCAGACGCTGGAGCAAAAACTCGCGCTCGCCCCGAGCCAGCGCCGTGCGGTGGACCAAAAGCCCCGCCGGCTTGTGCACGGCAACAAGGTATTCGTCCTGATACAGCAGCGTCAACGAGGGCATGGCAACTCCGGGAAAGCAGAGGGCTATTGTCGCGGCTTGGCGAGCGGATGTCACCTCTGCGCCGGCGGCTAGCTACGCCTGCTTCGCCTCCATCTGCGCGACAAAGGCGGCCACCTCGGCAAAGGCCTCGTCGGCCTCGGGCAGCAGCGGGGCAAAAATCTGCCAGACGTGCACCATGCCGGGCCAGAGCTGCAGCGTGACAGGCGAGCCCTCAGCGGTAGCCCTGGCGGCGTAGCGCCGGGCGTTATCCACGAGCATTTCGTCGGCGCTTGCCTGAATCAGCGTCGGCGGCAGGCCGGCCAGCCTACCGCGTAGCGGCGACGCCTGAGGGTGGGTCGGCGACACGCGAAACAGCGCCAGTACGGCCCACCACACCAGCGGCCGGGGCAGCCTGGCGAAGCGGCCAAACATCGGCCCCAGCAGCCAATCGGTGGCAATATTGCGGCGGTTGCTGGGCGCGGTCAGCGTCAGGTCCGTGGAGGGGGAAAACGCCACGGCGCCGTCGGCCTGGCGCAGGCCGCTGTCGCGCAGCCAGGCCAGCAGCCCCAGGGTGTGGCTGCCGCCGGCGGAGTCGCCGGCGACCAGCATGAATTCGGCCTCGGCGGCGCCCTCGGGGCCGTTGTCGAGCAGCCAGCGGTAGGCCTCGCGGCAGTCTTTCACGCCGTCCATGAAGCGGTGCTCCGGCATCAGCCGGTAGTCCACGGCGAACACCGCGGCCCGAGTGGCCCGAGACAGCCGATCGGTGATCGCCCGGTGGCTGCGTGGGCTGCCGGCGGTCCAGCCGCCGCCGTGAAGATACAGCACTCGCCGCCGGGTATCCGCCTCTGGGGCAACCATCCATTCGCCTTTCGGCGTTTCCTGAAGCCGCAGCGCCGAGTGCAGCACCAGGTCATCGCTCAGCGCGTCCATATGGTCGCGCAGCGCCACTATTCCGGCTTTCCCGGCGCGGCTTTTGGCGACGCCGTGCGCCTGTTCGACAAGCTCGCGCACCCGTTGATTCTCGGGGCCCGGCGACTGCTGCCGGACGGCATACGCCTGCCGGTCCAGCGCCGACAGATCCTTCAAACGAAACGTTAGCCGCGTGGCAAGCGCGGCAACCGCCGCCAGGCCAGCCAGCGCGGCCAGGGTAAGATACAGCCAGAACATTGAGCACCTGTTTGCTTGAATGGCAGGACCGCCGGCAGCCGCAGGGGGATTCGCCCGGGGGAAACCGGCTCCGGCATTTCGGTGCGGCATTGGGTCACGGAGCAAAACTTTGCTAGGCTCGAAGCAGGCTTTCAAGCCAACGCTGCCCCCTGCGGGCAGTATTTTATCAGCAAGGAGGTAACCTCATGCGCTACATTGCACCGCTTACCGGTATTGCCGCATCGCTGCTGCTCGCTGCCTCGGCCCACGCCGCCGATACGCTCGACGTTGACGTTCACAGCGTCAGCGCCGACGGCGTTGGCGACGCTATGGGCACCGTCACCCTCGAGCAGACCGATCACGGCCTGCTGCTGACGCCCTCACTTGAAGGCCTGGAAGCCGGCATCCACGGCTTTCACGTCCACCAGAACGCCAGCTGTGACCCCAAGGAAGACGACAACGGCGAAACCGTTGCCGCGCTGGCGGCGGGTGGCCACTACGATCCTGAATCCACCGAGACCCACCAGGGCCCCTACGGCGACGGCCATCTGGGCGACCTGCCGGCACTCGCCGTCGATGACAGCGGCGAGGCCAACCTGCCCACCCTGGCACCGCGCCTGAGCCTTGACGACATGGACGGCCGCAGCCTGATGATCCACGCAGGCGGCGATAACTACTCCGACGAGCCCCATCTGGGCGGCGGCGGCTCCCGCGTCGCCTGCGGCGTAGTGGAACAGTAAGCGTAGAACAGTAACTCACGCCGTCATCGCCGGCCCGCCGGCGGTCGCACTACGCAAAAACGGGCAGGCCCCATAGCGGCCTGCCCGTTTTTTTGATCCTTTGCTGCGCGCAGCGCAGCAAAGAAAATTACTCTTCGTCGCCGGCCATCTGCATCTGGCGCTGCAGGTAGTTCTGGATACCTACCTGCTCGATCAGGTGCAGCTCGGTTTCGATGTGGTCGATGTGGTCTTCTTCTTCGGCCAGCAGGTCGCGCAGCAGATCGCGGCTAACGTAGTCCTTGACGCTTTCAGCGTAGGTAATCGCTTCGATGTAATCGCGGCGACCGTCGTGCTCGATCTTGAGATCGCTCTCGAGCATTTCCTTGACGTTCTCGCCGATGTAAAGCTTGCCCAGGTCCTGAAGGTTGGGGATGCCTTCGAGGAAGAGGATGCGCTCGATCAGCTTGTCGGCGTGCTGCATCTCTTCGATGGACTCGTCGTACTCCCACTTGGCCAGCGCCTTGAGGCCCCAGTCCTTGTACATCTTGGCGTGCAGGAAGTACTGGTTGATCGCTACCAGCTCATTGCCCAGCGCAATGTTCAAATGTTCGATAACTTTCGGATCGCCTTTCATGACACACCTCTTGGTTGAACGTTGCAGGTCATAACGCCGTCGATAACGCGCCTGACGGAGCATGACACCGCCGTCAAGGCTTAAGCAACCAGGAGACAGGGCGCAACAAGCCTACTCCCGGAGATGCCGAGAGTATAGGCTAAAATAACGAAAACTCAACTAAATCAAAATGTTGCTAAAGGCAACAAAAACAAGAAAGATTCGCGTCACAGGGCGTCGGGATCAGCGCCCCCAACTGTCAAATGGCGTAGGCCAGCCCCATGTCGGCGTCGGCCCGCGCATCGCTTAGCGCCTCACGGGTAACGGCCTTGGCCGTACAGGCGCACTTGCCGCACTGGGTGCCGCAGCCGGTGGCTTCGCGGACTTCCCGCCAGCTGCGCGCGCCGTCATCGACCTCACGGCGGATCCGGTGATCCGTGACTCCCTTGCACATACAAACGTACATGGCACACCTCGCTCAATACACGAGGTTAATGTAAATGATTCCCATAGTTAATCGCAATAGCAACGGCTCTTATTTTTACCCTCCGCCTTTTTACCCTCCGCCGTTGTTCTGCCCCTTTTGCGCTGCCTGCCACTGCTTTTTTCGCCGCCCGCCGGCCTTTCTCGGCGACTCGCCCTGCCCTTTCTTGGGCAGCACCACCGTTTGCGTCCCGGAAGCGATATCCGGCCAGCTCCTTTTCTGGGGGTCAAACAGCACCCACCAGTACCCGAGCCCCAGCGCGGCAAGCGACACCCAGGCCGCCATGCAGCGGATCAGGCTCTGAGCCAGGCTGATCGGCGCTCCCTGGGCGTCCTGCACCCGGAGCCGCCAGGCCTGCATCCCCAGGGTCATCCCCCCCCGGCGCCAGCAGTAGGCAAAAAATGCCGCCGTCGAGCACACCAGCAGCAGCCGCAGCGTTGCCACAGCCAGGCTTCCGGTGCCGATGCTTTCGGCGCTGCGGCCGAGCACGAAGCGCATGAAAGCCGTGTGCGCCACCGTGACCAGCAGCCAGATGGCGAGCACCAGAAAGCCGTCGTAAAGCATCGCCGCCAGCCGCCGGGGCAGCGTCGCCGGGGTTACGCTATCCAGCTGGGTAAAACGTCGTTGGGTCATGGGTCTCTCTCGAAAAACGTGGCGTCGCCTCAGCCGTTGCGGCGCAAAAGGAAAAGCCCCGCCGCCGCGCAGGCCAGAATGGGCACCAGCACCGCCCATACCGGCGAAAAGCCGAAGATGGTCGACGCCGGGGCGAGCAGGTCCTGGGTATATTTGAACAAAAGCCCGGTAATCACGCCGTAAAACACCCGGGTGCCGGCGGCTACGGTGCGCAGCGGGCCAAACACGAAGGAGGCCGCGATCAGCACCAGCGACCCCATAGTCAGCGGCAGCAGCATTTTCTGCCAAAAGTACAAAAGCGGCTGCTCGGCGCTGCGCCCCTGGGACTCGAGAAACTGCGCATAGGCATAGAGCTCGCTTGGCGACTGGCTTTCGACGTCGCGCAGCAGTCGCTCAAGCTGCTTGGGCGTGAGCGCGGTCTCCCAGCGCTCGCTTGAGCGGTTAGCGGCCTCGGTATGGTCGGGATAAAACCGCGTGGTCGAGACGTTGCTCAGGCGCCACTCGCCGTTTTCCCAGTAGGCGCGCTCGGCGTAGGACGCCTCGACCAGCTGGCGGTCGTCAAAGCGGTAGCGCAGCAGGTCGAGCACCACGTTGTCGGCACGGATGGCCCCGAAGCGATAAATGCTGTCCTCCTCGATCTGCCAGGCGCTGCGGCTGGTCAGCAGCGCGCCCTCGCCCCGGCGCTGCTCGAACTGCCAGGCCTCGGCAAACTGCTCGGTGCGCGGGCTGACGAACTCCGCCACCAGCAGCACCGCCACCACCACCAGCAGCACCGGCTTCATCACGCCCCAGACAATGCGCGATAGCGAACGCCCGGCGGCGCGCATCACGGTCAGCTCGTTGCTCGAGGCCATGCTGCCAAGGCCGATCAGCGCGCCGATCAGCACCGCCACCGGGGCGTACTGGTAAAACCGCCAGGGCAGGCGCATGCTCAGATACAAAAGCACGTCCAGGCTTGAGTAGGCGCCCTGGACGTCGTCCAGGTCGTCGATATAGGCGATGATCAGGTCAAGCCCCAGCAATACGACCTGCACCACCAGAATGGAGGCCAGCACGTTGCGTGCGATATAGCGGTCCAGACGATCCATCAGCATTAGCGCATCCCCTTGCGTTGCGAACGCCATAAAAGCCCCAGCCCCAGCGCCAGAAAGGCGCCGTGAACCGGCCAGACGCCAATCGCGGCGGGCAGGGTTGCGTTACCCACGGCGTCCACCGCAGCCAGCAATAAGCTAAGATAAGCGACATACAGAAACACCGCCGGCAGCAGTTTGGCAAAGCGCCCCTGGCGGGGGTTGACCCGGGAAAGCGGCTGGGCGATCAGCCCCAGCACGAAGACCATCAGCGGCACGCCCATGCGCCACTGCCATTGGGCCATGGCCTCGGGCTCGCCGCTTTGCCACAGCGAGGCGGTGCTCTGAAACTCCGCCGCATCCAGCTCCTGACGATCGCCGCTTACCCCCAGCCGGATGGTATAGCGCTCAAAGGCCAGGTGTTCGGCCTGGTGCTCACCCGGCGTCACGCCAAAGCGATCGCCGCTTTCCAGCACCAGAAAGCGGCTGCCGGTCTCGTCGCGCACCTCCTGATGGCCCTGCTCGGCCCGGGTCACGTAGTTGGGCACCTCTTCGCCGCGGCTGCCGAGCTGATGGACGAACACGTTCTGCATCTGCTGGCCGTCCCGGGAAAAGCCGCTGATGTAGGCCGTGCGCCCCTGGCCGAAGTTCTGAAAGCGGCCCGGCGCCAGTATCGAGGCATCCAGCCGGCTGCGCTGCTCCTGAATCACTTCCTCGTTGAGCATGCTGCCCCAGGGCGTCAGCCAGATACTGCACAGGCCCACCAGCAGGGCCACCAGCAGCGAGGGCAGCAGGGTAATCTGTAAAAGCTTCCCCGGGCTTACCCCGCAGGCCACCATGACGGTGATTTCGCTGTTCATGTAAAGCTGGCCGTAGGCCAGCAGTATCCCCAGAAAAAACGCCAGCGGCAGCACCAGCTCCATGAACCCCGGCAGATGAAAGAGCATCAGATTGCCAAGCACCGTCACCGGGAAGTCGCCCTCTGCCGCCTTGCCAAAATAGCGGATAAAGCGCCCGCCCATGACCACCAGCAGCAAAACGCCGGCCACTGCCGACATGGTGAGCAGCACTTCACGGGTCAGATAGCGAAATAAAATCAACGTGATCTCCGGCCAGTCTTGCGGGATGCCATGCAATGCGCCCACGGCTTGGGTACACTGGCGGGCATTATCCTGAATCTCTCGATGCTTGTCTTGTTTGGAGACGCCATGCAATTTTCCGTTCAGACCGCCAACCCCGCCAAAGCCGAAACCGCCTGCGTCGTCGTCCCGGTGTTTAAGGACGGCGAGCTGCTGCCCGCCGCCGCCAGGCTGGACGACGCCAGCGAGCGGCTGATTGGCCAGCTGATGGAGCGCGGCGACTTCGACGCGGCCCTGGGCAACGTGCTGATGGTGCCTTTCGCCCCCGGCCTTTGCACCGAGCGGCTGATGCTGGTGGGTCTCGGCGAGCGGAAAGACTGCCGGGAAGCGGCCTTCCTCAAGGCGCTGGACGCCGCCAGCGAAGCGTTGATCAAGCTGCCCGCCGACGACGCCGTGATCGCCTTTGCCGACGTGCCGCTCGACGAGCGCGACAGCGCCTGGAAAGCGCGCAAGGTGCTCGAGGCCGTGCTCGGCGCCGGCTACCGCTTCGACCGCTTCAAGACGTCGCCGGCCGAGTCTCCCGTTCTTGAACGGGTCGCGCTCTGCGCCCGGGACAGCGACGAAGCCGCGCTCATCGAACAGGGAGCGGCCATCGGCCGCGCCATTGGCGAAGGCATCAACCATACCCGCACGCTTGCCAACCTGCCCGGCAACGTCTGCACGCCGCGCTACCTGGCCGCCGAGGCTGAAGCCCTGGCGGCCGAGTCCGACGGCGCGCTCACCGCCGAGATCCTCGACGAAGACGCCCTTGAGGCCCTCGGCGCCGGATCGCTGCTTTCGGTGGGGCGCGGCAGCGTCGAGCCTACGCGGCTGATCGTGATGCACTATCGGGGCGCCGACAACCCTGACGAGGCGCCCCACGTGCTGGTAGGCAAGGGCATCACCTTCGACTCCGGCGGCATTTCGCTCAAGCCCGGCGCCGGCATGGACGAAATGAAATTCGACATGGGCGGTGCGGCAAGCGTATTCGGCACGGCCAAAGCCATGCTCGGCATTCGCCCCGCCATGAACCTCGTGTTCATCGTCGCCGCGGCGGAAAACATGCCCGGCAGCGCGGCCACCAAGCCCGGCGACATCGTCACCACCCTCAAGGGGCTCACCGTCGAAGTGCTCAATACCGACGCCGAAGGCCGCCTGGCGCTGTGCGACGCCCTGACCTACGCCGAACGCTTTGAGCCGGCAAGCGTCGTGGACATCGCCACCCTCACCGGCGCGGCGATCATCGGCCTTGGCCACCACGCCAGCGGGCTTCTGGCCAACGACGACGACGTCGCCCTGGACGTGCTCGACGCCGGGGAAACCGCCTGGGACCGCGCCTGGCACCTGCCGCTGTGGGACGAATACCAGGAGCAGCTGGACTCCAACTTCGCCGACCTGGCCAACATCGGCGGCAAGCCGGCGGGCACCATTACCGCAGGGTGCTTTCTCTCGCGCTTCACCCAAAGCTACCCCTGGGCGCACCTGGACATCGCCGGCACCGCCTGGCACTCCGGCAAGCAGAAAGGCGCCACCGGCCGCCCGGTCGGGCTTTTGACCCAGTACCTGCTGGATCGGCAAAACGAGGCTGACGTGGAAGACGTCGAGCGCTAACATGGAAAGCCCCAGGGCTTGCCGGTCCTCTGTGCCGGCAAGCCCGCGCCGGCTTTTCACTCCGGTTTTACGCCCGTCTTTTATCCGCCAGCCCCGCGCTGGTTTTCAGCGGAGAACACGCCCGTGCCTTCAGACTCATATCCTGCCGACGCCTTTCAACTGGTACCGTCCAACCAGCCCGTGCCCGACAACGTCCGCGACAGCATTCTTCAGGCCCCGGGGTTCGGCACCCACTTCAGCGATCATATGGCGCACATCCGCTGGACGCTGGAGGCCGGCTGGCACGCCCACGGCATTTCTCCCTACGGCCCGCTGACCCTGGACCCGGCCGCCGCGGTGCTGCACTACGGCCAGGAAATCTTCGAAGGCATCAAGGCCTACCGCCACGCCGACGGCTCGGTGTGGACCTTCCGCCCGGAGAAAAACGCCGAGCGCTTTCGCAAAAGCGCCCGCCGCCTGGCGCTGCCGGAGCTCTCCGACGACGACTTTATCGGCGCGCTCAAGGCGCTGCTCGCCCAGGATCACGCCTGGGTGCCCACCCCGGCCGACGCCGCCGACGAGTGCAGCCTTTACCTGCGCCCGTTCATGATCGCTACCGAAGCGTTTCTCGGCGTGCGCCCCTCCCACGAAGTGGACTTCTACGTCATCGCCTCGCCGGCGGCGGCCTACTTCAAGGGCGGCGTGGAGCCGGTGTCGATCTGGCTTTCCAGCCACTTTAAGCGCGCCGCCCCGGGCGGCACCGGCTTTGCCAAGTGCGGCGGCAACTACGCCGCCTCGCTCGCCGCGCAAAAGCAGGCCGAAGCCCAGGGCTGCAGCCAGGTGGCGTTTCTCGACGCCGCGGAGAACCGCTGGATCGAAGAGCTGGGCGGCATGAACCTGTTTTTCGTCTTCAGCGACGGCCGCCTGGTGACCCCGCGCCTGACCGATACCATCCTCGAAGGCGTCACCCGGGACTCGGTGCTGACCCTTGCCCGGGACGAGGGCCTGACCCCGGAAGAGCGCCCGGTGAGTCTCGACGAATGGCGCGAAGGCGCCGAGTCCGGCGAGATTACCGAGGTCTTTGCCTGCGGCACGGCGGCGGTGATTACCCCGGTCAGCGAGCTGGTTACCGAGCACGAGCGCATCCGCCTGACCGCCGGCGGCGACAACGCCGTGGCCAAGCGCCTGCGCACCCAGCTGCTGAACCTGCAGTACGGTCGGAGCGAAGACACCCGCGGCTGGCTGACCCGGCTGGTATAAGCGCCGGCAGCGCAGGAGCCCCTATGGCGCGTATCGACTTCTACATTCTGCCGGACACCACCCTGGACGCGCGGCTGGCGTTTGCCTGCAAGCTTTCGGATACTATCTGGCGCCGAGGCTACCGGCTGCACCTGCACTGCGAAGACCGCGCCCTTGCCGAGCAGGCCGACGCCGCGCTGTGGGACTTTCGCCCGGACGCCTACCTGCCCCACGCGCTGGAAGACAGCGAAATGGCGGCAGAGGTGCCGGTCACCCTGGGGTGGGGCAACCTGCCCGCCCCCAAGGGAGAAACGGCGCTTTTAAACCTGCACCCGGATATTCCCGAGGGCTTCGAGCGCTACGCCCGGGTGGCCGAGATCATCAACCAGCACCAGGCCGTGCTCATGGCCAAGCGCGCCTGCTGGCAGCGCTACAAGGCGCTGGGCCACGAGGTGGTACCGCACCAGCTGGGCTAACGGCCGGCTGGGACGCCATTCGCTTTTCTTTGCGGTGAACCTATGCTGCGGCTTGCTCGCTTTCCGCTGGTGACCATCGTCATCGCCCAGCTCTTCGGCACCTCGCTGTGGTTCAGCGTCAACGGCGTCGGCGAGGCGCTGAAATGGGCCGCGGAATTCACCGACGGCGACCTGGGGCTTTTGACCATTGCGGTGCAGGCGGGCTTTATTAGCGGCACCCTCGCCATTGCCACCACGGGCCTTGCCGACCGGGTGCGCGCCAGCCGCCTCTTCGCCAGCGCCGCGCTTGCCGGCGCGCTGGTCAACGGTGCTTTTATCCTCACCGCCCACCAGCTGGCGCTCGGCGTGCTGCTGCGCTTTCTCACCGGGCTGTGCCTGGCTGGCATCTACCCGCTGGGCATGAAGCTGGTGGTCAGCTGGACGCCCCGCCAGGCGGGTGCCGCGCTGGGCTGGCTGGTCGGCATGCTCACCCTGGGCACCGCCTCGCCGCACCTGCTGCGCGGGCTCACGTTGGCTCTCCCCTGGCAGTGGCCGCTGCTGCTGGCCTCGCTGCTGGCGGTGGTCGCCGCCGCGCTCATCCTGGCGCTGGGCGTGGGGCCGCACCTACCGGAAAAGGCGCCCGCCGGGCCGCCCTGGGCCGGCGCGCGCGCCTTCAAGCAGCGCCCTTTTCGCGCCGCGGCGCTGGGCTACTTTGGCCACTCCTGGGAGCTTTACGGCTTCTGGGCGCTGGTGCCGCTGCTCGTCACCCGGGAGCTTGAGCGCCTTGACGCTCCGCTGGCGGGCGTGGCCTGGCTCAGCTTCGCCGTTATGGCTCTGGGCACCCCGGGGTGCATTCTGGCCGGCCGGGCCAGCCGCCGCTACGGCAGTCCGGCGGTCGCCCGCGCGGCGCTGGCCACCTCCGGCGCGCTGTGCCTGAGCTATCCGCTTCTGGGCAGCGCCCCGCCGCTTTTGCTGATCGCGCTGCTCGGCGTCTGGGGGATCAGCGTGATTGCCGACTCGGCGCAGTTTTCCGCGCTGGCCTCCCAAAGCGCCCCGCCGGAGCGGCTGGGTGCGGCCCTTGCCGGGATGAACGCCATCGGCTTTGCCCTGACCATCCCCGCCATCGCGCTGGTCACGACGCAGTGGGCCGATCACGGCCCGGCCGTGCTCTGGTGGCTATTGCCCGGCCCGGCGTTCGGGCTTCTCGCTATGGGCGGCAGCGCCCGCCGGCCGGGAAGCCACTGCCGCGGGGGCGAGGCCTGACGCCGGACGGCCTCAGGGGTTATACTCGACGCCATTTTTCGCCTGCTGCCCCACAACATCAATGCGATGCCCCGGCGCGGCATCCTTGCTATGAGTGAACCCATGGAAAAGACCTACCAACCCGAAAGCATCGAAACCCGCTGGTATCAGCGCTGGGAAGCCGACAACCGCTTTGCGCCCTCCGGCAGGGGCACGCCGTTTTCCATGATGATCCCGCCGCCCAACATCACCGGCAGCCTGCACATGGGCCACGCCTTCCAGGACACCATCATGGATACCCTGGCCCGCTACAAGCGCATGCAGGGTAACAACACCCTGTGGCAGATCGGCACCGACCACGCCGGCATCGCCACGCAAATGCTGGTCGAGCGCAAGCTCGCCGCCGAGGAAGGCAAGACCCGCCACGACCTCGGCCGCGACGCCTTCATGAACAAGGTCTGGGAGTGGAAGAAAGAGTCCGGCGGCCACATTACCCGCCAGCTGCGCCGCATGGGTGCAAGCGTGGACTGGTCCCGGGAGCGCTTCACCATGGACGACGGCTTCTACCAGGCCGTCCAGGAAGTCTTCGTTCGCCTGCACGAGGACAACCTGATCTACCGCGGCAAGCGGCTGGTCAACTGGGACCCCACCCTACACACCGCGATTTCCGACCTGGAAGTGGAAAACCGCGACCAGCAGGGCAGCTTCTGGCACTTCCGCTACCCGCTGGCCGACGGCGTCAAAACCGACGCCGGTCAGGACCATCTCGTCGTTGCCACCACCCGCCCGGAAACGCTGCTGGGTGACACCGGCGTGGCGGTCAACCCGGAAGACCCGCGCTACGCCTCGCTGGTGGGCAAGTTCGTCGAGCTCCCGCTGGTGGGCCGGCGCATCCCCATCGTCGCCGACGAGCACGCCGACATGGACAAGGGCTTGGGCTGCGTGAAGATCACTCCGGCCCATGACTTCAACGACTACGAAGTCGGCAAGCGCCAGGGGCATCTTTTGATCAACGTTTTCTCCCAGGACGCCACCGTCCTTGAGCGCGCCGAGATCTACGATCTCAAGGGGCAAATCCAGCCCGGCGAAGACTCAAGCCTGCCGGCCAAATACGCCGGGCTCGACCGCTTCGAGGCACGCAAGCGGATCGTCGCCGACATGGACGCCGCGGGCCTTCTGCAGGAAGTCGAAACCGTCAGCAACACCCTGCCCTTTGGGGACCGCTCCGGCGACCTTATCGAGCCGCTTTTGACCGACCAGTGGTTTGTCGCCGTGGAGGAGCTTGCCAAGCCCGCCATCAAGGCGGTGGAAGACGGCGATATCGAGTTTGTGCCCAAGAACTACGAGAACATGTACTTCTCGTGGATGCGCGACCTGCAGGACTGGTGCATCTCCCGCCAGCTGTGGTGGGGCCACCGTATTCCCGCCTGGTACGACGAAAGCGGCCGCGTCTTTGTCGCCCGCACCGAGGCCGAAGCCCGGGAGAAGCACGGCATCGCCGCCGATGTCACCCTGACCCAGGACGACGACGTGCTCGACACCTGGTTCAGCTCGGCGCTGTGGACCTTCGGCACGCTTGGCTGGCCCGAGCAGACGCCGGAGCTTGCCACCTTCCACCCTACCAGCGTGCTGGTCACGGGCTTTGACATCATCTTCTTCTGGGTCGCGCGGATGATCATGATGACGCTCAGGTTCACCGGCGAAGTGCCGTTCAAGACGGTCTACGTCCATGGCCTGGTGCGCGACGGCCAGGGCAACAAGATGTCCAAGTCCAAGGGCAACGTGCTCGACCCCATCGACCTGATCGACGGCATCAGCCTCGACGAGCTCGTTGAAAAGCGCACCGGCAACATGATGCAGCCGCAGAAGGCCAAAGCCATCGCCAAGGCTACCCGGGCCGAGTTCAAGGACGGCATCGAGCCCCACGGCACCGACGCGCTGCGCTTTACCTTCCTCTCCCAGGCGACCACCGGGCGCGACATCAAGTTCGACATGAGCCGTCTCGACGGCTACCGCAACTTCTGCAACAAGCTGTGGAACGCCTCGCGCTACGTGCTGATGAACGCCGACGGCGAAGACTGCGGCGTGGATGGCGGTGAAGTGACGCTGTCGCTGGCCGACCGCTGGATTCTCTCGGCGCTGCAAAAAACCACGGCCAGCGTCACCCGCTACATCGACGACTACCGCTTCGACCACGCCTCCCAGGCGCTTTACGACTTCGTCTGGAACGAGTACTGCGACTGGTACCTGGAGCTGTCCAAGCCGGTACTTTGGGGTGAACAGGAAAGTATTGAGGCCAAGCGCGGCACCCGCCAGACGCTGGTGCGCGTGCTCGAAGCCGTGCTGCGCCTGGCGCACCCGATGATGCCCTACATCTCCGAAGAGATCTGGCAGCGCGTGGCCCCGCTCGCCGGCACCCACTCAGGCGACGGCGATTCCATCATGGCCAAGGCCTGGCCCGAGGCCGACGAGGGCCTGATCGATGACGCCGCCGCGCGGGACATCGAATGGCTCAAGGGCGTGATCGTCGCGGTGCGCAACGTCCGCGCCGAGATGAACATCGCCCCGGGCCGGCAGATCGACGTACTGCTGACCAAGGGACGCGCCGAAGACGCCGCGCGGCTTGAGCAAAACCGGCCGTTTCTGATGAAGCTGGCCAAGCTTTCAAGCGCCACCTGGCTTGACAACCCCGACGACGCGCCGCTTTGTGCCACCCAGCTGGTAGGCCACATGGAGGTGCTGGTGCCCATGGCCGGGCTCATCGACAAGGACGCCGAGCTTGCTCGGCTGGACAAGGAAATCGCCAGGCAGAACAAGCAGATCGACGGCATCGAGAAAAAGCTCGGCAACGAGGGCTTTATCGCCAAGGCCCCCGAAGCCGTGGTGGAAAAGGAGCGCGGCAAGCTCGCCGAGGTGCGCGCCGCCCGGGCTCTGCTGGAAGAGCAGCGGCAGAAAATCGACTCGCTCTAACCCTCTCGGCCACAGCTGCCCAGGCACAACGCCCGCTCCGCGCGGGCGTTTTACCGTCCCCCGAGCCAACGGGTGGCGCTTTCGGCGGCGCCGTGACGAAAGCGTTGAAAGCCCGGGCGCCGCCCGGCGCCTCAGCGTGTATACTATGTGCAACTCTTGTATCATAATCGTCAAGCCATAAAAGCCTCGCCGGACACGCTCAACCCCCTGCCAGGGAGCGCTTATGACTATCGCCATCAAGCCGCTTGAGGCGGCGCTGGAGCACGCCGGAATCGCCTGGCATCACCTTGAGCCCATGGCCGATACTGGACTTGCCCACGATCACGTTTGGCTTCGCGACGACGGCGTCGACGACCGGGTGATACGCCTGCCCAAACCGGGCCGGCTGGATTCCACACCCGAGGCCCGCCTGGCGCACCAGGCCGCGTGCTACCGGCGAGCCGCGGAAAGCGGGCACGCGCCGCATCTGCATGCGGTACTGCCCCCGGACGACCACCTGCCCCAGGGCGGGCTGGTGGTCGACGCCGTGCTCGGCCGGCCGGCCGCGCTGCCCGACGACCTGCCCCGCATTGCCGCAGCGCTTGCCGCGCTTCATAACCTGGCACTGCCCGCGCCCGAGCATCGCCCGCCGCTGCCCGCGCCGGCCAATCCGTGGCGCGCCCTGTACCGCGAGATCGCCGAGCAGTCGCTGTTCGTGGATACCGCCCAGCTGCCCGACGCCGTCAGCCGGCGCATACACCGCGCGTTTAAGGCGCTGCCAACGAAGCTTTACTACGCCACCCCCTGCCTGATCAGCTTGGCAGCCCACCCGAGCAACTTTCTCATCGACGAGCGGGGGCGCGCCCTGTTCCTCAACCTGGACAGCTGCCGCTACGGCCTCGCCGGGTTCGACCTGGCCCACGCCAGCCTGGCTACCTCGACCCCCTGGGATACCGCCAGCTACGCCGTGCTCACGCCGGAAGACGTCGCCGACTTTTATCAGCGCTGGCAGCGCAAAATGAGCGCCACCCAGGGCGAAAATATCCCCAGCGTCGAGACCCTGCTCGCCTGCCGCCGGGCCATGTGGCTGCGTTCGCTGACCTGGTGTGCCAAGTGGCGCACGCAGCGTTTACAGGCGCGCGGCAGCCCGCACGATCCGGCGCAGGGCGAAGACGTCCGCGATCGCGTGGAGCACTATCTGTCGCTGCCGGCCATTGACGCCGCGGAGAACGAGCTCGCCTACCTGGACGACGTGCTCTATTGACTGCTGCCGCTAATACCAAGGACCCCGCATGACCGAGCCTTACCGCCGCCGCTCGCTGGCCACCGCCGGCCTGCTGGCCATGCTCTCGCTGCCCGCTTTTGCCGCCGCGCCGGCGGCACCCGACCCCGACGACTGGCGCGCGGTGCTCAAGCGCGCCGAGGGCCAGACGGTGTACTGGAACGCCTGGGGCGGGGACTCCCGCGTCAACCGCTACGTCGACTGGGTCGCGGGGCAGATGCAAGCGCGCTTCGGCGTTAACGTCGAGCACGTCAAGCTTGAGGACACCGGCAGCGCCGTTGCCCGGGTGCTGGCGGAAAAGCAGGCGGGCAACGACGAAGACGGTAGCATCGATGCCATCTGGCTCAACGGCGAAAACTTCGCCGCCATGCGCGAAAGCGGCCTGCTGTTCGGCCCCTTCGCCGAGTCACTGCCCCACTTTGCGCTGACCAACCCCGCGGACAACCCCGAGGTGGCCACCGACTTCACCCTGCCCGTTGATGGCTTTGAGTCGCCCTGGGGCCGCGCCCAGATCACCTTTTACTACGATAGCGACGCGCCGGGCTTTAGCGCGGATCAGGCGCCGCCGGGCAGCATGCACGAGCTGCTCGGCTGGGCCAGAGAAAACCCCGGGCGCTTCACCTACCCGCGCATTCCGGACTTCACCGGCAGCACTTTTCTGAAGCAGGCGCTGATCGAGCTCACCGATAGCGCTGAGGCGCTCTATGCGCCGGTGACGGAAAGCGACTTTGACAGCGTCACCGCGCCGCTGTGGGACTACCTTGACGCGCTGCACCCCACCCTGTGGCGCGAAGGGCGGAGTTTCCCCGCCTCCGGCCCCCGGCTGCGCACTCTGATGAGCGACGGCGAGCTATCGCTGGCGTTTTCCTTCTACCCTACCGACGCCGCCGTTGCGGTGAAGGAATATCAGCTGCCGCCGAGCGTGCGCAGCTACGTCTTCGACGGCGGCACCCTGGGCAACGTGCACTTCGTCGCGATCCCCTACAACGCGCCGCACAAGGCCGGCGCCATGGCGCTGGCCAACTTCCTGCTCTCCCCGGACGCCCAGGCGCGAAAGCAGTCGCTGGACGTCTGGGGCGATCGCACCGTGCTCGACCTCACCCGGCTGAGCGAAGACGACCGGGCGCTATTTCGAACGCAAAACGATAGCCCCGCCCTGCCGCCTCCTGGCGCGCTGGCCAACACCCTGGCCGAGCCCCACCCCAGCTGGACGGGCGCGCTGCAGGACGCCTGGCTTAAGCGCTACGGAGTGAACTAGCCGTGCTGCGGCTGGCGCCCGTGCTGGTGATCGCCCTGCTGACGCTACCGGTGGTGGCGGGACTTACCATGATTGTGCTCCCGGCCTTTGGCTACCTGCCGGCGCTGGGCGGGGAAACGGTCAGCCTCGCGCCCTGGCGGGAGCTGCTTGACCAGCCGGGGCTCGGGCGCTCGGCGGCGCTGAGTCTGGCAAGCGGGCTGGTCACGCCGGCCGTCGCCCTTGCCGCCGTGGTGCTGTTTCTTGCCGCCGGGCAAAGCGGCCGACTGGCGCGCAGCGTGCGCCGGCTGGTGTCGCCGCTGCTCGCCGTCCCCCACGCCGCGCTGGGCTTTGGCCTGGCGTTTCTCATCGCGCCGTCGGGGCTTGCCATGCGCCTGGTATCGCCCTGGCTTACCGGCGCCGAACAGCCGCCGGACGCGCTGATCGTCAACGACCCGCTGGGGCTTTCGCTGATGGCCGGGCTGATCCTCAAGGAAATCCCGTTTCTGCTGCTGATGAGCCTTGCCGCCCTCGAGCGGCTGCAGCCGGAAAAGCGCGTGGAAATCGCCCGATCGCTTGGCTATGCGCCCACCCTTGGCTGGCTCAAGACCGTACTGCCGGCGCTCTACCCGCTGATCCGCCTGCCGCTGTATGCGGTCATCGCCTACGCCACCGCCAACGTGGACATGGCGCTGATCCTCGGCCCGGCGCTCCCGCCGACGCTTGCGGTGTCGATCCTTGAGTGGTTCAACGACCCGGACTTAAGCCAGCGCTTTATGGCCTCGGCGGCGGCGGTGCTGCAGCTGGGCGTAACGCTTGTCGCCCTTGCCATCTGGTGGCTCGGCGAGCGGCTTGTCACCCGGCTTTTGCGCCCCTGGCTGACCGGGGGCGGCCGCCGGCGCGGCGAGGCGACGCTGCGCGTGATCGGCCGCGCGGGGTTAGCCGGCGCGAGCCTTACCGCCGTAGCCGCTCTCGCCGGGCTGGTGCTGTTTTCCTTCGCCGGATTCTGGCGCTTTCCGGATGCCCTGCCACAAACGCTGACGCTTGATCACTGGCGGCGCTTCACCCCGATGCTCGGCGAGGCGCTTGTTAACACCGCCGGGATTGCGCTGGCGGCCACGCTGCTGGCCACCCTTTTGGTACTCGCCGTGCTGGAAAACGAGCACCGGCGCAACATAAAGCCCTGGCGAGCGCTGTGGCTTTTGTACGCGCCGCTGCTGGTACCGCAGATCGCCTTTCTCTTCGGCCTGGTGGTAGCCGCCGAAAGCGCCGGCATCGGCCCCAATCTCGGCCTGGTGATTGCCGGGCACCTGCTGTTTGTGCTGCCCTACGTCTACCTGTCGCTTGCCGAGGCCTACCGGCGGCTCGACCCGCGCTGGCTGGAAATCGCCCGCACGCTCGGCGTCTCGCGCAACGCCGCCTTCTGGCGGGTGCGCCTGCCGCTGCTGGCCGCCCCGCTTGCTACCGCCTTCGCCGTGGGGCTTGCCATCAGCATTGGCCAGTACCTGCCCACCCGGCTTCTCGGCGCGGGGCGGGTCGAGACCGTCACCACCGAGGCCGTGGCGCTGGCGTCGGGCGGCAACCGGCGGCTGATCAGCGTCTGGGCGCTGGTGCAGGCCGCCCTGCCGCTGGTGGGCTTTACCCTCGCCGCCACGCTGCCCGGGCGCCTGGGCGCGGCAAAGCACACGACACAGACTGTTAAAGAGGACGCTACGCTTGGCTGACACCGCGACACTCAACCCGGCCCACCTCAGCATCGTCATCCCGGTGCTCAACGAAGCAGCGACCCTTGCGGCAACGCTTGAAGGCCTGCAGCCTCTGCGCCGCCGGGGTGCGGAGCTGGTGGTGGTCGACGGCGAAAGCACGGATCGCAGCGCCGCTCTGGCCCTGCCGCTGGCCGATACCGTGATGACCGCTCCGCCCGGCCGCGGCGCGCAGATGAACCTCGGCGCCAGCGCCGCAGGCTTCGACACGCTGCTGTTTCTCCGCGCCGACACCCGGCTGCCGGACGGCGCGCCGGAGCGGATCCAGCAGGCGCTTTCTACCCACCGCTGGGGCCGCTTTGACGTCTCCCTGACACACCGGCCCGGCGTCATCGCCGCGCTGATCAACGCGCGCTCGCGGCTCACCGGCGTTGCTACCGGAGCCCAGGCCATGTTCATGACCCGGGCAGCCTTCGCCGCCGTCGGGGGCTTTCCCGAACGGCCGCCACGAGAAGACATCGCCATGAGCCGACAGCTGAAAAAGCAGGGCAGGCCCGCCTGCCTCAAAGCCCGGGTCACAAGCGCGGGCCACCGCTGAATACGCCTTACCCACGACACCCCACTCGCCGGAGATATCCGTGAACCGACAACGCCTGCTGATCGCCGCCCTGCTTTTGCTCGCCATCGGCGCCTTTTTTGCCACCGGCGCCCACCAGTGGTTCAGCCTGGATACGCTCAAGGCCTACCAGAGCGACTTCCAGGCGGCGTTTGACCGCCGGCCGTGGCAGATCGCCGGGACCTTTTTTGCCGTCTACGTGATCATCACCGCGCTGTCGCTGCCGGGGGCGGCGATTCTTACCCTGCTCGGCGGGGCGCTTTTCGGCCTGCCCCTGGGCCTTTTGCTGATCTCCTTTGCCAGCGCCATCGGGGCGACGCTTGCGTTTCTGATTTCGCGCTACCTGCTGCGCGGCCCCATCGAGCGGCGCTTTCCCCGCCGTCTGGCGGCGATCAACCGGGGGGTGGACCGCGACGGCGCGTTTTATCTCTTCAGCCTGCGGCTGGTGCCGGCGTTTCCGTTTTTCGTCATCAACCTGGTGATGGGGCTGACGCGAATCAAGGCGCGGACGTTTTACTGGGTCAGCCAGGTGGGCATGCTTCCCGGCACCGCGGTGTTCGTCAACGCCGGCGGCCAGCTGGGCGAAATCGAGCGCCTGGGCGACGTGGTCTCCCCGGGGCTTCTCGCCTCCTTTGTGCTGCTGGCCTTCTTTCCCTGGATCGCGCGGAAAATTATGCGCCTGGTTCAGCGCCGCCAGGTCTATCGGGGCTTTACCCGCCCAAAGCGCTTTGACTACGACATCCTGGTCATCGGCGCTGGCTCCGCGGGGCTTGTGAGCGCCTATATCGGCAGCGCGGTCAAAGCCAAAGTGGCGCTGGTGGAAGCCGGCGACATGGGCGGCGACTGCCTGAACACCGGCTGCGTGCCTTCCAAGGCGCTGATTCGCGCCGCCCGCGCCGCGCACGAGGTGCGCCACGCCGAGCGCTTTGGCATTCTCGTAGGCCACGCCGGCACGCCCGCGGTGGATTTCTCCCGGGTGATGGGCCACGTACGCAAGGCTATTGCCACCGTCGCCCCCCACGATAGCGTCGAGCGCTATACCGCGCTCGGCGTCGACGTGCACAAGGCGCACGCTACGCTCGCTACGCCCTGGGAGGTCGAGGCCGGCGGCAAGCGCCTGAGCGCCCGGCATATCGTCATCGCCACCGGCGCGCGGCCGGCCATCCCGGCGCTTCCCGGCATCGACGAGGCCCGGGTGCTGACCTCGGAAAACCTCTGGCAGCTTGAAGAATTGCCCGGGCGGCTGGCGGTGCTCGGCGGCGGCGCCATCGGCTGCGAGCTCGGCCAGAGCTTTGCCAGGCTTGGCAGCCGGGTCACGCTGGTCGAAGGCGGCGAGCAGCTGCTGGGCCGCGAAGACGCCGAGGTGGGCGAACACATGGCCAACACCCTGGAGCAGGACGGAGTGGCCGTGCTGACCCGCGCCCGCGCCGAGCGCATCAGCCACGACGGCGGCCAGCGGCTGCACCTGAGTACCGCCGCCGGCGGCGAACAAAGCGTCGAGTTTGACTATCTGCTGGTGTGCGTGGGCCGCCGTGCCAACGTCGAAGGGCTGGGGCTCGAGGCGCTGGGGATCGCAACCGATACTGGCACTCTGGCGCTCAACCGCCAGCTGCAAACCCGCCTGCCCAACGTCTGGGCCTGCGGCGACGTCGCCGGCCCTTACCAGCTCACCCACGCCGCCGCCCACCAGGCCTGGCACGCCGCGGTCAACGCGCTGTTCGGCGAGCTCAAGCGCTTCAACGTCGACTATCGATTTATCCCCGCCGTGGTCTACACCCAGCCGGAAATCGCCCGGGTGGGGCTCAACGAGCGCGAGGCCAAAGAGCAGGGCATCGCCTATGAGCTGACCCGCTACGCCATGAATGAGAGCGACCGCGCCATTGCCGAGGGCGCCACGGAGGGCTTTATCAAGGTGCTCACCGTCCCCGGCCGGGACAAGATTCTGGGCGCGACTATCGTGGCCGAAAACGCCGGCGAATGGCTCGGCGAGTTCAGCCTGGCGATGAAGCACAACCTGGGCATGAACAAGCTGTTGGGCACGGTTCACCCCTACCCCACCCTGAGCGAGGCGGCCAAGGCCACCGCCGGGGCATGGAAAAACGCCCACAAGCCCGAGCGCGTGCTCAGCCTGCTTGAGCGCTACTTCGCCTGGCGTCGCCACGTATGAACGCAGGAGCGAAAAAAGAGCTGGTGCTGATCGGCGGAGGCCACGCCCACGCCTTGGTGCTCGAAGCCTTCGCCCGCCGCCCGGAACCCGGCGTTCGCCTGACGGTGATCAGCGAAGGCCGCTTCGCGGCGTATTCCGGCCGGGTGCCCGCCTGGCTTGCCGGGAAATGCACGCTTGCTGATACCCAAATCGACCTCGCCGCGCTGTGCCGCCGGGCCGGCGCCCGGCTGATCGAGCAGCGCGCGACGGCGTTCAGCGCCGAGACGCGGGAAGTGACGCTTGCCGGCGGCGAACGCCTGGGTTTTGACGCGGCCTCGATCAACGTCGGCGCAACGCTTTATAAACCCGAAACAGCGGCGCAGGCGCCCAACGTGCTCGCCCTGCGCCCGCTTGCCAAACTGCCGTCGCGCTGGCAGGCGCTGTGCGCGCGGGTTGACGCCCTGCCCGCCGGCAGTCGGCAAAGCGTCGTCAGCGTTGGTGGAGGCGCCGCCGGGTGCGAAACCCTGCTCGCGGTGCTCGCGGCGCTGCGCGCGCGCCGCTCGGACGTGCGCTTTGACGGCGCGCTGATCAGCGGAGGGCAAACGCTCTTACCCGACGCGGGCCGGCTGCCCCGAGCGCTTTTGGCTCGGGCGCTGAAAAAAGCCGACGTGACGCTGCGCACCGGCGTGCGCGTAAGCGAGCTTGGGGAAGAGGCAGTGATGCTTGAACAGGGCGCGCCGGTGCCGGCAGATATCGTGCTCTGGGCCACCGGTGCCATCGGCCACGGCTGGCTGAAAGAGAGCGACCTTGCGCTTAACGAACGGGGGTTTATTGAGGTGGGCAAAAGCCTTGAGGCGCGGGGCGCGCCCGGGGTGTTCGCCGCCGGAGACGGCGCGGCGTTCACCCCCGCCCTGCCCAAGGCCGGCGTCTACGCGGTGCGCATGGGCCCGCCCCTGGCGGCCAACCTGCGCCGGGCGTGCCGGGGCGAGGCCCCGAAGGACTGGCGGCCGCCCCGGCGCGTGCTTTCGCTGATCGGCACCGGCGACGGCCGCGCGGTGGCAAGCTACGGCCCGCTCGGGGCGGCCGGGCGCTGGGCGTGGCGCTTAAAAGAGCGCATCGACGGGCGCTTTATCGCCCGCTTTAACCCTGACCCGAAGCGCTGACGGCTAGTTTGCCTTGCGCCAGCCGCCGATGACCCGGCTATCCGGGCCGAAGAACACCAGCCGGTCGTGGTCGATCAGGTAGCGGTAGGCGTTTTCCAGCATATCGGTCACGCGCTTTGCATCGTCAAGCTGGGGGCAGGCCTTGCGCGTGGTGGCAAGCTCCTCGATGCTGATGCGCTGCTTGTCGCCAAGCGATGCCTTGCCGGTAAAGCGGTTGCAGCCGTCGCTGCCGCTGATGCGGCCGTCCGGCGCGATGCGAAAGTGCGCCGATTCGGGCAGGTCCAGGCGCTCGTGGGTGCCGATGAGCAGCAGATTCCAGCGCTGGTCGACCACCTCGCCGCTGAGCGGTTTGCCGCCGCCCGCCTCATCGGGCGTTGATGCCGGCGGGGTGCTGGAACAGGCGGCCAGCAGCGTGACGGCCGCCGCCAGGGCGCCGGCGGCCGACCAGCGGCGGGTAAAAAAGGAAGGCTTCGAGACGGGGGGCGTCATGTGGTTTCCTCGTTGCGGCGCCTACCAGGTGCCGGTGTTGTCCATGGAGGCCCAGGGCTCGGCGGGCGCCAGCGGCTCGCCCTTTTGCAGAAGCTCTACCGAAATGCCGTCCGGGGAGCGCACGAAGGCCATGCGGCCGTCCCGGGGCGGGCGGTTGATGGTGACGCCGTTATCCTGGAGGTGCTGGCACAGGGCGTAAACATCGTCCACCTCATAGGCCAGATGGCCGAAGTTGCGCCCGCCGTCGTAGGTTTCCGGGTCCCAGTTGTGGGTCAGCTCGATTTCCGGCGCCTGCTCCTCAGCCGAGCGGGTTTCGTCTTCGGGTGCTGCCAGAAATACCAGGGTAAAGCGGCCCTTGTCGTTGTCCTTGCGGCGCATTTCCTTGAGCCCCAAAAGGTCGCAGTAGAAATGCAGCGCGGCGTCCAGGTCGCTGACCCGGACCATGGTGTGAAGATATCGCATGACTCTCCTCAACGATAAAGTGCAAACGCTTAAAGGCTAACGCCGCGGCCGATACTTAACAAGCTCAGGGCGCGATGCCTTCGCCGCAGCCGCTGTACTGCTCGCCGTCGATGGAGAGCGTCACCCGGGCCGGATGAGGATTGCCGCTCATGTCGTCAAAGCAGGCGGCGGCCTCGATGCGCACGCGGAAAAACCGCCCGGCGTTGGCGTTTTCCAGCACTACACGACCGGCGTCGTTGTCCATGACGCTCATCATATAAGGCAGCGTTTCTGTGGTGTCGCCGTAGTCGGTGGAAAGCGTCAGCAGCGGCTCGTGGTTGTCCAGCTCGACGGTCCAGCCCGGCTCGTTGCCGTGGGCGAAAAACATCACGCCGGGGTGATTGTCCCGGGTGCGCGCGTCGCGGCTGTGCGCCAGCTGGCATTTAAGCTGGCCACGGGGCGTTTCCACTTGGGCCTTGTCGCCGCGGTTCCAAAAGCTGATCTCGCCATTCTGGTAGCGCGCGCCGCTGGCGACGACCGCCTGGGGCAGCTGCCAGGCGCCGTGCAGCGACCAGAGTTTGAGCGTCTCATCGCCGAAGGCGGTGACCATATGCTGGTTGGCCGGCGCACACCGCCAGGCCTCGAAGCCTTCGCCCTCGCCGGGAAAGAGCGCCGGCGGCAGCAGCGGCGCGGTGGAGACGTCGGCGCCCAACGGCTTGCCTGACGTGCTCTCCGCCGACCCACCGGTAGCAGACGGCCCGGCGCCCGGGGCAGCACAGCCGCCAATGAGCAGCGCGCCGGCCACGGCCGCCGGCCAAAAGTCGCGATAGGTTCCCATCCAGTCTCCCTGATCCTTGGTTTTACAAACAGTTTTACAAACGGTTTTGGTAACGCGCGCGGCCGGCGTTCACGCGCGCCGGTAGCGCCGCAGGTCGTCGGGGTTGAAGCTTGCTACCGCCTCGGGCAGGTCGAGGGCTTCGCGCTTGAGCCTGACCTGCATCTTTTCCGCCAGCCTTTCGGCGTCGTCGTCGGTGGTACGGCCGTTGAGCTCGGCCAGCTGCTCCATGCCCTGATGATAAAAGGTGAGGATATCCAGCGCCGTGGTGTCGTCCTGCTCAACGGCCGGGCGCAGGGTGACCAGATATCCGCTGACCTGGCCCAGGTGGTGCTTGAGCTGCCAGGCATAGCGCACTTCGTTCATCCAGGGGCGATCCTTGAGCACGGCAAACATCGCGCTGGTGGCCAAAAGCCCCAGCACCATGCCCAGGGCATTCAGCGCCAGGCTTGAGCCGAAGGCCGCCGTCAGCAGCATTGCAAACAGCATGCCCAGCACGGCAAACTGCCCGGCCATGACCAGGCTGATGATACGCGATTTGCGCCGGTAGGCGTGGGCATCCTGGTGCTGCAGTGTAAAACGCGCCATGGGGCGGCCTCTTGTGTCATGCGTAAAACGTTATGCCAACCGTTCGGCGGCGGTTTTGAGCAGCCGCTCGGTGGTCTCCCAGCCGATGCAGGCATCGGTGATGGAGACGCCGTGGCGCAGCGCGCCGGGGGTCAAGGGCTGCCTGCCTTCGTGGAGAAAGCTTTCCAGCATCAGCGCGGCCAGGTTCAGGTTGCCCGCCTCGCGCTGGGCGAGCACGTCAAGCATCACCTCGCTCTGGCGGCGGTGGTCCTTGCGTGCGTTGGCGTGGCTGCAGTCGACCATCAGTCGCGGGTTCTGCCCGGCGCTTTCCAGCGCCGCCGTCGCCGCCCGAACGTGCTCCGCTCGGTAGTTGGGCTCGCCGCTGCCGCCGCGCAGTACCAGGTGGGTATCCGGATTGCCCGGCGTCTGCGCCACCACCGGGCGGCCGGCGGCATCCATGGCGAAGCGCTGGTGCGGGTGGGCCGCCGCGCCCATGGCGTCAACGGCAACCTGAACGCCGCCGTTGGTCGCGTTCTTGAAGCCAACCGCGGCGTTGAGACCGCTGGCAAGCTCGCGGTGCAGCTGGGACTCGGTAGTCCGGGCGCCAATGGCCACCCAGCTCAGCAGGTCTTCCAGGTACGGCGCCAGCATGGGCTGCAAAAGCTCGGTGGCGACCGGCAGGCCGCATTCGGCTACGTCGCGCATCAGCTCCCGAGAAAGCGCAAGCCCCCGGGCGATATCGCCGCGGCCGTCGAGGTCCGGGTCATAGGCAAGGCCCTTCCAGCCAACGGTAGTGCGGGGCTTTTCCACGTAGACGCGCATCACCGGCACGATCTGCCCGGCGACTTCGTCGGCCAGGCGCGCCAGGCGCTCGGCGTATTCCCGCACGGCGCGGGGATCGTGGGCGGAACAGGGTCCGACCACGAGCAAAAGGCGCGAATCTTCGCCCGAGAGGATGCGCTTGACCGCCGTGCGCCGGGCTTTGATGCCCTCGCGCAGCGCCGGGCTTAGCGGATACTCGGCGTGCAGCGCGTCCGGGGCGGGCAGCGCCCGCGGGTCGGCCGGCGCGGCGGGCTTACGGGCGGTGACGGCGTCGGGCGCCGTCGCCGTTTGCGGGGCAGTGGCGGTCTTGAGGATAGTGGCAGTCGCATTCATCGGTTATCGCTCCGTCGGCAAGGGACATCGTGGGCTCTCGCCACCGCGGTGAACACGGCCGGAGGTGGCAGCTGCTGCCGGCCGCGCGGGGCTAAATCGCCACCCGTAGCCATACGCCGGATAGCCGTACAGGGCGGGGGTAGCGATGTTGGCCGGTGCGCGGTAACTCATGGTGCAGCTCCTGTGTAACGTAAGCGATCTAGCGTGATAGCGGCTCAACTGCCGCAATGAACCGGGATTCTTAAACGCGAAAAGCCCCGGCGGGGGTTTACCCACCGGGGCTTTTCGCGGCAGGCAACCCGGCGGGATGCCCGTTGGCGCGGCTCAATCGCCGGCCACGGCCATCCCCTGGCTAAACCAATCACCATAGCCATAACCGCCGCCAGGCGCGGTGCCGTGCACCGATGAAATGCCTGCCGTGTAGGGAAATGCTGCGGTATGCATGGGGTTTGCCTAATCAGCCGGGTTGTCGTGATATATCGTGTAGCGAAAGTCAGGGTAGCCCGATAACGGGCTGCCTGACAAGCGGCCATCAGCCGGTGAACGTCTGGATCCAGGCGATGGTCGCCGGAAGGCAAGCCATGCCGACCAGCACGACCAGCCCGGCCAGTATGGCCAGAAAGCCGGTATCGTCGTAAGAGTTTTCGTCGCGGGCCATACAAACCTCCTCGGTGTCCTGTCATGCGCGAACTGCGTAGCGCGTAGACGCAATCGGCGTTGATATCGTCAATACACGCCCAGTCTAGCAAATTCCCCGCCGCCGTTTCAGGCTTTATCCCGCGGGGCATAGCTGAAGACGTCGGAAAACACCCGGGCCTCGTCGATGCCCTTGTCTTCCAGAATATCCAGACAGGCGTATACCATGCCCGGCGATCCGGAGAGATAAATATCGCACTCGACGGGATCCAGGTCCGCCGCTTCCAGCGCTTCGTCGATGCGGCCCTGGTGGTGAATCAGGCGCTCGCCTTCCGCCAGCGGCTCGGCAAGCGGAAACTCGGTCACCGCATGAAACGTAAACTGCGGATACGTCTGCGCCCAGTGCGTGGCGAGCGGCTCAAGATACAGCTCGCGATGCTCCCTTGCGGCCCACCAGAGGTCAATCCGGCGCTCGGGATGGCGCGCCAGCGCCGCCTCAATCAGCGCCTTCATCTGGGCAAAGCCGGTGCCGGCGGCAATCAGCAGAAGCGGCCGGGTGCTGTTTTCCTCCAGCACGCAGTCGCCGCCGGGCAGGCGCACGGTCAGCTGGCCGGTTTCCCGGAGCAGCTCGCGCAGCCGCGCGGAGTTACTGCGCTCGGGCCAGTGCTGCACGTGAAGCTCCAGCCGGCCGTCGTCGCGGTTGCCGCTGGCAATGGAAAACGGCACCCAGGTGGACTCGTCCAGCTCAAGCTCCAGATACTGTCCCGGCGCGTGCGCCAAGGCCTCGGCACGCCCTTCCAGGGTAACGCCAAAGACGTCGGGATTGAGATCCTCCACTTCGGTGACCCGGCAGGTCATCGTCCTTGCGCTCATGCAAACCTCTTGTTCAGCGTCCCATCGAGGCGATGCGACGGGGTGAATGTCAGTTGCCGCCGCTTCGCGCCGGCGGCAGCGGTATACCGATGCCAAGCGATTCCCAGCGCTCGTCGACCCGCGCCTTGACCGCGCTGTCCATGGCGATGGGCTCGCCCCACTCGCGGTCGGTTTCGCCGGGCCATTTGTTGGTCGCGTCAAAGCCCATCTTGGAACCCAGCCCCGACACCGGCGAGGCGAAATCCAGGTAGTCGATGGGCGTGTTCTCCACGGTGACGGTATCCCGGGCCGGGTCCATGCGCGTGGTCATCGCCCAGATGACGTCTTCCCAGCGGCGGGCGTCGACGTCGTCGTCGAGCACCACCACGAATTTGGTGTACATAAACTGACGCAAAAAGCTCCACACCCCCATCATCACCCGTTTGGCGTGGCCGGGGTACTGCTTTTTCATGGTCACCACCGCCATGCGGTAGGAACAGCCTTCCGGCGGCAGGTAAAAGTCGACGATCTCGGGGAACTGCTTGCGCAGGATGGGCACGAAGACTTCGTTGAGCGCCACGCCCAGTATCGCCGGTTCGTCGGGCGGGCGGCCGGTGTAGGTGGAGTGATAGATGGCATCCCGGCGCCGTGTCAGGCGAGTGACCGTGAACACCGGAAACGTCTCCACCTCGTTATAGTAGCCGGTATGGTCGCCAAAGGGGCCTTCCGGGGCCGTGTCGTCGGGGTAGATGTAGCCCTCAAGGATAATTTCCGCCGATGCCGGCACCTCAAGCTCGGCGTGGCCGCACTTGACAAGCTCGGTGCGCGAGCCGCGCAGAAGCCCGGCGAAGGCGTACTCCGAGAGCGTATCCGGCACCGGGGTGACCGCGCCGAGGATGGTGGCCGGGTCCGCGCCCAGCGCCACCGCCACGGGGAAGGGCTCGCCGGGGTGGGCCTTCTGGAACTCCTGAAAGTCCAGCGCGCCGCCGCGGTGGGAGAGCCAGCGCATGATCAGACGATTCTTGCCGATCTTCTGCTGACGATAAATCCCCAGGTTCTGGCGCTCCTTGTGCGGGCCTTTGGTCACCACCAGCGACCAGGTCACCAGCGGGGCGGCGTCACCGGGCCAGCAGTGCTGAATGGGCAAGCGGTCCAGGTCGACGTCGTCGCCCTCTTCCACCACGTCCTGCACCGGCGCGCGCTTGACCGTTTTCGGCCCCATGCTCAGCACCTGGCGGAAAATCGGCAGCTTTTGCCAGGCGTCCTTCAGGCCTTTGGGCGGGTCGGGCTCCTTGAGAAACGCCAGCAGCTTGCCGATCTCACCCAGCGCTTCGACCGAGTCTTCGCCCATGCCCATGGCCACCCGTTCGGGCGTGCCGAACAGGTTGCCCAGAAGCGGCATGTCGTGGCCCTTGACGTTGTCAAACAGCAGCGCCGGCCCCCCGGCGCGCAGGGTACGATCGCAGATTTCGGTGACTTCCAGATAGGGGTCGACCTCGGCGCTGACACGCTTGAGCTCGCCCCGAGCCTCAAGCGCCTGGATAAATTCGCGAAGATCGCGGTATTTCACGGCAGGTCTCCCTTGTCCTCGGCACTTTTCTCAGCACTCATCTAGGCACTCACCGGCAGCTCAGCGCCCTAGCGGCGCTTCATGGCCTCGAAGAATTCCAGGTTGGTCTTGGTATCCTTCAGGCGGTCGATCAGGAACTCGGTGGCGCCGATATCATCCATCGGGTGCAGCAGCTTGCGCAAAATCCACATGCGCTGCATTTCCTCTTCCGAGGCGATCAGGTCTTCCCGGCGGGTGCCGCTGCGGCGGATGTTGAACGCGGGGAAGACGCGTTTCTCGGCCAGCTTGCGGTCCAGGTGGGCTTCCATGTTGCCGGTGCCCTTGAACTCTTCGAAGATGACTTCGTCCATCTTCGAGCCGGTATCCACCAGCGCGGTGGCGAGAATCGTCAGGCTGCCGCCCTCTTCGATGTTGCGCGCGGCGCCGAAGAAGCGCTTGGGCTTTTCCAGCGCATGGGCGTCAACGCCGCCGGTGAGCACCTTGCCCGAGCTTGGCACCACGGTGTTGTAGGCCCGGGCCAGGCGGGTGATGGAGTCGAGCAGAATCACCACGTCCTTTTTGTGCTCGACCAGCCGCTTGGCCTTTTCGATGACCATTTCGGCCACCTGAACGTGGCGCGCCGGGGGCTCGTCGAAGGTCGAGGCCACCACTTCGCCGCGCACGGTGCGCGACATCTCGGTGACCTCTTCCGGGCGCTCGTCGATGAGCAGCACGATCAGGTGGCATTCGGGATTGTTGCGCGTGATCGAGGTGGCGATGTTCTGCAGCATCAGCGTCTTGCCCGCCTTGGGCGGCGATACCAGCAGGCCGCGCTGGCCCTTGCCGATGGGCGCGGTGAGGTCGATGATCCGCGCGGTCAGATCCTCTTTGGAGCCGTTGCCCATTTCCATGCGCATGCGCTCGTCGGGAAACAGCGGCGTGAGGTTTTCAAACAGGATCTTGTGCTTGGCGTTTTCCGGCCGGTCAAAGTTGATCTGACTGACCTTGAGCAGGGCAAAGTAGCGCTCGCCATCCTTGGGCGGGCGGATCTTGCCGGCGATGGAATCGCCCTTGCGCAGGTTGAAGCGGCGGATTTGCGACGGCGAGACGTAGATGTCGTCGGGGCCGGCCAGATAGGAGCTGTCGGCGCTGCGCAAAAAGCCAAAGCCGTCTTGGAGAATTTCCAGCACACCGTCGCCGTAGATGTCCTCGCCGCTCTTGGCGTGCTTTTTGAGGATGGCGAAAATGATGTCCTGTTTGCGCGAGCGGGCCAGATTATCGATCCCCATCTGGCGGGCGATATCGAGCAGCTCGGGAACGGATTTTTGCTTGAGTTCGGTAAGATTCATCGGTGTGTTAGAACGTTGCTCATGAAAGCGAGCGCCAGGCGCCGCAAAGAAGAAAGGAGGCGTGGCAGTAATGCGCCGTATGATGCGTTCAGATCCCGACAAGACACGCGCTCGATATGCAGGAAGCCTGACTGACCCGAACGCATCGGATTCAGCTCGACGGCTCAACTCCTGATTTCAAGGCCGGCACCGGATGGGCCGGACAAACGGGCTATCTGACGACTTGGACAGCTGGCGGACTTTACCCCCCGTACAACACCCCCGTGCCAAACCGCCGAACGGCTCGGCGCGCCGGGAACGTCACGACGTCGACGCCATGCTGCATCAACGTCAGGCGCGTAGCGACGCCATGGGAAACGAGAAAACGCCCGGCTCGGCGTGGATGAGGTTGGGTAAAGCTTGAGAAGGACGAAAGTAACGCTGGCGTGCTGCCGGTGGCTAGCCATGCCGTATCACGGCGTCATTTCGATTCAAGCCAGTAAACGGATGGTAGTCAAGCCCTGAAGTAAACGCAAGCCTTGCCAATTGACAATCCGGCAGGGGCCACGCAACCTTGCCCGGACCACCCGGAAGGACTGCCCATGCCCAAGGATACGCCTTTTTCCGCCGCTGCCGGACGCGCCGTCTCCCGCCACCCGGGCCGGGCCGCCCGGCGGCTCGCCGCCATTGATCTTGGCTCCAACAGCTTTCACCTGCTGGTGGCAAGCGTGGTCAACCAACGCCCGCACATCGTCACCCGACGCGGCGTCAAGGTGCAGCTGGCCGCCGGGCTCGACGCCGACGGCAACCTCGACCGCGACGCCATGCAGCGCGGCCTTGAGTGCCTTCGGCAGTTTGCCGCCATGCTGCACAAGGCGCCCTGCGCGCAGCTGCGCATCGTCGGCACCAGCGCGCTGCGCGATGCCGGCAACCGCCACGCCTTTCTCGACCGCGCCGCCGCGCTGCTGGGCCAGCCCGTCGAGGTGATTTCCGGGCGCGAGGAGGCTCGTCTGATCTACCTCGGCGCCGGCCACGCGCGCGCGTTCAGCGGGCGCCGGCTGCTGGTGGATGTCGGCGGCGGCTCCAGCGAATGCGTGATCGGCGAGGGCATGGCGCCGCAGCTGCTGGAAAGCCTGGCCATGGGCTGCGTGACGTTTTCCCGGCGCTTTTTTCCCGGCGGCGTGCTCAATCAGGCCAACCTCCAGGCCGCCGAGCAGGCCGCGCTCGAGCAGCTGTCGCCCGTCCAGGCGCGCTACCGCCGCGCCGGCTGGGACGAAGCCGTCGGCACCAGCGGCACGCTCAAGTCGGTGGCGCGCGTCCTTTACGCCTACGGCGATAGCCGCGAAAAAGGCCTGATCACCCGCCCGGGGCTCGAGCAGCTGCGCGCCCGGGTGCTGCGCTACCGCCACCTCGATGACCTGGCGCTCAAGGGGCTTAAAGCCAATCGAGCCGGCATTTTCCCCGCCGGCATCGCCATTGTCAGCGCCATTTTCCAGGCTTTTGACCTTCAGCAGCTGCGCTTTGTCGACGGCGCCCTGCGCGAGGGCATGCTGCACGACATGCTCAGCGCGCTGCCGGACGAACCGCGGCAAACCGCCAGCCCGCTGCCTGATAGAGTAGCGTATCGGGCGCCTTGATCGCCGCCACGCACGCCTCTTCTGCCCGGACGACAATGACCGCATGGCGCTCCCAGGGCGGCACCCCGGCCTCGGCCAAAAGCCGCTTGAGATCCCGCCGGCCGCGCCCGGCGAGGCGGATGACTTCGCCGCCCCGGCGCCAGCCGACGGTCAGCGGTAGCGTCGCCCCTGCCGCCTTTGCTACCAGCGCGACGTCCACGTCGCCCAGCGGCGTAGCGAGCGGCGCGCGGCCGTCCCAGGTCGTGTCCCAGTCGAGCTCTGCCGCTTCGCGCGCTTCGGGTAAAAGATACAGCCGCCCCCGCCATAGCCGGGCACAGCCGCCGGGCCAGGCCACGTGCGCCTGCGCATCCGCCGCGGCGCCCAGCTGCTCGAGCAGTGTGTCAAGCCGGCGCTTGGGCGGCGTGGCAAGCCCCAGCCGGCGGCAAAAGGTGCGCACCAGCAGCCGCTGACGGGCCCGGGAGCGCCGGTAAAGCGCCGCGGCGTCAAGCTGTTCTTCGCCGACCTGCAGCGTGGCAAGCTCTTCAAAAGCGTAGGCCTCAAGCAGCGCGTCGGCGTCCTGCATATGCCCGGCGGCAGCCGCCAGCGAGCGCTCGGCGTGCGGCCAGCGCGCTTTCAGGGCAGGAAGAATCCGGTGGCGCAGATAGTTGCGCTCAAAGCGGGTATCGGCGTTGGTGGGGTCGTCGCACCAGCCGAGCCGGCCCTCCTCCGCTAGCGCCCGGGCCACGGCGGCAAGCTCGGCATGCCCCGCGTCGAGCCAGGGGCGGGCCAGGGTAATATCGTGCAGTACCCGGCGCTCGGGCATCGCCCCGAGCCCGCGCACGCCGCTGCCGCGCATGGCGGCCAACAGCCAGGTTTCCGCCTGGTCGGTACGGTGCTGGGCGAGCATTAGCGTATCGCCCGACGGCACCTGCTCGGCAAAGGCGGCGTAGCGGGCCTTGCGGGCCGCCCCTTCTACGCCGCGGCCCCGGGCGTCGACGCTCACCCGGGTTACCGTCAGCGGCACGTCAAGCCACCGGCACAGCGCGCGGCAATGGCCCTCAAACGCCCCGGCGGCCTCCTGCAGGCCGTGGTTGACGTGCAGGGCGCGAAGCGCGCGCTGGCGGTCGCGGCAAAGCTTGGCGGCAAGCGCAAGCAGCAGCGAAGAATCCATGCCCCCGGAAAGCGCCACCCAAACGCAGCGCCCCGGCGGGACCTCCGCCAGGGCGCGTTCAAGCAGGGTTAGCAGCCGTTGACTATGCGGCGGGCGCGCCATAGCTCATCAGCCGTTCGTAGCGACGCTCCAGCAGCGTCTCGGTATCCAGCCCTTCCAGCCGCTCAAGGCTCTGACCCAGCGCTTCCTTCACCCGCTCGGCGGTTTGCTCGTAGTAGCAGTGGGCGCCACCCAGAGGCTCTTCAATCAGCGTATCGACGAAGCCCAGCTCCTGCAGGCGCTCGGCGGTAATGCCCATGGCCTGGGCGGCTTCGGAGGCTTTATCCGCGCTCTTCCACAGAATCGAGGCGCAGCCTTCCGGCGAGATCACCGAGTAGGTGGAATACTGCAGCATAGCGAGTTCGTCGCATACGCCGATGGCCAGCGCCCCGCCGGAGCCGCCCTCGCCTACCACGGTGGAGACGATCGGGGTTTTCAGCCGCGACATCACCGCCAGGTTGTGGGCAATCGCCTCGGACTGGCCGCGCTCCTCGGCGTCGATGCCCGGGTAGGCGCCGGGGGTGTCGATAAAGGTCAGCACCGGCATGCGAAAACGCTCGGCCATTTCCATCAGCCGGCAGGCCTTGCGGTAGCCCTCGGGGCGCGGCATGCCGAAGTTGCGCCGCACCTTCTCCTTGACGTCGCGGCCTTTCTGGTGGCCGATGACCATCACCGGCTTGTCGTTGAGGCGCGCCACGCCGCCAACCAGAGCGTCATCGTCGGCAAAGCGGCGATCGCCGTGGAGCTCGTCGAAGTCGGTAAAGACGTGCGCCAGGTAGTCCCGGGTATAGGGACGCTTGGGGTGGCGCGACAGCTGGGATACCTGCCAGGGAGTGAGATCGCGGAAAATGGATTCGGTCAATTTGCGGTGCTTGACTTCCAGACGTTCGATTTCGTCGGCAAGATTGACCTGGCTGTCGGAGCTGACCAGCCGCAGCTCTTCAATTTTTGCCTGTAGCTCGGCAATCGGCTGTTCAAAATCGAGGTAGTTGGGATTCATGGACGTTGCCTGTAAAAAACCTGTAGGGAAAAAGCAAACCTTGTCGATCGAGCGTATCCGGGTGGCATTATCGCAGCTTGGTGCGGCCACGCAAGGCAGCCGGCGGTCGCTGCCGCCAGGCTAGTCGTAGCGCAGTTTGACGCCGACCTGGCCCTCAACGTCGCGCAATGCCAGCAGCAGCTCGTCGTTCGGCGCTACCCGCCAGCTGTCGTCGAGCTTAAGCCAGCCCGTGGCGTCGGGGTGGCGATACTGCAGGCGCACCGGTAGCCCCTCGGCGTCGCGGTGTGGGCTCAGGCTATCACGCAGGCTGTCGACCAGACGACCGTTGATCCGAGTGGCGTCCAGCGCCAGATCCACGGACTGGCCGTAGCGCACCCGGGCCGCCGTCATCGGAGTGACATCCTTGCCGCGCAGCTTGACGCCGCCCGAGTAGTCGTCGGTGGAGACCTCCCCCTCGACGATGATCACCTCGCCGGTGTCGATCTGGCCGCGCAGGGCGTCGTAAAGCTCGCCGAACAGCGACGCCTCGATGCGCCCGGTACGGTCGTCCAGGGTAATGAACGCCATGGTATCGCCGCGCTTGGACTTCATGGTGCGCACGCCGATCACCAGCCCGGCCACGCGCTGGGGCTCCCGGGAGGGGTTAAGATCGCTGATGCGTGTCGACACAAAGCGCTTGAGTTCGCGCTCGTACTCGTCGATGGGATGGCCGGTGAGGTAGAGCCCCAGGGTGTCCTTCTCGCCGGCCAGCCGCTCGCGGTCGCGCCAGTCGCGCACGCCGCGGTAGTCGGCGTAGACGTCGCGGTCTTCGACCGGGGCAAAGGCCTCGCCGAACATGTCGAGCATGCCGGCGTTCTGGTTGGTGTGGTTCTGCGCGGCGGCCTTGAGCGCGTCTTCCATGGCCGCGGCCAGCACCGCCCGGCTGGGGCCCAGGTTATCCAGGGCGCCGGCGCGGATCAGCGCCTCCAGGGTGCGCTTGTTGATGCGCCTGGGGTCGAGCCGGCGGCAGAAGTCGAACAGGTCGGCGAAGGCGCCGCCCTCCTGGCGCGCCTCGACGATGGCGCCGATGGGGCCTTCGCCCACCCCGCGAATCGCGCCCAGGCCGTACACCACGCGGCCTTCTTCATCCACGCTGAACCGGTAGGCGCCGACGTTGACGTCCGGCGGCGTCACGGTCAGCCCCTGGTGGCGGCACTCTTCGATCAGCGGCACCACCTTGTCGAGGTTATCCATTTCGGTGGACATCACCGCGGCCATAAAAGGCCCCGGGTAGTGCGCCTTGAGCCACGCCGTCTGGTAGGACACCAGCGCGTAGGCCGCGGAGTGCGACTTGTTGAAGCCGTAGCCGGCGAACTTCTCCACCAGGTCGAAGATGTTGCCCGCGAGGTTCTTTTCGATGCCGTTGGCCGCGCAGCCCTCCATGAAGCCGGCGCGCTGCTTGGCCATCTCCTCGGGCTTTTTCTTGCCCATGGCCCGGCGCAGCATGTCCGCCTGGCCCAGGCTGTAGCCGGCCATGACCTGGGCGATCTGCATCACCTGTTCCTGGTAGAGGATGATGCCGTAGGTCGGCGCGAGCACGGGCTTCAACAGCTCGTGCTGGTAGTCCGGGTGGGGGTAGGACACCTCGGCGCGGCCGTGCTTGCGGTTGATAAAGTCATCGACCATGCCCGACTGCAGGGGCCCCGGGCGAAACAGCGCCACCAGTGCGATCATGTCGTCCAGCGAGTCCGGCTGCAGGCGCTTAATCAGCTCTTTCATACCCCGGGACTCGAGCTGGAACACCGCCGTGGTTTCGGCCTTCTTGAGCATCTCGAAGGTGGGCTTGTCGTCAAGCGGGATGGCGTCGATATCCAGCGCCGCCTCGCCGTCCACGGCGCGCACCTTGTCGACCATTTCCAGCGCCCAGTCGATGATGGTCAGGGTGCGCAGGCCGAGAAAGTCGAACTTCACCAGCCCCGCATCCTCGATGTCGTTCTTGTCGAACTGCACCATCAGTCCAGAGCCGTCCTCGTCGCACAGAAGCGGCGAAAAATCGGTGAGCTTGGTCGGCGCGATCACCACCCCGCCGGCGTGCTTGCCGGTACCCCGGGTGATGCCCTCGAGCCTTTCCGCCATCTCCCAGATTTCTTCGGCCTCGTCGTCGGCGTCGATAAACTCCTTCAGCGCGGGCTCGGCTTCGATGGCCTTGGCAAGGGTCATGCCCACGTCGAAGGGGATCAGCTTGGAGAGCTTGTCGCCCAGCGAATACGGCTTGCCCTGGGCCCGGGCGACGTCGCGCACCACGGCCTTGGCCGCCATGGTGCCGAAGGTGACGATCTGGGACACGGCGTCGCGCCCGTAGCGGTGGGCGACGTACTCGATCACCCGGTCGCGCTTCTCCATGCAGAAGTCGACGTCGAAGTCGGGCATGGACACGCGCTCGGGGTTCAAGAAGCGCTCGAACAGCAGGTCGTAGCGCAGCGGGTCAAGATCGGTGATCTTCTGCGCGTAGGCCACCAGCGACCCGGCGCCGGAGCCGCGCCCCGGCCCCACCGGCACGTCGTTGTCCTTGGCCCACTGGATAAAGTCCATGACGATCAGAAAATAGCCGGGAAAGCCCATCTGCAGGATGATGTCGAGCTCGAAGTCGAGCCGCTCGCGGTAGCGGGCGTCGATCTCGCGGTAGGCCTCGCCATCCCGGGGGTAGTCTGCCTGGGGGTAAAGAAAATCCAGCCGCTCGGTGAGGCCGTCGTGGGACACCTTGCGGAAGTATTCGTCCTGGGTCATGCCTTCGGGAATGCCGAACTCGGGCAGAAATATCTCGCCCAGGCGCACGTCCACGCTGCAGCGTCTGGCAATCATCACGCTGTTTTCCAGCGCCTCGGGGATGTCAGCGAAGAGCTCGGCCATTTCGTCCGGGCTTTTCAGATACTGCTCTTCGCTGTAGCGGCGCTCCCGGCGCGGGTCGGCAAGCGCCTTGCCTTCGCCGATGGCCACCCGGGTCTCGTGGGCCCAGAAGTCGTCGCGCTCGAGAAAGCGCACGTCGTTGGTGGCGACCACCGGCGTGCCGGTGGCAAGCGCCAGCTCGACGCTTTTGTGCACGCAGTCTTCCTCGAGCGCCCGGCCGGTGCGCGTAAGCTCCAGATAAAAGCGCCCGGGAAACGCCGCCTGCCACTCGTCCAGCTGCCGGCGAGCGTCGCGCTCGTGGTCGGCGAGCAGGTGGCGGCCGACGTCGCCTTCGCGGCCGCCGGACAGCGCAATCAGCCCCTCGCTTTGCTCGAGCACCCAACTTTTTTGCAAAAGCGCCCGGCCCTGGTGCTGGCCTTCGGTCCAGCCCCGGGAAATCAGCTCGGTGAGGTTGCGATAGCCCGTCTCGTTCATCGCCAGAAGCGTGATGCGGTACGGATGAGCCTCGTCGTGGGCGTTGGCCAGCCACAGATCGGCGCCAATGATCGGCTTGAGCCCGGCCCCCTGGGCGGCGGTATAGAATTTAACCAGGCCAAACAGGTTGGCTTCGTCGGTCAGCGCCACCGCCGGCGCCGCGCGCTCGGCGGTGGTGCTCACCAGCGACTTGAGTTTGACCAGGCCGTCCACCAGGGAAAACTCGCTGTGGACACGCAGATGTACAAAGGGAACCGTCATGGCAATCTCGGTAAAACGCGGGAAAAGAAAACCGTTCGGCGCCGGCTACCATAGCGCCAGCTGCCGGGCCACCGGGGCAAAGCTGCGGCGGTGCTCAGGCACCGGGCCGTGCCGTTCAAGCGACGCCAGGTGGGCCTTTGTCGGGTAGCCCTTGTGGCGGGCAAAGCCGTAGGCCGGATAGCGGGCGTCCAAAATAAGCATCTGGGCGTCCCGGGCCACCTTGGCCAGTATCGAGGCGGCGGCGATGGCGTCGTGGCGGGCGTCGCCCTTGACCACGGCCTGGCCCGGCAGGGCATGCCCCGGCAGGCGGTTGCCGTCCACCAGCAGATACTCCGCTTGCGGTGCCAGGGCGTCAATAGCCCGGCGCATGGCCAGGTGTGTGGCGTGATAGATGTTGAGCGTATCGACTTCGGCGGCGCTCGCCTCGGCCACGGCAAAGGCCAGCGCCCGCTGGCGAATTTCCCCGTCCAGCGCCTCGCGGCGCCGGGCGGTGAGCTTTTTGGAGTCGGCAAGCCCGTCGAGCGGGCGCGCCGGATCGAGTATTACCGCGGCGGCGACCACGCTACCAACCAAGGGCCCGCGCCCAACTTCGTCGACGCCGGCCAGCCGCTCGCCGGCATAGGCGATCTCAAGGGGCACCGGCTCGGCGGCCTTTTTCGCGCCGGTTTCAGCCTTACCCATCGGTTTTCTCATCGGCTGGCTCCTCGACGCTCGCCTCAACGCTGTGCCCGGCGGCCAGCGCCTCGATGGCGTCCGCTGCGCGGGCGCTGGCGCCGCGCCGAAGCTCGGCGTGCATAGCGGCAAAGCGGGCTTCCAGGGCGGCGCGCTCGCCGGCGCCGTCAAGCATCGCGCCCAGGGCATCGCTGATAGCCTCCGGCGTGGCGGCGTCCTGGATCAGCTCGGGCACCAGCGTCTCCCGGGCGATAAGGTTGGGCAGCGAAATCCACGGGGTCTTGACCAGGCGGCGCGCCAGCCAATGAGTGGCCGGCGCCATTTTGTAGGCCACCAGCATCGCCCGGTGGCAGAGCATGGCTTCGAGCGCGGCGGTGCCCGAGGTCAGAAGCACGGCGTCGCTAGCCACCATGGCCTGGCGGGACTGTCCGTCAATCAGCGTTATGCGATCGCGTGCCGGCGAATCCGTCGGCAGCGTTTCAAGCAGGGCCTCAAGCTCGTCGCGCCGGGCCGGCGTGGCCGCAGGAATCACTACCTGCAGCGACGCACAGCGCCGGCACAATCGCTCGGCGGCGGCGAGAAAGGTCGGCCCTATAAAGCCGATTTCGCTTTTGCGCGAGCCCGGAAGCACAGCAAGCGTCGGCGCTTCCGGGTCCAGGCCCAGCGCGCTTCGAGCCGCCGACCGGTCATTTTCCAGTGCCATCTCGTCGGCCAGGGGGTGGCCGACAAAGGCCACCGGCACGCGGTGCTTTCGGTAAAAATCGGCTTCAAACGGCAAAAGCGTCAGCATGGCGTCCACCGAGCGGGCAATGCCTTTGACCCGGCCCCGGCGCCAGGCCCAGACCGAGGGGCTGACGTAGTGCGCGGTGGTAATGCCGGCCTCGCGCAGGCGGCGCTCAAGGCCCAGGTTAAAGTCCGGGGCGTCGATGCCCAGCATGACGTCGGGCTGGAAGGCAAGCGCGTCGGCGGTGAGCTCGCGGCGCACGCGCAGAAGCCTTGGCAGGTGCTTGACCACCTCGACCAGGCCCATCACCGAAAGCGTTTCCAGAGCAAAGTAGCCGTGCATGCCTTCGGCCAGCATGCGCGGCCCGCCGATGCCGCGAAACTCGACGCCCGGATGGCGCTGCTTAAGCTCGCGCATCAGCCCCGCGCCGAGGATATCGCCGGACAGCTCCCCGGCCACTAAGTAAATTCGCCTGAGCATCATGGCAAGCCTCGCCAAAGCGGTCGATTAACGCGCGCCGTCGGGCGGGCGGTTACTAGCGGATAATGCCCCGGGTTGAGCATTCGATGGACGCGGCAAAGCGCTCCACCGCATCGAGGGCATAGCGCTTGCGCATGGTGACAAGCGCCTGGTCCACGGTCAGCCCCTGGCGATAAATCAGCTTGTAGGAATCGGTCAGCGCCTTGATCGCCTCGCGGTCAAACCCGCGGCGCTTGAGTCCCACGGCGTTGAGCCCGTGGGCCTGGGCGGGGTTGCCGTTGATCATGATGAAGGCGGGAGTGTCCTTGGTGATGATGGACCCGCCGCCGGCCATGGCGTGCTCGCCGAAGTGGCAGAACTGGTGCACGGCGGAAAGCCCGCCGATGATGGCAAAGTTCCCCAGGTGAACGTGGCCGGCAAGCGTTACCTGGTTGGCCAAGATGCAGTCGTCGCCGATCACGCAGTCGTGGCCCACGTGGACGTAGGCCATGAAGAGGTTGCGCGACCCGATGGTGGTTTCCCCGCGGTCCTGGACCGTGCCTCGGTGTAGGGTCACGCCCTCGCGGATGACGTTGTCGTCCCCCATTACCAGGCGGGTAGGCTCACCGGCGTACTTCTTGTCCTGGCAGTTCTCACCCACCGAGGCAAACTGGAAGATACGCGTCCGCGCCCCGAGCACCGTGGGGCCCTTGATCACTACGTGGGGCCCGATAACGGAGCCGGGGCCGATCGTAACGTCGGGGCCGATCACGCTGAACGGACCGACCTCGACGTCTCCGGCAAGGCTCGCCGACGGGTCAACCAGGGCAGTCGAATGAATCAAGCCACCTTCCTCTCGGCACAGGTGATCTCGGCTTCGCAGGCCACTTCGCCGTCTACTGTCGCCCGGCAGGCGAACTTCCAGATGCCGCGCTTGCCGCGAATCACGTTGGCTTCCAGTACCAGCATATCACCGGGCATGACCGGGCGCTTGAAGCGCACCTTGTCGCTGCCCACCAGGTAATACACGTAGCCGTCGGCGGGGCGTTTGTTGACGGTCTTGAATCCGAGGATGCCGCAGGCCTGGGCCAGCGCTTCGATGACCAGCACGCCGGGCATGATCGGATGATGGGGAAAGTGGCCGTTGAAAAACGGCTCGTTGATGCTGACGTTCTTGTAGGCAACGATGGTTTCGCCTTCCACCAGCTTCGTTACCCGGTCCACCAGTAAAAACGGGTAGCGGTGGGGCAAATATTCGCGAATTTCGTTGATATCCATAGCCATCGTAGCGACCTCTGTATGACAAGATACCCGGGAAGATCCCGGGCGCTCCAGCGCTCCCGCCGGTAAAAAAGCAGTGGATTATACCGCGCTAATCGAGAGCCTCAAGCGCGCCACCGTATCAATGCGCCGACGGCCGTTCAGTCGCGACGCTTTTCCAGCCGCGACAGCCGCTTGGCGATGTCGTCCAGCTGCTTGAAGCGCACCGCGTTCTTGCGCCACTGGTGGTTGTCCATGGCGCCGGTGCCTGAGGAGTACACACCGGGCTCATGGATGGAGTTAGTGACCAGGCTCATGCCCGTCACCTGAACGCCGTCGCACAGAGTGAGATGGCCGGAAAGCCCGACGCCGCCGCCCAGCATGCAGTGCCGGCCCACCCGGGTGGAGCCGGCGATGCCTACGCAGCCGGCAAGGGCGCTGTGGTCGCCGATCTGAACGTTGTGGGCGATCTGGACCTGGCTATCGATCTTGACGTCGTCGCCGATCAGGGTGTCGCCAAGCGCGCCGCGATCGATGCTGGAGCAGCTGCCCACCTCCACGTCGTCGCCGAGCACCACGCCGCCGAGCTGGACGATCTTGTGCCAGGCGCCGCCGTCGTGGGCAAAGCCGAAGCCGTCGCCGCCGATCACGCAGCCGCTTTGCAGAATGACCCGCTTGCCGATCACCACGCCGTGGCAGACGGTGACGTTGGCGTGCAGGCGAGTGTCCTCGCCAAGCACGCTGTCGGCCCCGATGACGCTGCCCGGGCCCACTACCACGCCGCTTTCCAGCACCGCGCCGGCCTCGATCACGGCGTTGGCCGCCACGCACACGCCCTCGCCCAGCCGGGCGTCGTCAGCCACCGTTGCCGCGGGGTGAATGCCCGGCCGGTCCCGGGACGGCAAGGGGTCAAACAGCTGGGAAAGCCGGGCATAGCCAAGGTAGGGATTGTCCATCTCCAGGCGCGGCACCGGGCAGCTCTCGCCGTGCTCGGGATGCAGCAGCACGGCGCCCGCCCGGGTCGCCGCCAGATCCTTGAGGTAGGCGCGGTTGGTCAGAAATGCCACCTGGTCGGGCCCGGCGTCGCTGAGCGTCGCCAGGCCGCGAATGGGCGCCTGCCCGCGGCCATCAAGGGTGACGCCCAGGTGGCGGGCAACATCGGCCAGGGTCAAAAAGTGAGGAGCGTGCGTCATAAGAGCCCAAACATGCTGGCAGTGCGGCACCCCGCACTGAATAAGGTTAATTCAGCGAATTGAACTCCTGCGTGACCTCGTCGGTGAGGTTAGGCAGGTCCATGGAAGAGTGAAGAACGCCCTGAGGCTCCACCAGTATATCAATGCCGTGGCGCTCGATGACCCGGTCAACGGCCTGCTCAAGCGTTGGCTCGGCCTGCTCAAGGAACTGCTTTTCCGAGCGCTGCTGAGCGGTCATGACTTCCCGGCGCAGGCTTTCAAAGCGGCTGCCCTTCTGCTGCAGCTCTTCGATCAGCCGCTGGCGCTCGGCATCCGACATCACGTCGCCTTCGTCCTGCAGGCGCTGCTGCAGGCGCTTAAGCTCATCGCCCAGCCGTTTGGCCTGGCTTTGCTGGGAGCCCACGTCGCTCTCCAGCCGGCTCAGCGAAGACTGGGCGGAGTCGGTGTTCATCAAGGCGGCACGCCAGTCAAGCACGGCCACCTCTGCTGCGTACGCCGGCGCCGCCATGACGCACAGCGTAACGGCCGCTATCAGTTTGCGCATGCTTGTCTCCTCGTTAATACCGCTTGTTATTACCGGCCGGCGTCATGACGGACTGCCTGCATGCGCCGTTTCAGCCCGTCAGAACGACTGGCCCAGCGAGAACTGGAAGAACTGGGTGTCGTCCCCGCTTTCGTCGTTGATCGGCTTCGCCACGCTGAAGGTCAAGGGGCCTACCGGCGTCAGCCAGGAAAGCCCGATACCCGCACTGTAGCGCAAGTCGCCCAGATCCACGCCCGAGCTGCAGTTCTGCCGCCCGGCATCGACCTCGAGCACGTCGTAGCAGGACGTCAGGAAGGTGTTGCCGCCGTCCACGAACAGCGAGGTCTGCATGGAGTCCTGGTTTTCCACGAACGGCATCGGGAACAGCACCTCGGCGCTGCCTTCCATCAGCACGTTGCCGCCCAGGGTGCGGTCGCGCCCGCCGACATACTTGGGCGTGGTGCGCTGCCCCAGGGTGTTGGAAGTAAAGCCGCGCACCGAGCCCAGGCCCCCGGCGTAGAAGTTTTCGTAGAAGGGGAACGGGTCGTCGCCAAAGGCCTCGGCATAGCCGAGGTTACCGGAAAACTTAAGCGACCAGAGATCGTCGTCGTCCAGGGCAAAGAGCTTCTGGGCCCGGCCGCGCAGCTTGTAATAGCTGACGTCGCTGCCCGGTGCGGCGGCCTCCAGCGACAGGCGCTGATAGCTGCCGTCGGTGGGCATGATGCCGCGGTTGAGGTTGTTGCGCGTCCAGCTGGCGGTGAGCTTCACGGTCTGGGCACTGTCGCCCTCGTCCTCGACGTAGCGCTCGATTTCCGAGGCGGTATCGTAGTAGGTCTTGACCTTGAGGTCTTCGGCGCTGGCGCCGAAGTTAAGCCTTGAAAGCTCGCTGATCGGGTAGCCGAAGTTGATGCCGGCGCCGTAGGCGTCGGTGGAGTAGGTGGAAATATCCGAATCTTCGTAGTCGGTTTCGCGATAGAAGACGTTATAGCCCCGGGAGATGCCGTTGATCGTCCAGTAGGGGTCGGTGAAGCCGAAGTTGACGCTGGTGAAGGTGTCACTGCGCTGAGCACCGAGGTTGACGCGGTTGCCCGTGCCCAAAAAGTTTTTCTGCGACAGCGAGGCGCCGTAGATGACGCCGGCGCTCTGGGAAAAGCCGATGCTCGCCGACACCGAGCCCGAGGGCTGCTCTTCCACTTCGTAGGTGACGTCGAGCTTGTTGGGCTCGCCGGGAACGCGCTGGGTGTCCACCTCGACCTGGCTGAAAAACCCGAGGCGGTTGAGGCGCTGGCGCGACTGGGTGATCTCGTCGGTGGAGGCCGGCGCGCCTTCCATCTGGGTCATTTCCCGGCGCAGCACCTCGTCCTGGGTGGTGGTGTTGCCCTTGAACTCGATGCGGCGCACGTAGGTGCGCTCGCCGGGCTCGACGTCAAGAATCAGGTCCACGGTGCCGTCGTCGTGCATCTCGGGCCGGCCGTTGACCTCGGCAAAGGCGAAGCCTTCGGCGCCCAGCCGCTTGCGCAGGGCTTCGGTAGAGGCGTTGAGCTTGCTGCGCGAAAACTGCTGGCCGGACTGGATCTCGAGCAGGTTGCGCGCCTCGCGCTGGGAAATGGCCATGTCGCCGGCGAAGCGGATGTCGCCCACCCGGTACTGCTCGCCCTCGTCCACGTTCAGGGTGATGTAGATATCGGTCTTTTCCGGGCCGATGGAGACTTGGGTCGAGGTCACCTCGAAGTTGGCGTAGCCGCGGTCGAGATACCATGAGCGCAGCCGCTCGATGTCGCCGCCCAGCGCCTGGCGGGAATATTCGTCGCTTGAGAACCAGCCGAAGAACATCCCCGGCTTGTCCTCGAGCTCGAACAGATCGCGCAGGGTGTCGTCGTCGAAGGCGCGGTTGCCGACGATGTTAATCTGGCGGATCTTGGCGACTTCACCCTCGTTGATGTCGATATTGACCTTGACCCGGCCGGTATCGATTTCCTCGACGCTGGCGTCGATGCGCGCGCTGTAGCGCCCCTGGGCCTGGTACACGCTTTCCAGCTCGCGCTGGATTTCTTCCAGGGTGGAAAGCTCGAGCACCTGGCCTTCGGACAGCCCGGCCTCGGTCAGGCCCTTGCGCAGGTCGTCTTCGGCAATCTGGTCGTTACCGCTGATGTCCAGCCGGGCGATGGTGGGTCGTTCAACGACCTTGATCACCAGCACGTTGCCTTCCCGGGCCAGGGAAACGTCGTCAAACAGGCCGGTGGCAAACAGCTCCCGGGAGGCACGGGCCAGCTCGCGCTCGGTGACGGTATCGCTTGCGCTTACCGGAAAGGCGTTAAAGACCGAGGCGGCAGAAACCCGCTTGAGTCCTTCTACACGTATATCGGAAACGTCAAAGGGTTGTGCCTGGGCGCTGCCGGCCGTGGCCAGCAGGAATACCGCCATTCCAAGGGACTTTATTTTCATGCAGTCAGTTCGCTCGCGTTGGTCTGCCCACCGTATCAGACAGGCACCTTATACATTTGTGCGGGCAGATGACAAGGCACGCTACCACGACACACGTCATTACCACAGGCGCATCAGATCAAAGTACAGCGCCATCAGCATCAGCGTTCCTACCATGGCAAGGCCGATTCTGAGCCCCAGAGCCTGGGTCCTTTCCGACACCGGCCGCCCCCGCACCAGCTCGACGACGTAGTACATCAGGTGGCCGCCGTCGAGCACCGGGATGGGCAGCAGATTGAGCACCCCAAGGCTGATGGACAGATACGCCAGAAAGCCGACGAAGGCGTCCATCCCCGCCCGGGCGGAATCCCCGGAGATCTTGGCAATGGTCACCGGCCCCGACAGGTTCGACGGCGAGATCAGCCCCACCAGCATCTTGCGGATGGAGTCCAGGGTCAAAAGCGTCATTTCGCCGGTGCGCGCCACCGCCCGGCCTACCGCGGCCACCGGCCCGAAGCGCACCTCGCGGCGCATCTCCTCGGGCCATTCGGCGGGGGCGACGCCGGCGCCGATATAGCCGATCCGGGTATCGCCGGAAAGCGTCTGCTCGCCGGGCGTCAGGGACGTTTCCCGGGTGTCGCCGCCGCGCTCGAAGCGCAGCGCCAGGTTCCGGCCCGGGCTTTGGCGAACGACCTCGACAAAGCTCATCCAGTCGTCGACCGGCTCGCCGTCGACCGCGACGATGCGATCGCCGGCCTCAAGCCCGGCGCGCGCCGCCGCTTCATCGTCGATGACCTGGCCAAGCACCGGGGGAAACGCCGGCTGCCAGGGCGTAATGCCCAGGGTCTTGAGCGGCTTTGGCGGGTCCTGGCGGACCAGGTAGCGCTCTACCGCCAGCGTGTAGCGCCGGGAGGCGCTCGCCCCTTCCGGCCGCGCCTTGACGGCAAGCTCGCCGTCAAGGCCAATTTGGCCCACCAGCGCCAGGTTGACGTCTTCCCAGGAGCGCACGGTCTCTCCGGCCACGCCGGTCAGCTCGTCGCCCTGGCGCAGCCCGGCCTCAAAGGCCGGCGACTCGGGCGCCACCGCGCCAACCTTGGGTACCACTACGCTGGTGCCGACCACAAACAGCGCCCAGTAGGCCACGATCGCCAGCAGGAAGTTGGCCGCCGGCCCCGCCGCCACCACGGCGATACGCTGCCAAACGCTCTTGCGGTTGAAGGCGCGGTGCTGCTCTTCCGGCGCCACCGGCGCTTCGCGCTCGTCGAGCATCTTGACATAGCCGCCCAGCGGAATCGCGGCCACGGCAAACTCGGTGCCGTGGCGGTCCACCCGGGACCACAGCGGCTTGCCGAACCCCACGCTGAAGCGCAGCACCTTGACCCCGCAGCGGCGCGCCACCCAGAAGTGGCCGAACTCGTGGAAGGTAACCAAAAGCCCCAGCACCACGATGACCGCAAGAATGTTCTGTACCAGACCCATCGGCTGTGTCTCCTGCGCTTGCTGCGCGGTTAAGCTTGCGGCGCGCCGGCGTGGCGCTGAAGCTGCCGGCCGGCTCTCTCGCGTGCCCGCCGGTCGGCGTCGATAATCGCGTCAAGGCTTTCCGCGGCGGCCACCGGCTGGCTTGCGAGCACGTCTTCCACCACCCGGGCAATGGCGGCGAACCCCAGCCGGTGGTGCAGAAAGGCGTCGACGGCCACTTCGTTGGCGGCGTTGAGCACCGCGGGCGCCGTACCGCCGGCGAGCATGGCCTCCCGGGCCAGGCGCAGGCAGGGAAAGCGCGCCTCGTCGGGGCGTTCGAAGTCCAGCCGCGCGACCTGGAAAAGATCAAGCGACTGCACCCCGGCATCGATGCGTTCGGGCCAGGCCAGGCCGTAGGCAATGGGCGTGCGCATGTCGGGATTGCCCATCTGCGCAATCACCGAGCCGTCGTCGTAGGCCGCCATGGAGTGCACCACGCTCTGCGGGTGTACCACTACCTGCACCTGGCCAGGCTCGGCGTCGAACAGCCAGCAGGCCTCGATGAGCTCAAGGCCCTTGTTCATCAGCGTGGCGCTGTCCACCGAGATCTTCCGGCCCATGGACCAGTTGGGGTGGGCGCAGGCCTGCTCGGGGGTCACCTGCTCCAGGGCGTCGCGGCTCAGGTCGCGAAACGGCCCGCCCGAGGCGGTGAGCAGCAGCTGCGAGACGCCGTGGCGGGAAAGCCCCCCGCGATGCTCGGCGGGTAGACACTGGTAGATGGCGTTATGTTCCGAGTCGATCGGCAACAGCGTCGCGCCGGACGCCGCTACGGCGTCCATGAACAGCGCCCCGCTCATCACCAGCGCTTCCTTATTGGCCAAAAGCACGCGCTTGCCGGCTCGGGCCGCGGCGAGCGAGGGCAAAAGCCCGGCGCCGCCGACGATCGCCGCCATGACGGTGTCAGCGGCGCTGTCCCGGGCGACGTCGCACAGCGCCTCGGCGCCTGACGCCACCTCGGTTGCCAGCCCGGCGGCGGCAAGCTCGCGGCGAAGCCAGGCGGCGTCTTCTTCGCCGCCGAGCACCGCCACCGCCGGGCGATGCACCAGGCACTGGGCGAGAAGCGCCTCCCGGGAGCGGTGGGCGGTCAGCGCATGCATCCGGTAGCGCTCCGGGTGGCGGGCGATCACGTCTAACGTGCTTTGGCCAATGGAGCCCGTGGCGCCAAGCACGGTGACCCGGCGAACGGCGGCGTCGGTCATAGCGGCAGCACCTGCAGATACAAAAGCGCAAATATCGGCACCGCCGCGGTCAGGCTGTCGATGCGGTCGAGCACGCCGCCGTGGCCGGGCAGCAGCGTGCTTGAATCCTTGATGCCGCGGTGGCGCTTGAGCATGCTCTCCAGCAGATCGCCGAGCACCGATACCAGGGTCACGCCGGCGGCGATCACCAGCAGCATGGCCGCGGCAGCGGCCTCCAGCGACTGCCAGACGGCAAAGCCGAGCGCCAGCAGCGCCGTGGCGCCCATGCCGCCCCACACGCCCTCCCAGGTCTTGCCCGGGCTGACGCCGGGGGCGAGCTTGCGCCGGCCAAAGCGCCGGCCGGCAAAGTAGGCGCCGATATCCGCCGCCCACACCAGCAGCAGCACAAACAGCAGCCAGACGCCGCCTGGCTCGGTGGCGCGCAGCACGTTAAAGCCTACCCAGCACGGCACCAGCACCCAGAGGCCCATGGCGAGTCGCCGGGGCGTCGAGCCCCACCGGGCGGTGCCCACGGGATAGCGCGACACCCAGTAAAAATTGAGCGCCCAGCCCAGCGCCCCCAGCGCCAGCGGCCAGGCGGCGCGGGCCGCGCCGGCAAACCACAGCGCCAGCAGCACCCCGGCCAGGCCGGCTACCGTAAGCCCGCGCCCGAGCGACGTCGTGACGCCGGCCAGATTGGCCCACTCCCGGCCGGCCAGCAGCACAATGGCGCCGGCAAACAGCGCAAAAGCGCCGCCGTCAAGGCCGAACAGCCCGGCAAGCGCCAGCGGCGCCAGCCAGGCGGCGGTAATAATGCGCTGTTTAAGCACCCCGGGCCTCTATCTGTTCGTGAGTCTTGCCAAAGCGGCGCTTGCGTCCGGCAAAGTCGTCAAGGGCGGCATCCAGCGCCTCGGCGCCAAAGTCCGGCCACAAAAGCGGCGCAAAGTACAGCTCGGCGTAGGCCAGCTGCCAGAGCATGAAGTTGGACAGGCGCTGCTCGCCGCTGGTACGGATACACAGGTCAACCGGCGGCACGCCGGAGTGCCCCATGGCCTGGTCCAGGCGCTCGGCGTCCACTTCGGAAGCATCGAGTTTTCCGGCCGCCACCTGTTCGGCCAGGCGCCGGGCGGCGCAGGCGATATCCCACTTGCCGCCGTAGTTGGCGGCAATCACCAGGTGCATACCGGTATTGTCCCGGGTCAGCGTTTCGGCCCGCTGGATCTGCTGCTGGATGGCGTGGGAAAAGGCCCCGCGATCACCCAGCACGGTCAGGCGAACGCCGCGCTCGTGAAGCTTTTTGACCTCGCGCTTGAGCGCCATCAAAAAAAGCTCCATGAGCGCGTTGACCTCTGACGCCGGGCGCTTCCAGTTCTCGCTGGAGAAGGCGAACAGGCTAAGCGTGGCGACGCCCCGCTCGGCGGCGCGCTTGATGACCGCGCGAACCGACTCGACGCCGGCCCGGTGGCCGCGCACGCCGGCCAGGCCGCGCTGCTTGGCCCAGCGGTTGTTGCCGTCCATGATCACGGCCACGTGGGCAGGCAACGGCGGTGCGCCCGAGGGTGCGCCGGAGACGCCGGCGCTGGCCGGCCCTGTATCATCAGCAAGCGGCTCATCAGAAAGCGGCGGTGGCGTCATAGCGTCTCGGCCCCGTAATCGTGCGTAAAAAAACGGCGTGCGGCCGCATGTCATACCTTCAGCAGGTCGTCTTCCTTGGAAGCCAGCGCCTTGTCGATTTCGGCGATGTGCTTGTCGGTCAGCTTCTGGATCTCTTCTTCGCCCAGGCGCTGGTCATCTTCGCTGATGTCCTTGTCCTTGAGCCGCGTCTTGAAGGTGGCGTTGGCATCGCGACGCACGTTGCGCACGGCAACCCGGGCGTTTTCCGCTTCGCTGCGCGCCTGCTTGATATAGCCCTTGCGCGTCTCCTCGGTCAGCATCGGCAGGGGCACGCGGATCACGTGGCCGGCGCTTGCCGGGTTGAGCCCCAGATCCGAGGTCATGATGGCCTTCTCGATCTTGGGCACCATGCTGCCCTCCCAAGGGCTCACCGCCAGCGTGCGCGCGTCTTCCACGTTGATCGACGCGACCTGGTTGAGCGGCACCTCGCCGCCGTAATAGTCTACGGTGACCGAGTCGAGAAGGCTCGGATGAGCGCGACCGGTACGGATCTTGTTGAAGTTGGTGTGCAGCACATCCACGCTTTTCTTCATGCGGGCTGCGGCATCTTTCTTGATGTCTTCCATTACGTCTACCCTCTGTTAATCAGCGTGCCTTCCCGGCCCCCGACGACCAGATTCAACAGGGCCCCGGGCTTATTCATGTCAAATACCCGCACCGGCATATTATGGTCACGTACCAGGCAGATAGCGGTCAAATCCATAACGCCAAGCTTCTGCTCCAGGGCGTCATCGTAGCTCAGCTGCTCGTACTTCACCGCATCGGCGTGTTTTACCGGGTCCTTGTCGTAGACGCCGTCGACCTTGGTGGCCTTGACCACGACGTCGGCGTCGACCTCGATACCGCGCAGGCAGGCGGCGGAATCGGTGGTGAAAAACGGATTGCCGGTGCCGGCGGAAAACAGCACCACGTCGCCCGACGTCAGGTAGCGAATCGCCGAACGGCGGTCGTAGTGCTCGACCACGCCGCTCATCTGGATGGCCGACATGACCCGGGAGCGGATGTTGGAGCGCTCCAGGGCGTCGCGCATGGCCAGGGCGTTCATCACCGTCGCCAGCATGCCCATGTGGTCGCCGGTGACGCGATCCATCCCGGCCTCGTTGAGCGCTGCGCCGCGGAACAGGTTGCCGCCGCCGATGACGATCCCCACCTGGACGCCGATACCGACCAGCTGGCCGATTTCCAGCGCCATGCGGTCAAGCACCTTGGGATCAATGCCGAATTCGTGATCTCCCATCAGCGCCTCGCCCGACAGCTTGAGCAAAATACGCCTGTAGTTCGATTTGGCATCGCTCGCCTTCGAGCTTTCAGCCGGTTGCGCGGCGGGGGTCAGCGGTTCGTTCGTCTCGTTGGGCATGGCAACTCTCCTGCAGCAGGCCTGAACACCGGATGGTATGGCAATGGCTCCCGGCTGAGGGGAGCAGATACACGAAGGCGTGCGCCGAGACGCACGCCTTGCGCGTTGAAACGTCTGACCTTACGCGCGGCCAGCCTGTTCCATCACTTCCTGGGCAAAATCGACTTCCTCGACCTCAATGCCTTCACCCACTTCAAAACGGGTAAAGCTGGTCACTTCGCCGCCGGCTTCCTTGACGTATTCGGCCACGGTCTGGTCGGGGTTCTTGACGAACGCCTGTTCGGTCAGGCTGTTTTCCGCCAGGTACTTCTTGAGACGGCCCTGAACCATTTTCTCGGCGATGTTCTCCGGCTTGCCGGCCATGTCCGGCTGGGCCATGATAATCGCCTTTTCTTCGTCCAGCTGCTCTTGGGGCATGTCTTCCGGACGCGTCGCTGCGGGGTTGATCGCCGCCACGTGCATGGCAACGTCCCGAGCGGCGTCAACGGTGCCGCCCTTGAGCACGGTGAGCACGGTGAGCACGCCAATGCGGCCGCCGTGGACGTACTCGCCTACGATGCTGCCTTCGCCGGGATCCACGACCACGGCGCGACGTACGCTGATGTTCTCGCCGATCTTCTGCACCAGCTCTTCGCGAGTCTTTTCCAGCTCGCCGTCCATGACCGCGGCCACGTCGTCGCTTTTCGCGGCGAAGAAGGCATCAACGATGGTGCTGGCAAAGCCGGTGAAGTTATCGTCCCGGGCGACGAAGTCGGTTTCCGAGTTGATCTCGACCATGACGCCGTAGCTGCCGTTGTCGGCCACCTTGGTCACCACAGCACCTTCGGCGGCGGTACGGTCGGCTTTCTTGGCGGCTTTGAGGCCGGAGTTCTTGCGCAGGTTTTCGATCGCGACGTCGATATCGCCGTCGGTTTCGGTGAGTGCTTTTTTACACTCCATCATGCCAAGGCCGGTGCGCTCGCGCAGTTCCTTGACCTGAGAGGCACTGATAGCTGCCATGGAAATTCACCTCTAATGAGTCTGACTGAATGATGAAACGCCAGGGCCAGGGAGCCTAAGCCCCCTGGCCGGTACCACGGGCGAGCCGTCTTACTCGGCGGCGGCGCTCTGATCAGCGGCGCCCTCTTCGGCGGCGGGCGCTTCGTCGGTCACTTCGACGAACTCGTCCGGGTCCCCTTCCTTGGCGCTGGCGCAGGCATCGGCAATGGCCTTGACGTAGATCTGGATGGCGCGGATGGAGTCATCGTTGCCCGGGATCACGTAGTCGACACCGTCGGGGTTGGAGTTGGTATCCACCACGCCGATGACCGGGATGCCCAGCTTGTTGGCTTCGTTGATGGCCAGGCGCTCGTGATCGACGTCGACCACGAACAGCGCGTCCGGCAGGCCGTTCATGTGCTTGATACCGCCGATGGAGCGCTCGAGCTTTTCCTGCTCGCGGGTCGTCATCAGCACTTCTTTCTTGACCAGCTTGTCAAAAGTGCCGTCTTCACGCATGGCTTCCAGATCGTGCAGGCGCTTGATCGACTGCCGGATCGTCTTGAAGTTGGTCAGCATGCCGCCGAGCCAGCGGTGGTTGACGAACGGCTGACCCACGCGGTTGGCTTCTTCCTTGATGATCTTGCTGGCGCTGCGCTTGGTGCCCACAAACAGAATTTTGTTGTTGGCCGCGGCCATCTTGGTCACCACGTCGATCGCTTCGTTCAGCGCCGGCAGCGTGTGCTCAAGGTTGATGATGTGAATCTTGTTGCGTGCGCCGAAGATGTACTGCCCCATCTTCGGGTTCCAGTAACGGGTCTGGTGGCCGAAGTGGGCGCCTGCCTTGAGCAGGTCACGCATATTGACATGTGCCATGGTAAAACTCCTGAAACTCGGGTTAGGCCTCCACGCACCCCATGGATCCGACCGGTGACGCCAAGTGGCGCTCATCGGCACCCGGGACCATGTGCCGGTGCATGTGTGTTTTCAAGGCTTGCTGTTAATGTAGTGGTGGCAGCCGCGCACGGCGCGAATTGCCGCTGCGCTTCTCTTCAGCCGCCAGCGACCGGACATGGTATCCCATCAGGGCCTTGCCGACAGGCGGACGATTGCAGGAAAGCGCGCGGCTTTATACCATAGATCCCCGTCAAGATGAAGTCGCTGCGCCTTTGTAAACCGGCTGACAAGGCACGCCATATAGCGCGCCGGGCCGGGCAGCACGCGGCCCCCGCCGTTTATCACCTTGCGTTTTCCACCCTTACTGCAACCGAGTGTCCATGAACGTTCCGATTAAAACGCCCGCCGAAATCGACAAGATGCGCGAAGCCGGCCGCCAGGCCGCCAGCGTGATTGAAATGATCACCCCCCACGTCAAGGCGGGCATCAGCACCGGGGAAGTCGACCGGCTGTGCCACGAGTATATCGTTGACGAGCTGGGCTCCACCCCGGCGCCGCTGAACTACCACGGCTTTCCCAAGGCCACCTGCACCTCGATCAACCACGTGGTCTGCCACGGCATTCCCGATGACGCCAAAAAGCTCAGGAAAGGCGACATCATGAACCTCGACATCACCGTCAAGACCGCCGACGGCTACCACGGGGACTCAAGCGTCATGTTCATCGTCGGCGAGTCGATCCAGGGTGAGCGGCTGAGCCGCGTGACCCAGGAATGCCTGTATAAAAGCATGGCGGCGATCAAGCCCGGCGTGCGCCTGTCACAGCTTGCCCGGGTCATCCAGGACCACGCCGAGGATCACGGCTACTCGGTGGTACGCGACTTCTGCGGCCACGGTATCGGCGCGGGCTTTCACGAAGAGCCGCAGTTTCTCCACTACGACGGCTACGCCCCGGAAGCCGACATCGAGCTTGCCGCCGGCATGTGCTTTACCATCGAGCCCATGATCAACGTCGGCAGCTACAAGACCAAGGTGCTGCGCGACGGCTGGACGGCGGTCACCCGGGACCGCGGCCTTTCCGCCCAGTGGGAGCACACTCTGCTGGTCACCGACACCGGCGTGGAAGTGCTCACCGCGCGCGGCGACGAAGACCTGAGCTTTCTCGAGCGCTGATGCTACTCCACCATTACCGCTTCGTGCCGGACACCACCCTGCTCGACCTTGACACCTTTCGCGCCGAGCTTGCCGGCTCGCGCTCGCCGGTAGCGCCGTTCAAGGCCGCGCTTGAATCCCTGCAGGAACGGCTCGACGCGCGGTTTCGCGCAGGCGCGGATATCCGCGACCTGGTGCGCGGCCGCGCCTGGCACCTCGACCGGCTGCTGGCCATTGCCTGGGAGCAGCACGCCTGGCCCGACGACGGCATCGCCCTGCTCGCCGTGGGCGGCTTTGGCCGCGGCGAGCTGCACCCGCATTCCGACATCGACCTGATGGTGCTGCTCGAAGGCGACGACGATCGCGCCTACCGCGAGCCGCTCACCGCCTTTATCACCTTTCTCTGGGATATCGGCCTGGAAATCGGCCACAGCGTGCGCTCGCTCAACGACTGCGAGCGCGAAGCCGAAGCCGACGTCACGGTCATGACCAACCTGCTGGAAACGCGCCTGATCAAGGGCCCCGAGCGCCTGCGCAAGGCCATGCGCGAGCGCCTGGGCGCCGAGCGCCTGTGGCCGGCGGACCGCTTTTTCGCCGCCAAGCGCGACGAGCAGATCGCCCGTCACCAGCGCTACAACAACTCCGAGTACCATCTCGAACCCAACATCAAAAGCTCCCCCGGGGGGCTTCGCGACATCCAGATGATCGGCTGGGTGGCCAAGCGCCACTTTGCTACCGAATACTACGCCGACATCGTCGCCAAAGGCTTCATGAACGACGCCGAGCTGCGCATTGTCAGCCAGGGCCAGGCGTTTTTGTGGCAGGTGCGCTACGCCCTGCACATGCTGGCCGATCGCGCCGAAGACCGGCTGCTGTTTGACCACCAGCGCCGCATCGCCGAGCTATTTGGCTTCAGGGACACCGCCGAGCGCCTCGCCGTCGAGCAGTTCATGAAGCGCTACTACCGCCACGTAACGGCGCTTGCCGGGCTCAACGACATGCTGCTGCAGCACTTTGACGAAGTCATCCTGCGCGGCGGCGAGGCGCTCGATACGGTCACGCTTAACGCGCGCTTCGAAACCCGGGGCGGCTATATCCAGGCGCGCTCGCGTGGCCTTTTCCGCGAGCACCCCGAGGCGCTTCTCGAGCTCTTCCTGCTCATGGCCGAGCACCCCGAGATCGAAGGCGTGCGCGCCGACACCATCCGCCTGATCCGCGACCATCGCCACCTGGTCGACGACAACTACCGCGACGCCCCCGAGCACCAGCGACTGTTCATGGCGCTTCTACGCTCGTCGGGCAACGTCCCGCGCCAGCTTAAGCGGATGAACCGCTACGGCATTCTGGGCAAGTACCTGCCCGACTTTGGCCGGGCGGTGGGGCTGATGCAGCATGATCTCTTTCACCTCTACACCATCGACGCCCACACCCTGAAGCTGCTCAAGCTTTTGCACCGCTTTCGCAAGCCCGAAGCCCGAACGGACTTCGCCGTGGCCGCCGAGCTGATGCCCAGGCTGCCCAAGCTCGACGTGCTGTGGATCGTCGGGCTCTTTCACGATATCGGCAAGGGTCGCGGCGGCGATCATTCGATCATCGGCGCCCGGGACGTGGAAGCCTTTTGCCAGCGCCACCGGCTGTCCCCCCACGACACCCGCCTTGCCGCTTGGCTGGTGGAGCATCATTTGTTGATGTCGATGATCGCGCAGAAGCGCGACATTACCGACCCCGAGGTCATCCGCGACTTCGCCCTCACGGTGCAAAACGAAACCCGGCTGAACTATCTTTACGTGCTCACCGTGGCCGACATCAACGCCACCAACCCGTCGCTGTGGAACGGCTGGCGGGCCACGCTTTTGCGCCAGCTTCACGCCGAAACCAAGCGCGCGCTGCGCCGGGGGCTGCACAACCCGCCGGACCGCGACGACTGGGTCCGCGAAACCCGGGACGAAGCCCGCGCGCTGCTCCACGACGCCGGCATCGACGACGCGCACATCGACCCGCTGTGGGCGTCGCTTGGCGAAGACTACTTTCTCCAGTACGCCCCCGGCGAGATCAGCTGGCAGACCCGGGGTATTCTTGCCCACCGGGAAACGCACCTGCCGCTGGTGCTGATCAGCGCCCCCGACGGCACCGCCGAAGGCGGCACCCAGGTGTTCATCCACACCCGCTCGGTGGACGATCTCTTTGCCGCCACCGCCGCGGCCATGGAGCAGCTGGGGCTTTCGATCCACGACGCCCGCATCGCCACCTCGCGCAACGACTGGACGCTGAATACCTTCATCGTGCTGGATAACCAGCACCAGGCCATCCGCGACGACGAGCGCATCGAAGAAATGCGCCGCCATCTGGTCGAGGAGCTCGACGACCCGGACGACTATCCGCGCATCGTCACCCGGCATACGCCGCGCAAGCTCAAGCATTTCAAGGTGCCCACCACCGTGCTCATCGAGCAGGACCCGGCCAACGAGCGCACCCTGCTCGAGCTCACCGCCCCGGACCGCCCCGGCCTGCTGGCCCGAGTGGGGCGCATTTTCATGGAGCAGGACATCGCCCTTTCCGCGGCCAAGATCGCCACCCTCGGCGAGCGCGTGGAGGACGTCTTCTTCATCACCACCAAAGCCGGCGAGCCGCTGACCGACCCTGAACGCCAGGATCAGCTGCGCGAACGCCTGACCGAGGTGCTGGGCGTATAGCCCGCCACCCCAGCCCCTGACGACCCGCATGGAGGATGACGCACATGCTCAGCTTTGCTCTCGGCATCGGCACCCAGAACACCCGGGGGGACTGGCTGGAGATCTACTACCCGGCGCCGCTTGTGCATCCCGACGCCAGCCTGGTCGCCGCGGTGCAAAAAACGCTCGACGCACCAAAGGGCACCGCGGCCGTAAGCTTTCTCCCCGAGGACTGCGCGGCCCTGGCCGAGGCGCTCAAGGATGCCGGCCACCCCGAGCAGGCCGACCTTGCCGAGGCGCTGGCCGCCAGCCGGCGCCCGCTGGTGGCCATGCTGGTGGACGCCAACCGGCCGCCGCAGACGACCCCCGAGGTCTATCTCAAGCTGCACCTGCTGTCCCACCGCCTGGTCAAGCCCCACGGCGCTGACCTGACCGGCATGTTCGGCCTGCTGCGCAACGTGGCCTGGACCAGCGAAGGCGCCATCGACGTCGACGAGCTGCCCGCCCGCCGGCTGAAGGCCCGCCTCGAGGGCCGCGCCCTGAGCGTAGCAAGCGTGGACAAGTTCCCCCGCATGGCCGACTACGTAGTGCCCGAGGGCGTGCGCATCGGCGACGCCTCCCGGGTGCGCCTGGGCGCCTACCTGGGCGAGGGCACCACGGTCATGCACGAAGGATTTGTCAACTTCAACGCCGGAAGCGAGGGCCCAAGCATGATAGAAGGTCGCGTGTCCGCCGGCGTCATTGTCGGCCGGGGCTCGGATCTCGGCGGCGGCAGCTCGACCATGGGCACGCTCTCCGGCGGCGGCAACCTTATCATCAGGGTGGGCGAAGACTGCCTGATCGGCGCCAACGCCGGCGTCGGCATACCCCTCGGCGATCGCTGCACCGTCGAAGCCGGCCTCTACGTCACCGCCGGGGCCAGAGTCACGCTGATCGACGCCGACGGCGAGGAGGCCGGCGTCGTCACCGCCCGGGAGCTCGCCGGCCAGAGCGACCTGCTGCTGCGCCGCCACTCCCAAAGCGGGCGCATCGAGTGCCTGACCAACCAGAGCGCCGTGGCGCTGAACGAGGCGCTGCATGTGCATAACTGAGCCGGCCGGCCTCTCGCCGACGCTCAGGCTCGCCTTTGAGCTGATACGCCGGCCGTCGGTCACGCCCGACGACGAAGGCTGCCAGGCCGTGCTGATCGAGCGCCTGGAAGCGCTTGGCTTTCACGTCGAGCGCCTGCCCTTCGGCGACGTCGATAATTTCTGGGCGGTGCGCGGCCACCACGGTCCGGTGCTGGCCTTTGCCGGGCACACCGACGTGGTGCCCAGCGGCCCGGAAAGCGCCTGGGAACACCCGCCGTTTGCGCCCTGCGTTGACGCCGACCGCATGCTCTGCGGGCGCGGTGCGGCGGACATGAAAGGCAGCCTTGCCGCCATGGTCATCGCCGTCGAGCGTTTTATCGCCGAGCACCCGGACCACGACGGGCGCATCGCCTTTCTGATCACCTCGGACGAGGAAGGCCCCGCCGTTGACGGCACCCGAGCCGTGGTCGAACACCTGCGCGAACGCCACGAGCGCCTGGACTACTGCCTGGTCGGCGAACCCTCGTCCACGGCGCGGCCGGGGGATGTGATCAAGAACGGCCGGCGCGGCTCGCTTGGCGGCACGCTGCGGGTCAAGGGCGTTCAGGGCCACGTGGCCTACCCCCATCTGGCGCAAAATCCCATCCATCAGGCCATGCCGGCGCTGGATGCGCTAGCCCGGGAGCACTGGGACAGCGGCAACGACTTCTTCCCTGCCACCAGCTTTCAGATCGCCGGCCTGCGCGCGGGCACCGGCGCCACCAACGTTATTCCCGGCGAGCTTGAGGCGGTATTCAACTTCCGTTTCTCCACGGAGATCACCCAGGAGGCGCTCCGGGCGCGCACCGAGGCGCTGCTCGACGCCCACGGGCTGACCTACGAGCTTGACTGGGCGCTCAACGGCAACCCCTTCCTCACCGCCGAAGGCGCGCTGGTGGACGCCACCGTCCGGGGCATAGAAGCCGTGACCGGCGAGCGCCCGCGGCTTTCCACCTCCGGCGGCACCTCGGACGGGCGCTTCATCGCCACCCTCGGCGCCCAGGTGGTCGAGCTCGGACCGCCCAACGCCACCATCCACAAGGTCAACGAGCGCGTTCGCGCCGACGACCTGGAGACGCTCGGGGACATCTACACGGCCATTCTCGAAGCGCTTTTCGTCCCGGCTCAGCGCGGATGACGGGGGGAGGCGGGGCTGGCTGCGAACGCAGCATGGCCACCTCGGGGTTTTCTACTGTCCCCCCGCAACTACGAGATCGCCACGTCGCTGCGCGACTCGCGATGACTGCAGCGGGGAAAGCGCCCATGCCCACTATGTCATAGCAGCGATAGCCCTGCGGGGCATTCCGCTCACCTTCTGAGTGAGTCGGACAAACTCAATATGGCAGACTCAATTTCGTGACTGGTCAACGAGGCATAACCCAATAGCCATCCCTGCTGCTTCTCCTTTCCCGCATACAAGCGGCTGAGCCCGGGTAACAGCACTCCAGCGGTGGCTGCGCGGCGGATGGTCTCCAGCTCCGACCATCCTGAAGCCAGAAAACAAGGAATCTGCAATCCGCCGGCGGGACGTAAGGCGGTGACAATCCCATCCAGATGGTTGGCAATCGCATCAAGAATTACCTCTCTGCGATCCGCGTAGAGCTTACGCATGGCGCGAACGTGGGAGGTATAATGGCCCTCGTCCATAAATCGCGCCAGGGTTAACTGAAGGATCTGTGGCGTGTGCCCGTCCATGATGCTTCTCGCGTAGGTGAAGGCGCTTACCAGCTCCTCCGGCAAGGCCATGTAGCCTATTCTGAGGCCGGGATAGAGGGTCTTGCTGAACGTGCCCAAATAGATAGTTCTATGATGTTGATCAACACCTTGAACGCAGGCGGTGGGTAAACCCTCATAGTGAAACTCGCTGTCGTAATCGTCTTCGATGATCCAGCCGCCGTTTTCTACGGCCCAATGGGTCAAGTCCAACCTGCGCTCCAGCGAAAGTATCGCCCCGGTAGGATATTGGTGTGACGGCGTGACAAACACACAGTTTGCACCGCTCCGATCCGCTCGCAGCTGATCGGTTCGAATGCCCTGAGCGTCAACGTCGACGGGGACCGTTTTGGCCTCGGCCGCTTCAAATGCCCGCTTGGCGCCCAGGTAACCCGGATTCTCCATCAGGATGGACTCGCCGGCGTCAACCAATAGCTGGGCGCATAAAAACAGTGCCTGCCGGGTGCTGCTTAACACGAGAATCTGGCTGGCAGAGACCTTCGCGCCCCGCTCGAGGCTTAAATAAGTAGCGATGGCTTTACGCAGCGGCTCGGCACCTTGCGGATCCCCGTGCAGCAATACATGGGACCGATAGTCCTTCAGGGCCTTTCGCTGTAAGCGCTCCCAGACACCGGTGGGGAAGTTTCGCGTTTCGGGCAACCCTGTGGCGAACGCCCTGATGCTCTGCTGGTCAGTAACGCCCCCGCTTTCGAAAATCATCCGGCCCCGCTGGCTGAGGCCTGCGCCAGCCGCATCGATAGCGCCGCTGTAAGATGGTAGCTTCCTGCGTCCTTGCGCTATCCCGCGCAGCTCGGTACCCAGGGTCTCTAACACATAGCTTCCTGACCCGCCGCAGCGCACGATGAATTCGTCACGCTGCAGTTGCACATAAGCGTTTTCCACGGTATCCCGAGAAACGCCAAGCGATCTGGCCAGAGCGCGGGTCGCCGGCAGCTTGACCCCGGGATCAAGTGCGCCGTCAAGAATCAGCGTGCGCAGGGCACGCTGAATTCGCTGGTGCAGAGTCAAAGGCTGAAGGTCGGCATCGTTCATCCGCATCTTCAGCGTTTCAAGCTCGAATTGTCGGGTCATAGGTGCCCCAAGTGGTCTGGTTGTCTTACTGAAAGCGTACTGACTAAACGGACCAAAAGCATGTTACAAAGATAGCTCCCATGCGTAGTTATCCGTCCACTTTAAGGAGGCCCAGTACCGCCATGCCGACTCCTTCCGATATACAGACCCACCATGACCGGCACGGCCGGTATCCAGAGGCCGTCACGGTCGAGGACTTCCGGCGCAACCTGGCAGCGGTACAGGCACGTATCGATGCAGCCTGCCATCGCGTTGGCCGTGATCCGGCAACGGTACGTCTGCTGCCGGTCAGCAAGACCAAGCCCGAGGCCAGCCTGCGCATGGCCCATGCGGCGGGCTGTCGGATGCTGGGCGAGAACAAGGTGCAAGAAGCCTATCGCAAGTGGGAGGCCATGCAGGATTTGACCGATCTGCAGTGGTCCGCTATCGGCCACTTGCAAACCAACAAGGCCAAGCTGGTGGCACGCTTCGCTACTGAGTTTCAGGCGCTGGACAGTCTGCGCCTGGCCAGAGCGCTGGATCGTCGCCTGCAGATGCAGGGACGCTCTCTGGACGTGTTCGTACAGGTCAACACGTCCGGCGAGGAGAGCAAGTACGGACTGGCCCCCGAGGACGTGCCCAGCTTTATCCAGGCCTTGCCGGCGTTTTCCGCGCTTCGCGTGCGCGGTCTGATGACGCTTGCGCTGTTCTCCAGCGAGGCCGAACGGGTGCGCCAATGCTTCGTGCTGCTGCGCACCCTGCGTGATCGACTGCGGCAAAGCGCGCCTGCCGGCATCGAGCTGGACGCGTTATCCATGGGAATGTCCGGCGATTTCGAAATCGCCATCGAAGAAGGCGCCACGGTAGTGCGCGTCGGTCAGGCCATCTTTGGTGCCCGCGACCTGCCGGATAGTCACTACTGGCCGGGAGAGCCCACTGGGGACCAATCATGACCGAAGCAGCCTCTGTATCCGCACTGCACCCAATGCAGCTGGATGTGGTCTCGGTGCAGTCCCAGGTGGTTTATGGGCGGGTGGGCAACAACGTTGCGGTTCCGGCCCTGGAGGCGCTGGCCTTGACGGTGGCCGCTGTACCCACCGTGATATTCAGTAACACGCCGCACTACCCGACGATACACGGCGGCGCGGTGCCCATCGAATGGTTCGATGGCTATTTGCAGGATCTTTCCGCGCGCGGAGCCTTGAATGCGCTACGCACCATTCTGGTCGGCTATCTTGGCAACCCGGCGCAGGCGCAGGCCCTGGAGCGCTGGGTGCGAGGGCTGCTGATAGAGCATGCCAACCTGCGCATCGTGATCGATCCGGTGATCGGCGATCACGACCACGGTATCTACGTCGATCCGGAGCTGATCGACTCCTACCGCAGCCTGCTGCCTCTGGCCGATGGGTTAACGCCGAACGGCTTTGAACTGGGGCATCTGACCGGGTTGGCGGTGAACGACGTTGACAGCGCCATTACCGCTGCCCGCACGCTGCTGACGGGGCGCACGCAGTGGGTCGCGGTAACCAGCACTGCGCCCGATACTCGGGTTGGGAATGAGGTGCAGGTGGTGCTCGTGACCCGCACGCAAGCCGAGGTTATTGCGCATCCCTTCATTCACGCCTCACCCAAGGGCATTGGCGATCTGTTCTGCGCCACCCTGACCGGGCACTGGATCAAGGGTGCCGGCCTGCCAGAAGCCACTGCGCAAGCGTGCCGCCAGGTCATGCGCGCATTGCGCCATACGGATCAGAAGCGCTGCGCCGAACTCCTGCTGCCACCGAGGGCAAAGGGCCACGGCAACGACGCAGGACAGAGGCATGAATACATACGCCACTTTACCTATCGGATCCAATCCGGGGATACCTCATGAAACCAGCAACCTCTCCCCTGATGCGGGCTTATGCCTGACGAATCCCCACGAATATGTTGCTACTCGCCGCATAGGCTCTGCTCCCTGACTTCCTCGCGAAGTCGTGCTCGGAGGGTTGTCCAAGCAGGCCAAGGCACGGCGTCGGGTTGATGACGAC
>NZ_JASSZF010000004.1:0-137078 GCF_031935715.1 Halomonas garicola | reverse complement strand
CGATTGAAACCGTATCGCGCCATTGCGACGCGCTACGATAAGCTCAAACGAAATTACGAAAGCATGGTGGCCTTGGCATGCGGCTTTTTATGGCTACCAATGTGAAACGTCAACAGGCCCTAGTCCTGATGACTAAGCCCTGGCTATGGTAAACCCTAGCCGCCGGCGCCCCAGCGGTCGGCATCGGCGTAGTCGGAGTCCCGCTCGCTTACCCAGTAGTCGCCGTCGCGGGCATGCTCTTTTTTCCAGAACGGCGCCCGGGTCTTGAGGAAATCCATGATGAAGTCGCAGGCCTCGAAGGCGTCCCGGCGGTGGGCGCTTGCCGTACTCACGCGCACGATGCCGTCGCCCGGCGCCATATAGCCCACCCGATGGACGATACGCACGGCCTGGAGCGACCAGCGCTCCCAGGCCTGGCGGCCGATGTCTTCCAGCGTGCGTTCGGTCATGCCCGGGTAGTGCTCAAGAGTCAGGCCGGTGACGTCCGGCGACTCGTTGAAATCCCGCACCAGGCCGGTAAAGCTCACCACGGCGCCGATATCCTTGCGCCCCCGGCAGATCTCGCGGCTCTCGTCCGAGGCGCCAAAGGGCTCGCGCTGGACGCTTACGCGAATGTCTTTGCCAACGCCCATGCCTAGCCTCCCGTCACGGGCGGAAAAAACGCCACTTCGTCTTCGTCGGTAATGCGCGCGCTGTCGTTGGCCATAACCTGGTTGATGGCGCACAGCACGCGACGTTCGCTCAGCGCGTCAAACGCCGAGTCCTGGGCAGCAAGTGCGGCCTTGAGGCCGGCCACGTCGCAGTTTTCCAGCTGGTCCAGTTCGACCAGGGCTTCGCTTTCGCCCACGCGCTCGCGGAGCTCGGCGAGAAACTTCACCCGCACCGCCGGGGCCTCGCTGCGCACGCCAAGCGATATCTCTCGGGCGGCGCTGTCGCCGGTGACAATGGGGTCCTCCACGTCGCCCCCCGGGCGCTGATAGTCGCCGCTCTTGCCGCCGCTTTTCTGCTCCAGCTGCACCGCCTCGATGTGCATGCCCTTGTCCACCGCCTTGCACATGTCATAAAGCGTCAGGCAGGCCACCGATACCGCCGTCAGCGCTTCCATTTCCACGCCGGTGCGGCCTGTCAGCCGGCAGCGCGCCTCGACGTTGACGCAGCTGCGGGCGGTATCCAGCTCAAACGATAGCTCCACCTTGGTCAGCGCCAGGGCATGGCACAGCGGGATCAACTCGTGGGTGCGCTTGGCCGCCTGAATCCCGGCGATGCGCGCCGTGGCAATCACGTCGCCCTTGGGCAGCGCGCCGTCGGCGAGCAGCGCCAGGGTTTCGGGCTCCATCACGATCCGCCCGGAAGCGACGGCTTCCCGGCGGCTTTCCTCCTTGTCGCCCACGTCCACCATGCTGGCTTCGCCGCGGGCGTTAAGATGCGTCAAATGCATGTTGTGTCACCTTTACTGTTGCTCTGCTCCACTGTCGGCTCGACGGCCGGCTGCCCGGCCACCCACTGCGCTATCCAGCGGGCCACCGCCGGCACGTCGTCAAGGTCAAGCCGGTCAACATCCGGGGCCGGGCCGTGCTGCTCAAGCGCGGCGCGCTCATCGCGCTTGCAGGCAACGGCGCGCACCCAGGGGTCCCGAAAGATCGCCGGATCGCCCACGCCGTCGCGATAAAGTACCAACTTCGGCAGCGGCCAGGCCTTGAAGCCTTCGGCAATGACGAGATCCGGCGCGTGGGGCACCATCAGCTCGACCAGCCGCTCAAGATCCGGCTCGTTCTGCCCGGGGGTTTCCTGCATCAGCGCGAAGCGCTCCCGGGACGCTACCAGCATGGGCGCGGCGCCGGCGCTGCGCAGCCGGTAGCTGTCCTTGCCGGGTTTATCGACGTCAAAGGCGTGGTGGGCGTGCTTGATGACCCCCACGTTCAGGCCGCGCTCGCCGAGTAGCGGCAGCAGCTGCTCAAGCAGCGTGGTTTTGCCCGTGCCGCTCCACGCAGACACGGCAAGCACCGGGAACGGCGCATCAAAGTCGGATGCCGACATGCTGTCTCCTGATCAAAACCTGCGGCTATTCATCATCATTGGCGCGGGGCAGCACCCAGTTAAGCACAATCCCCACCACGGCGGCCAGGCTCACCCCCTGGAGGGTAAACTGGCCGTTGCCGAACTGCATGCCGCCAATGCCAAACACCAAAATCAGCGACGCCACGACAAGGTTGCGCGGCGCGGTGAGCGCCTGGCCGGCGCGCACCAGGGTGTTCATCCCCACCACGGCGATGGAGCCGAACAGAAGCGTCATGATCCCGCCCATGACCGGGCCGGGGATGGTCTGCAAAAACGCCCCGAGCTTGGCGACAAAGGCCAGAATGATAGCGGTCACGGCGGCTACGATCATGTATTTGGGGTTGAATGCCCGGGTCAGCGTCACCGCGCCGGTGACCTCGGAATAGGTAGTATTGGGCGGCCCGCCGAACAGCGCCGCGGCCATGGTCGCCAGGCCGTCGCCGAGCAGGGTGCGGTGCAGGCCGGGCTTCTCCAGGTAGTTTTGCCGCGTTACCGAGCCGATCGCCACCATGTCGCCGATATGCTCCACCGCCGGGGCAATGGCCACCGGCACCATGAACAGCATCGCCGCCCAATGAAACGTCGGCAGAGTGAAGGCCGGAAGCGCAACCCAGGCGCTCTCACGTATCGGGGTAAAGTCTACCGCGCCCATCAATAGCGCCAGCGCGTAGCCGGTGGCAATGCCGCCCATGATCGGCACCAGGCGCAAAAGCCCCCGGCCGAACACCGCCAGTATCAGCGTCACCAGCAAGCTCGCCATGGACAGCGTGATAGCTTGGCCGTAGCCGATATGGTCGCTGGTTTCTCCGGTGGCCATTTCCACCGCCACCGGCGCCAGCGCCAGGCCGATGACCATGATGATCGGCCCCACCACGATGGGCGGCAGCAGCCGGTGCAGCCAGGCGGTGCCCTTGACGCGCACCGCCTGGGATACGGCGACGTAGGCCATCCCCGCCGCCATGAGCCCGCCGAGGGTAGCAGGAATACCGAAGCTTGCTACCGAGCCCTGAATGGGGGCGATGAAGGCAAAGGACGAGGCCAGAAACACCGGTACGCTATTGCGCGTCACGGCGTGGAAGATCAGCGTGCCGACGCCTGCGGTAAACAGCGCCACGCTTGGCGAAAGGCCGGTGAGCAGCGGCACCAGCACCAGCGAACCGAAGGCGACGAACAGCATCTGCGCGCCGGTAAGCAGCAGTCGGGGCCAGGACTCGGCCGGGGCGGGGTGACTCACTGGACGACATCTCCTCTGGTGCTCGGCACGAACCTGTGCCGCGCGGGTGACAAAAAAATGCCCCCGGCGCCGGAGCGCAAGGGGCAGGTAACGGCGGGCACGGCCTAGCGCGTCCCGAAAATCTTGTCGCCGGCATCGCCAAGGCCGGGCACGATGTAGCCGTTCTCGTCCAGCCGCTCGTCTATCGCAGCGGTATAGATGTCGACGTCGGGGTAGGCTTCTTCCACCCGGGCGATGCCCTCGGGCGCCGCCACCAGCACGATCACCTTCATCCGACGGCAGCCGCGCCGGTGCAGCATGTCCAAGGTGGCTACCATGGAGCCGCCGGTGGCGAGCATGGGATCAATCACCACCGCCAGACGCGCTTCGATATCGTTGGCCAGCTTGTCAAAGTACGGCACCGGCTCCAGGGTTTCCTCATTGCGGTAAAGCCCCACCACGCTGATGCGCGCGCTGGGGAGTAAATCGGTCACTCCCTCGAGCATCCCCAGCCCGGCGCGCAGAATCGGCACCACAGTGACCTTCTTGCCCTTGAGCCGCCGAGTGGCGATGGGTTCGCCGTTCCAGCCGCGGATCTCGTGGTCTTCCAGCACCAGCCCCTGGGTGGCTTCGTAGGTCAGCAGCTTGGCGACCTCGCCGGCCAGCTCGCGAAAGCTCTTGGTGCTGAGATCGGCTTCGCGCAGCAGGCCGAGCTTGTGCTGCACCAGCGGATGGTTAATGGCGTGAACACTCATGAGGGTTCCTCGTTTTGGGGGCGGCATCGGCTGAAATTGCGCGGCATTCTACGCCTGTCCCCCGTCGTGTGAAACCTTTTCCGGCAGCTGCCACGCGATGGGCTCGCGCCCCTGCTCGGCCAGAAAGGCGTTGGCCCGGGAAAAATGCCGGGTGCCGAAAAACCCGCGGTGCGCCGACAGCGGCGACGGATGCGGCGCTTCCAGCACCCGATGGCGCGACTGATCGATCAGCGCTTTTTTCTGCCGGGCGTGGCCGCCCCAGAGCAGAAACACGCAGGGCGGCGCCCGGGCGCTGACGGTCTCGATGGCGCGGTCGGTAAAGGTTTCCCAGCCCTTGCCCCGATGCGCCGCCGCGCGACCCTGCTCCACGGTAAGCGCGGTGTTGAGCAGCAGCACGCCCTGTCGCGCCCAGGGCTCCAGAAAGCCGTGCTGGACCGGGGTAAAGCCCACGTCGCTGGCAAGCTCCTTATAGACGTTGTTAAGCGACGGCGGCACCTTCACACCGGGCTGCACCGAAAAGCACAGCCCGTGGGCCTGGCCCGGGCCGTGGTACGGATCCTGGCCGAGGATTACGATCTTCACCGCCGACAGCGGCGTCAGTTCGAAGGCGCGAAACCACTGGCTGGAATGCGGATAAATGATCTTTTTCGCCGCTTTTTCCTCGGCGAGAAAGCGCCTCAGCGCCTGCATGTAGTCGGCCTGGAACTCATCGCCCAGCCAGCGATTCCATTCTTCGGGTAGCGGGTTTGCCATGCTCACTCCGAAACCTCTCGACAGGTAGCTTTTGCCTGGGGCTTACTTTTTGATCTGGTCGGCCAGCGGCTCGACGTAAGCGACACCCATATCCCAAGGGAACTGAATCCAGCAGTTCTGGCCCACTTCGGTCAGGTACTGATCCACCAGCGGGCGGCCTTCGGGCTTGGCGTAAACGGTGACAAAGTGCGCCCTGGGCAGCATGTCGCGTACCGCCCGGGCGGTTTTGCCGGTATCCACCAGGTCGTCCACCAAAAGCCAGCCTTCGCCGTCGTGATCCACTCCCTTGAGCACCTCGAGGCCGCCCTGGTCCTGGCGCTCATAGCTTTTGATGCACACCGTATCGATCAGGCGCACGTTCAGCTCCCGGGCGATCAGCGCCGCCGGTATCAGCCCGCCCCGGGTGATGGCGATAATGCCTTGGAAATCCCGCTCGACCAGCTCGCGGCTCAGCTGGCGCACGTCGCGGTGCAGCTGGTCCCAGGATACGGTGAAGTGCTGCTGGTAGCGTTCGCTGCTCATGGGGCGTTACTCGTCTTCGGTGAAGGAACAAACCGCGAATACGCCATAGCCGGCATCGCGAATTTTCTGTGACCCGCCAAGCTCGGGCAGATCAATGATAGTCGACGTCTCGACCACGCGGCCACCGCTGCGCTGGATCAGATTAGCTGCCGCCAGCATGGTGCCGCCGGTGGCAATCAGATCATCAACCAGCAGGATGCGGTCACCCTGCTTGAAGGCGTCGGCGTGGAGTTCTACCTCGGATTCGCCGTACTCCAGCTTGTAGGTTTCGCTGATGGTCTTGAACGGCAGCTTGCCCTTCTTGCGCACCGGCACAAAGCTGCACCCCAGCTCGTAGGCCAGCGGCGCGCCGACGATAAAGCCCCGGGCGTCAATGGAGGCAATGGCGTCCAGCTGCATTTCCCGGTAGCGGTGGACAAAGCTTTCGATCAGTTTGCGAAACGCCGCGCTGTTCTGAAAAAGCGGCGTGATATCGCGGAAGTTGACGCCCTCCTCCGGCCAGTCCGGCACCGTGCGAATCACCGACTTGATATAGTCGCCGTAGATACTCATCGCGTCTCTCATGGGCTGATGGATGATTAGGAATTACAAATACACGAACTTGCCGACGAACAGCAGCGCCAGGATGACGATGGCCGGATTCAGCTCGCGAAAGCGCCCGGACAGCAGCTTGATCGCCACGTAGCTGATAAACCCGAGCGCAATGCCCTCGGCAATGGAATAGGTCAGCGGCATGCCGATGGCCGCCAGCAATACCGGCGCCGCCTCGGTGGGGTCTTCCCAGTTGGCGTGGGCCAGGCTTCCGGCCATCAGCACGGCAACGTAAAGCAGCGCGCCGGCGGTGGCGTAAGCGGGGATCGACCCTGCCAGCGGGGCAAAGAACAGGCTGATCAGAAACATGCCGGCGACCACCACGGCGGTAAGCCCGGTGCGCCCGCCCGAGGCAATGCCCGCGGTGGATTCGATGTAGCTGGTGGTTGTGGAAGTGCCCAGCACCGCGCCGGCCATGGAGGCGCTGCTGTCGGCGACCATGGCACGCCCGAGCCGCGGCAGCTTGCCGTCGTCATCCAGCAGGTTGCCGCGGTGGGCCACGCCCACCAGGGTGCCCGAGGTGTCGAACAGGTCCACGAACAGAAAGGCGAACACCACGCTGATCATGGCCACGTCAAAGGCCCCGGCCAGGTCCATCTGCATAAACGTCGGCGCAATGGACGGCGGCATGGAGACGAGGCCGCCGTATTCGTTATGCCCCAAAAGGGTCGCGATCAGAGTGACGCCCAGAATGCCGATCAGCACCGCGCCGGTCACACGCAGATACGCCAGCGCGGTAATCACAAAAAATCCCGCCAGGGCATAGATAGCGGCGGGTTCGGTCAAATCGCCCAGGGCCACGAAGGTGGCCGGGTTGGCGACCACGATACCGGCGTTTTTCAGCGCGATCATCGCCAGAAACAGCCCAATGCCGGCGGCGATACCCAGCCGCAGCGTGAGCGGAATGGAGTTGATGATCCATTCGCGCACGCGCAGGATGCCGAGCAGAAAAAAGCACAGCCCCGAGAAGAACACCGCACCCAGCGCCGCCTCCCAGGTATAGCCCATGCCCAGCACCACGGTGTAGGTGAAAAAGGCGTTGAGCCCCATTCCCGGCGCCTGGGCGATGGGGTAGTTGGCCCAGATGCCCATGATCAGACAGCCAATGGCCGCCGCCAGGCAGGTGGCGACGAAAACCGCGCCGTAGTCCATCCCCGCTTCCGAGAGAATGCTCGGGTTGACGAAGATGATATAGGCCATGGTGAGGAAGGTGGTGACCCCGGCGATGACCTCGGTTTTTATATCGGTGCCGTGCTCGGCAAGCTTGAAGTGGCTATCAAGAATTTTCATGGGCTTTTTTTATCCTTTGCGCCGGCAGAGGCCTCGGCAGGGCAAGAAAAGCCGCCTATCTTACCCAAAGGCGCGCGGCGATGCGAGCGCCGCCCCTGCCGCCGGCGCCTCAATTCGCCGCCTGCCGGCTGCGCAAAAAGCGCTCCGCGGTTTCCACAATGGCCTGGGTTTGCGGGTCGATCTCGAGGTTGACGCCGTCCCCCGGCGTGCGGTCGCCAAGGGTGGTGCGCGCCAGGGTTTCGGGGATCAGGTCAACGCAAAACGACGCCGGCCCGTCCGCCGGGCGGCGCACCTCCCCCACCGTCAGGCTGATGCCGTCAATGCCGATATAGCCCTTGTCGAACACAAAGCGCACGCAGTTATCCGGCAGCGCAAACCACAGCCGGCGATTATCCGGCGCCTCTTCAATGGAAAGCACCTCGGCGACGCTCATGACGTGGCCGGACATGGCATGCCCGCCGATCTCGTCGCCAAAGCGCGCCGCCCGCTCGATGTTGACGCGGCCGCCCACGACCACCTCACCCAGGTTGGTCACCCGCAGGGTTTCGCGCATCAGGTCGAAATGCACATGATCGCCGTCTATCGCGGTCACCGTCAGGCACACGCCGTTGTGCGCCACCGACGCCCCGGTTTCAAGCCCCTGGCGCAGCGCCTCGGGCATGGCCACCACGTGGGTACGAAACGCCTCGCGTTCGCGCACCTCCACCACTTCTGCCGTGCCCTGCACGATACCGGTAAACATGGTTATCTCCTTTTGGCGTCCACAGTCCGACTCACGGGCCGGGCGGGGTATTGTGCCATTAGCGCCCGGCGTCGTGCAGGCGAAACGGCGCAAAAAAGGGTGGCCGTTTGCTTGCGGCCACCCTTCGCCAGCTTTGCTTATGCGGCGTTGCCAGTCATTGCTGGCTGCCAGCCATTGCTAGTAGTAGTTGTCGTACGGCGCGATGTTCCACACGCGCTCCCGGGTTTTCTCGTCGTCAACCGGGACAGAGAGCTCCTCCAGCACCCGGCGGGCCACCGCTAGCTCTTTTTCGGCTTCCCCCTTGTCCTGGTACATGAACTCGTCCGACGAGGCCTCGGGCGCGCTGGCGACCTTTTCTTCCAGGTTGTCGACCACCATCTGCTGGTGCTTGCGCATGTAGGCCTTGGTTTCATCCACCCAGGCCGGCTGAACGGCGCGGTTGATATCGGCGCTTTGGGTGTAGGTGTCGTAGGTTTGCCGATAGACCAGATCGCCGTTGGTGCGAACGTCGGTGATGGCCGCGTCCAGGTCATCGTTGGTCAGATCGTCCGGGTTAAGCGGCGTTTCCCGCTTGGGGCCGCCAATGCCTCTGTGGGTCAGATAGAACGGGAACATGCTCTTGATGAGCTTGCCCACGGGCAGCACCGTATTGCCGTCCGCGTCGCGCCCTTTGGGCTGAACGCCCTGGATCGCCACATGGGACGATTCCGGGCGCACGATTTCCTTGGGCGGCAGGATCCCGTGACGCAGTATTTCCCGGACGCTGGTGCCGGAAATCCCCACCCTGACGCTTTCATCGTGGGGGCACGACTGGTCCGTAGCGACGGTGTTGCAGCGCACGCAGAAAAAGGCCTCGTGGAAGGTGCGGATATCGATGCCGATTTCCTCGGGGGTGTACTGGTCAAAAATGCTCTGACTGGCGTCCTTGTCGTAATAGTCGCCGACGCCGGCGTAGTCACGGCCGACGATCTTGTGCGTGCAGCCGAAGTTTTTCAGGATCAGCGCGTGAAGTATCGCCTCCTGAGGGCCGGCAAAGACATAGGTCACGCGCAGCGGGCAGAGGATGGTTCTGTCCTTGGGGTAATACTGCTCAAGCACCCCGCGGTACGCCAGCATGCGGTATTCGTGGCGCGTGTATTCGCGCTTGGCCATCTCCACCAGCGGGCAGACCAGCAGGCCGTCCACCTCTTCCAGCAGGTTTTTGTGCATGTATTCGTGGCCGCGGTGCATGGGGTTGGCCCCGGTCACAAAGCCGGCCACCGTCTTGAACCCCTTTTCCACGTAAAAGAGCTGCCAGGCATCCTTGGGCTCCATCCGGATCTGCTCGAACGGCCCCCAGTCCGGCCGGTTCAGCAGGGTGATCTTGCCGCCGAGCGCCTTGTCGCCCATGCGCCGATAAATCGCGTCTACCCCGGGGTGTTTACGGTCCGTGGTGCCAAAGACGTGCTGCGCCCGGTGGTCCCTGTCGTAGGAGAAAATGTCTTCCGCGTTGAGGATCGCCACGGGCTCCTGGTTGACGTCGATCAGCACGACGTCATCGCCCTTGGAAAGCGAATCCACCACCTCCGTATTCTGCTTGCCGGTGGGCGCAAAGCTCAGCGGAATCGGCCAGACCAGGCCGTTTTTCAGACGCCCCGTCTCCAGGGTGGACAGATAATCCTCTTCGACCATCAGGCCCTCGTTGGGCGACATGACGCCGGTGGCAATCATTTCCAGCGTAATCGCGGCTCGGTGTCGACCATGATACGGGGCAGGGTCTTGGCCCTTGCAAGCTCTCTTTCGCGCTCCTCCCCCCTGGCTACCCGGTCAACCAGCTTGCCGCCATGGGGCTGCTGCGGGAACCCGGCCAGGGTCTTCTCATCCAGCACCACGTTCTCTGAAACCGAGCTTTTCTTGTTCATTTAACTGCCTTCTCCTTAGCGCTTAAGCGTGCTGCCCGCTTGAAAAAATCAGCCAACCCCCTAACCGGCGGCTGATCCGTCAAGCCAATATGAATAGGTCGTGCTCATAACCCCGCGCCTCGCAACGCAGGATCGAATGGCTTTCGTGAGAAATACTCAAGCACCTCCGAGAGCTACCAATGACGGCGAAGCTTGTCAATTTTGCCGCTCGATTCGCGACAAAAGGCGTAGACAAGGGGCTCGGCGAGTTTGACAGCTTCAGGGCAAGCTCCCTAAAATAGCCGCCGCTATAAAGACATTGTCACCAGACGCCGATTTGTTCCCGGATTGCGGGCGTCCACCGGTCCTGTTGCCGGTGAAGTGCAGCTAAAAGGGTGTGCCCCCGCGTTGATGGCCACCCCTCAGGGTGGCCTTTTTCGTTTCCCGCCCTACGCCTGCCCGTCGCCGCCGTCCGCTCCTTCGGCTTCACCCGATTTTTGCCGGTGCGCGGTTCCCGCGCGCCGGTCTCGATAAAGCAGACGTCATGATAGAACTTGAAAACGTCAGTAAAACCTACGGCAACGGCGACGGGGCCGTACACGCCCTGCGCGAAGTGGATCTGCACATCCCCCGGGGCAGCATTCACGGCGTGATCGGCCTTTCCGGGGCGGGGAAATCCACGCTGATCCGCTGCGTCAATCTGCTCGAGCGCCCCACCGGCGGCCGCGTGACGGTCAACGGCGAGGACATCACGCGCCTTTCCGGCCAGGCCCTTAACCGCGCGCGCCACCGCATCGGCATGATTTTCCAGCACTTCAACCTGCTGACCACGCGCACGGTGTTTGCCAACGTCGCCCTGCCGCTGGAGCTCATGGGCTACCGGCGCGCAAGCATCGAGCACCGGGTGGCGCCGCTTTTAAAGCTTGTTGGGCTTGCCGGCAAGGCTAAGCAGTTTCCCGCCCAGCTGTCCGGCGGCCAGAAGCAGCGCGTGGCCATTGCCCGGGCGCTGGCAAGCGAGCCCGCGGTGCTTTTGTGCGACGAGGCCACCTCGGCGCTGGACCCGCAAACCACCGGCTCGATTCTGGAGCTGCTGCGCGAGATCAACCGCGACCTGGGCATTACCATCCTGCTGATCACCCACGAAATGGAAGTAGTGAAGTCCATCTGCCACCGCGTGGGCCTGATATCTGACGGCCGGCTGGTGGAGGACGCCGAGGTCGGCGACTTCTTCACCGCGCCCAAAACGCAGCTGGGCCGCGAGTTTCTCAACGACTTCCTGCAGCTTGAGCCGCCCCGGGGGCTGATCAGCCGGCTGGAAGACTCCCCCGACGCGGGCACCCACCCCGTGGTGCGCCTCACGTTTTCCGGCGACGCCGTCTCCACCCCGCTGATCTCGCGGCTGGCCCGGGAGTGCGGCGTGGACGTCAGCATCCTGCAGGCCAAGGTCGAATCCATTCAGCAGCGCACCCTGGGGCTGATGATCGCCGAGCTGATGGGCACATCGGAGCAAACCGGCCAGGCCATGCGCTATCTGGAATCTCACGAACTGAAAGTGGAGGTGCTCGGGCATGTCCGGCGCGATGATTAATCTGATTTGGCAGGCCACCCTGGACACCCTTTACATGGTCGGCGTGTCCGGGCTGATCGCCACCCTCCTCGGCGTGCCCCTGGGCGTGCTGCTCTACGTAACCCGGCCGCGGCAGATTCTCGCCATGCCGGTAACGCACCAGGCGCTGAGCATTGTCACCAACGTCGGCCGCTCGATCCCGTTCATTATTCTGATGGTGGCCATCATCCCGTTTACGCGGATGCTGGTGGGCACCTCCATTGGCATCAACGCCGCCTCGGTGCCGCTGACCATCGCCGCGATTCCGTTTGTCGCCCGGCTGGTAGAGGGCGCGCTGAACGAGATTTCGCCCGGGCTGATCGAATCCGCCCAGGCCATGGGCGCCACCCCCTGGCAGATTGTGCGCAAGGTGCTGATTCCCGAAGCCCGAGGCGGCATCATCACCGGGCTCACCATTACGCTGGTCACGCTGGTGAGCTATTCGGCCATGGCCGGCGCCGTGGGCGGCGGCGGGCTTGGCCGGCGCCGTGGGCGGCGGCGGGCTTGGCGACCTGGGCATCCGCTACGGCTATAACCGCTTCAACCCCACCATCATGCTGATCACCGTGGTGATTCTGGTAGTCATGGTGCAGGGCTTTCAGAGCCTCGGTGACTATCTGGTGCGCAAAAGCGACCGCAAGTGAACCGACTCATAACCATAAAGCATTAGACTTATGTTTCTTATCACCGCAGTATTGACACCTTGTTTTATCGCCCCTAACCGCTAAACGCCCTCAACCCTGACCGGAGCCTGAACATGCAAAAACTCGTGATTGGTAGCCTTACCGCCCTAGCGCTGGGCATTGGCGCGGCCCACGCCGACACGCTGAAAATCGGCACCGTGGCCGGCCCGGAAACCGACGTCATGCAGGTCGCCGTGGACATCGCCGAAGACAAGCACGATCTCGACGTCGAAATTATCGAGTTCACCGACTACGTCACGCCCAACGCCGCACTTGCCGACGGCAGCCTGGACGCCAACGCCTTCCAGCACGAGCCCTACATGCAGTCCATGGTCAATGACCGCGGCTACGACTTCGCCGTGGCTGGCTACACCTTCGTCTACCCCATCGGCGCGTATTCGGAAAAGTATGACAGCATCGAAGCGCTGCCCGACGGCGCCCGGATCGCGCTGCCCAACGACCCGTCCAACGAAGGCCGATCGCTGATCCTGATGCACAACAAGGGCCTGATCGAGCTTAACGATCCGACCAACCTGGAAGCCACGCCCATCGACATCGCCGAGAACCCGCACGACTTCAACTTCCGCGAGATCGAAGCGGCCCAGCTGCCCCGGGTGCTGCCCGACGTCGACATGGCCTTCATCAACAACACCTTTGCCCAGCCCGCCGGCCTGAGCCTTGACGACGCGCTGATCAAGGAAGGCCCGGAATCGCCCTACGTTAACCTGATCGTGGTGCGCGGCGGCGATGAAGACCGCGAAGACATTCGCCATCTGGTCGACGCCTACCAGAGCGAAGCGGTCATGAAGAAAGCCGACGAGCTGTTCAAGGGCGCCGCTGTCCCCGGCTGGACCGAGTAAACGGCCGGGCGAGCTCCCGGCACTATCGCGCCATTTCCCTTTCCCAGGCCGGCCAGGTGCCGGCCTTTAGCGTTTCACAAGGCCAACCCCGATGACATTAGACGCCTCTGACTCCCTCGACCCGGACCTTGCTCCCCAGGACTATGCCCTGCTCAACCGCCAGCTCGCCGCCCTGCTGGATACCCGAGACTGGCTGACCAACGGCGCCCAGCTGTGCGCGTTTCTCTTCCAGCAGGTGCCCACGCTCAACTGGGCGGGGCTTTACCTGCAGCGGGAAAAAGAAACGCTGAGCCTGGGGCCGTTTCAAGGCAAGCCCGCCTGCCACCCGATTCCCTTCAGCCAGGGCGTATGCGGCGCGGCCGCCCGGACGCGGCAAACCCAGCGGATAGACGACGTCAACGCCCTTGATTCCCACATCGCCTGCGACGCCGACTCGCGCGCGGAGCTGGTGGTACCCATCGTCAGCGGCGAGCACCTCTGGGGCGTGCTCGATCTCGACAGCCCGGTAAAAGGCCGCTTTGGCGCCGACGATCAGGCGGGCATCGAGGCGCTGGTCGAAACCTTTATCGCCGCCACCGACCTGCCGGCTTTTGTGAACTGAGCTTTTTTTGAACGGAGCGTTCGCTTGGATCACGCATACAAAAACGCCCCGCAGGCTTTTATAAGAGCTCCTGCGGGGCGTTTTCAATACTGAACTGGTAGGACCAGGCGGATTTGAACCGCCGACCTCCACGATGTCAACGTGGCGCTCTAACCAACTGAGCTATGGTCCTGTAAATCGGGACTGGCGCTGTGGCCGGCTCGCGCTTGGTAGGACCAGGCGGATTTGAACCGCCGACCTCCACGATGTCAACGTGGCGCTCTAACCAACTGAGCTATGGTCCTGCCCTGCGCGCTATTGCCGAGCCTTGCTCAACCGCTGCGGCTGGCAACGGATGCGTATTTTACGGCTTCGCTGCTGAAATGCAAGCGTTTTGCACGCAGGCTTTGCCGCGCCGTATTATTCCGGCACGCCGCCTTCGGTCAGCTTCTTGGGATCGAGCAGGCGCTTGAGCGTCTCCCGGCCCAGGTCGGTCTCTTCTTCGGCAACGTCGATAATCGGCCGCCCGGCCTGGTAGGCCTTTTTTGCCACCTTCGCCGCGGCGTTATAGCCGATGACGCTGTTGAGCGCGGTCACCAGGATCGGGTTGCGCTCAAGCGGCGCCCGAAGGTTGTCTTCGCGGACCTTGAACGACGGTATCACCTGCTCGCCCAGAAGCTTGGCGGTGTTGGTCATCAGCGTGATGGACGTCAGCAGGTTGGTGGCCACCAGCGGCAGCATGACGTTGAGCTGGAAGTTGCCGCTCTGGCCGGCCACGGTCACCGCCGAGTCCAGGCCGATCACCTGGGCGGCCGCCTGGACGGCGGATTCCGGCAGCACCGGGTTGACCTTGCCCGGCATGATTGAGCTACCCGGCTGCACCGCCTCAAGCTCGATCTCGCCGAGCCCCGCCAGCGGCCCGGAGTTCATCCAGCGCAGGTCGTTGCCGATCTTCATGATCACGCAGGCAAGCCCCTTGAGCTGGCCGGAAAGTTCCACCGCCGCGTCCTGGGACGAGAGGCTGGCAAAGAAGCTGTCGTTGGGGCGAAACGCAAGGCCGGTCTGCTCGCTCAGGTGAATCGCCACGCGCTCGGCAAAGCCTTCCGGCGCGTTGATGCCGGTGCCAACCGCGGTGCCGCCCTGGGCCAGGCGCTGCACGCGGTTCATGGCGCTGTCGATACGCTCAATGGCCTGGTCCAGCTGGTTGACCCAGCCGCCCAGCTCCTGGCCCATGGTCAGCGGCATGGCGTCCATCAGGTGGGTGCGCCCGGTCTTGACCACGTGCTCAAGCTCCTCGGCGCGCGCCGCTACGCTCTGGCGCAGAGTGACCAGCGCCGGGCGCAGCGACTGCTCCACGGCAATCGCCGCGGAGACGTGGATCGCCGTGGGGACCACGTCGTTGCTCGACTGGCCCATGTTGACGTGGTCGTTGGGCCCGACCTCGAGATCATCGCTGCTGGCCAGGTGCGACAGCACTTCGTTGACGTTCATATTGCTCGACGTGCCCGACCCGGTCTGGTAGACGTCGATGGGGAACTGGTCGTCGTAACGGCCTTCGATCACCGCTTCGGCCGCCTGGCGGATGGCCCGGGCGCGGTCTTTATCCAGCAGCCCCAGCGCCTCGTTGGCGTGTGCGGCGGCCAGCTTGACCCGGGCAATGGCGTGGATGAAGGCCGGCGGCATGGCCTGCCCGGAGACCGGGAAGTTGTTGACCGCACGCTGGGTCTGGGCGCCGTAGAGCGCCGTTTCCGGCACCTCGAGCTCGCCCATGCTGTCGCGCTCGATACGGGTAGATGCAGAATGACGAGACATATCGACTCTCCTCAGGGTCGTTTACGATACCCCCTGGCAGGCAGCGATCCGGCGCGCCGGGGCTACCAGCCAAGGGCCTGTTTGACGAACGGAATAGTGAGCTTGCGCTTGGCCGAAAGCGACGCCCGGTCCAGGGTTTCCAGCGCGCGGCAAAGCTCGCTAAGCGCCCGCGGGCCGCGATGCATAATGTAGCGCGCGACGTCGTCGGGCAGCGCCATGCCGCGGACCTCGGCGCGTAGCTTGAGCGCCGCCAGCCGGCCGTCGTCGTCCAGCGGCTGGAGGTGGTAGGTCATGCCCCAGGTCAGCCGCGAGGCCAAATCCGGCAGCAGCACCGGGAGCTGGCGCGGCGCTGCGCTGGCCGCGATCACCAGCCGCTTGCCGGCGTCGCGCAGGCGGTTGAAGGCGTGAAACAGCCCTTCTTCCCAGCGCTTGCGCCCGATCACGCACTCCAGGTCATCGATGGCGACCAGGTCCAGCCGCTCGATGTCTTCGAGCATCAGCGGCGGAAAGTGGCCCAGATCCTCAAGCGGCAGGTACAGCGCCCGGGCGCCCTGATCCGATGCCTGATGGCAGGCCGCCTGGAGCAGATGGCTGCGCCCGGTGCCCGGCGCGCCCCACAGGTAGAGATAGGGCTCGCCGTCGGGCTCGGGCTGGCGGGTCAGCTGCTCGACCAGAGTGGCGTTGCGCGGGCCCGGGTAGTAGTTGTCGAAGGTGGCATCGTCGCGCAGCCCCACGCCCAGCGGCAGCTGTGCCGGCGGTCGGTTCATGACTCCTCTCCTTCGTCCCTTTCTGCCTTCTGCGATGCGCCGGGCAAGCGATCGTCGCCGGCCAGCCGAATGCGAACGTCGTATAAGGGACTGTTTTTATAACGTTCCAGCCCCTCGCGCAAGAGCACCATGACCACCGCCGCTGCGGGCAGCGCCAGCAGCACGCCGAGAAAGCCAAACAGCTTGCCCCCGGCGAGCACGGCAAAAATAACCGCCACCGGATGCAGGCCGATCTTGTCGCCCAGAAGCTTGGGCTGGAGCACCACGCTTTCAACGATCTGACCGATGCTGAACACGACCACCACGCCGGCAATCGCCCACAGCGTGCCGATCTGAAACACCGCCACGATCAGGGCGATGCTGATGCCCACGATAAAGCCCAGAAACGGCACGATGCTGGCAAGCCCGGCAATAAAGCCGATCACCAGCCCCACGTTCAGCCCCAGCAGGCTGAGCCCCAGCGCATAGATGGCGCCCAGGCACAGCATCACCAGCAGCTGGCCGCGCAAAAACGCCGCGAGCACGGCGTTGCAGCGCCGGCCCAGGCGGGTGACCTCGTCAACCCAGGGCCTGGGGATCAGCCCGCTGACGTTATCCATCAGCCGCTGCCAGTCCAGCAGCAGGTAGAACGTCACCACCGGTACCAGCGCCGTGTAGGTCACCCAGGATACCAGCGCCATGCCCGAGCGTCCCAGCTGGCCAAGCGCGCTTGCCAGGTAGCCGCCGGCATCGCGCCAGTTTTCGGCAAATACCTGCTTGATGTCCGCAAGATCAGCGCGCAGGTCGTAGCCGATCCATTCCTGCAGCCAGGGCGCCAGGGCGTCCTCGAGCCAGCCAACCATCGCCGGTATCGCATTGCCCAGCTGCTTGACCTGCTGCACCGCTGCGGGGATCAGGATAAAAAGGCTCAGCGTCAGCACGATCAGCATCACCAGAAACACGCTGCTCACCGCCAGGGTGCGGTTCATGCCCAGCCGCTCGAAGCGATGGGTCAGAGGATTCACCATGTAGGCCAGAATCAAACCGGCAATAAACGGCATCAATACGGCGTTGAGCAAATACACCAGCAGCACCGCCACAACGGCCACTAACAACCACCACCATGAATATCGCACTCGCGATCTCTCCTGACTGCACGTGTTGGATATGCGCAATGCCATACGCCCTGCCGGGTGTTACACTTCGCCGCGTATTGCCCCGGCCTTGCCGACACCGCTTCACAGGACTTGCCTTACAGGACTTGCCATGACCGAGACCTCCTCTACCCCATCGGCCAACGCTTCGCTGAGCTACAAGGACGCCGGCGTGGATATCGACGCCGGCAACACGCTGGTCGAGCGCATCAAGGCCGTTGCCCAAAGTACCACGCGCCCGGAAGTCATGGGCGGGCTTGGCGGCTTTGGCGCGCTGTGCGAGCTCCCTACGGGCTACCGCGAGCCGGTGCTGGTATCCGGCACCGACGGCGTGGGCACCAAGCTAAGGCTTGCCATGGCCCTTGGCAAACACGACACCATCGGCATTGACCTGGTGGCCATGTGCGTCAACGACCTGGTGGTGATCGGCGCCGAGCCGCTGCAGTTCCTCGACTACTATGCCACGGGAAAGCTCGACGTGGATATCGCCGCCGACGTGGTCAAGGGCATCGGCGAGGGCTGCCGCCAGGCGGGCTGCGCGCTGGTGGGCGGCGAAACCGCGGAAATGCCCGGCATGTATGCCGGCAGCGACTACGACCTGGCCGGCTTCTGCGTGGGCGTCGCGGAGAAATCCGCCATCCTCGACGGCAGCCGGGTGGCCGAGGGCGACGCGATTCTCGGCCTGGCCTCCTCGGGCCCGCACTCCAACGGCTATTCGCTGATCCGCAAGATCCTCGACGTCAGCGGTGCCGACCTGGACACCGCCCTGGGCGACACTACGCTTGGCGAGGCGCTGATGGCGCCCACGCGCATCTACGTCAAGCCGCTGCTGTCGCTGATTCACGCAAGCAACGTTGAGGTTCACGCGCTGTCGCACATTACCGGCGGCGGGCTGACGGAAAACCTGCCTCGGGTGCTGCCCGACCACCTCGCCGCGCGGCTGGACGCCCAGAGCTGGCAGCGCCCGGCGGTGTTTGACTGGCTTAAGCGCCAGGGCAACGTCGACAACGGCGAAATGCACCGGGTGCTCAACTGCGGCATCGGCATGGCGCTGGTGGTACCGGCCGAACACGCCGAGCAGGCCCGCGCACACCTCGAGGCCCGGGGCGAAACGGTCTACCGCATCGGCGCGGTCGTTGCCCGCCGGGAAGGCGAAGACGGCGTTATTCTGGACCATCTGGGCGAAGGGGGCACAACCGCATGAGCGAAGACGATACGCTGAACGACTTTACCGCCGAATCGGTGACGCCGCCGCGCGTCGTGGTGCTGATTTCGGGCAACGGCGGCAATCTTCAGGCGCTGATCGACGCCCAGTCCCACGACCGCCTGGGCGGCGGCGAGATTGCCGCCGTGGTCTCCAACGTCGCCGACGCCTACGGGCTCAAGCGCGCCCGGGACGCAGGCATCGACGCCGTGGCGCTGCCCCACCGCGAATACGACAGCCGCGAGGCCTACGACGGCGCGCTGATCAAGGTCATCGAGCGCCACGAACCCGATCTTGTAGTGCTCGCCGGCTTCATGCGCATCCTCACGCCGCGCTTTGTTCAGCGCTTCATCGGCCGGGTGCTCAACATCCATCCTTCGCTGCTGCCGGCCTACCAGGGGCTTGATACCCACGCCCGAGTGGTGGCCGACGGCGTCGCCGAGCACGGCTGCAGCGTGCACTTCGTCACCGAGGAGCTCGACGGCGGGCCGGTAGCCCTTCAGGCCGCCCTCGACGTCACCGCCGACGATACCGCAGCCGACCTCAAGGAAAGAGTCCATGCGCGGGAACACCTGATTTTGCCCATTGCCGTCGCCTGGTTTCTGGAAGGCCGGCTGCGCTTTGATGGCACCGACGCCACCATGGACGGCGTGACCCTGCCCGCCTGGGGCATGCGCATGAGCCACGCCGACGCCGCCGAGGAGCTCGACGAAACCGACGAATCGGCGGAATAGCCCCCCATCCTCAGGTCCGCGGCAGGGTCACGCCGCGCTGGCCCATGTACTTGCCGCCGCGATCCTTGTAGGACGTCTCGCAGATCTCGTCGGATTCCAGAAACAGCATCTGCGCCACGCCCTCGTTGGCGTAGATCCGCGCCGGCAGGTTGGTGGTGTTGGAAAACTCAAGCGTCACGTGCCCTTCCCACTCGGGCTCCAGCGGGGTGACGTTGACGATGATGCCGCAGCGCGCGTAGGTCGACTTGCCAAGGCAGATCGTCAATACGCTGCGCGGAATGCGGAAATACTCCACCGTGCGCGCGAGCGCAAAGGAGTTGGGCGGAATCACGCAGACGTCGCCCTTCACATCGACAAAGCTCTTTTCGTCGAAGCCCTTGGGGTCCACCACCGCCGAGTGGATGTTGGTGAACACCTTGAACTCGTCGGCGCAGCGCACGTCGTAGCCGTAGCTCGAGGTGCCGTAGGAAATCACCCGCTGGTCACCCGAGTAGCGCACCTGATCGGCCTCAAACGGCTCGATCATCCCCTCGCGCTGGGCCATGCGGCGGATCCATCTATCTGATTTTATGCTCATATAAGGGTCTCAACAGGCCCGGACTCTCCCGCCCGGAAGGTGGGCGGGGTTACTCGCTGAACGAAATGCTCGGACCCTCGCCCGGCGCCTGATCCATGGAGGCGGCGACCTGGCGCGCCATGTCGGCAAACGTCTGGCTGACGCTGCTGTCCGGCTCGGCAATGACCGACGGCCGGCCGGAGTCGGCGAACTCGCGGATCGAAAGGCTCAGCGGCAGGCGTCCCAGCACCTGGGTATCGTACTCCTTAGCAATGCTGTCGCCGCCGCCCTCGCCGAAGATGGGCGCTTCGTGGCCGCAGTTTTCGCAGTGGTAGAGGCTCATGTTCTCGACCACGCCGAGCACCGGCACGTTGACCTTGCGGAACATCTCGATGCCCTTGCGCGCGTCCAGCAGGGCGATGTCCTGGGGCGTGGTGACGATCACCGCGCCGGAGACCGGCACCTTCTGTGACAGCGTCAGCTGAATGTCACCGGTGCCCGGCGGCATGTCGATGAGCAGGAAATCAAGGTTGTCCCACAGCGTCTGGTTGAGCAGCTGCTGAAAGGCGCCCACGACCATGGGCCCGCGCCATACCATGGGCTCCTTGTTGTCGATCAGAAACGCCATGGACATGGCCTGAATGCCGTGGGCCTTCAGCGGGTAAAACGCCTTGTCGCCTTCGGTTTGCGGCCGCTCGCCCTCCTTGACGCCGAGCATCTGCGCCTGGCTGGGGCCGTAAATGTCGGCGTCGAGCACGCCGACCCGGTAGCCCTGGGCAGAAAGCGCCAGCGCCAGATTGACCGTGACCGTAGACTTGCCTACGCCGCCCTTGCCCGAGGCAACGGCAATCATGTGCTTCACCCCTTCCATTGTGCGCTCCTTGAGTGGGTAAGTGCCGGCATTGGCGCCGGTTGAACATCGCCGCCGATGATACCCCTAAGCCGGCCGGGTATAAACCGGCCTAGCGCTTGGCCATCTTTTCCAGCATGGCGTTGACCGCCTCCAGGTGCTCGGGCTCGTTGTGGCACATGCCCTGAAACACCGCGCACTTTTCCAGAAACGGCTTCAGCTCGGCGTCGCCGCCCTCTTTCATCAGCCGCTTGGTCAGCCGGGTGGCCTTGGGCGGCTGGGCGGCAATGCGCCGGGCGTGGGTCATGACGGCATCCATGAGCGCCTCGGGCTCGGTCACTTCGAGCACGATGCCGTACTCCCTGGCTTCGTCGGCCCCGATCACCCGGCCGGAAAGCGTCAGCTCAAAGGCCCGCTGGTAGCCGATCAGCCGCTGCATGAAAAAGGCGCCGCCGTCGCCGGGGATGATCCCCAGGCTCAAGAACGTTTCGCCGAATTTGGCCCGGTTGGAGGCAATGCGCATGTCGGCCATGTTGGCCAGATCGAAGCCGGCACCGATGGCCGCGCCGTTGATCGCGGCGATAATCGGCACTTCCACGTCGGCCAGCGCCAGCGGAATGCGCTGAATGCCCCGGCGGTAGCGCTCGGCCACCTCGGCCACGTCGCCGGCAAAGTCGCCCCGGCGCTCGGCCATATCCTTGACGTTGCCGCCGGCAGAAAACGTCGAGCCGGCGCCGGTTATCACCAGCACCGACACGTCTTCGCAGCGGTTGACCCACTCGGCCACGGCGACGATGTCGTCGATCAGCGCGGTGCCGGTCAGGGCGTTGCGCACGTCGTGGCGGTCAAGAGTTAAGGTGGCGATGCGCCCTTCCAGTTCAAGCGTCGCATCGGTCAGCTTGGGTAACGGTATATTTTGCGTTTCAGCATGAGCGTTGGTCATGGTGCAGACTCCACATCGGTCGCTAAAAGAATACGAGCATCCACTACGGCATAGCCGTCGGGATAGGCAATTACCGGGTTTAAGTCGAGCTCGGCGATGTCGGGGTAGGCCTCCATCAGCCGGGAGACGCCGAGCAGCAGATCGATCAGCGCGTTTTTGTCGACCCCCGGGGCTCCGCGCACGCCGTCCAGCACCCGGCCGGCCTTGAGATGATCGAGCATGTCGGCGGCGTCCCGGCGGCTAAGCGGCGCGGCGCGAAACGCCACGTCTTCCAGCACTTCGACGAGCACGCCGCCCAGGCCGAACATGACCACCGGACCGAAGGTCGGGTCGCGCATCAGGCCGACGATCACCTCCACGCCCTTGGGCGCCATAGGGGTAACAAGCACGCCGTCGATCCGCGCTTGAGGGGCATATTCCCGGGCCGAGCGCAGGATGCCGGCGTAGGCCTCGGCAAGCGCCGCTTCGCCTTCCAGGTTCAGCGCCACGCCGCCGGCGTCGGATTTATGGATGATATCCGGGCTGACCACCTTCATCGCCACCGGCGTGCCGGCGAAGGCCCGGGCCGCCTCGGCAAGCTCGTCGGCGTCGCGCACCAGGCGCTCTTCCAGCACGCCAATGCCGTGTTCGGCCAGCAGCGCCTTGGCCTCGGGCTCGAGCAGGTGACGCCCTTCGCGCCGGGCGCCCGCCACCAGCGCCTGCCCCCTGGGGCCGGGGGTCGCCGGGGCCAACGGCGCCTCCGCGGCGCGGTCCAGGTAGTCCCCGCGGTCGCCCAGCGCGGCCAGCACGCTCACCGCGTTCTCGATGGAGGCATACACCGGCACGCCGGCCTCGCGCAGCCGCCCGAGCGCCGGCGGCCTGGCCGGGGCATAGAGGCTATACACCACCACGGGCTTGGCGCCGCTGTTGGCCAGCTCGATCATCGCCTCGGCGCCGCGCATTTCGTCGTCGGCAAGCGATTCGTCAAAGCGCCGGGCGTAGCCGCCGAACAGGCCCACCAGCAGCACGGCGTCCACGCCCGGGTCCGCCGCCACGATCTCCATGCAGGTCGCCAGCAGCGAAGGATGGTCATCGGTAGTGCCGGCCACGTCCACCGGGTTGACCGTGGACGCCTGGGGAAACAGCACGGCGTCAAGCATCTTCCGAGTGTCGTCGGCCAGCGTCGCCAGCTCAAGCCCGGCCTCGGCCAGCCGGTCGGCGGCGATGGTCGCCTGGCCGCCGCCGTCGGCGATCACCGCCACGCGCCGCCCCGGCGCTCGCTGCAGCCGGCCGAGCCCTTCCGCCACGGGCAGAATATCGTCGGAGTACGGCACCACGTTGACGCCGGCCTGGCGCAGCAGATCCACGGTCATCGGGTAGCTGCCGGCCAGCGCCCCGGTGTGCGAGCTGGCCGACTGCTGCCCCTGGGCCGTAGCGCCGGACTTGTACACCACCACCGGCTTGGCCGCGCTGACCTTGCGCGCGGCGTCCAAAAACGCCCGGCCGTCGCTGAAGCCTTCGATGTAGAGCGTCGCCACCCGGGTCGCCGGGTCTTCGCCCAGGTAGCGCAGGTAGTCGGCAAAGCCCAGGTCGCTCTGGTTGCCCGGGCCGACGTAGGTGCTGAAGCCCACCTGGCCGTGGTGCTCGGCCTCCAGCGCCAGCGATAGCAGCATGTTGCCGGACTGTGATACCACGCCGATGTCACCGGCCTGGAGGTGGTCAAGCGCCAGCAGGTTGAGGTGATGATGCAGGTTGAACACGCCCGAGGTGTTGGGGCCAATCAGCCGCACGCCGTAGGCCCGGGCTTGCCTTAGCATCGCCTCTTCCAGGCGGGCGCCGTCGGCGCCGGCTTCGCCAAAGCCGCTGGCGAGGATGATCGCGCCCTTGACGCCGCGCCGGCCGCACGCCTCGATAAGCGCCGGCACCGTGGCCGCCGGGGTGCAGATCAGCGCCAGCGCCGGCTTTTCGGGGACGGCGTCGATACTGGGCCAGGCGCTAACGCCAAGAACGGCATCGGCTTTCGGGTTGATCGGATAAATCGCCCCGCGGTAGCCGCCCCGGACCAGCCCCAGCATGGCCTTGTAGCCGCGCTTGGTAGGGTTGTTGGAAGCGCCGATCACGGCGATGCTGTCGGGGGCCAGCAGCGCGTGCAGCGGGCTTTCCCCGGGGGAAGGGTCGTCAATGGCAGTCATGGTAGCGCTGACCTCTGGGGTGCGTTGAGCAAAGAAGACGGCGAACGTCAGTAAAATGGGCCTGGCCGGGCCGGCGCTAGCGGCCCTGAAAGCGCGGGCCGCGCTTTTGCGTAAAGGCGTCCACGCCCTCCTGCCAGTCCTCGGTGGTCGAACAGGTAAAGACCGCGTCCAGCTCCTGCTGCAGATGATCGCCCAGCGCCTCGGCCGCGCCGAGGTTGACCAGCCGCTTGAGCATGGCCATGGAAACCGGCGCCTGGGCGGCCAGCCGTTCGCCCAGCGCCAGCGCCTCTCCGGCAAGCTCGCCCTCGGGGTAAGCCGCCAGCGCCAGCTGCAGCCGGACCGCTTCGGCGCCGCCGATTTTCTCGCCGGTATACAGAAGCCGCCGGGCCTGGGCGAGGCCCACCAGGTGCGGCAGAATCTTCGATACACCGCCGCCCACGCAGGTGCCGATGCCGGTTTCGGGAAAGCCGATCTGCGCCTCCTCGGCCATGAGGATGAAGTCGCAGGCCACGGCCATCTCTGCGCCGGCGCCCAGGGCGTAGCCGTTGACCGCGGCGATCACCGGCTTGGGCAGGCGGTAAAGCGCCTCGCACACGTCGTTGCCGCGCTGCAGATAGGCACGCCGCTGGTAAAGCGTACGCTCGGCGCCGCCGTGCTCTTTCATGTCCGCCCCGACGCAAAACGCCCGCCCTTCGCCGGTCAGCACCAGCGCGCGGACCCGGCTTTCCCGCCGGGCAAAGGCCAGGGCATCGAGCAGCTCGTCGTAGAGGGTTTCGACCACGGCGTTCAGCCGGTGGGGGCGGTTCAGGCGGATTTCCAACACCCGGCTGTCGGCCTCGGCTGTCAGCCAGGCAAGGCGCAGGGTGTCGTATTCGGGCAGCGCTTCGGCAGCGGCGTCAAAACAGGGCATGGGCATCTTCCGGGTAGAAAGTGGTCGTCAGGATCAGAGCGTCAAAAACGGTATAACAACACGTTTGTGTCTATCACTCCCTATAAAGAAACAAACGTTTCATACCCAATCATAGCCGCGCTCTCAGCGCGGGTCAACACGGCTGTGCCATGCTTCTTATTTCAGGTACAGTCGTGCTGAAACCGCGTGCCGCCATCAGCACGCCCGCCTTTTATCCACCCGGCCAACCCAACCCCATGACGCCCAGCACCGATAACGACCTGACCGCCGAAGACCGCCTGAGCGAGGTGTCCCGCCGCCTGGCGGATGCCTGCCCCGGCCTTAGCCCCCAGCTGCGCCAGGCGGCGGGCTACGTGCTCGATCACCCGGGCGAAGTGGCCTTCCAGTCGGTGCGCGGCTCGGCCAGCGCCGCCGGGGTCACGCCCTCCACTCTGGTACGGCTGGCGCAAAAGCTGGGCTTTGGCAGCTACGAGCCCTTCCGCCAGGTGTTCCAGGCCGCGCTGCAGGCAGGCTCAAGCGAGCTCTCCGGCCGCGCCACCCGGCTCAAGCACCGCCCCCAAACGCGCCCCGGCAGCGTCTTCGGCGACATCGGCGACTCCGCCCTGGCCAACCTCGGCGCGCTGCTCACCGCGGACAACCAGGCCCGGGTGGAAGCCGCCGCCAAGCGCCTGCTGGGCGCCCGGCGCGTTGCCGCCATCGGCTTTCGCGATACCTTTGCCTGCGCCTACCACTTTGCCTATGTGGGGCGTATTGCCATGCCGCACATCGAGCTGATCCGCGGGCTTGAGGGCGGCCTGCTCACCGAGCTTGCCCCCTTCGGCGATGAGGATATCGCCGTGGTGTTCGGCTTTGCCCCCTACTGCGCCGACACCCTCCGCGCCCTGGACGTGGTCCGCCAGAGCGGCGCCGGCATCGTCGTGATCACCGATACCCTGAGCTCGCCGCTGGTGCCGGGAGCCGACCTGGTGTTCAACCTGGCAAGCGACACCCCGCACTTTTTCCCCTCGATCCTTGCCGCCATCACCCTGATCGAGGCCATACTCGCCGAGTGCGTGGCCCGGGGGCCGGCCGAGCTGGTGGATAACGTCACCCGCTTTGAGCAGCGCATGCGCGAACTGGGTGCCTACGTCGAATGAGTCCTGTCGCAGCGCACCCCGCCGCTGCCCTGCCGCCGGTAATCGGCCATCGGGGCTACAGCCGGCGTGCCCCGGAAAACACCCTGGCCGCGGTGCGCGAAGCCCACCGCGCCGGCATTGGCTGGGTCGAGCTCGACGTCCAGCTGCTGGGCGACGGCACGCCGGTGATCTGGCACGACCGCGACGTCAACCGCTGCTCCAACGGTCGCTCCCGGCTTACCCGGCTGGATCGCGAAAGCGCCGCCCGGCTCGACGCCGGCGCCTGGTTCGGCGAGGCCTTTCACGGCGAGCCCGTCGCCACCCTCACCGACATGCTTACCCTGCTGGCACGCCTGAGCATGGGGCTGAACCTTGAGCTCAAGGTCAACCGCGGCCACGACCCCGTCGCGCTTGCCCGGCAGGCCGTGCCCGCCGCGCTTGCCGCACTGCCACCCGAACGCCTGCTGGTGTCATCGTTCAGCCAGCCGGCGCTGGCCGCCGCGCGCGAGATCGCCCCGCCCGAAGCGCTGGCGCTGGGCATGCTGTATAAGCGGCTGCCCGCCGCCTGGGCCAGGCAATGCGCGGCGGTGGAGGCCTTCAGCGTGCATCTGGACTGGCGCTACGCCACCCGGAGCCAGTTCGGCGCGATCCGCCGGGCGGGCTACGCCGTGCTGTGCTATACCGCCAACGACCCGGCGGCGTTTGCCCCCTTCTGGCAGTGGGGCGCGCGCAGCGTGATCAGCGACGACCCGGCGGCCTTTTCGCCGCCCCGATAAGCCGTTAGCCTTGCCTTAGGCGCCTTCTCCGCAGGGCAATCGCAGTTGGAGCCGGGAACAGGTCGAAGAGGGGGTTCTACGCCAAGGATGGCGTAGGTAGCGTCCAGGGATGGATTCATAGCGCCCCCTCGCAGACCTGTTGACGGCTCAATCCGGATGACTGGGGCTAATAACTGCAATAGCCCTGGCCTTCCCCGCCCTTTCTTTGCCGCGCTTCGCGCTTCGCCGTACAATAGCCGCATACCCGACTGCCGGCGCTCCGCCGGCAGCGTTTTTTGCGCTTTTTGTGAATCGTCTGCCCAGCTTTAAGGATCGTTGTCCCCATGCGCGCCAGCCAACTGTTGATTGCCACCCTGAAAGAAACCCCGGCGGATGCCGACGTCATCAGCCATCAGCTGATGCTGCGCGCGGGGATGATCCGCCGGCTGACCTCGGGCCTTTACACCTGGCTTCCGCTGGGGCTCAAGACCCTGCGCAAGGTCGAAGCCGTGGTGCGCGAGGAAATGAACCGCGCCGGCGCTCAGGAGGTGCTGATGCCCGCGGTGCAGCCCGCCGAGCTGTGGGAAGAATCCGGCCGCTGGGAGGAATATGGCCCCGAGCTTCTGCGCCTGAAGGATCGCCACTCCCGGGACTACTGCGTCGGCCCCACCCACGAGGAAGTGATTACCGACCTTGTGCGCAAGGAAATCGCCAGCTACAAGCAGCTGCCGATGAACTTCTACCAGATCCAAACCAAGTTTCGCGACGAGATCCGCCCGCGCTTCGGTGTGATGCGCTCTCGGGAGTTCATCATGAAGGACGCCTACTCCTTCCACGTCGATGAGGCCTCCCTCAAGGACAGCTACCAGGTCATGTACGACGCCTACACGCGCATTTTCACCCGGTTGGGGCTGGAGTTCCGCCCGGTGATTGCCGACAACGGCTCCATCGGCGGCACCGGCTCCCACGAGTTCCACGTGCTGGCCGACTCCGGCGAGGACGATATCGTCTTCTCCACCGGCTCCGACTACGCCGCCAACATGGAAAAGGCCGAAGCGCTGGCCGCGCCCCTGGGCAGCGACCCCGCCCGGGCCACCCCCGCCGAAGCGCTGCGCCTGGTCGACACGCCCAACGTCAAGACCATTGCCGACCTGGTCGAGCAGTTTGATCTGCCCATCGAGAAAACCGTCAAGACGCTAATGGTCCACGGCGCCGACGGCGGGCTCGTCGCCCTGATCATCCGCGGCGACCATACTCTGAACGACGTCAAGGCGGAAAACCTGCCCCAGGTCGCCACTCCGCTGACGCTTGCCGGCGAAGACGAAATTCGCGCCGCGGTGAACGCAGGCCCGGGCTCGCTGGGGCCGGTCAACCTTGATCTGCCGCTCATCATCGACCGCAGCGTGGCGCTGATGAGCGACTTTGCCGCCGGTGCCAACGTGGAAGACAAGCACTACTTCGGCATCTGCTGGGAGCGCGACGCCGCCCTGCCCGAAGTCGCCGACCTGCGCAACGTCGTGGAAGGCGACCCCTCGCCGGACGGCCACGGCACCCTTGCCATCAAGCGCGGCATCGAAGTGGGCCACGTCTTCCAGCTGGGACAGAAGTACTCCGAGGCCATGAACGCCACGGTGCTCGGCGAGAACGGCAAGACCAGCCACCCGTGGATGGGCTGCTACGGCATCGGCATCACCCGGGTGGTGGCCGCCGCCATCGAGCAGAACCACGACGCCGCCGGCATCATCTGGCCCGACGCCATCGCCCCCTTCCAGGTAGCGCTGGTGCCGATGAACGCGCACAAGTCCCAGCGCGTGCGCGAAGAAGCCGAGCGGCTGTATCAGCAGCTCAGCGCCGCCGGCTTCGACGTGCTGCTGGACGATCGCGACACCCGGCCGGGGGTGAAGTTTGCCGACCTGGAGCTGATGGGCATTCCCCACCGCATCGTCATCGGCGACCGCGGCCTGGACAGGGGCGAGCTTGAGTACAAGGGCCGCCGGGACAGCGACGTGACCATGACGCCGGCTGACCGGATCGTGGCGTTTCTGGAAGAAAAGACGGTCTAGCGCCATGCCCCGACCCGCGCGGAGACGACACTCGCAGCGGCGAGGGCCGCGCCTGGCGAAGCGCCTGAGCGGCGCTTTGTGCGGGCTCGCTTTCGGGGCTGGTGTCGCCTTCGCCGAGGTTCAGCCCACTTTCGATGCCGCCAGGCCCGATGCCCAACGGCAGCAGGGGCAGCGGCGCTTTCATGCCGCCATGGACGGCCGGCTGGCGGCGTTCATGGGCGACGTAAAAGCCCGCGAAACGCTGCTGGCGCGCCTTTATCGCGAAGCCCGGCTCGCGGGGCTTCCGCCGTCGCTGGTGCTGGCGCTGATCGAGGTGGAAAGCGCGTTTCGCCCCGGGGCGGTATCGCCTGCCGGCGCGGTGGGGCTGATGCAGATCATGCCGTTCTGGATCGACGAGCTGGGCCTGGCCGCCGACGACCTGAAGGCGCCCGAGCGCAACCTGCGCTACGGCTGCACGATTCTTGCCTACTACCTGGCACAGGAAAACGGCGACTTCACCCGGGCGCTGGCACGCTACAACGGCAGTCTGGGCCGCACCCGCTACCCCGAGCGCGTGCTGAATACCTGGCAGAGGCGCTGGCAGCTGGACTCCCCTTGAGCGTTGCCCGCCCCTTAACAGACTCGCGCCCTGCTCGTACATGCCAAAGCGTACGAGCAGGGCGCGAGGCTATTTGACGCTGCCCCTGGCAAACCCTGCACCTGATTTACCTGGGTACCGGGTACTCCATAGGCGATGACGTCATCGGCGTCCCGTCACCAGCGACACCACGAACAGAATCAGGAAAATGACAAACAGCACCTTGGCAATCGTCGCGGCGACGCCGGCCACGCCACCAAAGCCGAAAAAGGCGGCGACGATGGCGATGATCAAGAAAAGCACAGCGTTGTTCAGCATGGGCAGCTCCTTTGGGTGAGCGCTCGCGTGCGCCCAGATTTGGTTGTATTGTTACTATTAACCGCATTAGTGAACGCTTGTCAATTCTGCCGACGGCCATTGTCCGTCCGCGCATAAAAAAAGCCGGCTCCGAAGAACCGGCGACTGAAAGCCTCGGGATTCTCCCTCGGCCTTCCCCCTGACGACTGGTAGCACCCAGTAACGCTTTTCTTTTTCTCCCCTGTTGCCCCTGACTTACCGCTTTGTTTGCTTAGTTTGTTTGCTTAGCGTTTCCGGCGGTGGTCGCGCACGATGAAAACGACCCACCCAACCATGAAAGCGATCATCATACCGACAGTGATCAGGCCGAAAATGACGGCATCATCCCAATACATAGCCTTGCTCCCGCCGCGATGTGTTGGCTCCATACTAGGCAGGAAACGGCGAACAAAAACTGACGTGGATCAATTACCCCGGCATCGTCATCGCGCTGCGGCGGGGGGAGTTGATCCACGTCATCTTTACTCTTAGCGGGCTACGTTAATCGCCCCGGAGCCAACCGCGCTAGAGCACCTTGCTATCCTCGACGCTTGAGGCGTCGACGTCGGGCGCCAGGGGGTGACCCTTGGCCAGCTCCGCCCGGGTGGCGTCGCGCACGCCCACAATGCGCACGTCGTAGCGCAGGGTGCGGCCGGCCAGCGGGTGGTTGGTATCCACCGTTACCTTATTGCCGTCAACGGCCAGCACGGTAACGACCTGGGGGCCGGCCTCGCCTTCGGTTTGAAAACGGCTGCCCGGCGTCGGCTCGGCGGCGCCAAACGCCTCGCGCCCCACCTCGCGCACCAGCGCTTCGTCGCGCTCACCGTAGGCCTCGGCGGGTGACAGCGTCACGCTCGTCTCGTCGCCCGCCCGATGGCCAGCAAGCGCACGCTCGAGCCCGGGCACGATATTGTCGTGGCCGTGCAGATACTCAAGGGGCTGGTTCCGCGCGGCGGAATCGTCAAGCACCCGGGGGTCCTTGAGAACGTCCGTAAGAACATAGTGCAGGGTGACCACAAGGTGCGCGGCAATCGACATGGAAAACTCCTCTCCGGTAAGCTGTCGGGCGGTTTTGAGCGCCGCGGCAGTATAACATCGGTGCGGCTTGTTCAGCCGTTAGCGATTTCCGTTAAGGAGCCCTATTTCCATGCCCACTCCCGACGCCCGGCGCAGCTGGCGCGAATCCCTGGCCGTTTACGCCCGCGCGCCGGTCGTCGCCATGCTGTTTCTGGGCTTTTCCGCCGGTCTGCCGTTTTTGCTGGTGTTCTCGACGCTCTCGGCCTGGCTGCGAAGCGCTGGGGTGGAGGTCGCGGCCATCGGCTTTTTCGCCTGGATCGGCATGCTCTATTCGATCAAGTTCTTCTGGGCGCCGGTGGTGGACCGCGTGACGCTGCCGCTGCTGACCCGGCTGCTGGGCCAGCGGCGCAGCTGGATGCTGCTCGCCCAGGCGACGATCGCCGCCGGTCTTGTCGGCCTTGCCGCCACGCCGCCGGTGGGCAACCTCGGCTGGGTGGCAGGCTTTGCCCTGCTGGTGGCCTTTGGCTCGGCCACCCAGGACATCGCCATCGACGCCTTTCGCATCGAGTCGGCAAGCGATGACATGCAGGCGGCCATGGCCTCGACCTACATCATCGGCTACCGCGGGGGGCTTCTGGCCGCCGGCGCCGGCGCGCTGTACGTGGCCTCGGCGGTCTCCTGGCACGCCGCCTACCTGACCATGGCAGCGCTTACGGGCGTGGGCATGGTGACGGTGCTGATGCGCCCCGAGCCCCAGCGCCTGGCCGCCGGCAACAAGCCCGTGCTCGAGCCCCGGGTGCGCGCCTTCCTGCGTAAAACCCGCGGCCAGCCGCGAATTTGGCGGCACGTCGGGGCCTGGGTCATCGGCGCGCTGGTGTGTCCGTTTACCGACTTTTTTGTCCGCCACGGCGTGAAGGCGCTGGCGCTGCTGGCGTTTATTGCGGTGTTTCGCATTAGCGACCTGGCCATGGCCTCCATGGCCAACCCGCTTTACATCGACCTGGGCTTTTCCCTGGCGACCATCGCCAACGTCACCAATATTTTCGGCATTGCCATGAGCATCGGCGGCGGCGTGCTCGGGGGGCTTTTGGTGGTGCGCTACGGCATCGGACGGATGCTGGTGGCCGGGGCGCTCATGACCATGCTGACCAACCTTTTATTTGTCGCCCTGGCGCTGATAGGCGACAGGCTGCCCATGCTGGTGGTCACCATCGTCGGCGACAACCTGGCCAACGGCCTGGCAAGCGCGGTATTCATTGCGTTTCTGTCGAGCCTCACGTCCCGGGCCTATACCGCCACCCAGTACGCGCTTTTTTCCTCGCTGATGACGCTGCCCGGCAAGTTTTTAAGCGGCTTTGGCGGGCTGGTGGTCGAGGCCCAGGGCTACGCCAGCTTTTTTACCCTGGCTTCGCTGCTGGGCATCCCCGCGGTGCTGCTGGCCGTCTGGGTCAGCCGCGGCATGCCCCGGCGTCCCGGCGCCTAGCGGTGCTCGCCGAGCCACTCGAGCGCCCCGGCAGTGGTGCGCCACTGGTCGCGCATTAGCGTGCGGTACTGCCAGGCCTCGGCCTTGGTGCCGGGGTCGATGCGCCCGGCCTTGTCCGGCAGCGCCGGGCGCGGACTTTCGGCGCAGAGCATGTCCAGCGCGTAGCGGCTGTGGCGCTTGACCTCTGCAAGCGCCGCTTCAGCCTGCTCCCAGCGCTCCAGGCGATACAGCGCCAGAGTGCGCCCCATGAGGATATTGAGCCACAGCGACCCGTCGTCTTCGGCGTTCTCGGCCAGAGCCAGGGCTTCGCGGTTGCGCTCGTCGCGCAGCAGCTGGTCGAGCACCAGCTCGCGCAGCCCGAGGCTATCCTCCTGGTTGATGGCGAGAAGCTGCTCGGCCAGCCGGCGCGAGTGCTCCCGGGCGCCGCGCTCCATGCCCACCACCAGCGCCAGCCCGGTGCGCAGCAGAAAGGCGTTGTCGCCGTCGTCCCAGCACAGGCTGCCCTCGCCTTCGGCCCGGGCCTGCTCCAGCCAGCGCGAGAGCCTTTGCGCCAGCGGCTCAAGCAGGCTCGGCGCCATCCACGGCAGGCTGCCGAAACGGCTGGTCAGCGCAAGCGTCAGATCCTGCACCACCTGGGGACAGTCCAGCCACTCGGGGTTGGCGCAGAGCTCGGACATCCACTCGACGGCGTTGCCCCAGGGGTCGTCGCGAAAGCCCAGCGCCACGTCCTCGTCGACCATGACCTGAAAGGCCGCGTGCCAGGCGGCAAAGAGCGTGCTCTCCCGGGCGCTTTCGCGGTAGACAATGCGCCGGGTATCGGCATCGACGTCAAACGCCAGCTTGGGCGCCACGGGCAGCGCGGCGAGCAGCGACTGCAGGCTGATCAGCGGCGTGGCCAGGTCTTCTTCGGCGCTCAGCAGCTGGTCGGCCAGGGTGGCGCCGGGGTTGTCGGCCAGGGCGGCGAGAAAGTCGAGCTGGTCTTCGTCCAGCTCGCCCTGGCGCAAAAGTCGACGGTACCAGAAGTCCGCTCGCTCCCGGGCCTCTTCCTCGTAGCCTTCGTGGAGCAGCAGCATGGCCTCGATGTAGGCAAGCGTCGGCGAGTCCGGCAGCGCCTGCTGGGCGCGGACAAAGGCGGCCCGGGCACTGTCCAGGTCGTCGTTGTCCAGGTGCGCCAGGCACAGGCGCTCGAGGGCCACGCCGCGCAGAAACAGCGGCCCGCGCTCGAGCACCTCGTCCAAAAGCTCGGTGCGCTTGCGGGTAAAGCCGCGCTCCTGGAAAAGATCGAGCAGGATCTCGAACGCCGGCTCGGCCTGTTCCGGCAGGCGCGACCAGTCCCGGCGGTCGAACAGCGACTCGAGCACCTGCATGGCGCGGCCGGTCTGGCCGCTTTCCGCGGCCACCAGGCCGGCTTCCAGCAGCGCCTGGGCCGGGGCCTCGCCGCTGTCAAGCGCGGCCTTGAGCGTGGCCCCTTTCCACTCGCGCAGCGAGAGCATCCACATCATCTGCTCGGGGATTTCGGTCAGAAACTCCACCCGGGCGCAGCACTGCTTGTACTTGCGCCCGGAGTCGCACCAGCAGGGTTCGCTGGGCCCCGGCTTGGCCAGCGGCTCGCTGGCAAAGCCCCGGCGCTCCAAAGGCGTCTGGGACCATAGCACCGGCGCCAGCGCCTGCGCCGTGGCCACGTCGCCGTTGAAATAGTCGCCGCCCTCGGCGCGCACCCAGATCATGAAGTCCGGGTAATGCTCTTTTTGCCTGATTGCCGCGAGCGCCGCCGAGGCAAAACCCAGCAGCTGATCGACCCATACCGCCAGCATTGCCGTCTCCATTGTCTGTCACCGGCGCAAAAAGCGCGCGGAATAAAGCGCCGTAGTCTAGCATGTCCGCGCGCGGCTACGCAGGTGGCGATGCAGGCGGCGATCGCCGCGGCGCGCCCGGGGCGGCGTGCGCCCACGCCAGCAGCGGCTCGCAGCGTTGGTGCATGCCCAGCCGGGCGCCCAGGCGCACCATGTTCCAGTAGTGGCCGTTGAGCGCCCGGGACAGCAGCAGCGTATCCGCCGGGGGCTGCAGGCGGTCCATGGCTGCCCACACCCGGGGCGAGAGCTCGCGCAGCCGGCGGTGCACGCGCACGTCGGCAAAGTCCTGCTCTCCCGGGGCAAAGAGCGGCGCTACGGCCTCGGCGGCTTCGCGATACAGCGCCAGCGGCGCGCCCTGCCCCTGGCGCCCGCCCAGGGCCAGCATGGCCTCGTCCATGGCCATGGGATCGCCGACAAGGGTGGCCTCCAGCAGCGCCATCATGGTGACGAGGCGGGCTTCGGGCACCGCTATCACCGCGCCGAAGTCGTAGATGATCAGCCGCGACTCGGCGTCCACGGCAAAGTTGCCGGCGTGGGGGTCGGCGTGGAGCTCGCCGTAGGTAAAAAGCTCCTCGGTCAGCCAGTCGGCAAGAGTAGCGGCCACCTGCTGGCGCAGGGCGTCGTCGGCCGCGGTTACTTCGTCAAGGGGCGTGCCCGCCAGGTAGCGCATGGCCAGCACGCGCTCGCCGCACAGCGACTCGATCGGCTCGGGGATGCGCAGCCGCGGCTCGTGGCGGTAGCGCTCCCGGTAGCGGGCCAGGGTTTCCGCCTCGGCGCGGTAGTCCAGCTCGTCGCGAAGCCCGGCGGCCAACTCCTCGAACAGCGCGTCCAGCCGCGCCGGGGAGACGTTGAACCAGCGGCCCAGCCGCATCATCCGCTTGACCTGGCGCAGATCGCCTTCCAGGGCGTCGGCAAGGCCCGGGTACTGCACCTTGAGCACCAGCGTCTCGCCGTCTCGGGTGACGGCCCGGTGCACCTGGCCCATGGAGGCGCTGGCAAAGGGCGCCTCTTCGATATGGCGAAACCGGGCCTCCAGGTCGCCGTACTCGGCCTGAAGCGTCTCGCGGATGCGCGGCCAGGGCATGGGCTCGGCCTGGCGCTGCAGGCGGGCCAGCTGGTCGGCAAGCTCCGGCGGCAGCACGTCGTCCCACTGGGCCACGATCTGCGCCAGCTTCATCGCCGGGCCGCGCAGCTCAGAGAGGCCGTCAAACAGCGCCTCGCCCAGGGAGTCCCAGTTGGCGCTGCCGCCCATGCGGTTTTTCAGCATCGCGCCGCCGGTGCGCGCGCCGAGTCCGAAAAGCCGCCGCGTTCTGCCACGTTCACGCATCGATGAATCCTCTGCACGGAGATATCGTACAAAAGCTATACGAAATTCAACAAAAAGCAAAGCATGGTCAATAGACCGCCGCCGCAGACGGGCCGCCCGGCGGCGCCGGCTCTGCTACCATAACGTTTCGCTTTTTATCCGAGTGCGCCCGATGCGTTTGATCATTGCCGAAAAGCCCAGCCTCGCCCGGGCCATTGCCGATGCGCTACCCGAGCGACCCCGCCGGGACGAAGGCGCGCTGTACGCCGGCGACACCGTGGTGACCTGGTGCTTGGGCCACCTGCTCGAGCAGGCCCCGCCCGAGGCCTACGACGCCGCGGATAAACAATGGCGGCTCGACCGCCTGCCCATTGTGCCCGCGGCGTTCAAGCACGTGCCCAGGCCCAGGGCACGCGGCCAGCTGGCGGTGATCCGCCGGCTGCTGAAAAAGGCCGATACGGTGGTCCACGCCGGCGACCCGGACCGCGAAGGCCAGCTTCTGGTGCAGGAAGTGATCGAGTATCTGGGCTACCGGGGGCCGGTCAAGCGCCTGCTGATCAACGACCTTAACCGGCCGGCGGTGACAAAGGCGCTTGGCCAGCTTGCCGACAACGCCGACTTCGCGCCACTGTACCGCGCCGCCCGGGCACGCTCCCGGGCCGACTGGCTGTACGGCATCAACCTCACCCGGGCGTGGACGCTGCTGGGCCGCCGGGCCGGGCACGACGGCGTGCTTTCCGTGGGCCGGGTGCAAACGCCGGTGCTGGGGCTGATCGTCCGCCGGGACGCGGCTATTCGCGACTTTGTCCCCCGGCCGTTCTATCCGCTGTGGGTGGACGTCCGCGTGGCCGATGGTGAGCTGCGTGCCTGGTGGGTGCCCGGGCCGCCGCACCCGCTGGATGACAAAGGCCGGCTGCTGGACCGCACCCCGGCGGATGCCCTGGCCGAGACCCTGCCCGGCCGCGAAGGCCAGGTAGTTAAACTTAATCAGCAGGAAAAGCGCCAGGCGCCGCCGCTGCCCTATTCGCTGTCGGCGCTGCAGGTCGACGCCGCGAGGCGCTACGGGCTTTCCGCCAAGGCGGTGCTGGACACCTGCCAGGCGCTTTACGAGCGCCACCGGCTGATTACCTACCCGCGCTCGGACTGCCGCTACCTGCCAAAGGCACACCTGGCAGAGGCCCAGCAGACGCTTGCCGGCGCCTGCCGGTCGGACGCCACCCTCAAAGGGTGGTTCGACGACGCCGACTTCGGCCTGCGCTCGAAAGCCTGGAACGATAGCAAGGTTGGCGCCCACCACGCCCTGGCACCCAGCGGCAAGACGCCGAGCTTTGATCAGCTGTCCGCCACTGAGGGCAAGGTGTTTCGGCTGATTGCGCGCAACTTTCTCGCCCAGTTCTACCCGCCGCTTGTCACCTTCGAGACCAAGGCCGAGCTAGCTATCGCCAATGAGGCCTTTCGCGCCGGCGGCCAGCAGGTGCTCGACCCGGGCTGGAAGCCGCTTTTCACCACCCGGGAAGAGGCCCCGCCGCTGCCGGCCATGACCGAGGGCGAGGCGTGCCGGGCGCTTGCCGCCGGCGTGGAGGCGCGCGAAACCCGCCCGCCTGAGCCGTTCACCGACGCCAGCCTGATCAAGGCGATGATGAATATCGGCCGCTACGTCGAGAATCCGGACGTCAAACGCACCCTGCGCGATACCGACGGCCTGGGCACCGAAGCCACCCGGGCGGGCATCATCGAAACCCTGGTCGCTCGCGGCTATCTGGTGCGCCGGCAAAAGGCCCTGCGCGCCACCCGGCTGGGCGCGGCGCTGATCGGCGCGCTGCCCGAGGCCGTGGCCACCCCGGAGCGCACCGCTCTCTGGGAGCAGCGCCTAAGCGCCATCGCCGAGCGTCAGGACGACGACGGCGCCTTTCAACAGGCGCTGCTCGAGGACCTGCGCGGGCTGCTGGCCCAAAGCGACGCCGGCCGGCTGCACCAGAGCCTGCAAAGCGCGCAGGGCGAAGCCGCGCCCGCCCCATCCGCCAGGCCCGGACGGGCGCGCAAGAAGGCCGCCAAGCGGGGGCGCACCGGGTCGCGCCCACCCAAACGCCCCTGACACTGCCCTGCTCTCAGCCATTAACGCCGCGGCAGCGACGCATCGCGGTTGCATCGGGCAGCCCCGCTCCGGCATCCTTGGTGGGTCATCCCGACCCGATACTCGCCAGAGCGGGACGTTGCGTATTGCCCCGGCGTCAGGCACCGTGCCGGCTATTCAGCGCTACCGGCGTCTCTTCCAGGGAAATAAAAAGGACAGGAGAACTTGCTTCATGTTTGATCAACTTGCGTTACGCCTACGCACCGCCGGCCTGCTGGGCCTGCTGGGCCTGATGGCCCTGTCGCCGACGGCGTTCGCCCAGGATGCCGGCCCGGCCATGGACACCGAGACCTTTAAGGACTGGGACGTCAACTGCCCGGTCAATTCAAGCGAAGGCAACTGCGCCATGACCCAGATGATCGAGGACGCAAGCGGCGAGCCGGTGCTGCGCGTGGTCGTCGGCAATCCGCCCCAGCTGGACAGCGCCGCCATGACCATCCTCACGCCGCTGGGCGTGCGCCTCGCCGCCGGCCTGCAGCTCCAGGTCGACAGCAACGAGCCGGTGGGTATGCCCTACCAGGTCTGCCTGCCCCAGGGCTGCCGCGCCGACCTGCCTCTCCCCGCGGAGCTTGTGTCCCAGCTGCGCGGCGGCAGCACGGCAACGATCAGCATGATCGATCCCGACGACCAGCGCGTGGATCTGGACGTCTCGCTGATGGGCTTCACTTCCGCCAAGCAGTACCTCGACCAACATTAAGGCGCATCACGTCATCGTCGGCCCCGGCGCGCTGGGGCGCACGCTCGCCCACACGCTGGCCGGGGCCTTCCCGGTCACGCTGATCGCCCGCCGCTCCCTGCCTGCCCGCCAGGCGCTCACCACCCCCGAGGGAGAGACCGTCACGCGGCGGCTGCCCGCCGCCGGCATGGCGGCGCTTGACGCCACCACCCCGGCGTTTCTCCATCTGACGACCAAAGCCTACGCCGCCGAAGCGGCGGCCGAGGCCGCGGCGGAGCGTATCGCCCCCGGCACGCCGCTGGTGCTGTGGCAAAACGGCTTTGCCGTGCAGCCGCGCCTGACCGCGCGCTGGCCGGGGCCGGTGCTCTGCGCCTCGACCACTGAGGGGGCGTACGTCATTGACGATGCCACCACGGTGCACGCCGGGCGCGGCGCCAGCGTCATCGGCGATCTGGCGGGCCGCCACGCGGGCCTTGCCCGGGCCCTGGCCCGGGCGCTTGACCGAGCTGGCCTGGCGGCAAGCGCTGTGGACGACATCGAGACCCGGCTGTGGCAGAAACTGGCGGTGAACGCCGCCATCAACCCGCTGGCAGCGCTTTACGAAGTGCCCAACGGCGCGCTTGCCGAGGCGCGCTTTGCCGCCGAGCGCGAGGCCGTTATCGCCGAGGTCGCGGCCATCCTTGCCGCCGACGGCGTGCCCCCGCCGAAAGGTGAGGGCAAGGACGGCTGGCGGGACCTGGTGGAAGGGGTAATGAAGACGACCGCCGGCAACCGCGCCTCCATGCTCCAGGACATCGACGCCGGGCGACCCACCGAGCGCGACGCCATTCTGGCACCGCTCATCCGCCGGGCCGACCATCACCGCCTGCCCTGCCCCGAGATTGGCGCGCTGAACGCCCGGCTGGCCGAGAAAGAAGCCCGCTAGTCAAGATCGGCCAGCGGACTTTCCTCCCAGAGATCGGCCAGCATGGTCTCGACAAAGGCCGGCTCCACGTCGGCCAGGCGGGCATAGCGAAACTGCGGATCGCGGTCTTTATCCACCAGCAGCGCGCGCACCCCCTCGGCGAGATCACCCAGACGGCAGCACTGCACCGAGAGCGCCAGCTCCGAGCGCAGCACCTGGGCCAGCGACATGTACCGGGTGCGGGACAGCTGAGCATCGATCAGCTTGATCGACAGCGGGCTGCCGTTGGCCAGCGTCTGCCGGGCACGGGCAAGCCAGTCGGCGTCGCTTTCGTCGTCAAGAATCGCGGCCACCTGCTGCTCCACGGTGTCGTGATCCATCAGCTTGCGCACCCGCTCGGCGTGCTCCGCCGTGGGCGTGGGCATGGCGTCAAAGAGGCCTGCCTCGTCGGCTTCGCGCTCCAGACCGCGGAGCACGTTGCTGACCACGCCGTGAGCGTCGCGCGCCGCCGCGGGCCAGTCGGCGTCAGCCAGCTCCCGAAGCAGCGCCTCCCGGCTATCGCTTGCCAAAAGCCGGTCGGCAAACCCCAGCCGGCGGGCGTCCCGGGCGTTGAGCTGGCTGCCGGTGAGCGCCAGAAAGCGCCCCATGTTCCCCGGGAGAGGGTTAAGAAACCAGCTGGCGGCGACGTCGGGGTAGAGGCCGATGGTCACCTCGGGCATGGCAAGCCGCGTGGTTTCGGTGACCACGCGGTGGCTGCCGCCGCTGAGCAGGCCCATGCCGCCGCCCATGACGATGCCGCTACCCCAGACGATCACCGGCTTGGCATAGGTGTGCAGGGTGTAGTCCAGGCGATACTCCCGGGCAAAGTAGCGCTCGGCGAAGTCCGGCGCCCCCTGCAGCGCCTCGGCGGGCACCTCGTCCGGCGCGGTGATCCCGCGGTACAGCGCCACCACGTCGGCCCCGGCGCACAGGGCCTTGTCGCCGGCGCCGCCGAGCACCACGGCGGCAAGGCCGGGATCGTCTTCCCAGGCCGCCAGCCGCGCCAGCATGGCCTCGATCATCTCAAGCGTCAGGGCGTTGAGCGAGCGCTCGGCGTTGAGCCGAATCTCGCCAATGCGGTAACCATCGCGCGCGGGATGTTCGATAAAATCAACGCTGCTCATTGTGCAACTGCCTCTTTGAAACCGGTGAAAGAATAGATCCTCCGGCCGCTTCTAGCCGGTGTTGCGCAGGCCGGCGGAGATTCCCGCCATGGTTACCATCAGCGCTCGGGAGAGATCCGCGCTGATCGCGCCGTCGGCGTCGCGGTTGCGCTGCAGAAGCTCGGCCTGAAGCCCGTGCAGCGGATCAATATAGGGGTTGCGCACGGCGATGGCCTGGCGGATCAGCGGCGTTTTTTCCAGCAGCTCGTCCTGCTCTAAAAGCGTCAGCACGCTGCCTTCCAGGCGCTCGAAGCGCTCGCGCAGCTTGCGCCCCAGCGTCTTCAGCGACGGCTCGTCCACCAGGCGGTGCTCGTAGTAGGCGGCGATGCCCACGTCGGCCTTGGCCAGCAGCATCTCCAGCATGTCGAGATAGGTGCCGAAAAACGGCCAGCTGTCGCGCATTTCCTTGAGTACCTCAAGCCCGCCGGGCTGCGCCAGGCGCCCGCTGAAGGCCTGTTCGCTGCCAAGCCAGGCGGGCAGCATCAGCCGGGTCTGGGTCCAGGCGAAAATCCACGGAATCGCCCGCAGGGTTTCCACGCCGCCGTCCTGGCGCCGCTTGGTGGGCCGCGAGCCCAGCGGCAGCCGGCCAAGCACGCTCTCCGGGGTCACCGCGCGGAAATACGGCACAAATTCCGGGTCGTCGCGCACCACCTTGGCGTAGACCTCGTGGGAGGTCTGCGCCAGCCGGTCCATTTCCTCGCGCCAGCGGGGCTCGGGCGCCGGCGGCGGCAGCAGCGTGGCCTCGAGCACCGCGCAGGCGTAGATCTCCATGGAGCGCAGGGCGATATCCGGCTGGCCGAACTTGAAGCGAATCATTTCGCCCTGCTCGGTGACTCTGAGGCTGCCGTCCACCGAGCCCGGCGGCTGGGACAGGATCGCCGCGTGGGCCGGGCCGCCGCCGCGCCCTACGGCGCCGCCGCGGCCGTGGAACAGCCGCAGCTTGACGCGGTGGCGGCGGCAGATCTCGACCAGCGCTTCCTGGGCGCGGTACTGAGCCCAGGCGGCGGCCAGCTGGCCGGCGTCCTTGGCCGAGTCGGAGTAGCCGATCATCACTTCCTGGCGGCCCTGCATCAGCTCGCGGTACTGCGGCAGCGCCAGCAGCTGATCGATCACCTCGCCGGCGCGGTTGAGGTCGTTGAGCGTTTCAAACAGCGGCACGATGGGCAGCGACACCCGGCCGCCGACTTCCTGCAGCAAAAGCGCCACGGTAAGCACGTCGGAGGGCTCGGCCGCCATGGAAATGACGTAGCTGCCAAGCGCCTCGGGGTGCTCTTCGGCCACCACGCGGAAGGTTTCCAGCACCTCCCGGGTTTCCGCCGAGCACTGCCAGCGCAGCGGAATCAGCGGCCGGCTGGACTTGAGCTCGGTAAGCAGAAAGGCCTGACGCTCGTCCTCGCTCCAGTCCTGATAGCGGCCCAGGGCCAGCTCGTTGGTGATCTCCTCGAGCACCTGGGCGTGGCGGCTGGCTTCCTGGCGCAGGTCGAGCTTGGTCAACGTGACGCCGAACACTGCCACCCGGCGCAGGGTATCCAGCAGCGCGCCGTTAGCGATGGTCTCAAGCCCGGAGTCGCACAGCGAGCGGTAGCAGGACAGCAGCGGCGCGTAGAGCTGATCCCGGGTGTCGATGATCGGCCCGCCGTCGAAGCTGCGCCCCTCGAGCCGGGCCTCGGCCCAGTCCCGGGTGGCTTCCATCCGCGTGATAATGCGCTTGACCAGCTCGCGGTAAGGCTCGGCCACCTCGCCCACTTCGGCTTTCAGGGCGCTGTTGGCCTTCCACATGGAGAGCTCGTTTTTCAGCTGCTCCAGATCGCGCAGATAGAGATCCGCCGCCATCCAGCGGCCCAGCAGCAGCACTTCCCGAGTGACGCTGGCGGTGACGTTGGGGTTGCCGTCGCGGTCGCCGCCCATCCAGGAGGCGTAGCGGATCGGCGCGGCGTCCAGCGGCAGGCGCTCGCCGGCGGTGTTCAGCAGCAGGTTGTCCAGGTCGCGGTGAAAGTCGGGCACGGCCTGCCACAGCGAGTTTTCGATTACCGCAAAGCCCCACTTGGCCTCGTCTACCGGCGTGGGGCGCTCGTGGCGAATCTCGTCGGTATGCCAGGCCTGGCTGATGAGCTCGGCAAGCCGCCCTCGGGCCCGGGCGGCGCGCTCTTCGCCGGCGTTTGCGTCCTCAATGGCGCCCAGGCAGTCGTCGATGGCGTCGTACTTCTGGATCAGAGTGCGGCGGATGATTTCCGTGGGGTGCGCGGTGAGCACCAGCTCCACGCGCATGTCGGCGAGGGTCTTGACCAGCTCCCGGGGCGAGCGGCCCGAGTCCCGGGCGCGCTGCAGCAGCTCGTCGAGGGTGGGCTGGGTGCCCGGCTTGTAGTCTTCCACGTAGCGAAACCGCGCGCGGTAGTGCTGCTCGGCAATGTTGGAGAGGTTGAGAAACTGGTTGAACGCCCGGGTCACCGGCAGCAGATCCTCGTCGGGCAGGTTGCGCAGGTAGTCGATCAGCTCGCGCTGCTCGAGCGTATCCTGCCGGCGCCCCTGCTTGGCCCGGGAGCGAATGGCTTCGATCTTGTCGACAAACTCCTGCCCCAGGTCGTCGGCAATGGTGTGCCCAAGGTTATCGCCCAGGATGCGAACGTTGTCGCGCAGGGATTCGTGCAGGTCGTGACTCATGTCATGGCCTCCTGAGGACCCGGCCGGCCACCGGATCGCGGCTAATGTTTATCGCTTGCGCGACTCGAGACGTTTGGCCGCCTGCCAGCAGCGCTCCATCTCCTCGGCCGACGCCCGGTGCAGGCGCCGTTCGCCGTCGCCCAGGCGCTGCTCGACGTGGCGAAAGCGAGACTCGAAGCGGGCGCTGGTGGCGCGCAGCGCCTGCTCGGGGTCGGCCTTGAGCCGGCGTGCCAGGTTAGTGACGGCGAACAGCAGATCGCCCACTTCTTCCCCGGCCCGGTCGCTATCGCCCTGGGCAAGCGCCTCCTCCACCTCGGCGAGCTCCTCGTGAATCTTGTCCATGACGCCCCGGGTATCGGCAAAGTCAAAACCCACGCCGGCCGCGCGCTTGCCAAGCTTGGCCGCCCGGGAGAGCGCCGGCAGCGCCCGCGGCACGTCATCCAGCACCGAGGCCGGCGCTCGGGCGCGCTGCTCGCGCTCGGCCGCCTTGAGCGCTTCCCAGTTGTGTTTGACGTGGCGCTGCTCCAGGGCGTCCGGATCCGCTCCCGGCGGGCGGCGCGACCCCAGCGTGCCGGCGGGGAAGACGTGGGGGTGGCGCCTTAGCATCTTGGCGGTCAGGGTGTGAACCACGTCGGCAAAGTCGAAGCGTCCTTCTTCCTCGCCAAAGCGGGCGTAGTACACCACCTGAAACAGCAGGTCGCCGAGCTCGCCGGGCAGCTCGTTAAAAGCGCGCCGCTCGATGGCGTCGGCGACCTCGTAGGCCTCTTCCAGAGTGTGCGGCACGATGCTGTTCCAGTCCTGGCGGATATCCCAGGGACAGCCCTGATCCGGATCGCGCAGTACGGCCATCAGCGTCAGCAGGTCATCCATAGTATAGCGCATCAGGCGCCTCCCTTGCCCGCGACGGTCGGCGCGGCGTTTCGCAGCCGGCGCACTTCGATCACGTTTTGCAGCTGCTGGATGCGCGAGAACAGCCGTCCCAGGGTTTCCAGACCGTCCACTTCCAGGGTAATGCGCAGCCGCGCGGTGCCCTCATCCGTGTCGGTGGCGGTGTTGACCGCCAGCACGTTGACTTTCTCGTGGCTCAAAAGGCCGGTGACGTCGCGCAGCAGACCGGAGCGATCCCAGGCCTGGATCTCGACGGTCACCGGATAGCGGGTCTGTTCGCGCTCGCCCCATTCGGCCTCGATAATGCGCTGGGGCTCCTCGGCGCGCAGCTGCAGAAGGTTGGGGCAGTCCTGGCGGTGAACGGTCACCCCGCGCCCCTGGGTGATGAAGCCGGCAATGGGCTCGCCGGGCACCGGGCGGCAGCAGTTGGCCATGCTGGTCTTTAGGTTACCCACCCCCAGCACGGTGATGTCGTTCTGGGCCTTCTGGCTCGACTGGCGCCGGGGCTTGGCCAGCAGCCGGTTGAGCTTTTCCTGATCGTCGTTTTCGCCGAACAGATGCTGGGCCTGGTTAAGCACCTGGCCGATGCGCAGGTCGCCGGCCCCCAGGGCGGCGTACATGTCGTCGGCACCGGCGTAGTTGACCGCAGCGGCCAGCCGGGAAAGGTCAAGGCCTTCCACCGCCAGGCGCCGCATTTCCCGGTCGAACAGCGCGCGCCCTTCTTCCAGGTTCTGATCGCGCGCCTGAAACTTGAACCAGGCCTGGATCTTGGCCCGGGCCCTCGAGGTGCACACGTAGCCCAGGCTCGGGTTCAGCCAGTCGCGGCTGGGGCCGCCCTTGCTGGCGGTCAGGATTTCAACCTGCTGGCTGGTCCTGAGCCGGTAGGTCAGCGGCACGATGCGCCCGTCGACCTTGGCGCCCCGGCAGCGGTGGCCGACCTCGGTGTGCACCCGGTAGGCAAAGTCGATGGGCGTGGAAACGCTTGGCAGGTCAATGACGTGCCCTTCCGGGGTGAAGACGTAAATGCGGTCGGGGGCGACGTCGCTTGCCAGGCCTTCGCGCAGATCGCCCAGGTCGCCGACTTCGTCCTGCCACTCGAGCACGTGGCGCAGCCAGGCGATCTTTTCTTCGTAGCCGCGGCTCTTGCCCCGGGAGTCGTGGCCCTTGTAGCGCCAGTGGGCACAGACGCCAAGCTCGGCTTCGTCGTGCATGGCAAAGGTGCGAATCTGGATCTCCAGCACCTTGTTTTCCGGCCCGAGCACCGCGGTGTGCAGCGACTGATAGCCGTTCTGCTTGGGATTGGCGATGTAGTCGTCAAACTCGTCGGGCACGTGGTGCCAGCGCGAATGGACAATGCCCAGCACGGTGTAGCAGTCGGCCACGTTGGGCACCAGGATGCGCACCGCGCGGATGTCGTTAACCTGGGAAAAATCGATCCCCTTGCGCTTCATCTTGCGCCAGATGGAATAGATGTGCTTGGCCCGGCCGCTGACGTCATAGTCGCGGATGCCCTGATCGCTCATCAGGTACTTGAGCGTCTCGACCACGTCGCTGATGTAGCGGGTGCGATCCAAGCGCTTTTCCGCCAGCTGTTTGGCAATGGCCTTATAGTCGTCGGCGTGCCGGTAGCGAAACGCCAGGTCCTCAAGCTCCCACTTGACCTGGCCGATGCCCAGCCGGTGGGCCAGCGGGGCATAGATCTCGGCCACTTCGTTGGCCACTTCCAGGCATTTTTCCCGGGGCGCATCGCGCACCTGTCGCAGCGCGCAGGTGCGCTCGGCAATCTTGATCAGCGCCACGCGCACGTCGTCGACCATGTTGACCAGCATCTTGCGCAGGTTTTCCTGCTGGTTGTGCTGGCCCATGTCCTGGTGCGGCGCGTGGGGATGGCTGATGGCGGCCATTTGCAGCACGCCGTCGATCAGCCCCGCCACTTCGTCGCCGAAGCGTTTGGCAACGGCCTCCAGCGTCATCAGCCGTTCGCGCACTGAGCGATAGAGCACGGCCGCTTCCAGCGCCGCCTGGTCAAGCTTGAGCTCGCCGAGGATGTCCGCCATCTCAAGCCCCATGCGAAAGCTCGAGCCCGGCGTCAGAAAGCCGCGCGGCGCGTCGGGGGATTCCCACTCCAGCCTGTCGGCAAGCTCGCAGGCCTCGCGCAAGCGCTCGGCGTCGTCAAGGCGCACGTCCTGCTGCAGGCGCTTGAGCCATTGAGGTATGTCGACCCTGCCGTCGGGCGTCAGCGGTTGGTCTTCACGCACTTTGACCATGTCGTTCACTTATCCTTCGGCCGCTGCCGCCAGCCTCTGCTCGTGACGGCCCTGCGCCGGTAGTTGCCTTTGCCTTGCCGCCCTGACCGGGCGGCTCAAACGATCCTTCAAGCCCTGTGACCACGCCTTAGCTGGCGCCGGGCTCCCGGGTATCCTCCAGCAGCATCAGCGTTTCCATATGGGCAGTGTGCACAAACATGTCGGCGACGGCCACTTGGCCGATGCGATAGCCGCCGGCCGTGAGCAGCGCGACGTCTCGGGCAAGCGTCGCCGGGTCGCAGGACACGTAGGCCAGCCGCCCGGGGCGCCGGGCGGCGTCGGCAAGCGCCCGGCAGGCGGCCTCGGCCCCGGCTCGGGGCGGGTCAAGAATCAGGGTATCGGCCGCGGTCTCGTCGAGCAGCGCAGCCGCGCTACCCGGGGCGTTGAGATCAACCCGGGTGGCGCGCACTTCAAGGCCGTTACGCCGGGCGTTGGCCGCCAGGCGCTCGACCATGGCCGGGTGGCCTTCGACCGCGGTGACGCTGGCGCCGGCCGCCGCGGCGGGGAGGCTGAAGTTGCCGATACCGGCGAAGAGGTCGAGGTAGCGCTCGCCGGGCGCCGGCTTAAGCCACGCCATGACTCGGGCCACCATCTGCGCGTTGACCGCGGCGTTGGCCTGGAGAAAGTCACCCGACGCCGCCCCCAGCGTCAGCGGCGCAAGGCCCGGCAGCGCCAGCGTGTCGGCCAGAGCCGGCGGCTCGCTCAGCCACTCGAGCCGCGGGGTATCGCGGCCCTCGAGCAGGCCAAGCGCCACTCGGTGCTCGGCGAGCCGGTGAGCAAAGGCCCGCCAGCGCTCGGCATCCCGGGCGTGGGGCTTTAGCTGGCGCACCGTGATCGCGCTGCCGCCGGCGGTGGCGACCAGCTCGACGTGGCCCACCTGGCGCGGCGCTTCAAGCGTGCCGATTACCTCGCGCAGCGGCGCCAGCAGCGCGGCAAGCTCGGGCACTAGCACGTAGCAGCGCTCGATATCCACCAGCCGCTGGCTGCCCGCCGCGCGAAAACCCACCAGCACGCGCCCCTGGCCGTCGACGTTGACACCCAGCCGCGCCCGGCGGCGGTAGTCTTCTGCCGGAGTGGCGAGCATGGCGATATCGTCGGGAAGCTCAAGGCCCTGGCGGGCGAACAGCTCGCGCACGACCGCGATCTTGTGCTCGCGCTGGGCGTTAAGGGTCATGTGCTGCAGGTCGCAGCCGCCGCAGCGGCCGAAATACGCGCAGGGCGGGGTGACCCGCTTGGGCGAGTCGCTCAGCCGCTGCCTGACGTGCGCTTCGTCAAAGCGCTTGCGGGTGCGGTGCACCGCGACCTCGACCTCTTCACCGGGTAGCGCGCGCTCCACAAACAGGGTCTTGCCCGCGGCGGAGCGCGCCACGCCGCGCCCGTCGTGGGCCAGCCGCTCGACGGTCACGGTAGGTGCATCGGTATCGGCCGGCGCTTTCTCGCCGTGCGGCGCCCGCGCCAGCCCCGAGACGCCGGATTTGCGGCGCGGCGGGCGCTTTTTGCCCAGCATGGCCATCTACACCTCCGGGGCGTAAAGGCCGGTGGACAGGTAGCGGTCGCCGCGGTCGCAGACGATAAACACGATCACCGCGTTTTCCACCCGCTCGGCGATGCGCAGCGCCCCGGCGAGGCTGCCGCCGGAGGAAACGCCGGCAAAAATGCCCTCTTCCCGGGCCAGCCGGCGCATGTGCTCTTCGGCTTCGAACTGGCCGATATCCAGGGTGGTATCCACCCGCGAGGCGTCGAATATCGACGGCAGGTAGGCCTCGGGCCAGCGGCGAATGCCGGCAATGCTGGCGCCGTCCTCGGGCTGCAGGCCGACGATTTCCACCTCGGGATTGCGCTCCTTGAGGTAGCGCGACACGCCCATGATGGTGCCGGTGGTGCCCATGGAGCTGACGAAATGCGTTACCTCACCGCCGGTCTGCTCCCAGATTTCCGCGCCGGTGGTGCGGTAGTGGGAGAGCGGGTTATCCGGGTTGGCGAACTGGTCCAGGGGCTTGCCTTCGCCCCGGGCAATCATCGCCTCGGCAATATCCCGGGCCTCTTCCATGCCGCCCTCCTTGCTTGCCGAAATCAGCGTCGCGCCGTAGGCCGCCATGGCGTGCTTGCGCTCTTCGGAGGCGCTTTCCGGCATTACCAGCACCATGCGGTAGCCAAGGATCGCCGCGGCCATGGCCAGCGCAATGCCGGTGTTGCCCGAGGTGGCTTCGACCAGGGTATCGCCGGGGGCAATGTCACCGCGCTTTTGCGCCTCGGCGAGCATCGCCATGGCCGGCCGGTCCTTGACCGAGCCCGCCGGGTTGTCGCCTTCAAGCTTGGCAAGCAGGGTGTTGTTGCGCCCGGCGCCGATACGCTTCAGGCGCACCAGCGGCGTGTTGCCAACGGTATCTTCCAGGGTCGGGTATTCCATGGTGCCTTCCTTCTTGTCATCGTTAGCCGGCATTGTATCGCGGCAAGTGCGGACGAGACAGGTACGCCGCTGGGCCGATTAGCGCTCCAGCACCACAAAGGCCAGGGCGTATTCGGCCTCGTCGCTTAGCGTGAGGTGGCTGAGCTGCACGCCGGCCGTTTGCGCCACCGCCTCTGCCTGGCCGCTCAGGGCGAGCTCGGGCTTGCCCAGCGAGTCGTTGAGCACCTGGATATCGTGCAGCTGAATCCCCCAGCGAAAGCCGGTACCCAGCGCCTTGACGAAGGCCTCCTTGGCGGCAAAGTGCTTGGCCAGAAACGCCGCCGGAAAAGCATGGCGCGTAAAGCGCCAGTACTCGTCGTCGCCCAGCAGGCGCCGAGGAAAGCGCTCGCCGTGGCGCTCGAGCGCCGCCTCGAAGCGGGGCACCCGGGCAATGTCCGAACCGATGCCGATGATCACCTCAGCGCTCCCGGCCGTGATCGTGATCGCCGTGGTCGTGGGCGTCCAGCGCCGCCATGAGCCCGGCTTCCTGGCCGGCGATGATCAGGCGCTTCATCTCGCCCACCGCGTCCTTCAGCCCGGTAAACAGCGCCCGGGCGATAATCGCGTGGCCGATGTTGAGCTCGTTGATGCCGGGAAGCGCGGCCACGGCCTCGGCGTTGTGGTAGTGCAGGCCGTGGCCGGCGTTGACGGTAAGCCCCTGCTCGCCTGCGTGCACGGCGGCGGCGGTGAGGCGCTGGTATTCGGCGTTGGCGGCGGCGCTTCCGGGTGCCGCCTCGGCAAAGCCGCCGGTGTGCAGCTCGACGGTCGAGGCGCCGGCGCGCACGGCGGCGTCGATCTGGGTGAACTCGGGGTCGATGAACAGCGATACGTCGCTGCCGGCGGCGGCCAGGCGGCGGCAGGCGCTGGCGCAGGCGTCAAACCCGCCGGCGACGTCGAGCCCGCCTTCGGTGGTCAGCTCTTCGCGCTTTTCCGGCACCAGGCAAGCGTGGGCCGGGCGGACCTCTTCGGCCAGCGCCAGCATCTCCTCGGTAATCGCCATTTCCAGGTTCATCCGGGTGTTGAGCACCTGGGCGATCAGGCGCACGTCCCGGGGCTGGATGTGGCGGCGGTCTTCGCGCGGGTGGACGGTAATGCCGTCCGCGCCGGCCTCCTCGGCCAGCAGCGCGGCCTGCACCGGGTCAGGATAGCGCGTGCCGCGCGCCTGGCGCAGCGTGGCCACGTGGTCGATATTGACACCCAACAGGATACGCGGGGGATGCATAAAACCTCCAAAACGTGACAAGAGCGCCGCGCCTCAGTCGGTACCGCGGGCGCGGCGGCGATGAATCAGATCCTGCAGCAGGCGCCGGGAGCGAAGCTCGGTATGGCCGAGATGCGGCGCCAGAGCCTGGCGCATCAGCGCCTTGAGGGCCCCGGCAAGCCCCGGCTGGTGCCACCCGCCCCGGGCCAGGTAACGCAGGGCACGGCCGTCGATACCGCCGGCGGCGGGGATAAAGGCGCCGCTTGGCGCATCAAAGGCGTAGCGCGTCTGCCCGTCGAGTGCCGCCCCGTCCGGGGTGGCAAAGCGCGGCGTGGCGCCCAGCGCCTCAAGCAGCGCCCACTCGTAGCGGCGCAGCGCCAGCATGCGCTCGGCCGGGCGCGGCAACGCGTCCAGCAGCGCAGTATAGAACGCAAATACCTCGGCGGCGGGCATTTCCGGCGGCAGTAGCCGGGTCGCCAGCTCGTTGGCATAAAGCCCGCACAAAAGCCCTTCCCCGGCCAAAAGCGCCACCTGCCCGCGAGTCTCCATGAGCCTCAGGCGCTTGAGCTCGCGCTCGCCCCGCCAGGTCACAAACAGCGGCGCAAACGGCTGCAGGCGCTGGCGGGACTTCGCGCCCGGGCGCTGAACGCCCCGGGCCACGGCGCGTATGCGGCCGTGGTCAAGGGTCAGCAGATCCACCAGCGCGCTGGTTTCGCGATACGGCCGGCGGTGGAGCAGAAAAGCCGGCTCGGGCGACATCTGCCGGGTTACCAAGCGCGTCAGTCCAGGTCGTAGCCAAGGCTCTTGAGCGCTCGGCTATCGTCGGACCAGCCGCGCTTGATCTTGACCCAGAGGTTGAGCATCACCTTGCCGTCGAGCACGCGTTCGATATCCAGCCGGGCATCGCGGCCGATGCTCTTGATGCGCTCGCCGCGATCGCCGATGAGGATGACCTTCTGCCCCTGGCGCTCGACCAGAATCAGCGCGCTGATGTGGGTGACATTGCCGGCTTCGCGAAACTCTTCGATTTCCACGGTCATCTGGTACGGCAGCTCGTCGCCGAGCTGGCGGGTGATCTTTTCGCGCACCAGCTCCGCGGCCATGAAGCGCAGGCTGCGATCGGTGACCTGGTCGTCGGGGAAATAGTGCACGCTTTCCGGCAGCCGGGACATCACCTCGCCTTCCAGCGCCGCCACGTTGGTGCCGTGCTTGGCGGAGATCGGCACAATGGCGGCAAACTCGCGCCGGGCGCCCACGGATTCGAGCCAGGGCAGAAGCTCGCTCTTGTCCTGGAGGCGATCCACCTTGTTGACCGCCAGAATCACCGGGGCGGTGACGTGCTCCAGACGCTCGAGCACGGCCTGGTCTTCATCACTCCAGCGGGTGCGGTCAATGATGAACACCACGCAGTCCACGTCGCGCAGAGCCCGGCCTGCCGCCTGGTTCATGAAGCGGTTGATGGCCTTGTTGCGATCCTTGGACATGATGTGCATGCCCGGCGTGTCCACGTAGATGCACTGGGCCTCGTCCTGGGTCTTGATGCCCATGACCTGGTGGCGCGTCGTCTGGGGGCGGCGCGACGTGATCGACACTTTCTGCCCCAGAATGCGGTTCATCAGCGTGGACTTGCCCACGTTGGGGCGCCCGACAATGGCCGCGAATCCACAGGTTTGGGTCATGCGTTTTCTCCAGGGCGTTTTTCCAGGTAGCCAAGGGCGTCGCCGGCCGCCTGCTGTTCGGCGTGACGGCGGCTGGCGCCCTTGCCGGTAGTGTGCTGCTCAAGCAGCTCGACGTGACACTCCACGGTAAAGGTCTGGGCGTGGGCTTCGCCTTTGACCGACACCACCTCGTAGTGCGGCAGCGCCGCCTGGCGGGACTGCAGGAACTCCTGCAGGCGGGTCTTGGGGTCTTTTTGCGTATCCTGCAGGGAGATGTTGGCCAGGCGCTCGCTGAACCAGGCAAGAATGCGCTCGCTGACCGCGGCCATGCCGGTGTCCAGATAGATCGCCCCGATCACCGCCTCGACGGCGTCGGCGAGGATCGAGTCGCGCCGGTGGCCGCCGCTTTTCATCTCGCCGGATCCCAGCCGCAAACACTCGCCAAAGCTCATTTCGCGGGCCAGCTCGGCCAGGGTCTGGCCTTTTACCAGCCGCGCCCGGAGCCTGGAAAGCTGGCCCTCCCGGGCCTCGGGAAAGCGCTCGAAAAGCGCCTGGGCGATGACAAAATTGACGATCGAGTCACCCAAAAACTCCAGGCGCTCGTTGTTGCGACCGCCGTAGCTGCGATGCGTCATGGCAAGCTCCAGCAGCGCCGTATCGTTGAATTCGTAGCCGATACGTCGGCTAAAGGCGTTCAGGGTCTGACTCACGGGACTCCCAGGTCACAGACGTTGATGCGTGAATGAGGCATAGGCGATGTGTAAAACGTTGAGCACACGCTTACTCGATGTGCCTGATACTGGTAAAGCTCGGCAGTCCGCCGTCCCAGTGCATCCATACGGCAAAGGCGCGGCCGACGATGTTCTCCTCCGGCACAAAGCCCCAGTAGCGGCTGTCGTTGGAGTGGTCGCGGTTATCGCCCATCATGAAATAGTGGCCTTCGGGCACCTCGACTTCGCGCACCTGGGGGCCGGGGTCCAGCGGATTATTATAGATGTCGTGACGGGTTTCGCCCAGCGTTTCGCCCAGCAGCAGCTGGCGGGGCGAGGCCTCGGGCCCCTTTTCTACCAGCGTTTTGGCCACCGCTTCGCCGTTGACGTAAAGCTGCTTGCCCTCGTAGCGGATCCGGTCGCCGGGAAGCCCAATTACGCGCTTGATGAAGTTGACCGACGGCTCTTCGGGGTAGCGAAACACCATCACATCGCCGCGCTCGGGATCCGCCACGTCGAGAAACTTGGTGTTGATTACCGGCAGGCGCAGGCCGTAGGCGTACTTGTTGACCAGGATGAAATCCCCGACCTTGAGCGTGGGGCGCATGGAGCCCGAGGGAATCTGGAACGGCTCGATGATAAAGCTGCGCACCACCAGCACCACCAGCAGCACGGGGAAAAAAGACCGCGCATAGTCGACGGGCCAGGGCTCCTTGTAGAGCTTCGCGCGCTCGGCCGCGCCCAGCCCGCCATCGCTTGTCGCCTCGGCGCGGGCCGCTCGGGCGCGGCGGCGCGGACGCCAGATGACAATGTCCAGCAAACAGATCACGCCGGACAGCGCTACGGCCAGAACCAGCAGTAAGGAAAAATTCATGGGTAGCGTCTGTCCTAGTCGTTGACTCTGAGCACGGCGAGAAAGGCATCCTGAGGAATCTCCACGCGCCCTACCTGCTTCATGCGTTTTTTACCGGCCTTCTGCTTTTCCAGCAGCTTTTTCTTACGCGTAATGTCGCCGCCGTAGCACTTGGCGGTAACGTTCTTGCGCAGCGCCTTGACCGTGGAACGCGCCACCACCTGGCCGCCGATGGCGGCCTGGATCGCCACGTCAAACATCTGTCGGGGGATAAGCTCTTTCATCTTCTCCACCAGCGCCCGCCCCCGAGGGTGGGCCTGATCGCGGTGAATGATCACCGCCAAGGCGTCGACCTTGTCACCGTTGATCAGCACGTCCAGGCGCACCAGCTTCGCCGCCTCGAAGCGCTCGAAGTTGTACTCAAGCGACGCATAGCCCTTGGACAGCGACTTGAGACGGTCAAAGAAGTCCATGACTACCTCGGACATGGGCAGCTCGTAGGTGAGCTGGATCTGGTTGCCGAGAAACTGCATGTCGAGCTGGCTGCCCCGGCGCTGCTCGCACTCGGCAATGACGTTGCCGACAAACTCCTGGGGCACAAGGATGCTCGCGCGCACGATGGGCTCGCGCATTTCTTCCACGTCCGCAAGATCGGGCAGCTTCGACGGGTTGGACACGTAGCGCACGTCGCCGTCTTCCATCATCAGCTCGTAAATCACCGTGGGGGCCGTGGTCAGCAGGTCGAGATCGTATTCGCGCTCCAGGCGTTCCTGGACGATCTCCATGTGCAGGGTACCGAGGAAGCCGACGCGAAAGCCAAAACCCAGCGCATCGGAGTTTTCCGGCTCGTAGGCCAGCGACGCGTCGTTGAGCGAGAGCTTTTCCAGGGCGTCGCGAAAACCCTCGTAGTCGTCGGCGCTCACCGGGAACATCCCCGCATAAACCTGGGGCTTGACCTGCTGGAAGCCCGGCAGCCGGGGCACATCGGGCGTCTTGCTGTGGGTGATGGTGTCGCCCACCGGCGCGCCCTGGATATCCTTGATGCCGGCCACCAGAAACCCCACCTCGCCGGCGCGCAGCACGTCGGTCTGCTTGCGCAGCGGGGTAAAAATGCCCACCTCGGTGGACACCCAGTCGCCGCCGGTGGATGAGATCCGTACTTTATCGCCCTTGCGCAGGGTGCCGTCAAAAAGCCGCACCAGCGACACCACGCCCAGGTAGTTGTCGAACCAGGAGTCGATGATCAGCGCCTGCAGCGGCGCCTCGACGTCGCCTTTGGGCGGCGGCACGTCGCGCACCAGGCGCTCCAGCAGCTCTTCGATACCCAGGCCGCTCTTGGCCGAGACCTGGCAGGCATCGGCGGCGTCGATGCCGATGATTTCCTCGATCTCCTGGGCCACGCTGTCCGGGTCGGCCTGGGGCAGATCGATTTTATTGAGCACCGGCAGCACTTCCAGGTCCTGCTCCACCGCGGTATAGCAGTTGGCCACAGACTGGGCCTCGACGCCCTGGGCGGCGTCCACCACCAGCAGCGCGCCCTCGCAGGCGTAGAGCGAGCGCGACACTTCGTAGGAAAAATCCACGTGGCCGGGGGTGTCGATGAAGTTGAGCTGATAGACCTCGCCGTCGGCGGCCCGATAATCCAGGGTGACCGACTGCGCCTTGATGGTGATACCGCGCTCGCGCTCGATATCCATGGAGTCCAGCACCTGCTCTTTCAGCTCGCGGTCGGTGAGCCCGCCGCAGACCTGGATCAGCCGATCCGACAGCGTAGATTTGCCGTGGTCGATGTGCGCGATGATGGAGAAATTTCGTATATGATTGATAGTGCTTCGTTTTTTATCTGTCATCAGGTGCCACAATCCGATTCATGGTCACGCCCTTGGCGACATTTAGCGCAGCGTGCGTAAATAATGACGGTCATTGTACCGCTCCCGGATGCGCCGTGCTATGGCAGGTCGGGGCCGGCAGGTGCAATAAAAAAGCCCGGCGCGAAGCCGGGCATCAGATACACGGGCTCGGGCGTTTAGTCCAGGCGCAAAGCCACGAACAGCGAGCGGCCGTCCCGGTAGAGCCGCAGCGGAATCGCGCGGTCGTCGGGCAGCGCCTCGACCCGCTCGCTGAGCTCTTTGGCTGTGGATACGCTCTGGTGGTCGATGCTGACCAGGATATCGCCGGGGCGAATGCCCGCGCGGGCGGCAGCGCTGCCCGGTTCGACGTCGCGCACTTCCACGCCGCCGTCGACGTTGAGCCGCTCGCGCAGGGCGTCGTCGATTTCACCGACTTCCACACCTAGGCGGGCCTGGCTGTCGTTTCGGCTCTGATCGCGGGACGGCTGATCGCTGTCGGGCCAGCTGCCTAACGCCACCTTTTCGGTCATTTTCTCCCCGTCGCGCATCAGCGAGAGCTCGACCGTTTCATCCGGCGCCACCCGGCCAATCAGACGCGGCAGCGTGCTCGAGCGCGTCACTTCCTGATCGTTCACCGCGAGGATAATATCGCCGGCCTGCAGGCCACCTTTGGCCGCCGGGCCGTCGGGATCAAGGTCGGCAATCAGCGCGCCGCCGGGCTTGTCCATGCCGAAGGACTCGGCCAGATCCCGGGACACCGGCTGGATCATCACCCCGAGCCAGCCGCGGTCGACGCGGCCCTCGTCGCGCAGCTGATCGGCCACGTCCATGGCCACGTTGATGGGAATGGCGAACGACAGCCCCATGAAGCCGCCGCTGCGGGTGAATATCTGCGAGTTGATGCCGATCACCTCGCCGTCCAGGTTGAACAGCGGGCCGCCGGAGTTGCCCGGGTTGATGGCCACGTCGGTCTGGATGAACGGCACGTAGGCGTCCCGCGGCAGGGTGCGGTTCATCGCGCTGATGATGCCCGACGTCACCGAATGGTCGAAGCCGAAGGGCGAGCCGATGGCGGCCACCCAGGCGCCGACTTCAAGCGCGTCGGAATCGCCGAGCGTAAGCGTCGGCAGATCGTCGGCGTCGACGCTCAGCAGCGCAATATCGGTCTTGGGGTCGCTGCCAACGACTTCCGCTGCCATCTCGCGGCGGTCGTTGAAGCGCACCAGGATTTCATCGGCGTCTTCCACCACGTGGGCGTTGGTGAGGATGTAGCCGTCTTCGCTGATGACAAACCCGGAGCCCAGCGACTGGCGCTCCTGGCTGCGACCGCGCCCACCGCCGTGCCCCGGCGGCACCGGCGAACGGTCGCCGAAGAAATGGCGAAAGATTTCCGGAATGTCCTGGCCTTCAAAGCCGTGCAGCGGCGAGCCGCCCCGCCGCTCGATCGTGCGGCTGGTGGCGATGTTCACCACCCCCGGCGCGGCGTCCTTGACCAGCTGGGTGAAGTCCGGCAGGTCCCGCGCCTGAGCGGCGCTGCCGGCGGTAACCACGAACAGCAAACATAGCCACAGCGTGGCCGGGAGGATCAAGCGCTTCATGCAAGAACTCCTTGGGTGATGGGACATCTTTCTTCCTACGCCGGGCCATCGGCGTCCGAGCTTTCGGTATCCGCCTCGGTGCGCGTTACCGAACGGGCGATGCGGCCAAGCAGCTTGGGCGGCACTTCGCCGATGGCAATGACCTGCCAGGAATCAGCGGTATCATGGCGCTCCACGGCAATCGCCGAGGCGCCCAGCCGGTGCACGCCGGTGGCAAGGGCCGTGGTGGCCGCGGGCGCTTCGACAAACACGCTGACGGTGGAGAGCCCGTCGCTGTAAAGCCGCCGGGTGCGGCCTTCGTGTTCTTCTTTCACCGTATCGGGCTGCTCTACCATACCTTCGGGCAGCCAGCCGGTTTGCCAGTCCGGCCCTTCATCGCGCTGGGGCGGCGCTACCGTCACATCGCGGGTGTAGCGCTTGGGCGTTTTCAGCCGGGTAATCTGGAAGGTCTCCAAAATGGCGTCGTCGTTATCGCGCAGCACGTGCTTGAGCAAAAGCCCGGTGTCCCGGTCAAGCCACCACTGGTGGCGGTAACGATCGCCGCTTTTGGGGGTAAAGGTCAGCGCCACCGCATCGCGGCCGGCTACGCGCTTGTCCGCGTCGAGCGTTATGTCGTAAACCGAGGCTACGTGCTCGGCCCAGCGCCTGGGCATGGGGGCGGGGTTATCAGCGCTGTCGGCGCCCTCGCCGGGGCTGCTTGCGTCGTCTGCCGGCGCCGGACGGCCGCCGGGCCAGCCCCAAAGGCCGGCCCGGGCGTGGCGCTCGACGTTGACTGACGGCCCGTCGAGGTGCTGAATCACCTGCTGGCGGACGCCGTCCTGAATGCGGTGGGAAAGCGCCAGGGTGCGCACGTTGAGCGCGTCGATCGCCACGGCCCGGGCCTGAAAGCTGTAGCAGTGGCTCGCCTGCAGGCTTTCGGTGAGCCACGCCACCGGCGTTTGCGGCCTGTTATCGTCCAGCGCCTCGCAGCGAAGCGTCGCCTCGCCTGTCGGGTCGTCGGCGTCTTCCGCCGCGGCCGGCGCTGCGATCAAGGCACCGCACACTATCAGCAGCCCCAGGGCGGCACCCCGGCCGCTGCGCCGCCGGGAAGGAAGCGAGCGGCAGGTAAGGGCTTCAGGCACGGCGGAAAACGAGTTGCGTGGTGTACGGCGCATCGGCAGTTAGCGCCCCAGCGCGTCAGACATGGCCGATGAGCGCGAAAGCGGCAGCCAGCTATCGCTGTTGCTGTAGGCCGCGCCGTGGGCGTGCTCCTGAAGGTAGGACTGCAGCAGGTGGATCTGCTCGCTGTCGACCTGGGCGGCCGCCCGGGACGCGCTAGCCTGACCGGCCGATGCGGCCATGCTGCCGCCGTCGCTTACGGTCATTAGCCCCTGGCGGCGACTTTCCTGGCTCAGCTGGAACGGCGTGGGCTCAAACATCGGCGTGCCGCTGCCTGTTCCGGAGGCAGCCAGGTTAACCGGCTGGGGAACGGCACGGGCGCCTTCATCCGAGCTCGCCATGGGCTCGTCGGCAGGCTCGGGCGTGCCGGCGATATTGCTGCCGCTATTGCCGAAATACTGCACGCCGGTAATCACCATCAGCGACACGGCGGCGGCGACGCCGGCACCGCGCATCAGCGAAACCCGGGACGACGCCCTCGCAGCGGGAGCAGCCGAGGCGGCAGGCGCCTCGACCACCGGCGCCGGTTCGTCCTGCAGCCGAGCCATGATGCCCGCCGACAGGTCGGCGCCGGTATCCACGCCGTGGTCGCGCTGCATCAGGCTGCGCGCCAGGTGGTAGCGCCGCCAGGCATCCGCCGCGCCGGCATCGTCGGGCAGTGCTTTCAGCACCCGCCGCAGTTCCAGTTCGTCACCTTCGCCGTCCATTAACGCCGAAAGAGTTTCCCGTGTGTCTTGACTCATGCTTCACACCCTCACACTGATTGGAGAAAGCCGACGCCAGTTCGGCTTTAGCTGAGGCGTTTGCCGGCTTCCCTGCGGCGCCTGTCTGACCCTATGACGCGAGCAGGCGCCAACAGTTCAGAAATCGGGGAAAAACAGTAACGTTTTGTTGGCCAAACGCTGCTTCGCCACTCATCTATGACCGCTAATCTTCGCGACTGTTCCGCGTCGTTGCCATCAGCGGCCGGATGTGTTCGTCCACGGCCTCCCGGGCGCGGAAGATGCGCGAACGCACGGTGCCCACCGGACACTGCATGATGTGGGCGATATCCTCATAGGCCAGGCCGTCGAACTCGCGCAGGGTAATCGCCGTGCGCAGGTCGTCGGGGAGCTTATCGATGGCCTCGAACACCGCCGCTTCCAGCTGGTCCCGGGCAATCGCCGCTTCCGGCGACTCGCTGTCGGCCAGGCGCCCGCTCTGGTCGACGATTTCCGCATCGACGATGTCGACGTCGCTGCCCGGCGGGCGGCGGCCCCGGGACACCAGGTGGTTCTTGGCCGTGTTGATGGCGATTCGGTACATCCAGGTATAAAACGCGCTTTCGGCACGAAAGTTACCCAGCGCCCGGTAGGCCTTGATGAAGGCCTCCTGTGCTACGTCCTGCACTTCGGCGTGGTCGTGCACGTAGCGGCCGATCAGACCGATGATCTTGTGCTGATACTTTTTTACCAGCAGATCAAACGCGCTGTTATCGCCGTTGCGGGCCCGCTCCACCAGCTGCTGATCCGTTTCCCGAGTGCCCATTTACACGCTCCTCACGCCCGCACAACCGGCGTGGCGACCTACTATATCAAGCCCCCTGGTACGGGTGGCATTCACGGCAAAACGCATAGTGTCCCTTGGGCAGTTTTCATTTCACATTCACATCGAGCACCCTGTGCCGCTACGCGCCCCGCGCATCCGGCAGCCTTCAGGCACGCCGCATCCTGACAGCCCGCACCGGCAAAAGCACGCCAGTGTTGCGCGTTCCACCGCGCGCATCAAGCACCTGGCTCTCTCCGTGGGCGCCGGCAAGGCCGCCTTGCCAGCGGTAAAGCGATTGATTTTTACCGCGCCGGCGGGCGATAGTAGACGCACTGACGATACACGCAACACGTTTTCGAATCCCCGCGCATGCACAGGTAGCAAGATGCCCGAACAACAGGTCAATAACCTCAACGTCCTCGCTCAGGACGTGCTTACCAACCCGGACGATCTCAAGCAGGCGGTTCCGCTTACGGCCAAGGCCGAACGCACCGTCATCGACGGCCGCCATACCATCCAGAACATCCTCGACGGCAAGGACCCGCGCCTTTTGGTCGTGGTAGGCCCGTGCTCGATTCACGACGTCGACGCCGCCATTGACTACGCCAAGCGCCTGCGCGAGCTGGCCGACAAGGTCAGCGACAGCCTCTATATCGTGATGCGCGTCTACTTCGAGAAGCCCCGCACCACCACAGGCTGGAAAGGCCTGATCAACGATCCGCGCCTGAACGGCTCGTTTGAAATCGAGGAAGGCCTACACAAGGCCCGCCGGCTGCTGGTGGAGCTTTCCGAAATCGGCCTGCCGCTGGCAACCGAGGCGCTTGACCCGATTTCGCCCCAGTACATCCAGGACTGCATCAGCTGGTCTGCCGTAGGCGCACGCACCACCGAGTCCCAGACCCACCGCGAAATGGCCTCGGGCCTGTCCGGCCCCGTGGGCTTTAAAAACGGCACCGACGGCAGCCTTGACGTGGCCATCAACGCGCTCAAGTCGGTCGCAAGCCCGCACAACTTCCTCGGCATCAACCACGCCGGCCAGGTCGCGATCATCCGCACCCGGGGCAACGCCTACGGCCACGTGGTGCTGCGCGGCGGCAACGGCAAGCCCAACTACGACAGCGTAAGCGTCGCCCTTGCCGAGCAGGAGCTCGCCAGCGCCGGGCTCTCGGCCAACATCATGATCGACTGCTCCCACGCCAACTCCAACAAGGATGCCGGGCTGCAGCCGCTGGTGCTGGAAAACGTCACCAACCAGATTCTCGACGGCAACACCTCGATCATCGGGCTGATGGTGGAATCCAACATCGGCTGGGGCAATCAAAAGGTGCCCGAGGACCTCAGCCAGCTGGAATACGGCGTGTCAATCACCGATGCCTGCATCGACTGGAACACTACCCTCGATTCTTTCGTCCGCATGAACGAGCAGCTGGCCTCTGCCCTGGCCAAACGCAGCGCCGCCTGATCGGCCCAGCGGCCTCGCTTACGCCCCGGCACCTGCCGGGGCGTTTTTGTTTCCGAGTGCCCCGCTCAGGCGATCTCCCGGGTAAACGGCGGCAGCGCGTCCAGCAGCGCCTGGCCGTAGCGCCGGGTCAGCACCCGCCGGTCCAGCAGCGTAATGCGCCCAGTATCGCTTTCCTTGCGAATCAGCCGCCCGCAGGCCTGCACCAGCTTCACCGAGGCATCGGGGACGCTGATGCGCATAAAAGGGTTGCCGCCCTGGCTTTCGATCCACTCGGCAAGGGTGGCGCCCACCGGGTCATCGGGCACGGCGAAGGGCAGCCGGGTAATCACCACGTGGGTGAGGTAGTCGCCGGGGAGATCGATCCCTTCGGCGAAGCTTGCCAGGCCGAAGATCACGCTGCCCTCGCCGCGATCCACCGCGGCGCGGTGGCGCTTCAATAGCTCCGCCTTGGGCATCGCGTCCTGGGCCAGCAGGCGCTGCTCCACCGCCGCCGGCAACGCCTTGCGCACCGCGCGCAGCTGGGCCCGGGAGGAGAACAGCACCAGCGCCGCCTCCTTTGCCGCCAGGGCGCTGATAAAGGCCACAATGGCGCGCTCGTGCCCTTCCCGATCGGCCGGGTCGGCGGCCTCCGCCGGCACGCTGAGCACGGCGCTGGCGTAGTCGAAGGGGCTGGGCAGCGCTTGATAGCGGTAGCGCCCGGCAAGACCGGCCCGCTCCTGAATGCGCTCGAAGCGCCCAAGGGCGGTGAGCGTAGCCGAAGTCACCACCGCGCCGTGGCAGCGCCCCCAGAGGTTTTTGGCCAGAGTATGCGCCGCCGACACCGGGCTTGCGGAAAACTCGATTTCGGCCTCGTCCCCCGCGCGGGAAAGCGTCAGCCAGCGCGCCTGGGGCGGCGCGCCCGGCGGATCCTCGGCGGCAAACGCCTGCCACAGCGCATGGGCCTCGAGCGCCCGGCCGTGAAGCAGCGCCACCAGCGGCAGCCAGGCCTCGGCCTGCTCGCGCTCAAGGCCGGTCTGTTTGTCCGGGTCGAGGCTTTCGCGCAGGATATCGCTGATGCTTTCGAGGCTGCGCGAGAGCTCGGCGAACATGATCAGAAGCTGCCCGGCCTGTTCGCGCAGCGCCTCCGGCACCGCGCCCTTGGCAAAGCGCTGCTGGTAGGTGGTTTCGCCGTCGCCAAGCCCGTTGGGCCGCTCGGCCAGCTGATGGCCGCTGGTGAACACTTCCTTGAGCGCCGGCTCCACGGCCTGCAGGGTTTGCGGCAGCCCGGCCAAAAGCCGCGCGACGGCGGGCTGGGCGCCCAGCGCCTGGTGAAGCTCGGTCAGGCTCGTGCGCAGGGTGTTCAGCCAGCGCAAACAGCCGTGCACGGCAAAGCGGTGGGCGAAGTGGGACAGCGCCTTGTCCGGCAGGTGGTGGCCTTCGTCAAAGATGAAAACGCACTCTTCCGGGTCGGGCAGGATCGCCCCGCCGCCCAGCGCCAGATCGGCCAGCACCAGGTCATGGTTGGCGACGATAACGTCGGCGTTTTCCAGCTCCCGACGGGAGCGGAAAAACGCGCAGGCGGAGAAGTGCCCGCAGCGCCGGCCGGTGCACTGGCGGTGATCCACGGTCAGCCGCCGCCAGGTGGCGTCGTCGATGGTGTCCGGCCAGCTGTCGCGGTCGCCCTCCCAGTCGCCGCGGCCGTAAGCCTCGGCCATGTCGGTTGCCAGGCGGGTAAAGTCGCCGCTTTTGGCGATCAGGTCCTGCTCAAACAGCGACTGGGTAGGGTTGGGCTCGCTGTCGCCCATGGCGTCGTCCAGCCGGGCCACGCAGACGTAGCGCCCGCGGCCTTTGGCCAGCGCGTAGCGAAACCCCAGGCCGCTATGGGCAGAAAGCGACGGCAGATCCTGGTGGAGCACCTGCTCCTGCAGCGCCACGGTGGCGGTAGAAACCACCAGCCGCTTGCCCCGGGCCCTGGCCACCGGCAGCGCCGCCACCAGATAGGCCAGCGTCTTGCCGGTGCCGGTGCCGGCTTCGAGCACGCAGACGTGGGTGTCGTTCTGGCGCTTGCCGGCCTCGTCGACTTCAATACCGCCAAGCGTACGGGCAATTTCGGCGATCATCAGCCGCTGGCCGTAGCGCGGCGTCAGCGAAAGCGCTTCGACCATGTGCCGGTACGCGGTCTGGATTTCGCCCTTGAGCGCATTGTCGAGCATAACGGCTAGAGCAGGCCTTCCGGCGGGCGCTCGCAGGGCAGCTTGTCGCCGGTGTAGCGTTCGATTTCGGGCAGCGAAAAGGCGTCCTCTTCGCCGACAAGGCTGACAATGCCTTTGCCACCGGCGCGGCCGATACGCCCGAGGCGATGAACGTAGTCCTCGGGGTCTTCCGGCAGGGTGTAGTTGACCACGTGGCTGACGTCGTCAATCTGCATGCCGCGCCCGGCCACGTCGGTGGCCACCAGCACCTGGAGCTTGCCTTCGCGAAACTGCTCGAGGGTGGCGATCCGCTCGGCCTGGGGCACGTCGCCGGAAAGGGGCGCCGCGCTGATGCCGGCCTGCCTGAGCTCGCCCTCGAGCTTGCGCACCAGGTCCCGGCGGTTGCCGAAGACGATGACCCGCTCAAAGCCTTCCTGCTGCAGAAGCTTCACCAGCAGCCGCGGTTTGTCGGCGTCTGCGACCCGATAGGCCAGCTGGTCGACATCCGCCTGGCCGTCGGCGCTGCCCTGGAGGCTTACCCGGGCCGGGGACTGCGCCCACTGGTCGGCAAGGGTCAGAACGTCGTCGCTGAAGGCGGTCGAAAACAGCCAGGTCTGGCGCTCGTCACGGGCCGGCATGTGCTGAATGATGCGCTTGACGTCGGGAATGAAGCCCATGGACAGCATGCGCTCGGCCTCGTCCAGCACCAGCACTTCGGTCTGGGACAGATCAAGCTCGCCCTTCTGCTGGAAATCCAGCAGGCGCCCTGGGGTTGCAACCAGCAGGTCGACGTTTTTATCCAGCTGCTCGCGCTGCTGCTGGTAGTCAATGCCGCTGACCGCACTGGTTATGCTCAGATGAGTATAGCGGGCTAGTCCCTTGGCATCCTTTTCGATCTGCAGCGTAAGCTCCCGGGTGGGCGCGACCACCAGGGCTCGGGGCGCCCGCTTTTTCTGCCCGTCCGGCGCCTTTTCTTCCAGAAAATAGGCCAGAATCGAAATCAGGAAAGCCGCCGTCTTGCCGGTGCCGGTCTGCGCCTTGCCCAGGATATCGCCGCCCAGCAGCGTATGGCGCAGGGTTTCCGCCTGGATCGGCGTGCAGTACTCAAAGCCCTGGGCCTGAATGCCGCGCATCAGGGGCAGCGGCAGGTCAAAATCATGGAAGCGCCACTTGCCGGCAACGGCGGGCACCTTGAACTGGCGAAGATCCCAGCCCGACTGGCGACGACGCGGCTTGCGGCGACGGCGCTTGGGCTTGCGCGCCGCGGCCTCTTGTGTGGTCTTTTCCGACTCGCTCATAGGCTTTCTATCTATCCGTTACGGTGGATGAGTGACATCACGACAGGCGTCGCGTACCCGCCAACGCGCGTACACGAACTCCCTAGTGTAACAGGGCTTGGCGCCCGAGGCGCGACGTTGCTGTATGCCCGGCGTTGGCGCCTGTTAGAATACCCCACAACGTAAGGCTACAGGTTAATCAGGAGCGCCCCCATGACGCGTCGCAAAAAGACCCGCTCGCTTGCCGACAAGGTATCCATCCGCACCGGCCGGCGTAAGGATTACAAACAATGGCGCCACGAGAACCCCGATCAGGTGGGGCAGTCGAAGCGCTTTGCCGCTAAAAAAGAGAAGCAGCGCAAGCTGCAGGCGCAACGCCGCCTGGCGCGCCAGCAAAGTGCGCCGGACATCGAGATTCATCCCGCCACGAAAGACTCGCCCAACACCGGGGAGACGCGCTGATGCGGCTGGTTTCGTTCAACGTCAACGGCATCCGCGCGCGGCCCCACCAGCTGCAAGCGCTCGTCGACACCCATCGGCCAGACGTCATCGGCCTGCAGGAAACCAAGGTGCAGGACAGCGAGTTTCCCCTGGCAAGCGTCGAGGCGCTGGGCTATCACGTCGTCTACTACGGCCAGAAAGGCCACTACGGCGTGGCGCTGATGTGCCGCCAGGCACCCGAAGCGGTATTCTACGGCTTTCCCGATGACGAGGTCGACGCCCAGCGGCGGATGATCGGGGTGCGCCTGCGCGGCGCCGAGGGCGAGGCGGTCACGGTGTGGAACGGCTACTTCCCCCAGGGGGAAAACGTCGACCACCCGACCAAGTTTCCACACAAGGCGCGCTTTTATACCCAGCTCTCGCGGCTGCTCCACGACCACCACTCCCCCGACGAACGCGTGGCGGTGATGGGCGACTTCAACGTGTCTCCCGAGGATCGCGACATCGGCATCGGCGAGGCCAACCGCAAGCGCTGGCTGCGCGAGGGCAAGACCAGCTTTCAGCCCATAGAGCGCGAATGGCTCGGCGGCATCAAGGCCTGGGGGCTTACCGACAGCTATCGGCTGTGCCACCCCGAGCGCGACGACCTTTTCAGCTGGTTTGACTACCGCTCCAAAGGCTTTGACCGCGACCCTCGGCGCGGGCTGCGCATCGACTATATCCTCGTTAGCTCACCCCTTGCCGAGCGCGTCCGGGAGTCGGGCATCGACTATGCGCTGCGCGGCATGGAAAAGCCCTCCGACCACGCGCCGGTGTGGACCCAGTTCGACCTGCCGCTGGCCTGAGCGCCGACCTTACTCTCGGGCCTTATAGCCGGGGGCTTTTAACAGAGTCTTATAGCGCCGCCAGCCACTGTTCCGCCTGCTCGTCGCCCAGGGCGACGGCGCGCTCAAAGGCCGTTTTGGCCCGAGCGTCCTTCCCCCAGGCGTAGGCCAGCTGGCCAAGCGTACGCCACTGGTCGGCGCTCTGGGTATATCGAGCCAGCGCTTCCCGGGCGGCCAGCGCTCGGGGAACATCCCCGGCCTGCTGCCAGGCCGCCGCTCGCTGCTCAAGGGCCAGCCCGCTGCGCACTACCCGCCCTTCTGCCAGGCCTTCCTCCAGCAGCTCCGCGGCGCGGGCCGGCGTGCCGCCTGCCATGTGCAGGTCCACCAGCTGCCAGTAGTCGTCCGGCCGCTCGAGCCGGCCCAGCCGCCAGCCGGTATCCCAGAGCCCGGCGGCCACCCCCGGCTGGCCGGCGCGCTGGGCGACCCCGGCGGCCCGGCGCCAGTCCGCGGCCGGGCTTGTCTCATCCAGCCCCGCGGCAAGCTCCCCCAGCGCCTTATCCATTCGCCCGGCGTTGAGGTTCACCGCCAGCGCCAGCCTGCGCCGGCGATCGTCAGCCGGCGCGCCTTCGGCGGCGACGCTGTCCAGCTGCGCCGCCGCGTCCTGCCAGCGCGTCTCCCGGGCCAGCCAGCCGATCAGGCGCCAGCGCGCGTCGCGGCACTCGGCGCCGGCCGGGGCCGTCTCGAGCCACACGCTCAGCCGGGCAATGGCCCGGTCGTGCTCCCCGGCGGCCCGGTGAAGCCGGGCCTGCTCGCGCAGCCAGCGCCGGCTCAGCTCGCTTTTAGGCCCCAGCCCCTGCCGCGCCCGGGCAAGCTGGCCGGCGGCCTCGGCGTAGCGCTCCTGCCTGGTCAGGGCGCTTGCGACCAGCTGGCGGTAGAGCGCGCTGGCGTAGCGATCGGCGGCGTTGCCCGAGGCAAAGCGGTCGGCCTGGCGCCTGCCGTGGCTCACCACCCGCTCAAGCTTGTCCTGCTCAAGAGACCGCTCGACCGCCTCCAGATCGCGGATCACGCCGCCGGCAAGCGAGGGCGCGCCCCAGGCCGAAGCGCTCGGCGCCCCGAAAAGTACCAGGTACAGCGCGATACACAGCAGGCGGACAGGACAACGCGACGACATAGGGGCTACCTCAACTGGAACTGGATACGCTGGGTGGCGCGCCGCCGCCGGTCTCCCGGCTCGAACTGCCACTGGCGAATGGCCTCGCGCGCGGCCTTGTCGAATATCCGGCGCGGCTTGGCTTGGGTAACGTCGATAGAGCCCGGCTCCACGCCGCCGTCGCGGCGGATGATAAAGCTGACCTCGACAAAGCCTTCCATCCCCCGACGCTGGGCCCGGGACGGATACGTCGGGTTCACCCGGCTGGTGGGGGTCGCCTGGCCGACGTTGACCGGCTCGTTGGAGGCGGACTCGCTCGCTGCCGCCTCGGCCGGGGCCGCCCTGTCTGCCTCGGCGCGAGAAGGCGCGGGGTCAGGGCTTGCCTCGGGCGCCGGCTCCGGGTCGGGCTCGGGGGCGGGCTGCGGCTCTGGCTCGGGCTCTGGCTCGGGTTCTGGCTCGGGTTCGGGGCGAGCTTCGGTCAGCTCGGGCAGTCGGCTGTCCAGCGCCACGGCTTCCGCCTTGGCCTCCGGCAGCGGCGCGTCGGGCAGCGCAATCGCGCTGTTTGCCGTCGGCGACGGCGCCGGGGCGGGCGGCGGGGGTGCCGCGCTTTCCACCGGTGCCGGCGGCGCTTTCGCCGGGGAGCTTGCGCTCGGCGTTGGCGGCGGCGCCTGGGTAATCGACAGGGTCATGTCTTCGACGGGCTTGTGCGTATCGGCGCTTGGCGGCATCACCAGCAGCGCCAGCAGCCAGAATAGCCCCAGCGCCAGCCCCGCGCCGCCAAGCGTTGAGAAGACGCTTCGCCCCAGGCGCCCTCCCCGACGCCTGGCTGCCGGCATGCCCGGCCTATCGCCTCGGTTGGTCACGGCGCTACCCATGGTCGGCCTCACGACTGGCCGCGGCTGGCGGCCACGGCGATCTGCTCGACGCCGGCCTTCTTGAGCCGGTCCATCACCTCGATCAGCAGGCCGGTTTCGGCGCTTTTGTCGGCCTGGATCACTACGCCGCCGTCATTGCTGACCATCTCGGCCACCGTCTGCCCCACGCGGTGGGTATCCACGGGGCTTCCGTCCACCCAGACCGCGCCTTCCGACGTCAGCGCGACCAGCACCTGGGCCTCCGGACGCGGCGTCGCGGCGCTGGATTCGGGCCGCTCGATCTCGACCCCGCTTTCCTTGACGAAGCTGGTGGTGACGATAAAAAAAATCAGCATGATAAAGACCACGTCGAGCATCGGCGTGAGGTTGACTTCGTTGCTGTCATCAGCGATGTCCCGCGAGCGGCGTCTACGCATCCTTTTCCTCCCGGGCCTGTGTCGCCAGGTCCCGATTCTCCAGCGCCTGTGCCAGGCGATCGTGCAGCCGCTGGTCTTCCCGGCGGATCACGTGCTCAAGGCGGCTGATAAACAAAAGCCCCACCACGGCAATGGCCATGCCGGTGAGCGTGGGCAGCGTCGCCCGGGCCACGCCGTCGGCCATGGCTCGGGCCTGGCCGGTATCGCTGAGCGCCAGGCTGTCGAATACGCTGATCATGCCGGTCACCGTGCCCAGAAGCCCCAGCAGCGGGCACATCGCCACCAGCAGCTTGAGCCACGGCAGCGGCCGGCCCAGCCGGGCGATAAGGGCATCGGCCCAGACGTCGCGCAGGGTGCGCGCGCTCCAGCTGTGGTGGTCGCGACGCGCCGCCCAGTAGCGCACCAGCTGCTTGCGCGCCGGACGCCAGCTCAGGCGGTAAAACCAGAAGCGCTCGACCGCCATGCTGAACACCAGCACCGCCACACAGGCGAGCACCACCAGCACGATGCCGCCGGCATCGACCAGGCGCTCGACCGGCTCAAGCCAGGGGGGGAGCAGGGTCATGCCCGGCCTCCGCTAGGTGTTCCGGCTGCTGCGCTTCCAGATGGGTGGCAAGTGCGGCACTCGCCTGGCCTTCGATGAGCTGGGTCAGCGCGCGGCTGCGGCTCGACAGCGCCGTCTGGGCAAACAGCAGCGGCACCGCGGTCACCAGCCCCAGCACGGTGGTCACCAGCGCCTGGCTGATGCCCCCGGCCATGAGCTGGGGGTCGCCGGTGCCGAACACGGTAATCGCCTGAAAGGTGACGATCATGCCGGTGACAGTGCCCAACAGCCCCAAAAGCGGCGCGATAGCCGCGAGCAGCTTGACCAGCGGCTGGCCGCGCTCGAGCCGCGGAAGCTCGGCCAGCACGGCTTCGTCCAGCCGGGCCTCCAACGCTTCGGGCGGCTGGGCTTTATCCAGGCGCGCGAAGCGCAGCAGCACCCGGCCCAGCGGGTTATTCGGCTGCAGCGCGTCGGGCGCACGGCGCTGGCGGCGCACCCGGGCGCTGACCAGCAGCAGATAGGCGTACTGTAAAGCGGCGGCCAGCAGGCCAAGCACGCCAAGCGTCACCACGACGTAGCCCACATAGCCGCCCTGGTGGAAGCGCTGCCAAAGGGTCGGGCGCTGGGTCAGCGCATCGAGCACGCTGCCCCGGGTGGGGTCCACGGCCAGGGTGCGGCCGTCGCCGTTGGCGTAATCGGCCAGCCAGCGGCTGACTTCCTTCGGCGTGTCGGGCTCCAGTGCCGGGCTGTCGCCGGCGCCCCGACGCGCCAGCAGGGCATTCGGGGTAAAGGCGCCAAAGTCGCCCAGCCGCACGACCTCGCGCTCGCGGACGTCGCCGCCGGGCTCGACCACGGGCAGCGTCATCGCCGCGGCCTGCCCGGTGGCCCGGGTCAGCGCGGCAAGGCTGTCCACCACGTCTTCGAGGTGGCGCTGCTCGAGCACTTCGGCATCGTCCAGGCGCGGCGGCAGCGGCGTATCGCCAAGGGTCAGCCAGCTGTCATCGCCCAGGGCATTGCGCACCTCGGAGCTGTGCCGGGCGAGCGTCGACAGCAGGCCGGCGAGGGTGTCGTCCTGCTCGCTTTGGCGGCTTTTCAGTCGGGCCCCGTTGAGCGCCCGGGCCGCCGCCTCGATGCGCAGCGCGGCGTCTTCGCGGCTGGCCTGAGCGTGCGCCTCCCGAGCGTCGGCCAGCGCGCTTTCCAGCGCCTGCTGATCGTCGAGCAGCTCCAGCAGACGCTGGCGATCGCGCATTTCTGCCGCCTGGCGCGCCTGGCGCAGCGAATCGATGCCGGGCTCCGTTTGCGCCTGAGCAGCCCCCGACAGAGAGACCAACAGTGCGGCGGCGCCGGCGAGCAGAGCCATCAAGCGAAATCGTCTCATGCGTCATCCCCCTTGGCGTCCGCTTTGTCTTCGCCCGGCATCGCGGACACCTTGACCGACAGCGGCACGGTCAAAAGCTCCGGCGCGCGCTGATCCCTGGCCATCAGCAGGCCGTGGCGCACTTCGCGCCGGCCGGCCTCGTCAAGCGGCTGCCATTCGCCGCTCTCGGCCTGCCAGACGCCGCCTTCGCGGCCGTCCGGCGTGAGGTAGTACCAGCCGATGCGGCCCAGGCGCAGAAAGTCTACCTCGCGGGCGTCGCCGTCGGCATCGCCGAGCCGGTCAAGTCGGCCGCGCCAGCGGTCGACTTCGCGGCCGTACTCAAGCTCGGTGCGCCAGGCTTCCAGCAGCCGGCGAATCCGCGCGGCGGGCGCAAGCGCCTCGTCATCCTCCACCCGCGCCAGGCGCTCCTGATCCAGAAACGGCATGTCGCGCTCGATGAAGCCGCGCAGCTGGCGGGCCATGTTCTGCTCGATGCCCGGCAGCGCCTCCCGGGTGTGGGCCAGAGTATCCAGCGCCCGGGCAAGCGCCAGCTGCCGCTCGGCCTCGTCGGCCAGCCGGTGCGTACGGGTGCGGTTTTGCTGGCGCAGCGTGCGGGTTTCGCTTTCCAGGTCGCGCAGTTCGGCAAGCGCTTCCCGGGTCTGGTCGCTGGCCTGGTCGATCTGCGCCTGCAGCGCCGCCTGGGTATGCTGGGCGTCCACGCCGTCGAGCGCCAGGCGGGGCGTAGCCGGGTCATCAGCGGCAAGCGACTGGCCTGCCGGCAGCAGCATCGCCGTGCTGCCGGCCATGATCAGTCCATACGCCGCCGCGCGAAAGGGTTTACTCAAGGGACATCTCCGCTGCGGGGGTCAGCGTTGCTTATATATTAGCCGCTCAATAGGTGAGAACGTCCAAGATATAAGAACGGTTTACGTTTACGCGCTACAGCCTATCATCCTCAGCTCAGATGACAATATTTATCATTCAATAAGGAAAAATCGGCGGTGCCCCGCCCATAAAAAAACGCTTCCGGTGCGTCCGGAAGCGTTTCCCGGCGGGCCGACGCCCGCCCCGCGGCCGGGGCGTCAGAACGCCCAGTCGTCGTCTTCGGTGGCTTCGGCGCGGCCAATCACGTAGGACGACCCGGACCCCGAGAAAAAGTCGTGGTTTTCATCGGCGTTGGGCGCCAATGCCGCCATGATGGTGGGATCCACGTCGGTCACGCTTTCCGGGAACAGCGCCTCGAAACCGAGGTTCATCAGCGCCTTGTTGGCATTGTAGTGAAGGAACTTCTTGACGTCCTCGGTGAGCCCGACGCCGTCGTACAGCGACTCGGTGTATTTCACCTCGTTGTCGTAAAGCTCCATCAGCAGATCAAAGGCGTAGTCTTTGACTTCGGCCTGCCGCTCGGGCGATGCCTCTTCGTAGGCCAGCTGGAACTTGTAGCCGATGTAGTAGCCGTGCACCGCCTCGTCGCGGATGATCAGGCGGATCAGATCGGCGGTGTTGGTCAGCTTGGCGTGGCTTGACCAGTACATGGGCAGGAAAAAGCCCGAGTAGAACAGAAACGACTCGAGAAAGACGCTCGCCACCTTGCGCATCAGCGGGTCGTCGGAATAGTAGCGGTCAAGGATCAGCGTGGACTTGGCCTGCAGCGTGGGGTTTTCTTCGCTCCAGCGAAAGGCGTCGTCCACGTCCCGGGTGGCGCACAGCGTGGAGAAAATCGAGCTGTAGGAGCGCGCGTGCACCGCCTCCATGAAGGTGATGTTGGCGTATACCGCCTCCTCGTGGGGCGTGCGCGCATCGGGCATCAGCGCAGGTGCCCCGACGCTGCTCTGGATGGTGTCCAGAAGCGTCAGCCCGGTAAACACGCGGATGGTCAGCTGCTGCTCTTCGGCGGTCAGCGTATGCCACGACGGCAGATCGTTGGACAGCGGGACCTTTTCCGGCAGCCAGAAGTTGCTGGTCAGGCGGTTCCACACCTCCAGATCCTTGTCGTCCTGAAGGCGGTTCCAGTTGATCGCGTCAACCCGGGAAATCCGCGGCGCGGCGGGCGTTTGCATAACGGTCATGTTCTCCTCCTTTACAGCGTGCAGGACACGCAGCCTTCGACTTCGGTGCCGGCAAGCGCGCTCTGACGCAGACGAATGTAGTAAAGCGTCTTGATGCCCTTGCGCCAGGCGTAGATCTGGGTTCGGTTGATGTCTCGCGTGGTCGCGGTATCGGGGAAAAACAGCGTAAGCGACAGCCCCTGATCCACGTGCTTTGTGGCCTCGGCGTAGGTATCGATGATTTTTTCCGCGCCGATTTCGTAGGCGTCCTGGAAATACGCCATGTTTTCGTCGTTCAGATACGGCGCCGGGTAGTAGGCCCGCCCGAGCTTGCCTTCCTTGCGGATCTCGATCTTGGCCGCCACCGGATGAATGCTCGACGTCGAGTGGTTGATATACGAAATCGACCCCGTGGGCGGTATCGCCTGGAGATTGCGGTTATAAAGGCCGTGGGCCATGATCGAGGCTTTCAGATCGCGCCAGTCGTCCTGAGTCGGCAGCGCTATGCCGGCCTGGTCAAACAGTTCCCTGACCCTGGCCGTGCGCGGCGCCCAGGCCTGATCGGTATATTTATCGAAAAAGCTGCCGTCGGCGTAGCGCGAGTCGGCAAACCCCCTGAAGGTATCGCCGTTTTCCATGGCCAGGCGATTGGACGCGCGCAGGGCGTGATAGGCCACGGTGTAGAAGTAGAGGTTGGTAAAGTCGAGCCCTTCTTCCGAGCCGTAGTGGATATGCTCGCGGGCGAGAAACCCATGGAGGTTCATCTGCCCAAGGCCAATCGCTCGGGACTGGGCGTTGCCGTTGGCCACCGACGGCACCGAGGTCAGGTTGCTCATCTCGGAAACGGCGGTGAGGCCGCGCACCGCGGTCTCCACGCTTCGGCCGATATCGCCGGCATCCATCACCTTGGCGATGTTCATCGAGCCTAGATTGCAGGAAATGTCCTCGCCCACGTGCGCGTAGCCAAGATCCTCGTCGTAGCGGCTGGGCGTGTTGACCTGGAGAATCTCCGAGCAGAGATTGCTCATGTTGATGCGCCCGGCGATGGGGTTGTCGCGGTTGGCGCTGTCTTCAAACAAGACGTAGGGATAGCCGGATTCAAACTGCAGCTCGGCAAGCGTCTGGAAAAACGCCCGGGCGTTGATCTTGGTCTTGTGGATGCGCTTGTCGGCGACCATTTCATGGTAGCGGTCGCTGACGCTGATATCGCCGAACGGCACGCCGTAGACGCGCTCGACGTCGTAGGGCGAAAACAGATACATCTCCTCGTTGCTTTTGGCAAGTTCAAAGGTGATGTCGGGGATGGACACCCCCATGGACAGCGTCTTGATGCGGATTTTCTCGTCGGCGTTTTCCCGCTTGGTGTCCATGAAGCGCAGGATGTCCGGGTGGTGGGCGTTCAGGTAAACCGCCCCGGCGCCCTGCCGCGCGCCCAGCTGGTTGGCGTAGGAAAACGCGTCTTCCAGCAGCTTCATGATGGGGATGATGCCCGACGACTGATCCTCGATGCGCTTGATCGGCGCGCCCTGCTCACGGATGTTGCTGAGCAGAAACGCCACCCCGCCGCCGCGCTTGGACAGCTGCAGCGCCGAGTTGATCGAGCGGCCGATGGACTCCATGTTGTCTTCGATACGCATCAGAAAGCACGACACCAGCTCGCCGCGCTGGCGCTTGCCGCAGTTGAGAAACGTCGGCGTGGCGGGCTGGAAGCGGCCGTTGATGATGTCGTCGACCAGCGCTTTTGCCAGCGCCTCATCGCCCCGGGCAAGCGTCAGCGCCACCATGCAGACGCGGTCCTCGAAGCGCTCCAGGTAGCGCTTGCCGTCAAAGGTCTTGAGCGTGTAGCTGGTGTAATACTTGAACGCGCCGAGAAAGCTCGAAAAGCGAAATTTCCAGGCGTAGGCCTGCTCAAAAAGCGCCTTGATAAACGCCGCATCGTACTGCTCGAGCATCTCGGCTTCGTAGTAGCCTTCCTCCATGAGATAGTCGAGCTTTTCTTCCAGCGAATGGAAAAACACCGTGTTCTGGTTAACGTGCTGGAGAAAATACTGGCGCGCCGCCTCGCGGTCCTTGTCCAGCTGCAGGCGGCCGTCGGCGCCGTACAGATTGAGCATGGCGTTGAGCGCGTGGTAGTCCAGCGTTTTTGCTGCCTGCTGGGAAGGCGCCGGTGCTACAGATGTGGTTGCCAAAACGAGGTAACTCCCTGACGAACGTTGACGACGTCTTGCGGCGTGCCGAAAAGCTCAAAGCGATATAAAAGCGGCACGTCGCACTTCTCCGCGACGATGCGACCGGCAATGCCGTAGGCGGTGCCGAAGTTGGTATTGCCCGCGGCGATGACGCCGCGGATAAAGCGCCGGTTGTGCGCATCGTTCAAAAAATGAATGACCGGTTTGGGGACGGCTCCCGCTACCTTGCCGCCGCCGTAGCTCGGCACCAGAAGGATGTAGGGTGTTGCCACCTGGAGCGGCTGCGCGTCGTGCTCGTAGGGGATGCGCGCCGCCGGCAGGTCGAGCTTCTCGACAAAGCGGCGGGTATTGCCCGACTTGGTCGAGAAATACACCAGCTGGGGCGAGGTGCTCATGCCGTCGCGGCGGCAAGTTCGCGAATGCGATCCGGGCGAAAGCCCGACCAGTGCGACTCGCCCGCGGTGACCACCGGCAGCTGGCGATAGCCCAGGCGCGCGAGGTCTTCCCGAGCGACGGGCGTTTCGTCGACGTTAATAACGGTATAAGAAAGGCCCCGCTTTTCCATTTCCCGGTAGGTCGCCGAGCACTGCACGCAGGCCGCAGCGCTATACACCGTAATGGCCATGATTGTCTCCTCTGTCCTTATCAGATCGCCTTGTCAAATCGCGTAGGCAGAAGCCGGTGGCGCCCGCCGACTCCACACAATATATAGTATATATATGCGACTTCAACCCGTATTTGGCACTATATATAGATTTTATCCGGTAGCAAAAGATTGCCCGATGTCAAGCTACCGAGACGGTGGATTTTGTGCTAGGCAGGCGGAACGGCGAGGCCAGAAAAGCCATTGCCCCAACATAAAAAAACCGCCCGCTGGGAGCCAGCGGGCGGTCGAATAGCGCTACCGTGGAAGTAGCGTCACGGCGTCATTCAGGCAACGGCGGCCTGGTAGCGACGCTCGACGTCTTCCCAGTTGATGACGTTGAAGAAAGCGTCGATATAGTCCGGACGCTTGTTCTGGTACTTGAGGTAGTAGGCGTGCTCCCAGACGTCCAGCCCCAGGATCGGCGTGTTGCCGTGGGAAATCGGGCTGTCCTGGTTAAGGGTGTTTTCCACCACCAGCTTTTTGTCGCCGGTGACGGAGAGCCATGCCCAGCCGCTGCCGAAGCGACCCAGCGCGGCTTTCTTCAGCGCGTCCTGGAAGGCTTCATAGCCGCCAAGCTCGGCGTCGATGGCTTTGGCCACGTCACCCTGGGGCTGGCCGCCGCCGTTGGGCGACATCATCTGCCAGAACATGCTGTGGTTGTGCACGCCGCCGCCGTTGTTGATCACGGCCTGGCGCTTGTCGTCGGGGACGCGGTCAAGGCTTGCCAGCAGCTCATCGACCGGTACGTCTTCAAGGCCGGTGCCTTCAAGCGCGGCGTTGAGGTTGTTGACATAGGTGTTGTGGTGACGCGAATGGTGGATTTCCATGGTCAGCGCGTCGATGTGCGGTTCCAGCGCATCGTAGGCATAGGGTAGTTCGGGCAGTTTATGTGCCATATTGCATCCTCTCCTTGCGTTATGGTTTTACCGTTGCTCTTGCCAACGCTTTCTAAGGTGCGGCCTTGGCGGCAGGATTTCAACCACGTCCTGCCCGCCGGCGCCTTCCCCTGGCGGCGTTGTCAGCTACTGGGAGTGTATCGAATACGCCGCCGGGACAAAAGCCGTAAGGCGCTTTTGCCCGGCGCGCGGCTTTTTCGAAAAGAAAGGATATTCAAATGCTTATAGCTTGCCCTCAAGCTCGGGAAGGACGTCGAACAGGTCACCCACCAGGCCATAGTCGGCGATCTGGAAAATCGGCGCCTCCGCGTCGTTGTTGATCGCGACGATTACCCGGGAGTCTTTCATCCCGGCCAGGTGCTGGATGGCCCCGGAGATGCCCACGGCGATATAAAGCTCCGGGGCGACGATCTTCCCGGTCTGGCCGACCTGCATGTCGTTGGGCACATAGCCGGCGTCTACCGCCGCCCGGGAGGCGCCGATGGCGGCGTCGAGCTTGTCGGCAATGCCGCCCAGCAGCCTGAAGTTCTCGCCGTTGCCCATGCCGCGCCCGCCGGACACGATCACGCTGGCGCCGCCAAGCTCGGGACGCTCGCTTGCGGCCAGCTGCTCGTCGACAAACTGCGCCAGGGTGTTTTCCACGACGATATCCAGCGCTTCCACCGGCGCCGGCTCCGATGCCGGCGCCACCGCATCAAAGGCGCTGGGGCGCACGCTGATGACCTTGAGCGCTTCGTGATTTTTCACCCGCGCCACGGCGTTGCCGGCGTAGATCGGACGCTTGAAGGTATCGGCGCTCTCCACGGCAATGATATCGGACACCTGGCCCACGCCCTTTAGCGCGGCCAGGCGCGGCAGCACGTTCTTGCCCGCCGAGGAGGTGCTTGCCAGCACATGGGTGTAGTCGTCGGCAAGGGCGACCAGCAGTGCGCCCACCGGCTCGGCCAGGCGGTGGGCGTAAACGTCGTGATCTGCCACGCGCACCCGGCGCACGCCGTCAAGGGCGGCGGCCTCCCTGGCGGCGGCCTGCACTTCCTTGCCCGCGACCAGCACGTCCACGCTTTCGCCGATGGCCCGGGCGGCCGCCAGCACGTGGGCTGTCTCGCCGGCCAGCCGGCCGGCATCCAGATCGGCGAGTACCAGAATGCTCATGAAATCACCTTTGCTTCATTCCTGAGTTTTTCCACCAGCTCATCCACCGAGGCTACCTTCACGCCGCCCCGGCGCTCTTCCGGCGGCTCAACGCCCAGCAGCTCGATGTTCGACGCCACGCTGACCCCGAGCGCTTCGGGGGTGGTGTCCTCCAGCGGCTTTTTCTTGGCCTTCATGATCGCCGGCAGCTTGGCATAGCGCGGCTCGTTCAGGCGCAGGTCGGCGGTAATCACTGCCGGCAGCGTAAGCCGCAGCGTCTGCAGGCCGCCGTCGACTTCCCGGGTGACCGTGACCGCCTGGCCGTCGACCTCGACCGCCGAGGCAAAGGCCCCCTGAGCGGCGCCCATCAGCGCAGCCAGCATCTGGCCGGTCTGGTTGTTGTCGCTGTCGATGGCCTGCTTGCCCAGCAGCACAAGGCCGGGCTGCTCCTGCTCGGCCACCCGCGCCAGCACCCTGGCCGCACAGTGGGAATCCACGCGCTCATCGGTTCGGACGTGAATGGCGCGATCGGCGCCCAGCGCAATGGCCGAACGCAGCTGCTCCTGAGCCGCCTTGGGGCCAATGGTCACGGCGACGATTTCGCTGGCCATGCCCTGCTCTTTCAGCCGCACGGCCTCTTCCACGGCAATTTCGCAAAACGGGTTCATGGCCATTTTGACATGGGTAAGTTCCACGTCCGAACCGTCCGGCTTGACCCGGATCTGGACGTTGTGGTCGACGACGCGTTTCACCGCGACGAGTACTTTCATAGGTGCCTCGCTTGACCTGAAGGGAATGCCGACTCCCCGTCGTTATCCGCGCGTCGCGGGGCAGCCGCTTAAGGCACGCCGATAAAGATCAAGGGAGTGTTCATACGCCGATATTATGCCTGCCATGCCCCGCAATCAGAAGCCGGCGCCTGCGGAAAAGCGGGCGGGCCGCGCTACCCGGGCGAGTCGCCGGTGGCCACGGGGTGCGACGCCACGGTGATCCACTCGCTCCAGGAGCCGGCGTAAAGCGCCGGCAGCGCTCGCCCGGCCACCGCGTAGGCCAGCACGTTATGGCAGGCGGTAATGCCGGAGCCGCAGTAGGCCGCGACGGCCGGTGCCCGGGGTAGCTCGGCGTCGAGCGCGGCGGCGGATTTGAAATAACCCTCGGCGGTAAGGTTGTCGGCGCTTGGCCGGCTGCGCGCGCCGGGAATATGCCCGGCCACCGGGTCCACGGGCTCGCTCTCGCCGCGAAAGCGCGCCGACGCCCGGGCATCCACCGGCAGCACTTCGCCGCCGGCGACGGTATCGGCATCCACCCAGGCGGCGTCGTTGAAGCGCGGCTGCCAGGCGCTCGGGGCCGGCGCTGCCGTTGCCGTCACCAGCGCGCCGCCGTGCGCCTCCCAGGCATAGAGCCCGCCGTCGAGCACGCGCACGTCCGGGTGGCCGGCCCATACGGCCAGCATCCACCAGGCCCTCGCCGCTGCCAGCTGGCCGCCGCGGTCGTCATACACCACCACCGGTTTCTCAGGAGCAATGCCCAGGCGCTGCACGGTGCGGGTAAACGCCTCGGCCGACGGCAGCGGATGGCGCCCGCCGGCGCCCGGGGCACCGGCCAAGTCGCCTTCCAGCGCCAGGTGCCGAGCCCCGGGGATATGGCCTTCGCCCCACAGCGTCTCGCCGGCAGCGGCGTCATCAAGGCGCGCGCGGCAGTCCAGCACCAGCGGCGCCGTGCCGGCAAGGGCGGTATCAAGGGCGATCTCAAGGGCTTCGGCGCTAATCAGCGGAGGTGACATGGCATGGCTCCCGTGGTGGCTGAGTACAGGCAGGCTGGCGCTCAGGGCGCGGCGCTGTCCAGGGATTCAATTGGCGCGCGCCGGGCCATCAGGCGCCGGCGGCCGGCCCGCAGAAAGCGCACGTCGATCACCGGGTCGTCGGGATTGCCCTCCACGGCGGCGACCTCGCCTTCGCCAAACACCGCATGGCGCAGCCGCTGGCCGGGAAAGAAGCCGCCGGATACCGGCGCCGCGGCGGCCGCTTCCTGGGGCAGCGCCTCGAGCGCTATGTCACTGCGCTCCACGCCTTCCAGGTAGCGCCGGGCAATAGCCGGCGAGCCCACGGTCAGCGGCGCGGCGGGCGGTGTCTCGGCGGCCAGCTGACCGGCAACGACCATGGCATCCTGCCAGGCGCACTCGGCCAGAAAGCGGCTGGGGCGGTGCTCGCCGCCGTCGTGAATAAGCCGCAGCTCTTCCCGGGCCCGGGTAATACCCACATAGAACAGCCGGCGCTCTTCTTCCAGACGCTCGTCGGTGAGGGGGTTGTCGCGGCTGTAGTGGGGAAAGTCTTCTTCGTTGATCCCAGCTACCGCCACCAGCGGCCACTCAAGGCCCTTGGCGGCATGTACCGTGCTGATCAGCACGCCGCCGGCCTGGTTATGCACCGGCCGCTGCAGAAGCTCGATAAAGGCGTCGGGGTCCGGCACGCTTTGCGCCTGTTCGATCAGCACGTCGAGCAGGCGCACGTCTTCCTCGCCCTTGTCGCGCCGGGCGGCCGCGCGCCTGAGCACCTTTTCCGCTTCCACGGCGTCCACCACGTGGCGTAACAGCTTCGCCGGCGGCCAGGCGCCGAGCCTTGGCAGCTCGCACAGCAGCCCCCAGCGCTTTTTCAGCGTGCGCCGCTGCATCGGCTTGAGCTCGGTGAGCAGTGGATCGCCGCGCTCGGGCCAGCGCTGGGTCTCGGCCAGACGGCAGGCCAGCCGCCAGAGCCTTTCCCGGGCGACAAAGGTCGTCGGCTGAGAGAGCAGCAGCAGCAGCAGCGAGGGGTCGTGAAGCAGCCCCGGCTGGCGGGCGAGCTTAAGATAGCCGGCCAGCGCCTGCACCAGCGGCAGGCGAAAGACAAAGCGGTCTTCCCGGGAGAGGCGAAACGGCAAGCCGGCCTGCAGAAGCGCCAGCTGGAACGGCACCGACAGCGCCCAGCTGCGCACCAGAAGACAGGCCTCGGCGAGCGGCCGCCCCCGGGCCTGCCAGTCCATCAGCGTATCCAGCAGCGCGCGGCTGCCCTGCCCTGCGGTGACCCGGGTCGCCGGATTGGCCGGGCCGGCCAGGCACAGCTGATCGGGCCGGCGGCGGTTGGCGGCAATGGCGTAGTTGGCCGCCAGCGCCAGGGCGTGGCCGTGGCGAAAGGTGATCGACAGCGGGTAGTCCCGGGCTGTGCCAAAGGTCGCGGTAAAGTCGGCCAGCATGGTGTCGGGATGGGCGCCGCGCCACTCATAGATACACTGGTTGGCATCGCCCACCGCCATGACGTCGGCTTTTCCGCCGGCAAGGAGTGCCAGCAGACGCTGCTGGGCGGCGTTGATGTCCTGGTACTCGTCGACGATGACGTGATCGAGAAAGCCCTCTACCCGAGCGCGCAGGGTATCGTCGGCCTCCAGCGCCCGCAGCGGTCGGTACAAGAGGTCGGCGTAGGTCATCACGCCGTCGTCGCGCAGCAGGCGCTCGGCTTCGTGGAAGGCGGCGGGAAAATAGTCCGTGTCGGGATCCAGATCGAGACGCGGATAGAGCGCTTCCGGGGAGATCATCTCGGCCTTGACCAGGGCGCAGTAGTGCGCCAGGGTTTCCAGCCGCTCGCCCTCCAGGGCCGCATCCCGGCGCTCGCGCTCGTGCTCCAGCACGCTCAGGCTTGCCTGGCGCAGCAGGCGCTCGAGCTGCCAGTCGGCCGAGAGCAGGCGGCGCGGCTCGAGCACGCCCCAGCGGCACAGGCTCTGGGTTAGCCGGTGGCCCAGCGAATGAAAGGTGCGCACGTCGGGCAGCGCCTGCCCGGGCGGCGCCATAGCGGCCAGACGGCGCTGGAAATCTTCCCGGGCCGAGCGGTTGAACATCAGCACTAGCATGCGCCTGGGGGCCACGCCGCTGGCCAGCAGATGCAGCACTCGGGCCGCCATGGTGGTGGTCTTGCCCGCCCCCGCTACCGCCGCCACCCGGGCGTGACCGCCGGCGTGATGAATCACCGCCTGCTGCTGCGCGGTGAGCTTCACAGCGCCTCGTCGTCGTCGAGCGTGCCCAGCACGTGCCAGACCCCGCCGCTTTCGATTCCGACCTGGGTGTGATCATCGCTCTGGCGCAGGCTGGCGGCGTCCACCAGCTGATAGTAGACGTTGCAGTTGAGCCTGGCCGTCAGGCCAAAACGTACCGGGACTTCCGGCGCCTCGTCGCCGGCGGGCGTGCGCGTCATCGTCAGCTGATGGTCAGCGTCCAGCGCAAACTCGTCGCCCTGCCCGGTGGTCAGCCACCAGCCGTCGCCCTCCTGCCGGGCGGCGACGACCATCAGCGGGCGGTCTTCCACTTCGATGCGCACGCGTTCGGCGGGGGTGACCAGGCACACCCCTTCCGGATCGCGGCGCATCAGGCTTGCCAACAGCCGCACAAGCTCCGGACGGGTAAACGGCTCGCCCTGGTGCCACCAGCTACCGTCGGCGCGGATGGTCAGCGGCATGTCGCCGCAAAACGGCGGCTGCCACTGGTCTACCGGCGGTATCTTCGCGGCGCTCTCGCCGTGTTTCAGCAAATGCTCAAGGTGCATGCTAACCTCCCGTGATTCCCACCCCGGCGCCGGTCCCTGTCCCGGCGCGGGGTTAGCGTCAATGGCGCCCGGCAGCGCCGCTATACCAGCCCGGCCCGGCTCAGCGAGTCGCGCTGCTCGGCCGTCACCTCGGGCGCGGCGGCGCGAAACAGGCGATAGAAGTTGGCCGTGGTCTGCATCGCCACTTCGTCTACGCTGATGCCGCGCGCTTCGGCGATGCACTCGGCGACTTCGACCACCCAGGCCGGCTCGTTGGGCTTGCCCCGATGCGGCACCGGGGCGAGATAGGGGCTGTCGGTTTCGATCAGCAAACGATCCAACGGCAGCCGGCGCGCCACGTCGCGCAGGGCCTTGGCGCTGGCAAAGGTAACAATGCCGGAAAGCGAAATATAAAGCCCCAGTGTCACCGCCCGGCGGGCCATGTCAAGGTCTTCGGTGAAGCAGTGAAGTGCGCCGCCGACGCTTGGGTCCAGGTGCTTTTCCAGCAGGGCCAGGGTGTCCTCCTGGGCGTCGCGGGTATGCACGATCACCGGCAGCCCCAGCTTGCGGGCGGCGATCAGGTGGCGCTCAAAGCGCGCGTGCTGTACGTCCGCGGGTACGCTTTCGCGGTAGTGGTAATCCAGCCCGGTTTCGCCGATGGCCACCGCGTCAAAGCGGGTGGCGGCGTCCATGATAGCGTCGATGTCAGGTTCGTCGGCCGAGGTATGTAGCGGGTGCAGACCCGCCGAGATCACCACGTCGTCGTGCTCCCGGGACAGCGCGGCAAGCCCCGGCATGTCATCCAGACTCACGCAGACGGCGAGAAACTGGCTGACCTGCGCCCGGCGGGCCACGTCAAGCGTGGCGGCAACGTCGCCGCCGTGGGTCTTGTCGGAAAGGCGGTCGAGATGGCAGTGGGAATCAACAAACATGGGGCACTTCGCCTGGGTAAAAATGGACGTTTACAGCGTGCAGGTAGCGGCGGCGCCGTCCAGCTGGCCGGCAAGCAGCGTCTCAATGCGGTCGCGCACGTTGTAGTCCTGCTGGCTGAAGTGCACGCCGACGCCGGGCTGGCGTCGTCCGGTGACGCCGTCGGGCGAAATCCATACCACGCTGCCGTTTACCGTCAGCTCCTGGTCATCACCGGGCAGGGTCAGCATCAGGATAACCGGATCGCCCAGCATGCAGCGCTCGGGGGTGGCCACAAAAAGGCCGCCGCGCTCGAGAAACGGCATGTACATCGACAGCAGCGCAGGTACGTCGGGCAGCGCCGTTGTCAGCAGTTTTTGCGTGCTCACAGCAAGCCTCCTTCAAGAGCGCAGCAGCGCCGACCAGCGCACCAGCCAGGCTTCCAGCACCAGCTGCGGATTGGGGTTGGCGCCTACCGCCAGCAGGCGCCGCTGCTCCCGGGCGTAGTCGAGCAGCCGGAACCAGTCCTGCACCCGGGCGTTCTTCGCCGCCTGACGATACAGCGGCACCAGATCGGGATTGCGCAGCCGCCGGCTGTCGCCGGACAGGCCAAAGCCGATCAGATCCTCAAGCCAGGCGATACCGTACCACAGGATGGCATCTGCCGCCTGGCGGTCAAACCGTGCCGCCTCGGAGATCGGCTCGGCGCCGCGCACCAGCTGCTCGAAGCAGTCGTGGAGCTGCTGACGCAGGGCCCGGGCTTCCGGGCCGGCAAGCTCGAGGGCGAGCAGCGGCAGGCCCCCCGCCACCTGCCACCAGAAGCGCGCCTCGTCGTCGTCCCCCTGCAGCTGCCCGGCAAGCCAGGCGCGGCAGTCGTCAAGCGCCACCGGCTTAAGCGACCACTGCTGACAGCGCGAGCGAATCGTGGGCAGCAGCCGCGAGGGCACGTCGGAGAGCAGCACGAAAAGGGTATTGCGCCCCGGCTCCTCCAGGCTTTTCAGCAGCGCGTTGCTGGCCGCCACGTTCATCGCTTCGGCCGGGGCAATGATGATCACCCGGTAGCCGCTTTGCTGGGCGGTCTGGGCGACAAAGCGGTTGACCTCGCGCACGCTGTCGATGCGGATCTGGCGCTTGCCCTCGTCGGGGACAATGCGCATGAGGTCGGGGTGATAGCCCGCGCCCAGCATCCGGCAGGCGTGGCACCGCCCGCAGGCCGTGGCCGTGTCGGCGGCGCACAGAAGACGCGCCACCAGCGCCTCGGCCAGCACCTGCTTGCCCACGCCTCGGGGGCCGCTTAGCAAAAGCGCATGGGGCAGCCGGCCGCTTTGCTCGAGCTGCCACAAACGCTCCCAGAGCGGCCGGTGCCAGGGCAGCGGCAGCCTGTCCTCCGGCGCTAGCGCCATGGTGCCGTCCGCCGGTCGAGGACGGTGGCAAGCTCGCACTGTACCGCCGACAGTGGCTGGGCGGCATCAATCAGGGCAAAACGCTCGGGCTCGGCCTCGGCTCGCCTGCGGTAGGCGTGGCGCACCGCGGCAAAAAACGCCCCGCGCTCGCGCTCAAATCGGTCACGCGCCCCGCCCCCGGCATCCGCTCTTTGGCTGACCCGGCGCGACGCAGCGTCAACGGGCATATCCAGCAGCAGGGTTAAATCCGGCGTCATGCCCCGCTGGACAAAACGCTCGAGTACGGCGATACGTTCGGCGTCAAGCCCGCGCCCGCCGCCCTGGTAGGCGTAGGTGGCGTCGGTGAAGCGGTCACACACCACCCAGGCGCCGCGCTCAAGCACCGGGCGAATTTTCTCCGCCAGATGCTGGGCCCGGGCGGCAAACATCAGCAGCAGTTCGGCGTCCGCGGCCAGCGGCTCGGCGGGAGCCGGATCGAGCAGCAGCTCGCGAATGGCCTCGGCGCGCGGCGTGCCGCCCGGCTCCCGGGTGCGCACCACCTCGATCCCCCGGGCCTCAAGCCAGGCGCTAACAAAGGCCATGTTGGTTGACTTGCCTACGCCTTCTCCGCCTTCCAGGGTGATCAGGCGCCCGCGCTGGGTCATGGATACCTCGCCGCCGTTTGTCAGGCCGGGTGTCAGGCCATGTGTCAAGTTAGTCATCGCTGCCCGAGTCGTCCTCGCGCTCGCTGCGAATAAAGCGATTCACCGCGTTGTTGTGCTCGCGCAGGCTGCCCGAAAAATGATGCGAGCCGTCGCCCTTGGCCACAAAGTACAGCGATTTGCCGTCCTCGGGGCTCACCGCGGCCTCAAGGGCTGCCTTCCCCGGCATGGCAATGGGCGTGGGCGGCAGCCCCTTGATCACGTAGGTGTTATAGGGCGTTGGTTCCTGCAGGTCGGCCCGGGTAATGTTGCCGTCGTAGCGGCTGCCCATGCCGTAGATGACCGTAGGGTCGGTCTGCAGACGCATGCCCTTCTCCAGGCGACGGGCGAACACGCCGGCGATTTCCCGGCGCTCGGCGGGTACGCCGGTTTCCCGTTCGATCAGCGACGCCATGATCAGCGCCTCATAAGCCGACTCGAACGGCAGCGCGTCATCTCGGCTCTCCCACGCGGCCTTGAGCATGCGCTGCATGCGCCGGTGGGCCTGGCGCAGAATGTCTGTATCGCTCATCCCCAGGTGATAGCGATAGGTATCGGGGAAAAACCAGCCTTCGGGATGTTCCTTGTCGGCATTGATCAGCGCCATCACCTCATCGTCGCTCATCTCGGCGGTGCGGTGCTCAAGCTTATCGGCGCTGTCCAGCAGGCGGCGCATCTGGGCGAATGTCCAGCCCTCGGGCACGGTGAGGGGGTACGTCACTACGTTGCTGCTGCCCAGCAGCGTCACCAGTTCGCGGCTGTCCATCTCCGGCGTCAGCCGGTATTCACCCACCCGCAGCGAGGGCACCTTGTCAGGCTCGGCCCGGGCCAGCACCTTCAGCGCCCAGGGATCGGCAATCACCCCGCGCCGGCCAAGCTCGTCCACTACCTGATTGAAGCCGGCGCCCTCGGGCACCTGGTACAGCAGGGGCTTGTCCAGCGCCAGCGGCGCAGCCAGCCGGCTTTGCCAGTAGGCGTAGCCGCCCGCTGCCGCGGCGGCCCCCAGCAGGATCAGCACGACCAAAGCTTTCAGGATACGTTTCACGTCAGTCCTCCCGGGACAGAGTTGGATACCCCAGCAGGCCGTGGGCGTCGGCCTGCAGCGGCGCGCCGGCGGCTCCGGCAAAGCGCCGCAGGGGCCGGCCCTGGGTCGTGACCAGGGCGTTGACCGGCCACAGGCCCTGGACCGAGTTACCCACAAACAGCTGCTCGACGGCGGGCGACTCGAGCAGCGCCTCGGCGCCGAGCGGCGCCTCCTGTACCCGGCCCTGATCCAGCAGCGCGGCGCGCAGGGTGCCGGCGACGCCGCTGGCGTCGAGCGGCGGCGTCCAGTAGGCGCCCTCCGCTCGCCAGAAAACGTTCATGGCGGTGGCCTCGACGAGGTTGCCGTCGGTATCGGCGAGCAGCCCTTCGGCGATGTCGGCGCTCTGCCACTCCCGGCGCGCCAACACGTTTTCCAGCCGATTGAGGTGTTTGATGCCGGCAAGCGCCGGCTGGCGGGCCAGGCGCAGCGCGCAAAAGCAGACGTCGACGCCCTGCCAGCGGGAGCGCGCCGGGGCAAACGCCGTGCGCCGGTGCAGCAGCCGCGGCCGCTGGCAATCCGGCAGCGCATAGCCGCGCCCGCCGCTGCCCCGGGTCACCATGATCTTGAGTACTTCAAGCCCGCTTGCCGGGGCCTGCCAGCAGGCCTCGAGCGCGGCGTCGTCGGGGGGCGGGATGCCCAGCGCCTGACAGCCGTGGCGCAGCCGCGCGCGGTGCCGGGGCCACAGCAGCGGGACGCCGTCGCGCATCAGCACGGTTTCAAACACGCCGTCGCCGAAGGCCAGGCCGCGATCGTCAAGCGGCACCTGATCCGCTGATGCCATTGGCTCCTCCGTATCCTGGACGGCCTGAAGCGGCTGCCCCTAGACCCTCTGAAACTTAAACCTTCTGAAACAGCAGCGACCCGTTGGTGCCGCCAAAGCCGAAGGAGTTGGATAGCGCCACGTCGATGCGCATGTCCCGGGCGGTATGCGGCACGTAGTCCAGGCGGCAGCCTTCCTGGGGGTTATCCAGGTTGATGGTCGGCGGCGCGACCTGGTCGCGAAGGGAGAGCACACTGAACACCGCCTCCACCGCGCCGGCCGCGCCCAGCAGATGGCCGATCATCGACTTGGTCGAGCTCACCGCCACCCGGGACGAGGCCTCGCCCAGCACCTGCTCGATGGCGCGGCTCTCGGCCAGATCGCCGGAAGCCGTCGAGGTGCCGTGGGCGTTGATGTAGTCCACACGGGAAGGATCGATACCGGCATCCTTGATGGCGTTGCGCATGGACAGCGCCGCCCCGCTGCCGTCCACGGGTGGGGCGGTCATGTGGAAGGCGTCGTCGCTCATGCCAAAGCCGCTCATTTCGGCGTAGATCGTCGCGCCGCGGGCTTTGGCATGCTCGTACTCTTCCAGCACCAGCACGCCGGCGCCGTCCGAGAGCACAAAGCCGTCGCGGTCGACGTCCCAGGGGCGGCTGGCCGCTTCGGGGTCGTCGTTGCGGGTGGAAAGCGCCCGGGCCGCGGAAAAGCCGCCCAGTCCCAGCGGCGTGGTGGCCATTTCGGCGCCGCCGCAGACCATCACGTCAGCGTCGCCGTAGGCAATGGTCCGCGCGCTGTAGCCGATGTTGTGGGTGCCCGTGGTGCAGGCGGTGGTAATGGCAATATTGGGACCCTTGAAGCCATGCTGGATCGCCATGTTGCCGGAAATCATGTTGATGATGGACCCGGGCACGAAAAACGGCGAGATACGCCGCGGGCCGCTCTTTTCCAGCGCCTTGTGGTTGTGCTCGATCATCGGCAGCCCGCCGATGCCGGAGCCGATGGCCACGCCGATGCGCTCGGCGTTGTCCTCGCGGCACTCGATGCCCGAATCGGCGATCGCCTGGGCCCCGGCGACCATGCCGTACTGGATAAAGAGGTCCATCTTGCGAGCGTCCTTGGGGTTGAGATAGGCCGACACGTCAAACTCCTTGATCGACCCCCCAAAGCGCGTGTTGAACCCTTCGGTATCGAAGTGCTCGATGGGAGCGATGCCGCTCTTGCCGGCCACGATGTTGGCCCATGACCGGTCAACGGTATTCCCGACCGGGGTCACCAGGCCTAGCCCGGTTACCACTACCCTTTTTCGTGCCATCAGCTTTCCTCCAGGCATCCTTGGTGACGTAACCCGCTTGGGGGGCACTGGCTGCAGCGTAAACAGCGCAGATATCAAGCGCCACAGTATAACGAAATTTATCTGCTGTATTCAGCCGGCAAACAAAAAGCCGCCCATGACAGGACGGCTTTTATGTGGGCGACTGCACCGCCCCGGTTTGTCACTGCGACACGACCCTTACTGGTGGGTGTTCACGTAGTCGACAGCTTCCTGAACCGTGGTGATCTTTTCCGCTTCTTCATCGGGAATTTCAGTGTCGAATTCCTCCTCCAGCGCCATGACCAGCTCGACGGTGTCCAGCGAGTCCGCGCCCAGATCTTCGGTAAAGGAAGAGCTGCTCTGAATGTCTTCTTCCTTGACGTTCAGACGCTCGGCCACAACTTTCTTTACGCGCTCTTCAATAGTACTCATCAACGTACTCCAGTCATTCTCGTCAGCCGTGTCAGTGCCGGCTATTGGGAAACCGCAAGCCAAAAGCTGCGGGTAGTTTATAGACGCCCTTGAGCTGACGCAACCGCCATTTCAAAGGGCATCAACGCATATTCATACCGCCGTTGACGTGCAGCGTTTCACCGGTGATATAGCCGGCGCCGTCGCTGGTCAAAAAGCCCACGGCCGCGGCAATTTCATCGGGTTCACCCAGGCGCGCCAGCGGAATTTGCGCCAGCAGCGCCTCTTTCTGCACTTCAGGCAGCGACTCGGTCATGTCGGTGGCGACAAACCCCGGCGCCACGGCGTTGACCGTGATCGCCCGCGAGGCCACTTCCCTGGCGAGCGCGCGGCTGAAGCCTTCCATGCCTGCCTTGGCCGCCGCATAGTTGCTCTGCCCCAGGTTGCCCATGGTGGCGACCACCGAGCTGATCGAGACAATGCGCCCGAAACGCGCCTTGGTCATGCCGCGCAGGCAGGCCTTGCTCAGGCGATAGACCGACGTCAGGTTGGTGTCCATCACCTCGCCCCACTGATCCTCTTTCATCCGCATCAGCAGATTGTCCCGGGTAATGCCGGCGTTGTTGATCAGGATAGTCGGCGCGCCGAAGCGCTCGCCAATCGCCTTGAGCACGGCGTCGATGCTTGCCTGGTCGGTAACGTTGAGGCACATACCGGCCCCTTCAATGCCCTGCTCTGCCAGAGCGGCATTGATTTTTTCCGCGCCGGCGTCGCTGGTCGCCGTGCCCACAACGATGCGCCCCTGGCGGCCAAGCTCGTATGCCACGGCACGGCCAATACCCCGGGTGGCCCCGGTTACCAGCGCTACCCGGCGCTGCCGGGTGGTCTCTTCCTGTGTCATTGCACTATGCCCTACTCAAGAATCAGAGGATGGTCAGCCTTCGCCGGCAACGTCGGCGCGGGCCAGCTCCAGCGCGGCATCGAGGCTCTCCGGATCGTTGACCGCAAGCCCTTTGCTGCCGCGCACGATACGCTTGTTAAGGCCGGTCAGCACCTTGCCCGGCCCGCACTCGACGAATACCCCGGCACCCTGCTCCTGCATCGCCAGCACGCACTCGCTCCAGCGCACCGGCTGATAGAGCTGCTCGATCAGGCGGGTGCGCAGCGCGTCGGTGTCGCTATGGGCGCGGGCATCGACGTTCTGGATCACGGTATAGCGCGGCGCCCGCAGCGTGACCTTGCCCAGAGCGTCGGCCAGCTGCTCGGCTGCCGGACGCATCAGCTCGCAGTGCGACGGGACCGATACCGGCAGCGCCAGCGCCCGCTTGGCACCGGCCTGCTGGCAGGCGCCAATGGCACGCTCCACCGCCGCCTTGCTCCCGGCGATAACCACCTGGCCCGGGGCATTATAGTTGACCGCGGACACGACTTCGCCCTGGGCGGCCTCGGCGCAGGCCGCTTCCACCGCCTGGTCGTCAAGGCCCAGAATCGCCGCCATGCCGCCTTCGCCCTGGGGCACGGCTTGCTGCATGGCATCGCCGCGCAGGCGCACCAGGCGCACCCCTTCGGCAAAGCTCATCACGCCGGCGCAGACCATGGCGCTGTATTCGCCCAGGCTGTGCCCGGCCATGACGTCGGGCCGCGGGCCTTCCAGCTCCTGCCACACGCGCCACACCGCCACGCTTGCCGCGAGCAGCGCCGGCTGCGTGCAGGCGGTGGCGTTCAGCGAGGCCTCCGGCCCCTCCTGAACGACCTTCCACAGGTTATAGCCCAGCGCGTCCGACGCTTCGTTAAACGTGGTTCCCACCACGCTGTAGCGTTCCGCCAGCTCTCGCAGCATGCCCAGCTGCTGAGAGCCTTGCCCGGGAAACATGAGGGCAAGGGGTTGAGACATGTCGTTTCACCTTTGCTCTTGTTGGCTTTTCTCGGCATTCGCGCCTGGCGCGTTCCCGCTTGAGCGCAGCGGGTCGGCTAAGGCATCGACTGCCAGCGTTCGGCGAGGCGGCCGGGCAGGTCGTGCTCAACTTCCTGCATCGCCCGCCGTATCGCATAGTAGAAGCCTTCCGCATGGGCACCGCCGTGGCTTTTGACCACAATGCGCGATAGCCCCAGCAGGCTGGCACCGTTATAGCGCACGGGGTCGAGCTCGCGCTTCAGCCGCCTGAGCACCGGCCGGGCCAAAAGGCTAGCCAGCCGGCCGCTGAGCCGGGCTTCGAACGCCTCCTGCACGCGCTCGACCAGCATGCCGGCAAGGCCTTCGCTTGCCTTGAGCACGGCGTTCCCCACCAGGCCGTCGCATACCATGACGTCAAGCGAGCCGCTGTAAAGATCGCCGCCTTCGGCGTAGCCGCGGTAGTCAAACGCCCCGGCGGCGGCGTAGCGGCGCAGGATAGCATCGGCTTCGCGCAGCTCGGCGCTGCCCTTGGTCGCCTCGGCGCCCACGTTCAAAAGAGCGACGCGCGGCCTCTCCAGGTCGTCCACGCTTTGCGCCATGGCGGCCCCCATGAGGGCAAAGTCCGCCAAGCGGCGCGCCGGCGAATCGACGTTGGCGCCCAGATCCAGCAGGTAGCACTGCCGCCGGCGGCGGGCCGGTATGGCCGTGCTGATAGCCGGCCGGCTGACGCCCGGAAGCGTGCCCAGAGAGCGACGCGACAGCGCCACCAGCGCCGCGGTGTTGCCGGCGCTGACGGCGGCATCAAGCCCTTCGCGGCTGTCGCCGAGGGCGTCGAGCATGCAGGCCATACTGGTATCGCGGCCGTGGCGCAGCGCCCAGGCCGCCGTGGCCTCCGCCGGCACGCCGTCGGCGGCATCCCGGGGTATTAAACGCGACGCTGCCGCAGCCAGGGGCTGCGGCAAGCGTGAAAGCTCGGCCTGTATGTGCTGACGAGGGCCGAACAGTTCAAGCACCAGCGCGGGGTCTTCCCGCGCCGCGCGCGCAGCGCCGTGAATGATGGCGCGGGAGCCGTGATCGCCTCCCATGACATCAATGGCTATGCGCACGCGTCGCCGGGCTTTCTTCGCGCATCAGACACTGGATCTTATACCTCGACGACCTTGCGGCCGCGGTAGTAACCGTCAGACGCCACGTGGTGACGCAGGTGCTTGGTGCCGGTTTCCTTGTCCTCGGAAATCGTCGGTGCGCTCAGCGAGTCGTGGCTGCGACGCATGCCGCGGGCGGAACGGGTTTTACGGTTCTTTTGAACTGCCATGGGACATTACTCCAGGAAGGGTAAAAGGGAGTTATTGCTTGTCTTTCAGGGTGCGAAGCACCGCAAAAGGATTCTCGTCAGACGCCGAGGCGTCTTCTTCGGGTTCGTCCGCCTTGCTGACCAGCTGCTCCGCGGGTACAAGGCAGTCGGCTTCATCGTGATAGATCACCTGGGGCAGGCTCAGAATCAGCTCGTCCTCAACCAGCGTCAGCAAGTTAAGCTGCTCGTTTTCTACCAGCACCGGCTCGTGGCTTGCGGGCAGCTCGCCGGCGAGCGCCTCGTCGGCCACCATGCCCAGCAGAAAATCGCTCTCTACCGGCTGCTCGATGGGCGCCAGGCAGCGCCGGCAGGCGAGCATCAGCGCGGCGTCGAGCGAGCCGTGTATTTCGCGGCGACCCTGGGCGTCAATGCCGAACTCAAGCACGACGCGGCAGTCACCCGACTGCGGGCCGGCTTCTTCGGCTAGACGGGCAAGGCCGCTGAGCGCTACCAGGCCTTCGAGTCGTTCGTGGCGGGCAGCAAGCTTGTAAGGCTCTACCCGGCTAGGAAGTCGTGAGGTCAACATAGGCGCGCAATGATAGGCACTCCCCCCGCCGGTGTCAAAGCCTGAGCGGGGGTTCGAGGCCGCAGCGCTTCCCGTCAGCGATCGACGGAGAACTGCAGCGGTGACGGCGAGGTGGAAACGCCGAGCACCCGGGCCGCGGTACGAGCAAAGCGGCGCGACAGCTGGTCAAGCGGGCCAAGCGCCGGGGTGTAATCCTCCCGGTGCACGCCGTCGGTATAGTCGCGCGCCACCTCTTCGATATTGGCCAGGCGGTCGACCAGCCCCAGCTCGATGGCCTGCTCGCCGCTCCACACCAGCCCCGAGAACAGCCGCGGATCCTCGCTCAGGCGCTCGCCGCGGCCGGCCTTCACGTCGGCCACGAACTGCTGATGGGTGGTATTCAGCACCGACTGCCAGAACGCCTCGGTGTCCTCGTCAAGCGGCTGAAACGGATCAAGAAACGCCTTGTTTTCCCCGGCGGTCATTACCCGGCGCTCGACGCCCAGCTTGTTGATGGCCTGCTGCAGGCCAAAACCCGAGTAGATCACGCCGATGGAGCCCACCAGGCTCGCCGGCGACGCCACCACCTCATCGGCGGCCGCGGCAATATAGTAGGCGCCGCTGGCGCCGATATCTTCAATCACCGCGATGATCGGCTTGTTGCCCGCCTCGCGCAGGCGCATGACTTCGGCGAAGACGCGCTGGGACTGCACCGGGCTGCCGCCGGGGCTATTGATGTGCAGCACCACCGCCCTGGCGTTATTCGCCTCCCAGGCGCGATTGAGCCCGCGAATAAGCCGCTCGGCGTTGGCCGGCGAATCGTCGGCAATGGCGCCCTCGACCTCGACCACGCCCAGGTGCGGCTGCGCGCTCACCGCCGTTGCCGACCTGTCGCCGAACAGGCTGTAGACGCTAAGCAGCACCGACGCCAGCACCAGCGCCAGCAGCATAAGTCGCAGGGCGATCTTCCAGCGCCGGCTGCGGCGCTGCTCGGTCAGCACCCCGCCGATCCAGCGGTCCATCATTTCCAGCTGCTGCAAGCGCTGGCGCTCGCGCAGCGTGGCGGCATCATCGCCCGGGTGGCCCGCCTCGGCAGATGCCTTGTCAGACACCGCTTCGTTTTCGGTCCAGGGGTCAGAAGTAGCCCCGCGGGGCCCCTCTCCCCTGCCGTTGCCGGTTGGCTCGTCGCTCATGCTGCCTCCTTTGTCAGGTCGCGGCTGTTACGGCGCCGTCGCGGGCGCTGCCTTTACCGCTGACGCGTCCAGCCAATCAAACAGCCCGTCAATATCGTGGGCAATATGCAGCGGCTCAAAGGCCGCCAGGCGCTCGCTTTCGTGCACGCCGTAGCTCACCCCCACCCGGGGCATATTCAGCGCGCGCGCCATGGCCATGTCGTATTCGGTATCGCCGATCATGAGCGCCCGGCTGGCGGACACGCCGAGCTCGTCGAGCAGCTCGTCAAGCATCAGCGGGTCCGGCTTGGAGCGGGTCTCATCGGCGGTACGGCTTGAGTGAAACCAGCGGGCGCTTCCGGTCTCGGTGAAAATCCGGTCGAGGCCGCGGCGGGTCTTGCCCGTGGCCACGGCAAGCCGAGGAGCCCCCTGGCGATGCAGGCGCTCGAGACGGGCCTCAACGCCGTCGAAAAATGCCATGGGGGTGGCATCGGCGTGAACGAAGTAGTGCGCGTAGCGCTCGCGCAGGCGCGCCGAGTGCGCCGCGGTAATGCCCGGACAAAGGATATCCACCGCTTCGGGCAGCCCCAGCCCGACGATGTTTTCCACGGCTTCGGGGGCAAGCTCGCCCCACTCGGCGTCCCGGGCGGCCGCCTGCATGCTGGAAACAATACGCGGCACCGAGTCCATCAGGGTGCCGTCCCAGTCAAAAATCATCAGGTCAAACGACGGTGTTGTCGACATGTTGTGTCCTATCCACGAAGAGGGGTCAGCACGCTCTCCAGCGCCTCGGGAAGGGGCGCCTTGACCGTGATCATGCGCCCGCTGCCGGGCTCAGGGAAGCTCAGCGAACGGGCGTGCAAAAACAGCCGCCCCGCGCCCAGGCGGCGGGAAACCGCCGTACTTTCCCGGGTGAAATACTTGTCGTCGCCCAGCAGCGGATGCCCGGCATGGGCGGCGTGCACGCGAATCTGGTGGGTGCGCCCGGTGACCGGCTCGGCCTCGATCAGCGTGGCGCGGGCAAAGGCCTCCTCGACGGCAAAGCGCGTCCGCGCAAACTTGCCGTCGGCCGCGACCCGCACGCGACGCTCGCCGTTGCCCGCGTCAAAGCGATCCAGCCGCGCGCTGACAAAAGTCTTGCGCGCCGGCCAGCGGCCGCTGACCAGGGCCAGGTAGCGCTTTTCCATGCCGTGCTCCTTGAGCGCCCGATTGAGCGACAGGAGCGCCTCCCGGGACTTGGCCAGCAGCAAACAGCCCGAGGTGTCGCGGTCCAGCCGATGCACCAGCTCCAGAAAATCAAGGTCGTCACGCACCTGGCGCAGCGCCTCGATCAGACCGATCTTGACGCCGCTGCCGCCGTGCACCGCCAGCCCCGACGGCTTGTTGAGCACCAGCCAGTCGGCGCTTTCGCGCAGCACGCTGCCCAGCAGCAGATCGCGCAGGCTGTCGCTGACTTCCTTGACCGCCTCCTTGGGCGCCAGCCGCAGCGGCGGCACTCGCACCCGGTCACCGGCCTGCACGCGATAGCCGGCCTTGACGCGTTTTTTGTTCACCCGCACTTCGCCCTTGCGCACAATGCGGTAAATCAGCGCCCGGGGGGCGCCCTTCAGCCGGGTCATGAGAAAGTTGTCGATGCGCTGCCCCGCCTGCTCTGGGGCGATGTCCACCCACTGTACGTCTCGCCCTTCGGCCATGGCGGTGTACTCCTTGCGCCGGGAAAAGCGCCATTCTATCGCACACGCCCGGACAATGCGCCCCGGACAGGCGAACCCGGCATCATTTGCCGGCGGGTAAATTGCTGGCCGGTGGCTTTACTGTTATATTCCGGAACGCTCGCCCTCCAAGCGTTTCCACGCTTCTGTGTGCCACGCCTCTGCGCACGATTGACAAGTGCCATAGCGCCAGACCAGCGCCACCACAGAAAGCCCGCAAGGCCGGAAAACGCTTGCCTGGGACAAAGCGCCTGCCCGACCGACACGCAGGCCAGAGCCGGACGACGCCGTGTACGCATGGCCGCCGTCGTCTGCGCGCCACGGCAATGATACCCGCGCGCAGCCGTTGTGATCCGCGCAGCACAGCTGCCGCCGGCGACAAGGTTGCCGGCACAGAACACAGGCGCCCGGGGTTTTCCCCGCGCGTCCGCCGGGCGGCGCTGACGATTCAGCGCCTGCCCAGGCAAGGACAAGACAACACGCTACGCCCGGCGCCGCCGTGCTTTTACGTCACCGGGCACGCCCGGCGGCGGGCGAAAACAAGTTCAACGTTGTGCCGGTAGCGCCCGCGCTTATCCGCACCGTTTTTGACGGGCACCGGCACGCAACGCTATGCGAGACAACATGAAACGGATGCTCATCAATGCGACCCAGCCTGAAGAGCTGCGCGTCGCCCTTGTCGATGGTCAACGCCTTTACGATCTGGATATTGAATCCGGCGCCCGCGAGCAGAAAAAAGCCAACATCTACCGCGGCCGGATCACCCGAGTCGAACCTTCCCTGGAAGCCGCCTTTGTCGATTTCGGCGCCGAGCGCCACGGCTTTCTCCCGCTGAAGGAAATCTCCCGGGAATACTTCGTCAAGGACGTCAGCGGCCGCCCCAGCATCAAGGAAGTGATCAAGGAAGGCCAGGAAGTCACCGTCCAGGTGGACAAGGAAGAGCGCGGCAACAAGGGCGCCGCACTCACCACCTTCATCAGCCTGGCCGGGCGCTTTCTGGTCCTCATGCCCAACAACCCCCGCGCCGGCGGCATTTCCCGGCGCATCGAGGGCGAAGACCGCAGCCAGCTCAAAAGCGCCATGAGCCAGCTCACCGTGCCGGATAAAATGGGCCTGATCGTGCGTACCGCGGGCATCGGCCGCACGCCCGAAGAGCTCCAGTGGGATCTGGACTATCTGGTGCAGGTGTGGGAGTCGATCACCGCGGAAGCCGGCAAGCACGCCACGCCCTTTCTGATTTACCGCGAGTCCAACGTCATCATCCGCGCCATGCGCGACTACCTGCGCCAGGATATCGGCGAGGTGCTGATCGACAGCCCCGAGATCCACGCCGAAGCCCTGGGCTTTATCCGCCAGGTGATGCCCTCCTATCAGCAGAAGATCAAGCTTTACGCTGACGAGGTGCCGCTGTTCTCGCGCTTTCAGATCGAGTCGCAGATCGAGACCGCCTACCAGCGCGAAGTCAAACTGCCCTCGGGCGGCTCGATTGTCATCGACCACACCGAAGCGCTGGTGTCCATCGACATCAACTCGGCCCGAGCGACCCGGGGCAGCGACATCGAGGAAACCGCGCTGCAAACCAACAGCGAAGCCGCCGACGAAATCGCCCGCCAGCTGCGCCTGCGCGACATCGGCGGCCTGGTGGTCATCGACTTCATCGACATGGGCCCGGCGCGCAACCAGCGCGAAGTGGAAAACCGCACCCGGGACGCGCTCAAGATCGACCGCGCCCGGGTGCAGATCGGGCGGATTTCGCGCTTTGGCCTGATGGAAATGTCGCGCCAGCGCCTGCGCCCCTCGCTTGGCGAAACCAGCGGCGTGGTCTGCCCGCGCTGTAACGGCCAGGGCACCATCCGCGACGTGCGCTCGCTGTCGCTTTCGGTGATGCGCCTGCTCGAAGAAGAGGCCATGAAAGAGCGCAGCGCCCAGATCCGCGCCATCCTGCCCGTACCGGTCGCCACCTACCTGCTCAACGAAAAGCGCAGCGTGCTGGCCGATATCGAAGCGCGCCAGGACGTTCGCGTGGTGCTGCTGCCGAATCCGGAAATGGACACCCCGCACTATGACGTCCAGCGCCTGCGCGACGACCATCTGGACGGCGGCGATCTGACCGCGGCTTCAAGCTTCGAGCTGTCCGTAGAAAGCGAAGCCGGCAAGGAATCCGACGCCGGCATGACCCCGCCGGCCCAGCGCGACGTTGCCGCGGTCAAGAGCGTGACGCACAACGCGCCGGCCCCCGCTTCGCTGCAAAGCGACGGCCACAGCGCCCCTCGGATGCCCGCTGAAGCCACCCCCGACGCCTCGTCCGGCGTAGTGGGCCGCTTTATCCGCGGCTTTGCCAAGTTCCTGGGGGCCGAAGAGGCGGAACAGGCGCCGGAAACGGCGCAGAGCCGGCCGACATCGGGCTCGAACGAGCGCCCGTCGCGCCCGGCACCGGCCCGGGACAAGCCGGCCGTCGAGCGCCGCCCCTCCAGCGAACGCAGCACGGGCCAGCAGCAAAGCCGTTCAAACAAGAGCGGCAGCGCCGGCAATAACAGCGCTTCGCGTCAAAGCCCGCGCCAGGACACTCGTCAAGACGCTCGCCAGGACACTCGCCAGAACACTCGCCAGGACAAGGGCTCGGCAAAAGACGCCGGCACCAGCGCCAACAACAAGTCCCGCAGTAGCGCGGGCAGCAGTAACGCGAGCGATAACGCGGCAAAAACCGACGCCGCAAGCAAGAGCGCGTCAAACGACCGGCGTAGCAATGCGCCGCGCAGCGACAAGAGCGATGCCGAGCGCAAGCCCGCCGCCGACGAGGACAGTCAGCGGGCAGGTCCCAGCCGCTCGCGCAGCCGTCGCCGTCACCCCCAGCAGGACGGTCAAGGGCAGCAAGACGCGGCGGCCGCGCCGCAGGCGGACAAACCCGCGGACACGCCCGCGGCTCCGCCAAAAGACGCCGAGCCCCAGGCCGGCAAGCAGCGCGACGAGGCCAAAGCCGATCCGGCGGAAGCAGCGCCGGCCGTCACCATGGACAGCACGCCCAAGCGCACGCGCAACAACCCGCGCAAGCGCAGCCGCAAGCAGGCGCTGAACCCCAAGGCCGAGGCCGAGCAGCTCAGGCTCCAGGCCGAAGCCGAGGCGCCGGCGGCCGAAAAGCCGGCCGAGCCGGAAAAGGCAGCCGAAAAGGCCCCGGAGAAAACCGCGGAAAAGGCGCCGGCCAAGGCAGAGAAAAAAGCCGAGGCCCCGGCAGTCGAAAAGCCGGCGGAGCCGGAAAAGGCAGCCGAGAAGGCCCCGGAGAAAACCGCGGAAAAGGCGCCGGCCAAGGCAGAGGAAAAAGCCGACGCCCCGGTAGCCGAAAAGCCCGCGGAGCCGGAAAAGGCGCCGGCCAAGGCAGCGGAAAAAGCCGACGCCCCGGTAGCCGAAAAGCCGGCGGAGCCGGAAAAGGCGGCCGAGAAGGCCCCGGAGAAAACGGCGGAAAAGGCGCCGGCCAAGCCGCGCCGCCGCCGGGCGCATAACGACCCCCGCGAACAGCGTCGTCGCCAGCAGCAGGACAACAGCGCCGAATAAATAGCGCTCGTCCGCCCATGAAAAAGCCCGGTACCCTGGAAAAGGTATCGGGCTTTTTTTATGACGGCGCCTGTGGCGTCACGCCCGGATCGTACGCGGCTCCACTTCCAGCGCCACGCCAAAGCGTTCCCTGACCGCACCGGCCACCTGCCCGGCAGCGCGCTTGAGCCCGGTGCGATCGCCGCCGCCAAAGTGTACCAGCACCAGCGCCTGACGCTCGTGCACGCCAAAGGCGCCAAAGCGCTGCCCTTTTAATCCGCAGCGATCCACCAGCCAGCCGGCGGCCAGCTTGCAGCCGCCGCCCGCCTGGGGGAAGTGCGGCATGTCGGGATGCTGCTCAAGAAGCCGTCGGGCAACGGCATCCGCCACCACCGGATTCTTGAAAAAGCTGCCGGCGTTGGGCAGGCGCTGGGGGTCCGGCAGCTTTTCCCGGCGGATGGCGCTCACCGTTTGCGCGACCTCAAGGGCCGTGGGATCCGGCCCCACCCGGGCGGCCAGGCCGCCGTACCCGAGCACCGGCCGGGGCTTGCGGCCAAGCTCGAGCACCAGGCGGGTGATCACCACCTCGCCTGCCAGCTCGTGCTTGAAAACGCTGTCGCGATAGCCAAACCGGCACTCGCCGGGGGAAAGCCGGCGGGTGCGCCCGCTGGCCAGGTACATGACGTCGACAGCGCGCAGCGCGTCGGCCAGTTCGACGCCGTAGGCGCCGATGTTCTGCACCGGGGCAGCGCCGCAGTCGCCGGGGATCAGCGCCAGGTTTTCCAGCCCCCAGAGCCCGCGTGCGGCAAGGGTCATCACCAGCTCATGCCAGTTGACGCCGGCGCCCACATGGGCCTGAACTTTATCGCCGTCGCGCTCGAGCCACCACTGGCGAAGCGCCGGGCGCACCACTACCCCACCGAGCCTGGGCGGCAGCAGCACGTTGCTGCCGCCGCCGAGCAAGGTAATGCGGTGCCCCACCCGGCGCGCCTCGCCCAGGCAGTCGCGCAGCGCGGATAGCGTTGCCGGCGCGGCAAAAAACGCCGCCCGGCACGGCAGGCCCAGGGTGTTGGCCCGGATAAGCTCGCAGTCGGGCTGCCACGCAGCGGGGGCCGGCGGGCGCATTACCCGGCTGCCTGAATGTGCTCGACAAGCCCCTGGGAGGCGGCTTCGATCATGTCGAGCACCTCTTCAAAGCCCTGCTCGCCGCCGTAATACGGGTCCGGCACCTCGCCCTGGGGCATGCCGGCAAACGCCAGAAAGAGCTCGATATGCGCGTCGTGCGCGTCCGGCTCCATGGCGCGAATGTCGCGCAGGTTGCCGTAGTCCATGGGCAGGATGTAGTCGAACTCGGCAAAGTCCTCGCGGCCAAGCTGGCGGGCCCGAAGATCGCTGATATCGATTCCCCGACGTTTGGCCGCCGCCTGCGCCCGCTCGTCGGGCGGGTTGCCCGCGTGCCAGTCGCCGATACCGCACGAATCCACGGTGATACGCTGCTCAAGCCCTGCCTGCTCCACCGCCCGGCGAAACACGCCTTCGGCGCTCGGCGAACGGCAGATATTGCCCAGACAGACGAATAGCACCTTCATGGTGACTCCCTATCAGAATGGTGATCGCGGGTTGCCGTCAGCCGGCGCACCCGCTCCAGATCATCCGGCGTATCCACGCCGGGTGGGTTGACCGTGCAGGCCAGCGCCACCTGCACGATATGCCCGCGCTGCAGCGCGCGCAGCTGCTCGAGCTGCTCAAGCTGCTCAAGGACGGCCGGTGGCCAGTCGCGAAAGGCGTGTAGAAAGGCCGCGCGGTAGGCATAGATACCGATATGGCGAAGCCAGGCGTCGGTGGTTAACAGCGCCGGCGGGTCGCTGAAGTGCTCGCGGTCCCAGGGCACCGGCGCCCGGGAAAAATACAGCGCCCGGCCGTCGAAGGCGCGAACCACCTTGACTACGTTGGGGTTGAAAAGCGACTCGACCTCGGTGAGCGGCTCGGCAAGCGTGGCGATCGACGCCTCGGGATCATCGGCCAGCCGCCTGGCCACCTGGTCAATCAGCGCCGGAGGCATCAGCGGCTCGTCCCCCTGGACGTTGACCACCAGCGCCTCATCCTCGAGCGCCAGCGCCTCCGTCACTTCGGCCAGCCGGTCGGTGCCCGTGGCGTGATCGGCCCGGGTCATGACCACTTCGGCCCCGTAGGGGGCCAGCGCTTCGCCAATGCGCGCGTCGTCGGTGGCAACCACCACCCGGACGGCACCGCTTTGCCAGGCGCGCCGCCAGACGTGAGCGATCATCGGCTCGCCGGCAATGGGCAAAAGCGGTTTGCCCGGCAGCCGCGTGGAGGCGTAGCGCGCCGGGATCACCGCGGTAAATTCGGGCACGGCCACCTAGGCGTCTCCCGGGCTGCCGGTTGACGCCGGCAGCTTTTCATCCACGCTCAGCTGGCGCGCCTCGTCGGGCAGCATCACCGGAATGTCGTCTTTTATCGGGTAGGCCAGGCCGTCGTAGCGGCAGTGAAGCTCGCCTTCCTCGCGCACGTAGTCAAGCTTGCCCTGGCACTGGGGGCATACCAGCATCGCCAGCAGTTGTTTATCCATGAGCCTGTCTCCTGCAGGTAAGAGCTGCCAGCCATGCGGCCAGCCAGCGTTCAAAATCGGCGGGCAGGACGGCTTCGACGTCCAGTACCCAGCTATCCGGCGGGGCAAGCGCCGCGCACTTCACCGCGTCCTTGGCGGTCATCACGAGCGCCTGCCCGCGCTCTGTTTCAAGATCCCCGGCGCTGAAGCGGTGGTGATCAGCGTAGCCCTGCCAGGTGCCGTGCACGCCCAGCGCCTCCAGAGTGGCAAAAAACCGCGCCGGCCGGCCGATGCCGGCGATGCCGCGCACCGGCAGAGCAAACGGCAGCGGCTCAAGCGCTGAGGGCTTCCCGGTAGCAAGCCGTCGCCAGCGGGCAGGCGCCAGCCGCATGGCAACGGTATCCACGCCCAGCGGCCGTCGGGCCTCGCCGTTCACCAGCACGGCGTCGACGTCCGCAAGCCGCCGAGGCGGCTCGCGCAGGGGGCCGGCCGGCAGGCACTGGCCGTTGCCCAGGCCGCGGGCGCCGTCCACTACCGCAAGCTCCAGGTCGCGCCCCAGCGCCAGATGCTGCAGCCCGTCGTCGCTTATGATGATGTCGCAGCCGGCTTCCACCAGCGCCCGGGCACCCCGGGCGCGCTCGGGGTCGGCCACCACGGCGACGCCGGTCTGCTGGGCGAGCATCAGCGGCTCGTCGCCGCTTTGCGCAACCGGCGTCGCCGATGTAACTCGCAGCGGGTAGCCCTCGGCGCGGCCGCCGTAGCCCCGAGTGATAATCCCCGGCGTATAGCCCCGCTCGCCAAGCCAGCGCGAAAGCCAGGCTACCAGCGGCGACTTGCCGGTGCCGCCCAGGGTGATGTTGCCTACCACTATCACCGGCACCGGCGCGCGCCACACGGCCTTTTTGCCGCGGGCATACGCCCGTCGGCGCCGCTCCATCGCCAGGCGGTAAAGGGCCGCCAGGGGGCGCAGCGGATAAAGCCAAAGGCTGCCGCGGTAGGCCGCCCGAACCCAGCGTTCGGCCAGGCTCACGCCGCGTCCTGAAACTGCAGCCGGTGCAGCGCGGCGTAGGCGCCGTCGGCGTTCAGCAGCTCGCGGTGAGTGCCCTGCTCGATAATACGGCCCTGCTCCATGACCACGATGCGATCGGCGCGCTCGATGGTGGAAAGCCGGTGGGCAATGACCAGAGTCGTGCGCCCTTCGCACACTCGCTCGAGGGCTTTCTGAATATAGCGCTCAGACTCTGTGTCCAGCGCCGAGGTGGCCTCGTCCAGCACCAGGATCGGCGCATCCTTGAAAATCGCCCGAGCAATGGCCAGCCGCTGGCGCTGCCCGCCCGACAGCATGACGCCGTTATCACCCACCCGGGTAGCGTAGCCGTGGGGCAGCGTGTCGATGAACTCGTGGGCGTAAGCCGCCCGGGCCGCGGCTTCGATGGCGGCCGGATCGGGGTCAACGGAGCCGTAGGCAATGTTGTCGGCAACGCTTGCGTTGAATAGGGTCACCTGCTGGGACACCAGGGCTACCTGGCGGCGCAGCGGGGCCAGCTGGTAGTCGCGCACGTCGACGCCGTCGATGGCGATATGCCCGCCGGTGCAGGTATAAAAGCGCGGCAGCAGGCTGGCTAGGGTCGACTTGCCGCTGCCCGAACGCCCGACGATGGCGATGAGCTCGCCGGCCGCGACGTCAAGGTCAATGCCGTGGAGCACGTCGGGCTGGTCGTCGGCGTAGTGGAAGCTGACGCCACGAAAGGCGATGTCGCCGCGCAGGCGATGGGGCAAGCGCTCGCCGCTGTCCTCTTCGGCGGGCTCGTCCATCAGACCGAACAGTTCGATGGAGGCGGCGATGCCCTTCTGGATCTGGCTGTTGATTTCGGTGAGCTGGCGCACCGGCTTGACCATCAGCGCGGCGGCGGTAATGAAGGCGACAAACTCCCCCGGGGTCATGTCGTTGAGCAGCGAAGGCGCCATGGCTACCCAGACAAGCCCCGCCATGGACACGGCCACCAGCATAAGAATCACCGGCGAGCTTGCCGCCTTGGTTACCGCTTCTTTCATGCTCTGGCGGCGGTTTTCTTCGCTGACGCGCTCAAAGCGGCGCTTCTCGTGGGCCTCGGCGCCGTGGGTGCGCACCACGCGATAGCCGGACAGCGCCTCCGAGGCCACGTGGGTAACATCGCCCATGGAGTGCTGTATACGCTTGGAAATGCGCCGGAAGCGCTTGCTGACGTAGCCCACCACCAGCGCAATCAGCGGCGTCACGGCGAGAAACAGCAGCGTCAAAAGCCAGTTGGTCCACAGCAGATAGCCCAGCAGCCCCACCACAAATAGCCCTTCGCGCAGCAGGATGGTCACCGCCTTGGTCGCGGCCCCCGCCACCTGCTCCACGTGATAGGTCACCCGGGACACCAGATGGCCGCTGGAATGGTGGTCAAAAAACACCCCGGGCAGGTGAAGCATATGGGCAAAAACGTCGCAGCGCAGCGTATGAATAACGTAGCGCCCGACGTAAGCCATGAAGTAGGTGCTCAGAAAAGTCCCCAGCCCCCGGGCGGCGAACATGCCGATCACAAACAGCGGCAGAAATACACGGAAGGCGGCGTCGGGGTTCTGGATACCGTCGATCAGGCGCTTCATCAGCTCGGCCAGGGCCGTGCTCGATGCGGCATAGATGGCAAACCCCGTCACTGCCAGGGAAAAGGCGCGCCAGTGCGGCCTGACATAGCCCAGCAGGCGTTTATAAATGGCCAAACCTGTTTCGTTCACGCGGACTCCCGGCGCTAATACACGATGCGCCGATTCTACCTCAAGCCGGCGCCCATCAACACCGCCCGCCTTGCGGGACATCGCGCTCGGTCTTTACTCTGATCGCCTCGCCCGGGATCAGCCAGAACGTCAGCGCCCCGTCGTGGGCGGTATTCCACAGGCAGCTTGCCTGGCGGCGAAAGCGCCTCACCACCGTATCCACCGGGTGCCCAAAGCGGTTGTCGCGCCCGGCGCTGAACACCGCGTGCCGGGGAGCAGTAGCGCGCACGAACTGCACGCCGGAGCTCGTCGCGCTGCCGTGATGCCCGGCTATCAGTACGCTCACCGGCGCGTCGACGACCGACAGAAGCCGGCGCTCGACCCGGGCGCCCACGTCGCCGGTGATCAGCAGCCGGTGCTCGCCTGCCGCTGCCTGCAGCACGCAGGAGCCGTCGTTGGGCGACAGCTCGCCCTGCGCTTCTGCCGGCGGCCAGAGGTGGGCAAACGCCACGCCGTCCCGCTGCCAGCGCTGGCCGCCGCGGCACGGCTGCTGCCCGGCCACCACGGCGTCCCCGGCCGGCGCCAGCCAGCGGGCCACCCGATGCTCTGCCTGCAAAGCGCGAATGCCGCCGGCGTGGTCGGTATCCCGGTGGCTGACTATCACCCGGTCGAAGCGCTGCCCCGGCGGCCACAGGCCCTCAAGGGGCATGAACCCCGAGCGAAACCGCGGACCGGTATCGTAGAGCGTGCGCGAATGGCGGGTGCGAAGCTCAATCAGCTGCCCCTGCCCCACGTCGTAAACCCGCACCCGCAGCGCGCCCTCGGGCAGCGCCGGCGGCGCGGCGGTCATCACCGCCAGCGGCACCAGCAGCAGGCTCAGGGCCCGCAGCGTCCGGGGCACCGCGGGCAGCCCCCAGCACAGCGCGGCCAGGCCAAGGGCAGCGGCCATGGCCGTGATCTGCCCGGCTTCCGGCTCCCACAGCGGCGCCGCGGCAACGGCAAATTCGAGCAGCCCGCGCAGCAGATCGAGCGCCAGGCCAAACAGCCACCAGATCGCCTGGCTGGCGTAGGGTATCGGCGCTGCCAGCCAGCCAAAAAGCGCCAGCGGCACCATGATCATGCTCACCCAGGGGACGGCCAGCAGGTTGATCAGCGGGGCCAGCGGCGCAACCCGGCCAAAGGCCAGCAGCACCGCTCCGGCCATGGCCGGGGCGAGCAGCAGCTGGGAGCGGCACAGCGCCCGCAGCCAGCCGCGCCAGCCTTCCGGCCGGCGGCGGCCCTGCCAGATCACGATCAGCCAGGCCACGGCGACAAACGAAAGCCAAAAGCCGGGGCGCCACACGGCCAGGGGATCGGCCATCGCGATAATTGCCATGGCCAGCCACCACGCCTGCCAGGCGCCGGGGGCATGGCGCCCGGCCAGGGCCCAGAGCCCCACCAGCGCCATGATCAGCGCCCGGGTCGCCGGCGGCGTCAGCCCGGCGAGCAGCGCATAGGCCAAGGCGCAGCCCGCCGCCACCCACCAGGGCCAGAGGCGCAGCCGCCAGCTAAGCGGCGTCAGCCGGCGGGCCCCCGCCCGGGAAAGCCATAGGCCAAACCCCGCCACCAGGCCCACATGGAGCCCCGAAATCACCACCAGATGCGTAGTGCCGCTGGCGTTTAACAGATTCCAGTCGTCCTGGGTAAGGCGGCCGCTTTCGCCAAGCGTGAGCGCGGCCAGCCAGCGGCGGGTGGCCGCATCGCCTGCGTGGCGGTCAATGAAGGCAAGCGCCCGGGGTTTGAGCGACGGCGCGGCGGCGTCGGTTCGCACCGGCGCCGGGGTCTGGCGCACGTAGCCGGTGGCGTGAATGCCTTCGCGCCACAGCCAGGCCTGGTAGTCGAAGGCGCCGGGGTTGCGAAACCCGTGCGGCGGACGCAGGCGCAGGGTCATTTGCCAGCGCTCGCCCCGACGCATGGGTGCCTCGCCGTAAACGCTGACCCGGACCTTGCCCAGCTCGTCGCAGCGCGGCAGGCCGGGCGGCGACTGGCAGCGCTCAACGCTCAGCAGCAAGCGGGGGATGCCGGCGCTGTCGCTCGTCTCGGTCACCCGGGCGCTCACGCTCAGGTCGGCGCCGCTGAGCCCGGCGGGCAGCCGGCTCGCCCGCTCCTGCAAAACGCCGCTCCAGGTCAAAAGCCACACGGCCAGCAGCACCGGCCATAGCGGTCGTCGCCGGCCGACCAGCCCCGCCAGCAGCAGGGCCGCCCCAGGCACAACCGCGGCGAGCAGCGGGTAGTGGCCCGCCGCCCCCGAAGCCCCCATGCCAGCACCGCCCAGGGCCGCGGCGGCCAGGGGCCAGGCCAGGCCCGCACGCCGGCACTTAACGCTCTTGAGACCCCGCTTTTTCGCCGCCATCGCCTGCCCGCTCCCCGGGCCCGCTGTGCGGCGTCACGCTCGCATAGCCGAAGCCACCCAGTATATGGATAATGGTTAGCTTCAAAGGCCAGAGACATCAACATGCCGCGCCGTTTCCTGCAGCGCTACATGCCTCGACCCGACACCCTGAAGCGCCGGCGCTCGCTGCGTTTCATGGCGCCGCTGATCGCCGATCCGAGGCTTTGGGTGCTCACCCGTCGAAGCGTCGCCAACGCCTTCAGCGTCGGCATATTCTGCGCGCTTTTGCCCATCCCCTTTCAGATGGTAGCCGCTGCCGTGGGCGCGCGCCTGAGCCGCTGCAACCTGGCGCTGGCGGTAGGTCTGGTATGGATCACCAACCCGCTGACCATGCCGCTGATCTTTTACGCCAACTACCGGCTGGGGTCGCTGTTTTTCGACACGCCGGTGCGCGAAGCTCCGGTGCGCCTCTCGACCCGCTGGATCGCCGAACAGATGCACGACATCCTGCCGGCTCTGTTTGTCGGCTCGCTGATCTCCGCCGTCATCCTGGCGGCGCTAGCCAACGTCGCCATTCGCCTCATCTGGCGCTGGCACGTCTCCCGGCACTGGCGGCGCCGGCAGCGCAAACGCCGCCAGCGCCGAGCGCGTATCGAGGCCGAATTCGACGACTGAGCCTGACGCCGAGCTTCAGGCGTCAGCGTCCGCCACCAGGTGCCCGCCGTCCAGGCGCAGCACCCGGTCCTGGTGGGCGGCCAGGTCGGTGTCGTGGGTGACGATGACAAAGGCGCAGGCGCTTTCCCGGGCAAGCTCGTCCATCAGCCCGAGAATGGTAGCCGCCGTGGTCTGATCGAGGTTGCCGGTAGGCTCGTCCATCAGCACCAGGCTGGGGTCGGTGACCAGCGCCCGGGCGATGGCCACGCGCTGGCGCTCGCCGCCGGAAAGCTCGCCCGGCTTGTGGTCAGCGCGGGGGGCCATGCCGACGCGCTCGAGCAGCGCCCGAGCGCGCTTTTCCGCCTCGCGCTTGCGCTGGCCGCGAATAATCAGCGGCAGCGCGGCGTTTTCCAGCGCGGTAAACTCCGCCAGCAGATGGTGGAACTGGTAAACAAAGCCGATATAGCGGTTGCGAAAGCGCCCCAGCGCGGCCTCGTTCAGCCCCGCCAGCGGCTCGTCGGCAATCACGATCTGCCCCTGGCTTGGGCGGTCGAGTCCGCCCAGCAGGTTCAAAAGCGTCGTCTTGCCCGAGCCGGAGCTGCCGACAATGGCAACGCGCTCGCCGGCGCGCACGCTGAGCGAGAGCCCGTCGAGCACGGTCAAGTCTTCCGGCCCTTCGCTATAGGTGCGGGTCACGTCCCGGCACTCCAGCATCACCCGGGCCTCGGCGGCGTTGGCGGTTGTCGCGGTCGTCATGGCGGATTCCTTACTCATAGCGCAGCACGTCGGCGGGCTGCACCCGGGCAGCGCGCCAGGCGGGGTACAGCGTGGATAAAAACGTCAGGCCAAACGCCGCCGCGACGATGTTGAGCACGTCGCTGCCGCGCAGCTGCGAGGGCAGTTCGCTGATGAAATACACGCCGGCATCGAGAAAGTGAATGCCGAACGCGCCTTCCACCCAGCCGATCAGATCGGACACCGTAAGCGCCAGCAGCACGCCCGCGGCCACGCCGATGGCAATACCGATCACCCCGATGGCCATGCCCTGCACGATGAAAATGCCCATGATCGAGCGCGGCGTGGCGCCAATGGTGCGCAGAATGGCGATATCGGCGCGCTTGTCGGTGACCACCATCACCAGGGTGGACACGATATTGAACGCCGCCACCGCAATGATCACCGTCAGCAGCAGGCCGATCATGCGCTTTTCCATCTGGATGGCCTGAAACAGGTTGCCCTGGGTGAAGGTCCAGTCGCGACCGCGGTAGCCCGCGCCCAGCTCGTTGACAATGGCCTGGGTCTCGCTGCTGGCGGCGAAGAGGTCATCCAGCTCCAGACGCAGCCCGCCCACCGTGTCGCCCATCCGGGCCAGGGTCTGCATGTCGGCAATGTTGGCGTAGGCCAGGCGGGCATCGAGCTCGGCGCCGACGCTGAAGATGCCGCTCACGGTAAAGCGCTTGAGCCGCGGGAAGACCCCGGCCGGGGTAATCGAGGCCTCGGGCACCAGCAGAGTCACCCGGTCACCCACGCCAACCCCCAGGTTGCGCGCCAGCGCCGACCCCAGCACCACCTTCCAGGTGCCGGGCTGGAGGTCATCGAGGCTGCCGCGCTCCATGTGCTCGTCGATGATCGAGACCTTGCCTTCCCAGCCGGGCTTGATGCCGGTCACCATGCCGCCCTGGTTGCGCCCGCCGGCGGAAAACATGCCCTGCTGCTCGACGTAGGGCGCCGCGCCCACCACGCGCTCGCGCCCGGTCAGCCGCTCGGCGAGCCCTTCCCAGTCCTTGAGGCCGTCGGTGGCTTCGATCTTGGTATGCGGCACCATGCCCAGGATGCGCGTGCGCAGCTCGTGGTCAAAGCCGTTCATCACCGACAGCACCAGGATCAGCACCGCCACGCCGAGCATCAGGCCCAGCATCGAGGTCAGCGAAATAAACGAAATAAAGTGGTTGCGGCGTTTGGCGCGCACGTAGCGCAGCCCCACCAGAAAAGGTAAGCGGTCAAGCATGACGTGCTCCTTGTCGGCAAGCGCTCAGGCAAGCCCGGCGTGCATAAAAACGCCTGCCGAGGCAGGCGCGCGTTGGCTCAGCGCCAGAAGTCACGGATCGAGGCAATGCCCTGGGCCCCGACCGCACGGGCCCGGTTGGCATGCTGGCGCGTCATCCCACCCAGCGCAAACACCGGCATGCCGGCGTGCTCCACGTGCTGCTGAAAGTCATGCCAGCCCATCAGCACCGCATCCGGGTGCGAAGGCGTGGGCGCCAGCGGCGACAGCGTGACCAGGTCGCAGCCAAGCACCGCGGCCTTGTCCAGCTGCTCGGCGCTGTGGGTCGAGGCGCCCAGCCACTTGCCGGCGGGTATCGGCCGCCGGTCAAGCTGGACCAGCCGCTCGCTGGTCAGGTGAGCGCCGTCGGCATCGACCTGCTCGAGCAAGGCGGGGTCGCCGTTGAGCAGCAGCCGGGCGCCGTATTCCCGGCATAGCGAAAGCGCCCGGCGGGCGCGGGCCAGATACTGCTCGCCGTCCAGTATCTTGGCCCGCAGCTGCACCAGCCGCACGCCGTCTTCCTCCAGCGCCCGGGTCAGGCGCTGGTGAAAGACCTCGTCGTCTTCCTCCTCGGCGGTAATCAGGTATTCGGCGGGCAGCATGACCGCCCGCAAAATGGGCAGGTTGGCCGCCGGAAACGCATAGCCCGAGAGCTCATCCATGGGCACCCAGCGCACCGCCTGGCCTTCGCGGCCGAACGGCTCGCCGGAAAACGCGTGGACCTGCCATACGTCGAGCAGAATATGCTTGTCGGGGTATTCGTGGTGCACGCGGATCAGCGGCTGGGCCCGGGAGATTTCTATCCCCAGCTCTTCGTGCAGCTCACGCTTTAAGCCCTCGAGGCCGGTTTCGTAAGGGGCCAGCTTGCCGCCGGGAAACTCCCACAGGCCGCCCTGATCGAAGCTTGAGGGCCGGCGTGCAATCAGCACCTTCTTCTTGTCGTCGCTGATGATTGCCGCGGCGGCAACGTGAACCCGTCGTTTTACCATTGCTTTCATTGCGTCTTTTTCCACTGTTTTGCTGATCGGCCAGAAGCCGACGCCCTCTTGCTGCACGAATCATTGTCGACGCGGATCTCTGCCCGGTCGGGAGGATCAGCTGCGATAGTCGGCGTTGATGGACACGTACTCGTGGGAAAGATCCGAGGTCCACACTCTGGCGTCGCTATCGCCGCGTCCCAGATCAATATGGATGCCGATTTCCTCGCGCGCCATTACCGCGCTGCCGGCGGCTTCGGTATAGCCCGGCGCGCGGCCGCCGCCTTCTACCAAACGCACTTCGTCAAGGTCAATGGTGACACGCCCGACGTCGAAGTCGGCCACCGGCGCGCGCCCCACCGCTGCCAGGATCCGCCCCCAGTTGGCGTCCGAGGCGTAGAGCGCGGTCTTGACCAGCGGCGAATGGGCCACGGTAAAGGCCACGCCCAGCGCCTCCTGACGATCGGTGGCACCGCTTACGTCGAGGGTGACGAACTTGGTGGCGCCCTCGCCGTCGCGGATGATCGACTGGGCGAGCGCCACCAGCACCTGCTCGAGGCCGTCGGCAAAGGCGCGGATTTCGTCATCGGTGGCAACGTCCGCGCCCTGCCCGGTGGCGGCCAGCAGGCAGGCGTCGTTGGTCGAGGTATCGCTGTCCACGGTGATGCAGTTGAACGAGCGGTCAACCGCCTGGCGCAGAAGCCGCTCAAGCAGCGGCTGCTCGATAGCGGCGTCGGTCACCACGAAGCCGAGCATGGTCGCCATGTCCGGGCGGATCATGCCCGAGCCCTTGGCAATGCCGTTGATCGTTACCCGCCGGTCGCCCAGGGGCACCTTAACGCTTGCCCCCTTGAGCCGCGTATCGGTGGTGAGGATACCGGCCGCCGCCTGCTCCCAGGCCTCGCTCTGACCGTCCCGGGCGGCAAACGCCGGGGCAATGCCGGCAAGCAGGGCCTCCATGGGCAGCGTCTCGCCGATCACGCCGGTGGAAAACGGCAGTATCCGGTGGGGCGCCACCCCGGCCTCGGCGGCCAGCGCGCGGCAGCTTTCCCGGGCATCATTAAGCCCCTGGGCGCCGGTGCCGGCGTTGGCGTTGCCGGTATTGATCAGCCAGTAGCGCGGCGCCTGACCCTGCTGGCGGCAGGCGGCCAGATGCTCTCTGGCGACCTCCACCGGCGCGGCGCAAAAGGCGTTGCGGGTGAAAACGCCGGCTACGCTTGCCGTATCGGGCAGCTCGATGACCACCAGATCCCGCCGGCCGGCCTTGCCGATACCGGCCATGGTGGTGCCCAGGCGTACGCCGTCAAGCGCCGGCATTGCGGGAAAGGGTATATTGCCCACCGCCATAGGATGTCCTCCTCTCATCAGCCCGGGCCGTCAGCCGGGGGTTATCAACCTGGGGCATTGCCGCTCAGTTCAGCTTGCCGCAGCAGTGCTTGTACTTCTTGCCCGAGCCGCAGGGACAGAGGTCGTTACGCCCGACCTTGGGCCCTTCCCGGCGCACCGGCTGATCCTCAGCCGCCGCGGCGTCGGGGGCCTCGGACGCGGCTTCATCGGCGCTGGCCTCGGGCTCGTCGTGGCGGCTGGCGGCGGTGGCCTGTTCGCGCTCGAGGGCTTCGCGGCGCTCGCGCTCCAGCGCATCGACCTCTTCGGGCTGGCGCACCTGAACGTGGCTCAGAATCCGCGTGACGTCGGCCTTGATGTTGGACAGCAGCTGCTGAAACAGATCGAAGGACTCGCGCTTGTATTCCTGCTTGGGGTTCTTCTGGGCGTAGCCGCGCAGGTGAATGCCCCGGCGCAGGTGGTCCATGGACTGCAGGTGCTCTTTCCAGCGGGTATCCAGCACCTGCAGCATAACCTGCTTTTCAAACCGCCGGATCAGAACTTCGCCGGCCGCTTCGATCTTGGCCTCGTAGGCCTCCCGGTGCATGGTCTGCAGCCGCTCGCGGAGCTTTTCCTCGCTCAGCCGCTGGTCTTCCCGGGCCCACTCAACCACCGGCGCTTCCAGGTTAAGCTCGGTCTTGAGGTGGGTTTCAAGCCCTGCCAGGTCCCACTGCTCGGCGAGGCTCTGGGGCGGCACGAAGCTGCTGATCGCCTCGTCCATGACTTCTTCCCGGATGCCCGCCACGGCGTCGGCCACGTCTTCGGACTTGAGGATGTCGTTGCGCTGCTCGTAGATCACCCGGCGCTGGTCGTTGGACACGTCGTCGTATTCCAGCAGCTGCTTGCGGATGTCGAAGTTGCGCCCCTCGACCTTCTTCTGGGCCCGCTCCACGGCGTTGGACACCATCTTGTGCTCGATGGCCTCGCCTTCCTCGAGGCCCAGCGCCTTCATCATCCGCTTGACGCGATCAGAGCCGAACAGCCGCATCAGGCTGTCTTCCAGGGAGAGGAAAAACCGCGTGGAGCCGGGGTCGCCCTGGCGTCCGGAGCGCCCGCGCAGCTGGTTGTCGATACGCCGGGATTCGTGGCGCTCGGAGCCCACCACGTGCAGGCCGCCGGCTTCCAGCACCGCGTCGTGGCGCTTTTGCCATTCGCCCTTGAGCGCCTCGACATCCGCCTCGGCGGGATTCTCAAGCCCCGCGGCCTCGGCTTCCCAGTTGCCGCCGAGCACGATGTCCGTTCCCCGGCCGGCCATGTTGGTGGCAATGGTCACGGCCCCGGGGCGCCCGGCCTGGGCGATGATCTCGGCTTCGCTCTGGTGCTGCTTGGCGTTGAGCACGTTAAAGCGCATGCCCGCCTCGCGCATCAGCCGCGCCAGGTACTCGGAGGTGTCAATGGAGGCGGTACCCACCAGCACCGGGCGACCCGCTTCGGTCTGGGCCTGCACGTCCTTGATGATCGCCCGGTATTTTTCCTCGGCGCTCTGGTAGACCAGGTCGTTTTGGTCCTGGCGCGCCTGGGGCCGGTTGGTGGGAATGACGATGACGTCCAGGCCGTAAATCTGGCGAAACTCGAACGCCTCGGTATCCGCCGTGCCGGTCATGCCGGCAAGCTTTTCGTAAAGGCGGAAATAGTTCTGGAAGGTGGTGGAGGCAAGGGTCTGGCTTTCGCGCTGGACGGTAACGCCTTCCTTGGCCTCTACGGCTTGGTGCAGCCCTTCCGACCAGCGCCGCCCGGGCATTGAGCGCCCGGTGTGTTCGTCGACAATGACCACCTGGTCTTCGGCGATGATGTAGTCGACGTCGCGCTGATAGAGGTGGCGCGCGCGCAGCGCCGAATGCATGTGCTGCAAAAGCCCCAGGTTCTGCGCGGCGTACAGCGACTCTTCCTCGCCCAGCAGCCCCTCGGCGCGCATCAGCTCTTCTACGCGGTTGTGCCCCTGCTCGGTGAGCTCTACCTGCTTTTGCTTTTCGTCGAGCAGAAAATCGCCGGTGACCGGAGCGTCTTCCTCTTCCGGCTCCTCACCCTCTTCCAGGTGCTTGGCCAGGCGGTCGACAACGCCGTAGAGCTCGGTGTTTTCATCCACCGCGCCGGAGATGATCAGCGGCGTACGCGCCTCGTCGATGAGAATCGAGTCCACCTCGTCGACGATGGCGTAGTGCAGCGGGCGCTGCACCTTTTCCTCAAGCGAAAAGGCCATGTTGTCGCGCAGGTAGTCAAAGCCGAACTCGTTGTTGGTGCCGTAGGTGATGTCGCAGGCGTAGGCGTGGCGCTTTTCCTCGTTGGCCTGGCCGGAGAATATCACCCCCACCGAAAGCCCCAGGTACTCGTAAAGCGGGCGCATCCAGTCGGCGTCGCGGCGGGCCAGGTAGTCGTTGACCGTGACCACGTGCACGCCCTTGGACGGCAGGGCGTTGAGGTAAACCGCAAGCGTGGCCACCAGGGTCTTGCCCTCGCCGGTTTTCATCTCGGCGATACGCCCGTCGTTGAGCGTCATGCCGCCGACCATCTGCACGTCGAAATGGCGCATTCCCATGACCCGCTTGCTCGCCTCGCGGACGACGGCGAAGGCCTGGGGCAGCAGGCTGTCCAGGGGCTCGCCGTCATCCAGGCGGGCGCGCAGCTCGCCGGTCTTGCCCTGCAGCTCGGCCTCGCTCAGCGCTTCGAATTCGCTTTCCAGCGCGTTGACGTGCTGCACGCTCTTGTGCATGCGTTTGACTTCGCGCTCGTTTTTGGACCCAACGACTTTGCGCAGTACGTTACTGATCATGACCTTTCCACTATGGCTGCCGGAAACGCTATCAGGCGCCCCCGGTAAAAACAGGAAAATGCGCGGCCACCCGCCGGCAGCTGCCGGCCACCGGATTAACCGCGAAGAAACAAGGCGTTGTGGGCAGAGGCGTTGGCGGCCCCCGGCGCGACACCGCATCGAGCGCGGCGACCAGCCCCGGCACCCGGGCAGGCACATGGGGCAGACGGAAGCGGCGGCGACAGCGGCGCCGGCGAGTGACGGCCTGCCGGCGGCGAACCGCGCGGCGCCGAACGCGCATGATGGCCGGCGCCAGCGCCAGCGCATAGACCTGGCGAACGGGCAGCCGCGCGGCCTGACAGGCGTTCAAACCGACGGGGAGCAGGCAGCTGACCAGAAGCCCGGCCAGCCACCAGCGGGCCACGCCGCGCCGGCGGCAGGGCCGCGATGAATTCGCTTGAGGCATCGGCTGGGCGGGCATGCTGGGGTCGCGCTCCTTGGCGTGCTAGGCTTTCATGAATTGGCGCATCCACGCGAGGCAAGCGCATGAGTATAAAGGTTAAGCGTTCCCGCGCACAGCCCATAGGGCAACTGCTCAGGCCCCGGGGCAGCGTCGGCCGGCTGATGCAGATGTCGCGCCTGATCGAACAGGCCCAGTCCCGGCTGCGCGCTGACCTGCCGGAGCCCATGCGCGACCATGTTTTTGTCGGCGGCGTGAGCGAAGGCCGCCTTACGCTGATCTGCGATCGCGCCGCGCTGGTCACCTGGTTGCGCTTTGAGCAGCCGCGCCTTTTGACCCTGCTCCACGGCATCCCCGGGTTTGAAGGCGTGACCGGCCTGCACTTCAAGGTGCGCCCGGTGCGCCCGGTGAAAACGCCCCGCCGTTACTCCCGCACCCTGCCCGAATCCGCCGGCAAGGTGCTCGCCGAATGCGCCGAGGATACCCGCGACCCCAAGCTCAAGGACGCGCTTGAGCGGCTGGCCTCCCACGCGCCCCGCCGCTGACGCGGCCCGAAAGCTGCCGGCAATCGCCAGCGCCTGAACGGCAAAAGGCACCGCCCCGCCCAGGAGTTCTCCTGGCCAGAAGCAGTGCCTTGCTACCCGCCCCGTCATGCCGGCGGCGTTACGCCATGGCCGGCGCGGCGTAGGAAATCGGCGCCACGGCCCTGTCTTCCTCGAAGGTAACGATCTCGTAGGCCTCCGGCCGGGACAGCAGCTCGCGGCACAGCTGGTTATTCAGCGCATGGCCCGACTTCACCCCGCGAAACTCGCCGATGAGGCTGTGACCCAGCTGGTACAGGTCGCCGATGGCATCCAGCACCTTGTGCTTGACGAACTCGTCGTCGTAGCGCAGCCCGCCGTCGTTGACGATGCGGTAGTCGTCCACCACCACGGCGTTTTCCAGGCTGCCCCCGAGGGCCAGATTGTTGGCGCGCAGATGCTCGATATCGCGCATGAAACCAAAGGTCCGCGCCCGGGAGACGTCCTTGACGAAGGAGGTGGTGGAAAAATCGATCAGCGCCGACTGCTTTTGCTGCTCGAATACCGGGTGCGCGAAATCAATGGAAAACGACACCTTGAAGCCTTCGTGGGGAAGAAACACGGCTTCCTTGTCGTCGTCGCCCACGCTCACCCGCTCCTTGATGCGAATAAACTTCTTGGCTGCGTTCTGCTCGCAGATGCCCGCCGACTGGATCAGGAACACGAACGGGCTGGCGCTGCCGTCCATGATCGGCACTTCCCCGGCGCTCAGGTCAACGTAGGCGTTATCGATCCCCAGGCCGGCAAACGCCGACATCAGGTGCTCAACGGTCGCCACCTTGACGCCCCGGTAGGAAAGCGCCGTGCACAGCATGGTGTCTTCCACCAGGTTGGCCCTGGCGGGGACTTCCACCGCCGGCTGCAAATCCGTCCTCACGAACACGATGCCGGTGTTGATGGGCGCCGGACGCAGCGCCATGTGGACTTTGGCGCCAGAGTGCAGCCCCACTCCGGTAGCACGGATAACGTTTTGCAGTGTGCGTTGTTTGATCATGGGGTGAAGTCAGTGCTCCAGTGATGGCCGTGGTGATGGCATAACGGTGATGGCAAAACACGCCGTCTACAGCGCACGCAACCATCATGAACGGGTTACCCCGGGCGCAAAACGCGCCATGACGGCAGGCCATTGTCGCCCGCCGTCTGCCGCGGCTCTGCCTCAGCAAAGCCGCTTTCGCGACTAGTCAGCCTGGCGGCGCAGAAACGCCGGAATATCCAGGTAGTCGTCCGTCTCGGCGGCGCGGCGCTTGTCGGACCGGGGCCGGCTTTCTTTCTCCGGCGCTTCGGCCCGGGCCGCGGCCTGCTGCTGGCGCATGACCGTCGGCTGCTGGAGCGTACGGTAGTCGGCGCCGGCGTCGGCCTGAGCCGCGCGCCGTGCCGGCTCGCGTGCCGCGGCGCGCGCCTGGCCGCCGTCAAGCCCCGCCGCTACAACGGTCACGCGCAGCTCATCAGACATTTCCATGTCGATGGAAGTTCCCACCACGATGGTCGCTTCGTCGGAGGCGAACTCCTGCACCGTGGCACCGACGTCGTTGAACTCGCCGATGGACAGATCCGGGCCGGCGGTAATGTTGACCAGGATACCCCGGGCGCCGTGCAGGTCGATATCTTCCAGCAGCGGGCTGCGGATGGCCTTTTCCGCCGCTTCGCGGGCGCGGTTCTCGCCGGTGGCGCCGCCGGTGCCCATCATCGCCATGCCCATTTCCGACATCACCGTGCGCACGTCGGCAAAGTCGACGTTGATGATGCCGGGGCTGGTGATCAGCTCGGCGATGCCCTGGACGGCGCCCAGCAGCACGTCGTTGGCCGCGCTGAAGGCGGTCAGCAGCGTCGCGCTCTTGCCCAGCACCGACAACAGCTTCTCGTTGGGAATGGTGATCAGCGAGTCAACGTGCTCGGATAGCTCCCTCATGCCCTCTTCGGCAGAGCGCGAGCGTTTGGGACCTTCAAAGGGGAACGGCCGGGTTACCACAGCGACGGTGAGAATCCCCAGCTCCTTGGCAACCTGGGCCACCACCGGCGCGCCGCCGGTGCCGGTGCCGCCGCCCATGCCGGCGGTAATAAAGACCATGTCGGCACCGTCGAGCAGCTCGGCGATGCGTTCGCGGTCTTCCATGGCCGCCTGGCGGCCGACGTCGGGGTTGGCGCCGGCGCCGAGGCCTTTGGTGATTTCGCTGCCCAGCTGCAGGATCGTCTTGGCGGAGACGCGCTTGAGCGCCTGGGCATCGGTATTGGCGCAGATGAACTCGACGCCTTCGATGTTGCTTTCCACCATGTGGTTGACAGCGTTACCGCCGCCGCCGCCAACGCCCACTACCTTGATGACCGCACTGCTCGAGGGTGCGTTATCTACCAGTTCGAACATAAGCCCCGTCTCCTGAGCCGCGTCTGCGACCCTGTCAGAAATTTCTCTTGAACCAGCCCTTGATTCGCGTAAGCGGTGTTTCGGCGGCGGCGTCCTTGCTCTTGTCGCCGCGTCCGGAAGGCGCGGTAACGACGCCGGCATGCGCCTGCTGGCTGCGGCCGTGCTGCGCTTCCTGCAAAGCGTAGTGCAATAAGCCGACGCCTGTGGCATAAATCGGGTTGCGCACGACGTCGGCCAGCCCTTTCACGTTCTGCGGACAGGCAATGCGCACGGGCATGTGGAAGATCTCTTCGGCAAGCTCGCTTGCCCCTTCCATCCGTGACGTTCCGCCCGTAAGGACAATGCCGGCCGCGACCATGTCCTCGTAGCCGCTGCGACGAAGCTCTTCCCGAACCAGGGTATAGAGCTCTTCGTAGCGCGGCTCGACGACCTCGGCCAGCGCCTGGCGTGACAGGTCCCGGGAGGGGCGATCGCCCACGCTCGGGACCTTGATCATTTCATCGCTGGCCGCCAGTTCGGTCAGGGCGCAGGCGTATTTGACCTTGATTTCTTCGGCGTGCTGGGTCGGCGTACGCAGCGCCATGGCGATGTCGTTGGTGACCTGGTCGCCGGCAATGGGGATCACCGCGGTATGGCGGATGGCGCCTTCGGTAAAGATCGCCATGTCGGTGGTGCCGCCGCCCACATCGACCATGCACACCCCGAGCTCGCGCTCGTCTTCGGTGAGCACGGCCATGCTGGATGCCAGCTGCTCAAGGATGGTGGCGTCCACGTCCAGATGGCAGCGGCGCACGCACTTTTCGATATTTTGTACGGCGTTGGCAGCGGCGGTGACCAGGTGTACCTGAGCTTCAAGGCGCACGCCCGACATGCCCAGCGGCTCGCGGATCCCGCCCTGGGCGTCGATCGAGAACTCCTGGGGCAGCACGTGGAGCACGCGCTGGCCCTCGGACACGGCGCGCGCCCGGGCCGAATCGATCACGCGATCGATATCCGAGGTGCTGACCTCGCGCTCCTTGATGGCAACGACGCCGTCGGAGTTCATGGAGCTGATGTGACTGCCGGCAATCCCCACATAAACCGAGTGTATATCACAACCGGCCATCAGTTCAGCTTCCTCCACGGCGCGCTGGATGGATTGCACCGTGGATTCAATATTGATCACCACGCCGCGCTTCATGCCGTGCGAGGGGTGGGAACCGATCCCGGCAATCTCGATGCCACCGTCGTCGGTGGGCTGGCCGACAATCGCAACGACCTTGGACGTTCCGATGTCCAACCCGACCACCATGCTGGATGCACTGGATGAGCCTGCCATGAGCCGGGTGATCTCCTTGTAACCTTGGAATACGTAAGTAAGCTGTCGTGCCTTGATGACACCGGGTCGCGGGACAGACTTGTCGGACGTTATAATATCGGAATAAAGATGGTATAACGACTATCAGGCGCCACAATACTGAGAACCATACAGAAATTAAACCCCGAGCACAGTATTTGCACCGTTGGCAACCGCTTACCGGTTAAGCCGCCGCTCAGGGCGAATCGTCCGTTTCAGCGTCGTCGGCCTTGGGCGAGTCGCCGTGCCAGGCGACGGCAACGCCGTTGGGATAGCGCAGATCGATATAGCGGATCGCCCCGGCGTACCGCTCTAGCTCGTGCTGCCAGGAGGCCATCAGCCGCGCCAGGCGGGCGTCGTGCTGGCGGCGGCCAAGCATGATCCAGGCGCCGTCATCAAGCTGCAGCCGCCAGGCGCCCCGGGGCTCGAGGCGCAGCTGATCAAGAGCCAGATCAAGCGTGCCCAGGCGCTTGTCCAGCGTGCGGTAATAGGCCAGCACTTCCTTGCTGCTGCCTTCCGGCCCTGCCAGGTCGGGCAGCCCGTCCGGCGCGGCAAGCGGTGCAAAGACGAAGGGCGCCCCTTCGGCGTTGAGCAGCTGGTCATCGTTCCAGCGCGTGACCGGCGTCTGCTCAACCAGCTCGAACGCCAGCGCATCGGGCCACTGGCGCGACACCCGCACCTCCTTGACCCAGCCAATCTCCAGCGCCGCCCGGCGCAGCTCGGCGAGATCCACCGACAGCCAGCGGGTATCGCGCACCAGCGGCGCCAGCTGGCCCCGCAGGTAGTCGGCGTTGGCGTAGTCCCAGTCGCCGCGCACCGAGACGCGCTCGACCGGGGTATCCAGCCACAGCCACAGCGCCCGGCCGCCGGCGCCGAGCATCAGCGCCAGCAGCACAAGGCCAAGCCAGGCGTTACGCTTCTGCATCCTGCCTCACATGCCCGGCGGTTGCCAGAATCTCGAGCACCAGCCGGTCAAAGTCCATGCCCGTGTGGGCCGCGGCCTGGGGCACCAGGCTGTGGTCGGTCATGCCCGGCACGGTGTTGACCTCGATCAGCCAGAAGCGCCCCCGGGCGTCGCGCATGACGTCAACGCGCCCCCAGCCGGCCCCGCCGATCGCCGCAAACGCCTTCTGGCAAAGCCCGGCAAGCTCGGCTTCGCCGGCGTCATCGAGCCCGCAGGGCAGATGATACTGCGTGGTGTCGGACAGGTACTTGGCTTCGTAGTCGTAAAAGCCGCCCGGCACCTCGACCCGGATCGCCGGCAGCGCGCGGTCGCCAAGGATCGATACGGTATATTCGTCGCCCTGGATAAAACGCTCGGCCATGACCCGGGCATCAAAGCGCGCGGCTTCGTGATACGCGGCCTCAAGCTCGGCGACGCTTGCGACGATGCTGATGCCAAGTGTGGAGCCCTCGTGTACCGGCTTGACGATCAGCGGCAGCCCCAGCCGATCGGCCACCGCCTGCCAGTCGGCGGCGCCGTTCAGCATGATGCTTTCCGGCGTGGGCAGGTCGAGCGCCTGCCAGATCTGCTTGGTACGCTCCTTGTCCATGCCCAGCGCCGAGGCCAGCACGCCGCTGCCGGTATAGGGAATGCCCAGTAGCTCGAGCGCACCCTGCAGCGAGCCGTCCTCGCCGCCGCGGCCGTGCAGCGCAATAAACACCGTGGACGGCGCCAGCCGCTCAAGGCCGACAAGGCCGTGGTCGTAGGGGTCGTAGCCCACGGCCTCGACGCCGCTGCGCTTGAGGGCGGCGAGTATCGCCGCCCCGCTTGCAAGCGACACCTCGCGCTCGGCAGAGGTGCCGCCATAGATCACTACCACCGGCGGCGCGGAAGCCGCGGGCGCGCCCGGCGTGGCGGTATCAGACGTCAGGGGTTGATTCACAGTGTCACCTCGTCAAGCAGCAGCTCGGCCCGGGCCAGGCGCTGGGCAATGCCGCCGATGTCCCCGGCCCCTTGGGTTATCAGGATATCGCCGGGGCGCAGCACGTTGGCCAGCAGCCCCGGCAGCTCGCTTTTATGTTCGATAAACAGCGGGTCGACCTCGCCGCGCTGGCGCAGCGAACCCGCCAGCGCTCGGCCGTCGGCTCCGGGGATAACCGCTTCGCCGGCGCTGTAAACGTCCAGCAGCAGCAGCGTGTCCACCCCCGAGAGCACGCGCACGAAGTCGTCGTACAGATCCCGCGTGCGGCTATAGCGGTGCGGCTGATAGAGCATCACCAGCCGCCGTTCGGGCCAGCCGTCGCGCACCGCGCGGATGCCGACCTCCACTTCCCGGGGGTGATGGCCGTAGTCGTCCACCAGCATCACCGGGTCCCCGCCGCCGGGCAGCGGATAGTCGCCGTGCACCTGAAAGCGTCGGCCGACGCCGGCAAAGCCGGCAAGGCCGCGCAGAATCGCCGCGTCGCTGACGCCGGCATCGCTTGCCACCACAATCGCGGCCATGGCGTTTTGCGCGTTGTGTCGCCCGGGCATGGCCAGGCGTATATCCAGCGGCGCGCCTTCCGGGCGCAGCGCGGTAAAGCGCACTTCGCCGGCCTGCTGGACAAAATCCACGATGCGATAGTCGGCGTCGGCGTCAAAGCCGTAGGTGACAAAGTGGCGCTGAAGATGCGGGCTCAGCTCGCGCACCTGGGGGTCGTCCAGGCACAGCACGGCCAGGCCGTAAAACGGCAGGTTGTGCAAAAACTCGAGGAAGGTGCCCTTCAGCTGTTCGAAGTCGTTGCCGTAGGTGGCCATATGGTCGGCGTCGATATTGGTCACAATCGACACCAGCGGCTGCAGATGCAGAAACGAGGCGTCGGACTCGTCCGCTTCGGCCACCAGGTAGTCGCCCTCACCCAGGCGCGCGTTGGTGCCGGCGCTGGTGAGCTTGCCGCCGATGACAAAGGTCGGGTCCAGCCCGCCCTCGGCGAGCAGCGTCGCTGTGAGGCTGGTGGTCGTGGTCTTGCCGTGGGTGCCGGCCACCGCGATACCGTGACGAAAGCGCATCAGTTCGGCGAGCATTTCCGCCCGGCGCACCACCGGCACCCGGTTATCCCGGGCCCAGACGATTTCCGGATTGGCGTCGTCCACGGCGCTGGACACCACCACCACGTCGGCCCCCTCAACGTTTTCTCGGGCGTGGCCCAGGCTCACGCTGACGCCGCATTCGCGCAGGCGCTCCACCACCGGCGTCACCTTGACGTCGCTGCCGCTGACGCAATAGCCCTGGTTGGCCAGCACCTCGGCGATACCGCACATGCCGGCACCGCCGATGCCGATAAAATGCAGGCGCCGGATACGCCGCATACCCGGCCCCCGGGGGCGCTTGCGCGCCTCGGACCCGGCATTGTCTGTCCACTCAGTCACGCACTTTCTCCTTCCGGGCAAGGCGTAGACAGCCTTGCATTAACTGCTCGGTGGCATCCAGATGCGCCGCCTGCCGCGCCCGGGCGGCCATGTCGGCCAGCACCTCAGCGGACAAGAGCTCGGCAAGCGCCTGCGCCAGATTTGTTCGGGTCAGGTCATTCTGAACCATGCAGCGCGCCGCGCCGGCCTCGACCAGCACCTGGGCGTTGTGCCGCTGATGATCGTCGACGGCGTGGGGAAACGGCACGAAAAGCGCCGGCTTCGCCGCCGCGGCGAGCTCGGCCACGGTGAGCGCGCCGGCCCGGCAGACCAGCACATCGGCCCAGTCGTAGGCCGCCGCCATGTCGTCGATGAAGGCGCTGACCCGGGCCTCGACGCCCCGCCGCCGGTAGCCATCGCGCGTGGCCTCGTCGCGGTTTTGCCCGGCCTGGTGCCAAACCTCCGGGCGCGCCGCTTCGTCCAGCTCGGCAAGCGCCTCGGGCAGGCGTTCGTTAAGCGCCACGGCGCCCAGCGAGCCGCCCACGACCAGAAGCCGCAGCCGTCTTGTTTGCATCTCCCGGGCACTGCGCGGCACTTCGCCAAGCGCGGCGATGTCGTCGCGCACCGGGTTACCCACCACTGTGGCCCGCTCGCCAAACGCCTGGGGAAACGCCGCGTAGGTATGCCCGGCAAGGCGCGACAGCACGCGGTTGGTCAACCCGGCGACGGCGTTTTGTTCGTGAATCATCAGCGGCACGCCGCATAGCCTCGCGGCAAGCCCCCCGGGGCCGCTGGCAAAGCCGCCCAGCCCCACCGCCAGCTGGGGGTTAAAGCGGCGCACCACCCGGCGCGCCTGGCAGACCGCCCGGGTCAGGTTGAACGGAGCCTTCAGCCAGCCCGCCAGGCCGTTGCCGCGAAGCCCGCCGATGCGCAGCTGATGCAGCGGGAAGCCCGCCTCGGGCACCAGGCGGTTTTCAATGCCGCGGGGGCTGCCCAGCCACTCCACCGTCACGCCCCGGGCCGCCAGCGCCCGGGCGAGCGACAGCGCAGGAATCACGTGGCCGCCGGTCCCACCGGCCATGATCAAAACACGTTGAGGGGTTGGTTGCGACACGCGCGGCTCCCTGATAATGGCAGGCCCGCAAAAGGCGGGCCGGACGGTCCCTGTTAAAGGCGTGGCTGCCGGCGCTCGCGGGCCGGCGTCGGTGTACGTCGAGGCGAGTGCCGGGTTTCGTGATCGGCACGCAGCAGAAGGCCGATCATCACCCCGGTCACCAGCAGGCTCGAGCCGCCGTAGCTGATCAGCGGCAGCGTCAGCCCCTTGGTTGGCAGCAGCCCCGAGCTCACCGCCATGTTGATAAACGCCTGGGCGGCAATAATGAAGCCGATGCCGTAGCTCATGTAGGCGGCGAACAGGTGACCGGCAAGCTCCGCCCGCCGGCCGACCAGCATGGCGCGCACGATGAGCAGCGTAAACAGCAGCACCACGATCACCGCCCCCAGCATGCCCAGCTCTTCGGCGATCACCGCAAAGATAAAGTCGGTATGCGCCTCGGGCAAAAAGTGCAGCTTCTGGATGCTATTGCCCAGGCCAGTGCCGGTAACGTGGCCGCGGCCGAAGGCAATCAGCGCCTGGGTGAGCTGGTAGCCGGTGGCAAACTGATCGGCCCAGGGGTCAAGAAAGCTCGTCCACCGCGCCAGCCGGTAAGGCTCCATCGCTACCATCAGCGTGGCGCCGGCGGTGAGCAGCCCTCCGGCCCCCACCAGCAGCACCAGCGAGGCGCCGGCCATCATCAGCATGCCCACCACGCAGACCGTATAAACCACCATGCCGCCAAAGTCCGGCGCGGCGAACAAAAGCCCCGCCGGCAGCGCCAGCACCGCCAGCGGGCGTAACAGGGTGAACATCCGCGTGCGCAGGGGCTCGGCAAAGCGCGCCATGAACGCCGCCATGTAGAACACCAGGCCGACCTTACCCACCTCGGACACCTGCAGGCTGGGCAGAGGCCCGGGCAGCGCAATCCAGCGCTTGCTGCCGTTGATGTCCTGGCCCACCAGCAGCACCAGCGCCAGCAATACCAGGCTCAGAGCGAGGATCATGCCGGCATTCTGGCGCCATAGCTCCAGGGGCAGGCTGACCATGAGCGCTGCCGCCAGTATCGCTGCGAGCAAAAACACGCCGTGGCGAAGCGCATAGCGGTAGCTGTCGTCAACAAGCTCGACCGAGGCCGAGCTGACCATCACCCAGCCCAGACCGGCCAGCAATAGCGTCACCAGCAGCAGCCAGACGTCGCACGGCATCTGCCGGGTATCGAGCGCTTCGCGCAGGCGCTTGACGCGGTGTTTCATGGCGCGCTTACTCCGTATCCGGCGTCCTGTTTGAGCTGCTCGGCCAGCCGGCAAAAGGCGTCGCCGCGCGCCCGATAGTCGGTAAACTGGTCAAGGCTTGCGCAGGCCGGCGAAAGCAACACGCAGTCGCCGGGGGCGGCCAGCGCCGCGGCGGCGCGGGTGGCGTCCGCCAGGTCGGCAAAGCGCCTGACCGGCACCCGGTCGCCGAGCGCCTCGGCCAGGCGGCCGGCGTCGGCGCCGTAAAGCATCACGCCGCGCGCATAGGCGGCCAGCGGCTCAGTCAGCGGGGTAAAATCGGCGCCCTTGCCCTCGCCCCCGGCGAGCAGCACAAGCCTGCCGTCAAGGGTGGGCCCCAGGCCGTTCACCGCGGCCAGGGTCGCCCCTACGTTGGTGCCCTTGGAATCGTTCACCCAGAGCACGCCGTTCACCGAAGCCACGGTTTCGCTGCGGTGGGCAAGGCCGGCAAAGCGGCGCAGCACCGCCGTCATGGCCGCCGGGGCCAGCCCCAGTATCTGGCCCATAGCCAGCGCCGCCAGGGCGTTTTGCTGATTGTGCCGCCCGGCAAGACCCATCTCGTCGGCGGCAAGCCAAGGGTCTGCCCCTTGAACCAGCCAGGTGCGGCCCCCGCGCCGGGCAAGGCCCCAGTTCGTTCCTTCCGGCGGCGTAACGCCGAAGCGCACGACCTGGCGATCGGCCAGCGCGTACGGCGCCGCCGGCCAGGTATCGGCGTCGTCGCCGTTGACTACGGCGCGGCGGACGCCGGCAAAAATGCGCTGCTTGGCGGCGCGGTAGGCCGCCATATCGCCGTGGCGGTCGAGGTGGTCTTCGCTTAGGTTGAGAAACGCCGCGCACTCGGCGTTGAGCCGCGGCGTGGTCTCCAGCTGAAAGCTGGAAAGCTCCAGCACGTAAAGCTCGGCCTCGGGGCTTGCGGCCAGCAGGTCCAGCGCCGGCGTGCCCAGGTTGCCGCCCACGGCCACCCGCACGCCGGCCTCGGCGGCCATCTCGCCAAGCAGGGTCACCACCGTGGACTTGGCGTTGGAGCCGGTCACCGCCGCCACTCGCCCGCGCGCGGCGCGGCAGAAAAGCGCTATTTCCCCGATCAGCCGCGGCTTGCCGGTGGCCGGATTGTGCGCTTCAACCAGGCCGGCAAACGCCGGGGCATGCGGGTCAACGCCGGGGCTCAGCACCACTTCCTCGGCCGCGCTCATGTCCAGCGTTTCAAGCGGGCCGCAGTGTACGGCAACGCCCGGGTGCGCCTGGCGAAACGCCTCCAGCCCCGGCGGCGCCCAGCGGGTATCGGCGACCATGAAGGGCGCCCCCAAGCGGGCCAGATGGCGGCAGATCGCGCGGCCGGAAAGCCCCAACCCGACGACCAGCGTTGTGCCGCGCGGAACAGCTGTCATGCATCCCCTCCGTCAGCGGACCTTGAGCGTGGCAAGCCCCAGCAGCACCAGTACTACGGTGATGATCCAGAAGCGCACGATAACGCGCGGCTCCGGCCAGCCCTTGAGCTCGTAATGATGATGAAGCGGCGCCATGCGGAAGATGCGCCGCCCGGTGAGCTTGTAAAAGCCCACCTGGAGGATCACCGAGAGCGTCTCGACGACGAAGATGCCGCCCATGATAAAGAGCACAAACTCCTGGCGTATGACCACCGCCACCGCGCCGAGCGCCGCCCCCAGCGCCAGTGAGCCGACGTCGCCCATGAACACTTGGGCGGGGTAGGTGTTGAACCACAGAAACCCGAGCCCCGCCCCGGCGATGGTGGCGCAAAACACCGCCAGCTCCCCGGTGCCGGCAATAAAGGGCATGTGCAGATAGTCGGCAAATACCGCGTTGCCGCTGGCGTAGGCGAATATCGCCAGGCCCATGGCCACCAGCACGGTAGGCATGATGGCAAGCCCGTCGAGCCCATCGGTCAGGTTAACGGCGTTGGAGCTGCCGACGATGACAAAGTAGCTGAGCACGATAAAAAAGGCGCCCAGGGGCAGCATCACGCCCTTGACCATGGGCAGCAGCAGGCTGATTTCCACCGCGCTTGCCGCGGTGAAATAGAGAATGCAGGCCGCCCCCAGCCCGATCACCGACTGCCAGAAATACTTCCACCTGGCCGGCAGGCCCCGAGGGTTCTTCTCTACCACCTTGCGGTAGTCGTCGATCCAGCCGATGGTGCCAAAGCCCAGGGTGACGCCCAGCACCACCCACACGTAGTGGTTGGTCAGGTCACCCCAGACCAGGGTGCTGATGGCAATTGCTATCAGCATCATCACCCCGCCCATGGTCGGCGTTCCCGCCTTGGACAGGTGCGACTGCGGGCCGTCGTCGCGCACGGCCTGGCCGATCTGGCCCTCTACCAGCCGGCGAATAACCCAGGGGCCCAGCCACAGGCACAGCAGCAAGGCGGTGAGCGCCCCCAGAATGACGCGCAGCGTCAGATAGTTGAAAACCTGAAAGGCGCTTTGATACTGCGCCAGAAAATTCGCCAGATGAAGTAACATGAACGGCGCTTACCTTAGTGTTGGTTCATGCGCAGGGCGGCAACCAGCCGCTCCATGCCTGCGCTCCGAGAGCCCTTGACCAGCAGGCTCGCCCCGTTGGGCAGCGCGCGCCGGAGATGATCTTCCAGCGCGGCGTAATTATCAAAATGCCGGCTGCCGCCATGCCGACTATCTCCGCCGGCGGCGTCGGCAAACGCCGTACTCGCAGGCCTTGCCGCCCCGCCCAGGGTATAAAGGGCCTCAATGCCCAGCTCGGCGGCGTGACAGCCGATTTCGGCGTGCAGCGCGTCGGACGCCTCGCCAAGCTCGCCCATAGCGCCAAGCGCGCACCAGCGCGGCCCGGGGAAGCGCGCCAGGGTATCAAGCGCTGCCTTTACCGCGCCGGGGTTGGCATTGTACGAATCGTCCAGCAGCGCGGTATCGCGCACGCCGGGCAGCACGCTGAGCCTTCCCTCAAGCGCCTGCGCCCGGCACAGCCCGTCCACCACTGCAGAGGCACTGACGCCCAGCGCCAGGGCGGCCGCCGCCGCTGCCAAAGCGTTGCTGACGTTGTGCTGCCCGCAAAGCCTGAGGCGAACCTCGCCGACGGCGCTGCCGCCAACGGCGAGCGTGAAAGCATAACGCCCCTGGGCATCCCAGGAAAGCGCCCGGGCCTGGACGTCGGCCTGGGGATGCAGGCCAAAGCTCGACACCGCCGCCGGCGCGGCGCAGCACGCCCAAAACGCATAGTAGGGATCGTCGCGATTGAGCACCGCCACGCCGTCCGGCGGCAAGCCCTGGAAAATCTCGCTTTTGGCCTGGGCAATCTGCCCCATGCCGCCAAACTCGCCCACGTGGGCCCCGGTGACGTTGGTCACCACGGCAACCGCGGGCATCGCCAGCCGGGTCGTCCAGGCAATTTCACCCAGGTGATTGGCCCCAAGCTCCACCACCGCCGCGCGGTGCTCGGCCTCGAGCCCCAAAAGCGTCAGCGGCGCGCCAATGTCGTTGTTCAGGTTGCCCCGGGTGGCGTGCACCGGCCCCAGCGGCGCCAGCAGCTCGGTCAAAAGCTCCTTGACCGTGGTCTTGCCGCTGTTGCCGGTGACGCCCACCAGCGGGCAGCCAAAGCCGCGCCGCCACGCCCGGGCCAAAAGCCCCAACGCCAGGCGGGTATCGGCGCAGACGATCTGGGGCAGCGCGTCGTCAACGGGACGTTCGACCAGGGCAGCGGCGGCGCCCTGCTCCCGCGCCTCGGCCACAAAGTCGTGACCGTCGAAGCGCTCCCCGGCAAGCGCGACGAACAGAGTCCCCGGCGCCGGGGCGCGGGTATCGGTCACCACGCGGCCAAGGGGCAGGTCCGCTGCCGCCCCGGCAAGCTCGCCGCCCACGGCCCGGGCCACGCGGCCTGCGGTCAGCAGCGTCATGACTGGCTCCGGGCGGCAAGCGCGCGCTCGACTTCGTCGCCGTCCAGGTAGGCATGGCGCACGCCGTCGATTTCCTGGTAGGCCTCGTGCCCCTTGCCGGCTATCAGCACCACGTCATCGGCATCGGCCCGGGCGATCACTTCGGCGATGGCCCGGCGGCGCTCGCCGATATCCAGCACCGCGGACGAATCCTCGAACCCGGCCACGATGCCCTGGCGGATGACCGCCGGAGACTCGCTGCGCGGGTTGTCGTCGGTGACCACGCAGCGGTCCGCCCCCGCCTCGGCCGCCCTAGCCATGGGCGCGCGCTTGCCGCGATCGCGGTCGCCGCCGCAGCCGAACACGCACCACAGCTGCCCGGCGCTGCCCAGGTGGGCGCGCAGCGCCGTCAGCGCGCTCTCAAGCGCCCCCGGCGTATGCGCATAGTCGACCACCACGCTGGGCGCCCCGGCGGTGCGGTAAAGCGCCATGCGCCCGGGCACCGGCTGCAGGCGGGCGGCCGCTTCGACCAGCGCGTCCAGCGGCTTGCCCAGCCCGTAAAGCACGGCCATGGCCAGCAGGACGTTATCCAGGTTGAAGCGCCCCATCAGGCCAAGCGAGAGCACCTTTTCCTCGTCGGGGGTGGCAATCAGCGCCTGCTGCCCGGCGGCGTGGAGCGAGCACTCGAGCACCCGCAGCGTTACCGCCTCGTCCCGGCCGGTGGCCAGCACGCGCACGCCCTCGCCGCAGCCGGCAAGCATCAGCCGCGTCAGGGCGTCGTCGGCGTTGACCACCGCAAGCGCAAGCTCAGGGCGGCGAAACAGCCTGGCCTTGGTCGCGGCGTAGGCGGCCATGCTGCCGTGATAGTCCAGATGGTCTCGGCTCAGGTTAGTGAACACCCCGGCCTTGACGCTGAGGCCGTCGAGGCGCTCTTGATCCAGGGCGTGGGACGACGCCTCCAGCGCGACGCGCTTGACCCCTTGCCGAGCCATGTTGCCAAGTGCGGCCTGTAGCTCGAGCGTCCCCGGCGTGGTCAGCCCGGTATCGGCAAGGGCGCCGATGCGCCCGGCACCCAGGGTGCCGACCACCCCGGCCGGGGTACCCAGCGCTTCGCTCAGCGCGGCCACGTAGTGCGTCACCGAGCTCTTGCCGTTGGTGCCGGTGACGGCGATGACTTCGAGCGTGTCGGGTACGGCATAAAGCTTGCGACCCAGCTCGCCCAGGCGCGATGCCAGATGCGGCAGCGTCAATACGCGCCCGTTAAGCGCCGCCTCTGCGTCGTCGGTGTGGCTGAGCACCAGCGCCGCGCCGGCCTCCAGGGCCCGGTCGACAAAATCCCGGCCGTCGGCCGAGCTGCCGGGCACGGCGACGAACACCTCGCCCGCCGCCACCCGGCGCGAATCGGTGCGCAGCTGCACCGGCTCGGGAAGATGCTGCGCCACGCCTGAGATATCGCTGACGGGCCAGACTTTCTTGAGTGCCTCAATCAGATCGCTTGCGCTAAGCGTCATGCTGTCTCCTTAATCGGTGGCGGCTCGTCCTCATGACGACGACTCATCGGCATCGGGCGGCACGTCCAGCAGCCGCAGCGCGTTGCCGGCAACGTCGGAAAACACCGGCGCGGCCACGGCGCCGCCGTAAAACTCCCCGGCCTTGGGGTGATCAATCATTATCGCGGTGACGATGCGCGGCTCGGAGGCCGGGGCGATGCCCACAAAGACGCTGCGATAGGCGTCCTCGTCGTAGCCGCTCTGGCCGGTCTTGCGCACGGTGCCGGTCTTGCCCGCCACCCGGTAGCCTTCGACCCGGGCGCGGCGGCCGCCGGTACCCGGCGCGACCACCGCTTCCAGCATCTCCATCAGCTCATCCGCGACCGCCGGTTCGATGACCGGCTCGCCGGGCGGCGCTTCGTCGAGCTTCAGCAGCGACGGCGGCATACGCTGGCCGTGATTGGCAATGGCGGTAAAGGCGCTTGCCAGCTGCACGGCCGAGACCGAAAGCCCGTAGCCGTAGGCCAGCGAAGCGCGCTCGCTGCGCGAGAAGTTCACGGTGTCGGGCAGGTTGCCGCCGGCCTCGCCGGGGAAGCCGGTGCTCGGGCTGTGGGAAAAGCCCAGCTGGTTATAGCGCTCCCAGATGGCTGTGTCGTCAAGCTCAAGCGCCAGGCGCGACATGCCGATGTTCGACGACTTGACCAGCACGTTGGTCAGGCTAAGCTCGCCGTAGTTGCGAAAGTCGCGAATGGTATAGCCGTCGATACGCATCCAGCCGGGCGCGGTATCCATCACCGTGTCGGGGGTGAAGCCCGTCTGCTCGAGCACCGTCGACATCGCCAGCGGCTTGACCACCGAGCCGGGTTCGAAGACGTCCACCAGCGCCTGGTTGCGCAGCCCGCCGGGGTCGAGCCCGGCGCGGTTGTTGGGGTTGTAGGAGGGCAGGTTGACCATGGCCAGCACTTCGCCGGTGCGCGAATCGAGCATCACCAGCGAGCCGCCGGTGGCGTCGTTGTCTTCCACCGCGGCGCGCAGCTCGCGGTAGGCCATGTACTGCAGGCGCTGGTCGATGGCGAGCGTCAGGTCACCGCCGGGCTGGGCTTCGCGCACCACGCCGAGCTCGCGCACCAGGCGCCCGCGACGGTCCTGGATAATACGCCGCTGGCCGGGGCGGCCCGAGAGGTACGGCTGGTAGGCAAGCTCGAGCCCCTCCTGCCCGGCATCGTCCACGTCGGTCACGCCGATCAGCTGGGCGGCGACTTCGCCCGCGGGATAGTAGCGCTTGTATTCCTGCTGGGAATAGACCCCGGCCACGCGCAGGTCGAGGACTTCCTGGGCCGCCCGGGGCGTCATCTGACGGCGCAGGTACATGAATTCGTGCTCGCCGTAGCGGGCAATCCGGGCGTCGAGATCAAACAGGCTCATGCCCAGCGCCTGGGCGAGCATCACCCGCCTGACCGGGTCTTCGGGCAGCTCCTGGGGGTTGGCCCAGAGCGTAACCACCGGCGTCGAGATGGCAAGCGGCTCCCCGTAGCGGTCGGTGACCATGCCCCGGTGGGCCGGAATGGCCTCGTGGCGCAGGGTGCGGGCGTCGCCCTGGCTTTGCAAAAACGGCCGGTCAATCACCTGCAGCAGGGTGATCCGCCCGATCAGCACCGCCGCCACCGCGGCGATCCCCAGCAGGACAAAGCCAAAGCGCCACCGGGCGAGCGGCGGCGCTACCGACGCCGAAGCGGGCCGACCGCGCGAATGCCTGGCGCTCACGGGGCAATGACCTCGACATCGTGGACATCGGGGATGCGCATATCCAGTCGCTCCGTGGCAATTTTTTCGATGCGGGCAGGCGTTGACCAGGCGCCGTCTTCCAGGAGCAGCCGGCCCCATTCGGTATTCAGCTGATTTTTTTCCTGCTCCAGGGTCTGCAGCTTGGCGTACTGGGCGCGGGTCTCATGGGTCATGCCCACAACGGCCAGGCCGCTGAGCAGGCACGCCGCCATTAGCCCGGCCACCAGCAGCGTCCCCGGGCGCAGGCAGGCGCGCAGCGAAAACGGCCGCTCGGCGCGCTTCAGCCACTGGCTCGGCCCTTTCCGGCGCCGGACGTGCGGCGGCCTCGGCGTGACCTGCCTGGCCATCATGCCTCTCGCTTGCGCGCGGCACGCATCACCGCGCTGCGCGCTCGCGGGTTGCCGGCCACTTCGTCGGCACCGGCGCGCTGCGCCTTGCCCAGCGACTCGAGGCGGCGGTTGAGCTGGTCGTCGCGCAGCGGCATGCCCCGGGGCACGTGGGTGTCGCCGCGCACGTGGTGGCGGATGAAGCGTTTGACCCGGCGATCTTCCAGCGAGTGAAAGCTGATCACCACCAGGTGGCCTCCCGGCGCCAGCGCCTCGAGGGCGGCGTCCAGAGCGGCGTCGAGCTGATCGAGCTCGCCGTTGAGGTAAATCCGCAGCCCCTGAAAAGCCTTGGTCGCCGGGTGCCGGCCTTTTTCCCAGGCCGGATGGGCGGTTTTCAGCACCTCGGCCAGGTCCACCGTGCGGGTAAACGGCGCCTCCTTGCGCCGGGTGACGACGGCACGCGCCAGGCGTTTGGCAAAGCGCTCTTCGCCGTAGGCCTTGAAGACGTGGGCAATATCCGCCTCCTTTGCCCGGGCGAGAAACTCGGCCGCGCTTTCGCCCCGGGTGGGATCCATGCGCATGTCCAGCGGGCCGTCGCGCATGAAGCTAAAGCCGCGCTCGGGGTCGTCCAGCTGGGGCGACGAGACGCCGATGTCCAGCAGCACGCCGGAGAGCTTGCCGTCAACGCCCTGCTCCCGGGCAAAATCGCCGAGCTCGGCAAACGCCTGGCGGGTGATGTGAAAGCGCGCGTCGTCGATCTCGCCGGCGGCTTCGATGGCCTGGGGGTCGCGGTCCATGGCCAGCAGGCGCCCGGCCGGGCCGAGGCGCTGAAGAATGGCGCGGGAGTGTCCGCCGCGGCCAAAGGTGCCGTCCAGATACACGCCGTCTGCCTTATGCACCAGAGTCTCCACGGCGCCGTCCAGCAAAACGCTTGCATGGCGAAAAGCCTCGGCTTCCGGGGCCGCATCGGGTAAGGACTTGTGACGCTCGCGCATAGAACTGTCAACCGGGTTAGCGGGCAAGGACGCGCTGGCGCCCTGCGCTTGATGGGGGGAGTCGGCCGATAAGCCGGGTTCTGTCGTGGACAGCCATTCCTCTAGGCGCTGCGTCGCCGCAGCGCTCAAGCAACCTACCCGAACCCAGCGCGGGCCACGCCGTCGGGTTCCTATTTGGTTTTGCTCCGAGTGGGGTTTACCGTGCCACGCGCTGTTACCAGCCGTGCGGTGCGCTCTTACCGCACCCTTTCACCCTTACCGGCCTCGCAAGGCCCGGCGGTCTACTCTCTGTTGCACTTTCCGTCGGCTCGCGCCGCCCAGGCGTTACCTGGCACTCTGCCCTGTGGAGCCCGGACTTTCCTCCCCCGCGCAAGCGCGGCAGCGGCTGCCTGGCCAACTCCGCGGGCAAGCATACCAGCGCGCCCGCCCGGCCTCAATCGCCATCTGGCGTTATCCGCCGCCGGCGCGCTCAGGCCTCCTTGAGCGCCTGCAAGCGCGCATACCAGTCCTTCTTGCGCCCGCCCAGCAGACGCGCCGCCAGCGCCGCACCCTGCTTGACGCCCACGCCTTCCGCCAGAAGCGCCGCCAGCAGCGCCCCGGCCGACACTTCCCGGCACTCGTTATCGGTGGCGGGGGCGGCGCCCTCTACCATGATGACAAACTCGCCCCGGGCCTGGTTGGCGTCGCGTTGCAGCCGCTCGCCAAGCTCCGCCGGCGTGCCGGACAAAAACGTCTCGAACGTCTTGGTCAGCTCCCGGGCCAGCACCGTGCGGCGCTCGGGCATCACCTCTCCCAGGGTGTCGAGGGTGTGCCCGATACGGTGCGGCGACTCGTAGAACACCAGCGTCTCGTCGCGCTCGCGAAGCGCCTCGAGCGCCTGCTTGCGGGCGCCGGGCTTGGCCGGCAAAAAGCCGCCGAAGCGAAAGCGGTCCGTGGGTAGCCCAGCAGCGCTCAGCGCGGTAATCAGCGCCGCCGGGCCGGGTATCGGCACCACCGGATAGTCCAGCGCGCGCAGCTCGCGCACCAGCAAAAAGCCGGGATCGCTGATCAGCGGCGTGCCCGCATCGCTGATCAGGGCAATATCCTCGCCGGCGGCCAGGTACTGCGTCAGCTGTGCCACCCGCGCGGCCTCGTTATGCTCGTGCAGGGACAGCATCGGCACGCTGATGCCCAGATGCCCGAGCAGGCGGCTGCTGTGGCGGGTGTCCTCGGCGGCCACCCGGGCGACCTGGCCAAGCACCTGCGTTGCCCGCGCGCTCAGGTCGTCCAAGTTCCCAATGGGTGTAGCTACCACGTACAATATGCCCGTACGCCTCTGTGTCATCGTGACTCCCGGTTCATTATGGCTGACGTATTAGCTGGTTTACCGGCTCGCTCTGGCGATACGCGGCGCGCCATTGTAGCCTTGGGCCTGATATCTCGGGCATCGCATCACGATGACTCTCCGCCGTATCAGCGAGCCAATGCCGCAAGCGACGCATCCGCGCCAATACCAACGAAGGAAGGATACATGAAACCGATATCTCGTGGCCTGCTGGCCACTGCGCTCACGGCATTGCTGCTGGCAGGCTGCGCCACCCAGCAACCGTCCTCCCCGAGCGTGGTAGACCGCGCCTCCGACCGCGACGTCGGCCAGCTGATGGGCGAGGCCGAAAGCCAGTCCCCGGCAGAGGCTGCCCGCACCCGCCTGGAAGCGGCGCACATCGTGGCGCGCCAGGGCAACCGCCAGCGCGCCTACGAGATTACCGACAATCTCGACGAAAGCGCGCTTGCCGAGGACGACCGCGTGCGCTGGGCGATGCTTCACTCGGAGCTCGGCCGGGCGCTTGAGCAGCCCCGCGCCGTTAGCCGGGCGGCCCGGGTGCTGGACGACGAGCTGGCCATGTCGTCGGATCAGCAAAAGACCCTGATCGAGCGGCGCCGCTGGGCGCGCGAGGCGCTTGACCAGCCGGATCTTGAAAGCCTTGCCATCCCCGGGCTCGCCGGCCGCCGGGTCGAGCGCATCGCCGTCTTCCTCCCGGAATCCGGCCCCCTGAGCAGCGTGGCCGACACCCTGAAAGACGCCATCCAGACCCATCAGGACGTCTCCGGAGACAGCACCAGCCTGCGCTTTTTTGACACCTCAGAGGCGTCTCTAAGCGAGCTTTACGACCGCGCCCAGGCCATGGACGCCCAAATCGTCATCGGCCCTCTGTCCAAGGATCGCGTCACTCGGCTCGAGCAGCGCGGAAGCGTGCCGCTGCCCACGCTTGCCCTCAACTACGGCGAGAGCGAACATAACCAGGCCAAGCAGCTGTTTCAGTACGGCCTCTCTGCCGAAGACGAGGCACGCCAGGTAGCCAAACGCGCAAGCGAAGAGGGCCACCGGCAGATGTCGCTGATGGTGCCGGACAACAGCTGGGGCCAGCGCGTCGGCGAGGCCTTCCTTGACGCCTGGCAGAATGAGGGCGGAAGCGTCGCCAACGCCATTCGCTATAACCCCGAGGGCAACGCCAACAACGCGGTGAAAAAGGCGCTCAGCGTCAGCGGCGAACGCGCGCGCCTGGACAGCATCGACGGGCTTTTCCTGCTCGCGGTGCCCGAATACGCCCGCCAGGTGCCGTCGCTGCTGGACTACTACTACGCCTCCGAGCTGCCGACGTATGCCACCTCGCACCTGCACGAAGGCATTGACCAGCCGCGCCAGGACAAGAACCTCGACGGTATCAACTTCGTCGATATCCCCTGGCAGATTCCCGACGCCGCCGTCGGCGGTGAAGAGGCCCTGCCCTTCTACGACAGCTACCGGGCGCTGAGCGACGACGCCGACGCCTCCATGTTCCGGCTGCTGGCCATGGGCGTGGATGCCTACGAAGCCGGCATCCGGCTGGCCGACATCAATGCCCTGCAGAACTTCCAGGGCGCTACCGGGCAGCTTTACCTGACCGCCGACGGGCGCATTTACCGCAGGCTGCCCTGGGCGCAGTTCAAAAACGGCGTGCCCAGCGCCATTCTGTCGTCCGGCCTGTCGGGCGGTGAATAACCGTCCGCAAACGGCGCGGGCGCGCGGTAGCGCCGTCGAAGGCCTGGCCGCCCGCTGGCTCGAACAGCGGGGGCTTTCGCTTGTGGGGCGCAACCAGCATGCCAAAGGCGGCGAGCTGGATCTGGTCATGCGGGACGGCGACACCCTGGTATTTGTCGAGGTAAAACACCGGGAAACCACGCGTTACGGCCATCCGCTGGAAACCGTTACCGCACAGAAACAGCGCCGCCTGATCAAGGCGGCGCGCACGTATCTGGCCCGGGAGCCGCACCCAGGCCCCTGCCGTTTTGATATTCTTGCCGTCCTCGGGACGCCTCCGGCGCTGACTTTTGAATGGGTTCAGGCCGCCTTTGACGCCTTTTGATCCACACCGTTTTCGGCAAAAACGGTCTTCGCAAACAGGACGCCCAATGGATTTTCAGACCCGCATACTCGATCACTTCAACTCAAGTATCGACACCAAGACCTACTCAAGCGAAGTGCTGCCGCCTTTCATCGAGGTCGCAAGCCAGATGATGGTGCAAAGCCTGGTCAACGAGGGCAAGATCGTTGCCTGCGGCAACGGCGGCAGCGCCGGCGACAGCCAGCACTTTTCCTCGGAGCTTTTGAATCGCTTCGAGCGCGAACGCCCGAGCCTGCCGGCGCTGGCCCTGACCACGGACTCGTCAACGCTTACCTCCATTGCCAACGACTATAGCTACAACGAGGTGTTCTCCAAGCAGATTCGCGCGCTGGGCCAGCCCGGCGACATTCTGCTGGCGATTTCCACCAGCGGCAACTCGGCCAATATCGTCCAGGCCATTCAGGCCGCCCACGACCGGGAGATGACCGTGGTGGCGCTCACCGGCCGCGACGGCGGTGACATGGCGGCGCTGCTGAGCCAGGACGACTGCGAAATCCGCGTGCCGGCCACCTCCACCGCGCGCATCCAGGAAGTCCACCTGCTGGCCATTCACTGCCTTTGCGATCTGATCGATGAACAGCTGTTCGGCGGCGCCTGAGCCGCCTTCGGCCGCGCCCGGCTATCGCTCTGCCGCGCAGCGCGGTATTCTCGCTGGGCGAGCGCTTTTCCCCTTGAAACTCTTCTGACTACCGGGAGCCAACACCCATGTTAAACGCCTTTGCCGCCACGCTGCGCTCATTCGCCACGCCGCGCGCCTGCGCCGCGGCACTGCTCACCGGCGGCCTGCTGCTGCTTGGCGGGTGCGCCACCAGCTCAGCCACCAACCAGTCCCAGTACGGCCAGCGCGCAGGCGACGTCAAGGCCGTGGATGCCACCATCGAAGATCAGGTGGAAAAGTCGCTGGACCAGGCTGACGCCCGGCTCGGCGATGCCCGCATTCGCGCCCACAGCTACAACGGCCGGGTGCTGCTGGTCGGCCAGGTGCCAAGCGAAGAGCTGCAGAAAAAGGCCGCCCAGGTGGCCGAGCAGCTGCGAGGCGTGGAGACCGTGCACAACGAGCTCACCGTCGCCGCCCGCCTGCCCGCCAGCCAGCGGCTTACCGATACCTGGCTGACCACCAACGTGGTGAGCCAGCTTGCCACCAACGATCATATCGACTCGTCAAAGCTCAAGGTCACCACGGAAAACGCCAGCGTCTACCTGATGGGCATCGTCTCGCGCCAGGAAGCCGAGCGCATTGTCGCCGCGGTATCCGGGGTGTCCGGCGTGCAGCGTATCGTGAAGGTCTTTGAGTATCTGGATGGAAGTACCGCAGCCAACTAGGCCGGCCTCACGCCACGCAAAAAAAACGCCTCGGCTGCTGCCGAGGCGTTTTGCGTTTCGCCGGGTCTATTTTCGCCGGACCTGTTTTTCGCTGGACCTAGGGGGCGTTAACAATTAGGCCAGCCATATGGCGGCTGACACGAGGCAGAGGAGTGACTGGTAGTTTCTTGCCAGTCGCTCATAGCGTGTAGATAACCGCCGGAACTTCTTGATTTTCTGAAAGAACCTCTCCACCAGATTGCGATCTTGGTAACAGTGCCAGTCTACTTCAATGCGCGCCAAACGATTCTTTTTCGGAGGAATCACCGGCTCGGCACCTGCGGCCTGAATCATGTCCCGCAGAGCAGTGGAG